>JAIQEV010000085.1 GCA_020073585.1 Terriglobia bacterium
TGCCGGTTTGCCGGTGGCTGTAGGCGGCCTCTCAGACAGGCGGGGTGTGATTTGTTCTGCCAATTACGAAGCCCGCAAATTTGGTGTGCGCTCGGCGCTTTCTTCTGTTGTTGCCCTTCGCAACTGCCCCAGACTCAAACTCATTTCTCCGAATATGTCCAAGTACGCCGAAGAATCCAGGAAAATTCAGGCAATTTTCCGGCAGTTAGATGGACGAAAAGGAAGAGTTCCCCCACAAGATCTGGAAGGCCCTGGCCGAAGGCGGCTTCCTGGGCATTCCCATCGCCGAAGCCTACGGCGGTGCCGGCGGCGACGTCCTCGACATGACCATCGTCGTCGAGGAGCTCGCCCGCCGCAGCGGCTCCATCGGCCTCACCTTCTTCATGTCCAGTTGCTTCGGCGCCAAGACTCTGCAGCTCTGCGCCAGCGAAGAGCAGAAGCGCAAATATCTTCCGCTCTTGGCCCAGGGCAAGATCATGTTCTCGCTCTCTCTCACCGAGCCCGATGGCGGCACCGACGTTCTCGGCGCCATGAAGACCAACGCCGTCGACCACGGCGACCACTTCCTCCTCAACGGCCAGAAGGTCTGGACCACCAGCGCCAACGTCGCCGACTTCCTCATCGTCGTGGCCCGCACCAACGACAAGGTCGCCAAGAAAGCCGACGGCATCTCCGTCTTCCTGGTGGACAAGAACGCTCCCGGCGTCCGCCTGCGCAAGCTCGACAAGCTCGGCATCCGCGCCACCCAGTCCTTCGAGGTTTTCTACGACAACGTCAAAGTTCCCCGGGAAAACCTCCTCGGCGAAAAGGACAAGGGCTTCTACCAGATTCTCGGCATGCTCAATAACGAGCGCATCCTCACCGCCGCCCTCTGCCTCGGCGAGGCCCAGGCCGCCTTCGACGACGCCCTGCAGTACGCCAAGGAGCGCAAGGCCTTCGGCCGGCCCATCGGCCAGTTCCAGGCCATCCAGCACAAGATCGCCTGGATGCGCACCAAGGTCGAGCTCATCCGCCTCATGACCTACAAGGCCGCCTGGCTGCAGTCCCTGGGCCGCGACTGCGCCATCGAGGCCAACATGGCCAAGCTCGTCGCCGCGGATTTCGGCGGCGAAGTCACCGACGGCGGCATGCAAGTCCTCGGCGGCTACTGCTACAGCCGCGAGTACGACATGCAGCGCTACTGGCGCGACATCCGCCTGCACAAGGTCGGCCCGGTCAGCGACGAGATGATCCTCAACTTCATCGGCGAGCGCCTCGGCCTCCCGAAGAGCTACTAGTCCGTGCCCGGCATGCAGCCCCTCGACGGCAAAGTCGCCATCGTCACCGGCTCCGGGCGCGGCATCGGCCGCGCCACGGCCGTCGCTCTCGCCGCCGCCGGCGCCCGGCTCGTCGTCAACGACCTCGACGAACAGCCCGCGCGGGAAGCCGCCGAAGCCGTCCGCGCCGCCGGCAGCGACGCCGCGATCGCCCTCGGCAGCGTGGCCTCTCCGGAAGTCGCCGCCGCCATGGTCGAAGCCGCCCACTCCCAATGGGGCCGCCTGGACATTCTCGTCAACAACGCCGGCCTCACCCGCGACGCCATGCTCCACCGCATGACCGACGAGCAGTTCTCCCTGGTCATGGACGTCGTCGTCCGCGGCGCCTTCAACATGACCCGCGCCTGCGCCGCCAGGTGGCGCGACGCCGCGCGCCTCGAAAAATCCGCCGCCCGCCGCGTGCACCGCAAAATCGTCAACGTCTCCTCCATCACCGGCGTGCACGGCGCCGTCGGCAACGCCAATTACGCCACCGCCAAGGCCGCGCTCATCGGCCTGACCAAGGCTTCCGCGCGCGAGCTCTCCCAGTATCTGGTCAACTGCAACGCCGTCGCTCCCGGCATCATTGACACGCGCATGACCGCCGCCCGCGAACCCGGTGAAACTTCCGGCCTCGGCATTCCCGCCGGCGTCCGCGAAAAAATCATCGAGCGCATGCCCTTCGGCCGCATCGGCACTCCCGCCGATGTCGCCAACGCCATCGTCTTCCTCGCTTCGCCCGCCTCCGACTTCATCACCGGCCAGGTGCTGCAGATCGACGGCGGCATGGAATTCATCGACGTAGTGGGATAAGCGCCGCGCGGCCATTCCGCAACGCAACGCGCCGCGGCGCAATCCATCGAAAGGGAAGCTGCCATGCCCAAAGTTAAATTCGACCACGTCTCCTTCCTGGTTCGCGATCTCGACGCCACCATCAAGGACTACCAGCAAATGCTCGCGGTCCTCGATCCCGAGCAGGCCAAGCAGATCGTCTGGGGCGAGGGCGTCGAGCAGGGCTACAAGCTCCGCTGGGCCACTTTCGTCAATCCCCACGGCGCCGCCCTGCAGTTCTTCGAGAGCGAAAACCCCTACGACCTCAAGCTGCTGGAAAAATACGGCGAGAGGGTGCACCATATTGCATTCACCTCGGACGACATCCGGAAGACGGTGAGCGACCTCGACCAGGCGGGCATCCCCCTGACGAGCAAGGAACTCTCCGGTCCGGGCAACATGCCGTGGCTCAAGTGGACCTTCGTGCCCCCGAAAAAGGCGCACGGCGTCCTCATCGAAGTCGCCACGCGCTACAAGGTGGAAAACGGCCAGTGGGTGAAGGACTACTAATCCCCGGCAGGACACGCGCCCGATGAAACAGAAGATCTATCCCACGCTCGACGCCGCCGTCGCCGATATTCCCGACGGCGCGGCCATCATGTTCGGCGGCTTTGGCGGCGCCGGCTTCCCCAACAATCTTATCCAGGCCCTCGCCCGCAAAGGCACCAGGAACATCACCGCCATCAGCAACAACTGCGGCACCAACGAAGGCGAGCTCAGCCAGCTCTTCAAGACCGGGCAGATCAAGCACATGATCGCCTCCTTTCCCGGCCCCCGCTCCGTCTACTTTCAGGAGCAGTTCGCCAAGGGCCAGGTCACCGTGGAGCTCAACCCCCAGGGCATCCTCTGCGAGCGCATGCGCTCCGCGGCTTCCGGCGTCTATGGCTTCTACACCGCCGTGGGCGTGGGCACCGAAGTGGCCATCGGCAAGGAAGAGCGCGTCATCAACGGCCGCCGCGTCATTCTCGAAATGCCCCTGGCCGCCGACTACGCCCTGATCAAGGCCGAAAAGGCCGACGGCCTCGGCAATCTCGTCTATCGCAAGGCCGCGCGCAATTTCAATCCCATCATGGCCATGGCCGCTAAGACCACCATCGTGGAAGTCGAGGAGATCGTTCCTGTGGGCGCGCTCGACCCCGAAGTCATCGTCACTCCTTCGATTTTTGTGCACCGCATCGTGCAGGCCAAGGGGATTCGTTATGCCGGATAAACCGCGCCTCTCCCGCGAACAGATCGCCGAACGCGCCGCTCAGGAACTTCCCGACGGCGCTTACGTCAATCTCGGCTGGGGCATTCCCAACCTCATCGCCAACTATCTCCCCCAGGGCATCACCGTCTACTTCCACAGCGAGAACGGCATTCTCGGCATGGGCGCGCGCGCCAAGCCCGGCGAAGAGGACTACGACGTCGTGGACGCCATGAAGGTCCCCGTCACCCTTCTTCCCGGCGCTTCCTTTTTCCACCAGTCCGACGCCCATCTCATGACCCGCGGCGGCCACCTCGATGTCGCCGTCATGGGCGGCCTGCAAGTCGCCGAAAACGGCGATCTCGCCAACTGGAAAGTTCCCGGCCAGAAAGGCTCCGGCGGAATCGGCGGCGCCATGGATATCGCCACCGGCGCGCGCAAGCTCATCATCTGCATGGAGCACAACACCAAGGAAGGCGCGCCCAAGGTGGTCAAGAAGCTCACCTACCCGCTCACCGGCTTGGCCTGCGTCAAAACCATCGTCACCGATCTCGCCGTCATCGACATCACTCCCGGCGGCATGGTCCTCCGCGAGGTCGCCCCCGGCTGGACCCCCGAAGAGGTGCAGCGGCACACCGAAGCGCGCTTGACCGTGCGCGGCCGCGTGCCGGAAATGCGCCTGGGGGCCTGACCAATACTCCCGTGCCCCCGCGCCTCACGAAAACGCTCTCTCTTTCCGAAGCCGCCGCGCGCATTCCGGACGGCGCCACCATCGCCCTCGGCGGCCTCTCCTATTTCAACGCCCCGATGTCCCTGGTCCGCGAACTCATCCGCCGCAACGCCAGAAATCTCACGCTCATCACCGCCGCGGTCACCGGCATCCAGGCCGACTTGCTCATCGCCGCCGGCTGCGTCCGCCGCATCCTCACTCCCTATGTCGCCTTCGAGGAGCTGGGTCTGGCCCCGGCCTTTCGCCGCGCCGTCGAAAAACACGAAATCGAACTCCTCGAAATCGGCGAAGCCTTTCTCGCCTTCGGCTTGAAGGCTGCCGCGAGCGGCGCGCCCTATTACCCCCTGCCCCTCGCGCTCGCCGCTTCCGATTGCGTGCGCCACAATCCCCTCTATCGCATCGCCCGCGATCCCTTCAGCGACCGCGACGTCCTCTGCGTCCCCCCGCTTGTCCCGGACTTCACCTTGCTCCACGCGCAGATCAGCGACGAATTCGGCAATCTCGTTCTGGCTCCCGCGGCTTCCATGGACACCCTGCTCGCGCGCGCTTCCCGCCGCGTCTTCGCCACCTGCGACCAGCTCCACGAAAGCGAAGCCATGATCCAGGCCGATCTCCAGGGCTCCATTCCCGGCGCTTTTGTCGCCGGCGTCGTGCACCTGCCCGGCGCCGCGCGTCCCACCGCCAGCCCCGGCCTCTACGGCGTGGATCGCGCCGATTTCAAGCGCTACGCCGCGGCCATGAAGAGCGACGACACCCGCCGCAGCTACTTCGCCGCCTGCGCCGGCGCCGCCGTCACCGAAGCCGATTATCTCCGCTCGCTCGGCGCGCTGCCCCCCGAAGACGCCGCGCCCGCCGCCGCTGCGTCCGCTCCGCTGGAGGCCCCCGCTTCCAAGGCCGAGCTCATCGCCGCGGTCCTGGCCCGCGCCGTGCGCGACGGCGAATTTACCGCTGCCGGCACCGGCTGCTGGGAAGTCGCCGCCGGCCTGCGCCTCGCGCAACTCACCCACGCCCCCAACCTCACTTTCACGCTCGGCGGCACCGCCGCCGTCAATCACCGCCTGCCCTATCTGCCGATCTCCATCAACACCGAGCAGGCCCTCGTCGCCTGCGAAGCGCGCATCGAGCTGGACGACCTCTTCGATCTCGAGCTCGCCGGCCAATTCGACGTCATGTTCGCCAGCGCCCTGCAGATCGACCGCTTCGGCAACCTCAATCTCACCTGCATCGGCCCTTACGACCAGCCCGTCTTCCGCGGCCCCGGCACCGTCGGCCTGGAATTCGCTCCCCGCGCCAGGCGCATCGTCGCCTTCTTCCGCCAGCACACCAAAAACATCTTCGTCGAAAAAGTCGATTTCGTTTCCGGCATCGGTTACGGCACCGGCCCCGGCAGCCGCGCCCAGTGGGACATTCCCGATTCCGTCGGCCCCAGCCTGGTGGTCACCAATCTCGCCGTTCTGGATTATGATCCCCGGACGCTGCAGATGCGCCTTCAGTCCGTGCATCCCGGCGTGAGCATCTCCGAAGTTTTGGCCAACACCGGCTTCGAGCTGCACGTGCCCGCGTCCGTGCCCGAAACGCCGCTGCCCGCGCCCGAGGAGTTGCGCCTGCTGCGCACCGAGATTGACCGCGGAGCCATGCTCCGCAAACTGATTTCGTAGAAGCTGTTTTATTGGCGGGAAAAAGTTATCAAAGGTCGTCATTCCGAACGCAGCGCGTTCTTTGCGTTCCGGATGGTTTTGCGGAACGAGGAATCTCTCTTCGAGTTCAGGCGGACTCCTCATCTGCGGGACGCAACGTAGCAACCGCGAGGTGCTTTCAAACATGATCGGCATCACCGCATTCTCCGCAGCCATTCCCGCCTACCGCGTGGCCCGCGACACCATCGCCGCCGCCTGGGAATCCCGCTCGCTCGGCGGGCGTCTGGCCGCCCACCGCTTCGACGAAGATTCGCTCACCCTGGCCGCTTCCGCGGCCCAGGATTGCCTGGCCACGCTGCCCGGCGGCTCTGCGGGCGGCCTCTACTTCGCCACCACCACCGCGCCCTTCCTCGAGCGCCTCAACGCCGGCCTCATCGCCGCCATCCTCGATCTTCCCCCGGACGCGCGCACCGCCGACTTCGGCAATTCCCTTCGCGCCGGCCTCTTCGCTCTGGGCGCCGCCACGGACGCCGTCGCCGCCGGCCGCTCGGACAATATCCTCGTCGCCGCCGCCGATACCCGCGCCGCCGCTGCCGGCGGCGACGAAGAGCAGAACTACGGCGATGCGGCCGCCGCCATCGCCATCGGCAAGGACCACGTCCTCGCCGAGATCGTCACCCGCGGCGGCGTCTCCGACGATTTCCTCGAGACCGTGCGCCGCGACCGCGACCCCTATGTCACCAGCTTCGCCTCCAAATTCACCACCGACCGCGGTTACGCCCGCAGCATGGCCGCCGCCATCCGGAAAAACCTGCAGAACGCCCAGCTCGAGCCCGTGCAGATCTCCAAACTCGTCCTCTCCTCACCGGACAAAGGTGCGCACCTGGCTCTCGCCAAAAAACTCGGCTTCCAGCCCGCCCAGGTGCAGGACACCGCGTGGGAGCAGATCGGCGTCACCGGCACGCCCATGCCCCTGCTCCTCCTGGCCGCCGCTCTCGAATCCGCCAAGCCCGGCGACTACCTCCTTCTGGCCGGACACGGCGACGGCGCCGGCGCCATGATTCTTCGCGCCACCGAGGCCCTGGCAAAATACCGCCCGCGCGTGACCTTTGCCGCGCAGCTCGCCGCCGGCATCGAATTCCGCTCCTACGCCAAGTGGCGCAAGTCCTGCGACTATCTCCGCGAACAGGGCGAAACCCTCGAAATCTCCAACATCTTTTACGCCAAGGAAGAGTCCCAGAACGTCCGCCTGCGCGGCGTGGAATGCGGCCACTGCGGCACCCGCCAGCTTCAGCACCAGCGGCTTTGCCCCAAGTGCAGCAAGAGCGACGCCATCAAGGAAGTTCCCCTCGCCCGCACCGGCGTCGTCTTCACCTTTTCCGTGGACCAGCTTTTCCCCTCGCCCTTTCCTCCCACGGCCACGGCCGTGGTGGACCTCGAGGGCGGCGGCCGCATCTTTTGTGAAGTGGTGGACTGCGCTCCGGACACGGTTCGCATCGGCCTGCCCGTCGAGCTGACCATTCGCCGGCTCAAGGAAGGCGGCGGCCTCCATCACTATTACTGGAAGTGCCGCCCCAAACGCTTTTAAGAAGCAGGCGCTGCGGCCCGCTTGGTCATTCCGAGCGCAGCGATCGGAGATTCCGACCTAGTCGGAAGGAATCTCTCTTCGATTTCACCAGTTTAGTTCTTTGGCCCCGGGAGGTTTTCATGGACGCTTCCATTCGCGATAAAGTCGCCGTCATCGGCGTCGGCTGCACCAAGTTCGGCGACCTCGTGGACCAGAGCCTCGCCGACCTCATGGTCGAAGCCGCCACCGCCGCCTGCTCCGACGCCGGCGTCGGCCTCGACGAACTCGACGCCGCCTGGCTCGGCACCTTCTCCCCCGGCATGAACGGCGGCAAGGCCACCATCACCCTCGCCGACGCCCTGCGCTTCCACGGCCGCCCCATCACCCGCGTCGAAAATTACTGCGCTACTGGCACCGACGCCTTCCGCAACGCGGTCATGGCCGTGGCCTCCGGCCAGGTCCGCATGGCCCTCGTCCTCGGCGCGGAAAAATTGAAGGACCGCCCCGTGCGCGGCCTGCAGCGCGAAGGCATCGACCCCTTTCTCGAATACGGCACGACCGCGCCCGGCATGTTCGCTTTGGCCGCCAACCGCTACATGAACACCTACGGCGTGAAGCGCGAATCGCTCGCCAAGGTCGCCGTGAAAAATCACGCCGCCGGCGCCCTCAATCCCAAGGCCCACTTCCAGATGAAAGTCACCGAGGAGCAGGTCCTCAAGGCCCCGCTCATCGCCTATCCCTTCGGCCTCTTCGATTGCTGCCCCACCACCGACGGCGCCGCCGCCGCCATCATCTGCAGCGCGGAAACCGCGCGCGCCCTCGGCAAGCCGCTCATCACCGTGAAGGGCATGGGCCTCGCCGTGCGCACCGGAAAGCCCTTTCTCGATCCCACCTGCGACTACGTCGGCTTTCCCGCCACCCAGGAAGCCGCCGCGCAGGCCTACAAAGCCGCCGGCATCAAGGACCCCGCCGGGGAAATCAGCTTCGCCGAAGTCCACGACTGCTTCACCTGGACCGAAATCACCAACTACGAGGATCTCGGCTTCTGCAAACTCGGCGAAGGCGCGAAATTCGTCGCCGAAGGCCACAGCGCCCTCGGCGGAAAACTGCCCGTCAATCCCAGCGGCGGCCTGAAATCCTTCGGCCACCCCGTCGGCGCCACCGGCGTGCGCATGGTTTACGAAATAGTAACGCAACTCCGCGAGCAAGCCGGCCCCCGCCAGGTCCGCAACGCCCGCCTCGGCCTGGCCCACAATCTCGGCGGCCCCGGCGCCGTCTCCTGCGTTTTGCTCCTCGGCCGCGACACCTAGCCGCGCCGCTTGGCGCGCCCGCTCCGTGGTACAGTGCAGAAGAGAGAAAACTCCACGGAGGTTTCCATGGCACAAAAAATTCCCGAATCCCACGTCAGCTTGCTGAAGAAGCCCGTCTTCGCGCATTTCGTGACCCTGCTGAAGGACGGCAGCCCGCAGAGCACGCCGGTGTGGGTGGAATACGACGGCACGCACGTGCTGGTGAATTCCGCGGTCGGCCGCGTCAAGGACCAGAACGTGCGCCGCGATCCGCGCGTGGCGCTCTCCCTGACCGATCCGGAAAACCCTTACCGCTATCTGGAGATCCGCGGGCGCGTCGTGGAGATCACCCAGCAGGGCGCCGACGAGCTGATCGATAAGCTGGCGTTCAAATATCTGGGCAAGGAAAAGTATCCTTTCCGGCAGCCCGGCGAACAGCGGGTCACCTATAAGATCGCGCCGGAAAAAGTCGTGGCGCGGGCCTAGGCGCGCGGCGCCCATAGCTCAAAAGCGCGCGGCGACACGGGCCACGATTCTTCCGCCGGGCGCGCGCACGATGATCACCAGGTGCTCGGCGAGCGAAACGCCGTCGCCGGGCACCACGCAGCGGAACTTCCAGACAAAACGCTCCGGCAGGCTTTGGGCATCGAGGGCGTCCAGCGGCTCGATGCGTTCGACGGAAACGGTCTTGTCGCGCACGTCATTGATGGCCCGCGTCTGCAATCCGCGTTTCCAGTAAAAACCAATGCGCAGGCCGTTGATCCATTCGCGGGTCAGGTATTGGCGCGGGCCGCCGCTTGCGATGTTTTCCGGACAGGGAAAATCGCGTACCTGGAAATTCAGTTGCAGCTCCCCGGGATAGCGCGTCACCCGCGCGCCGCCGCGGCGGTATTCCGTGCCGTCCGGGCCGTCCTTCCTCTTCAATCCCGCGAAAAAATCCCCCGCCATCAGCACTCCCTGCAGGCGCAAGCAGGGGCCGCCGGGTACGCCGCCGTCGGTGATAAACGGGATGCCAGGTTGGGAACTGGCATCGTTCCGCGAAGAAGGAGTTGCGGCGGCGGGATGCGCCGCGGCGCACAGCAGAAGAAGCGGGCAGAGCAGGGCATTTCTGCGCCGGGAAAACAGGCCGCGGAGCGCCCTGCTGCGGCTCACGGGTGGGTCATCTCCTCGGGGCGGACGAGCTTGTCGAACTCCTCGCCGGTGAGGAAGCCGAGCTT
This sequence comes from Terriglobia bacterium, assembly GCA_020073585.1. Lineage (GTDB taxonomy): Bacteria > Acidobacteriota > Terriglobia > Acidiferrales > UBA7541 > Acidiferrum. The sequence goes on from JAIQEV010000085.1 coordinate 9,753, forward strand.
GATGACGGCTTCGCGCAGGCTGAGGTGTTCGTGGTGCGCGGTGTGCGCGGCCTTGGCGGCTTTGTCGTAGCCGATCTTCGGGGAGAGCGCGGTGACCAGCATCAGCGAATTCTTGACATAGTGATCGATCTGCTTGCGATTGGCCTCGATGCCCACCGCGCAATGATCCACGAAGCTGTTGCAGACGCCGGCGAGCAGCTCGACGGAATGCAGGTAATTGAAGATCATCACCGGCTTGAAGACGTTGAGCTCGAAATTGCCCTGCGAGCCGGCGAAGCCGATGGCCGCGTCGTTGCCCATCACCTGCACGGCGGCCATGGTCATGGCCTCGGACTGCGTGGGGTTCACCTTGCCGGGCATGATCGAGGAGCCAGGCTCGTTTTCCGGCAGGGAGAGCTCGCCGAGGCCGCAGCGCGGGCCGGAAGCCAGCCAGCGGATGTCGTTGGCGATCTTCATCAGCGAGGCCGCGAGCGTTTTCAGCGCGCCGCTGGCGAAGACGATCTCGTCATGCGCCGATAGCGCGGCGAACTTGTTGGGGTGCGAGCGGAAAGGCAATCCGCTCAGCTCGGCGATTTTTCTGGCGGCGCGTTCGGCGAATTCCGGGTGCGCGTTCAGGCCGGTGCCCACGGCGGTGCCGCCGATGGCCAGGTCGTAGAGCCCGTCGAGCGCCTGTTCGAGGCGCTTGGCATCGCGCTCCAGCAGGCTCACCCAGCCGGAAAATTCCTGACCGAGAGTGAGCGGCGTGGCGTCCTGCAGGTGCGTGCGGCCGATCTTGACGATGCCGGCGAACTCCTGGGCCTTTTTGTCCAGCGCGTCGCGCAGCCTGCGCACCGCGGGGAGCAGGCGCCGCGAGGTCTCCGTGGCGGCGGCGATGTGCATGGCGGTGGGGAAGGTGTCGTTGGAGGACTGCGACATGTTCACGTCGTCATTGGGGTGCACGGGCTTCTTGCTGCCCAGCACGCCGCCGGCGATCTCGATGGCGCGGTTGGAGATCACTTCGTTGACGTTCATGTTGGTCTGCGTGCCGCTGCCGGTCTGCCAGATGCGCAGCGGAAAATGGTCGTGGAGCTTTCCGGCGATGACTTCGTCGGCGGCCTGGGCGATGAGCCGGGCTTTTTCGGCGGGGAGCTTGCCGAGGTCCTGGTTCACCAGGGCGCAGGCCTTTTTCAGGAGGCCGAAGGAGCGGATTAGCTCGGGGGGCATGGTGTCCTTGCCGATGGCGAAGTGGATCAGGGAGCGCGCGGTCTGCGCGCCGTAGTAGCGGTCGGCGGGCACTTCCATCTTGCCCATGCTGTCGGTTTCGGTGCGTGTGGGTACGCCTGGCGGCGTCATCTCGGCCATCGGAGGCTCCTTCGCGGGAATGGGGTGGTGCGGGCTAAGTTTAGCAGCAAACCCAGACGGGAGGCAGGGAGGGAAGAGGTTGCAAGTCGAAAGTTGAAAGCCGGGAGAGCAGAGAGAGGCGATGGAGAGAGGCCAGGCGCGAAGAGGATGCGCGGGCGGAGGGGGCGGCTCCGAAAGGGGAAGAGATACCCCCCACCCCCGGTGTTTTTGCAAAGAGTGCGGGAATGTTTGATTTTGAAGGAGTTGCGGCGCGCTCCTGTTTTTGGAAGAGCGTAAGAGCGGCAAATAAAGGAGTTAGAGAGGCGCAGTTTTGATGGAAGAGTGAAGAGTTCGGAAGCGCAGGACTTCAAAGGAGTTACAGGATGAGGACGGCAGTGGCCGGCGATTGGCCAGGCGCGGGTGGAGCGGCGCAGCATAAACGCAGCATGTTATCACAGAAGTACTAATTGTCAATTAGATACTGATAAATGGTTTGTCTGCTGCGGGATAGCGGGGTGTCTGTTCGAATTGGCAGTGGGAAAAACGGGGGAGCAGGCATTTCTGTGGCAAAGAGTGCGGCGCCGGACAAAAGTCAAAAGGCCCACGCGTAAAATCGACGCGTGGGGCACCCGGTCGCCCGTCCAAATTCGTCCAATCGGATTAGGTCCGTGCCACCCGCCCAGGCCTTCACGCTTCCATACCTCTATTCGTTCATCCAGTGTTCGCATCCGGTGCTTTGCCATCCATCGGGCTCGAGCGTACTCTTCGCTAAGTTTTTCAGTGTATGGCAGCCAAGACATCTTCCCACCTCATCAGATAGCCATCCACCTTCTTGTTTCGCTCATTGCGTTTGAGGGTATTCCGTGCGATGCACAGGCGCTGCTGTTGTCCGCCAGAGAGAGACAAGCCGGATTGTTGCAGTTTATCCTTTACTTCATCCCATAACGCCGCCTGGCGAATGGATTTCTCTACATCATTAGAGACTGGCACTCACTCAGGGTCGAGTTGGATGTCTGGCGCGCAATCTGGCCAAGGGCCGGTGTGTCCCGGCCCCTGGCCACAAACTCGTGAGACTCTCGGTTTAGTGCGTCACCGCACTCAACGCATTCACCTGCCCGTGGCCGTTGAATGAGTTGTAGCCGGTTCCGCCTGTGCACAC
>JAIQEV010000026.1 GCA_020073585.1 Terriglobia bacterium
GCCGTCGGCCCTGGCGCCGTGCAAGGCAAAGAAGAGCGCGCCGGGCTGCACCTTTGCGGAGTGACAAACGACCTGGCGGACTTCCACGTCTGCAACAACGGGCGCTGCCCCCGCCGCGGGGACCCGCTCCACACCTTGCAATAGTTCGCCAAGCTTCATGCTCTGCCCTTCACCCGTGCCCGGAGCCTTCTCCGGGGCTTCCTCGCTGTTTCCATCTTTTTCAAGCGTGCCCGCACAGCGGGCGACGCCTTCCGGCGCGTGACGCACTCTGCTGCTCATCTCCGTTTTTCCGCTGCCGCGCGGGGCTTCCGCGGCGGCGGATTCAGCGCCGCCGGCGGCGCTGCGCCGAAGCGCACAACTATTTTACTGCCGCGGCGGACTTTCGCGCCGGGCTGCGGCGATTGCTCGGTAACCACGCCCGTGCCCACCAGCACCGGGTCGAGGCCGAGGCGCAGGCAGTCCCGGGTGACGTCGCGCATGGTCTTGCCCTGGAGCAGGGGCACGGCGATGTCGCCGCCTTGGTCCACAGCAATGGTGACGCTGGGGGCCTCCGACTTCGTCCTTCTATTAGATTCACTCAGGGCCCCTTCGGGCTGTGCGGAAAAATCGACGGCCGCAAAATCTTCGAGGTTGCCAGCGTCGCGCCCGTCGCCCTTCCCGGCCGGGCCGTGGTAGGAGGCCAGCAGCAGTCGCCGGCTCCCGGGGACGTCGCGCGGCACATCCAGGTAGGCCAGGACCTGCTCGGCAACGCGCTTGAAGACCGGCGCGGCCACCTGCCCGCCTTCGTGCAGGCCTTCGGGGGAATCGAGGGAAACCAGTATGGTCACCGCCGGATTGTTGAGCGGCGCAAAGCCCGAAAACGAGGCGATGAGCTTGTCCGGGGAGTAGCGTCCGGTGGCCGGATCGATCTTCTGCGCCGAGCCGGTCTTGCCCGCGGCGGTCCAGCCGTCCAAGCGGGCGAGTTTGCCGGTGCCCTCCAGGACCACGCCCTCCATCAGGCGGCGCAGCGTCGCGGCAGTCTCCGGACGGATGACGCGCCGCGGCTCTTCGGGGGCCAGCAGGGCGGGTACGGACGCCGCTTCCTCTCCGCGGCGGAGTTCCTGGACGACGCGCGGCTTGTGCAGCAGACCGCCGTTGGCGATGGCGGAAACCGCGGTAACCAGCTGGATGGGGGTGACGCCGACCTCCTGCCCCATGGAGATGGAGCCGATGGAGACGGGGGTCCAATTCTCCAAGCGCCGCAGCAGCCCCTTGCTCTCGCCGGGCAGGTCCACGCCGGTGGGGGCGCCGAAGCCGAAGGCGCGGATGTATTCGTAAAATTTGGGAGCGCCAAGACGCAGGGCGATCTTGATGGCACCGACATCGCTGGACTGCGCCAGAATCTCTTTCACGGTGAGCAGGCCGAAGGGCTTGTGGTCACGGATGCGGTGGCCGGCGACGTACACGGCGCCGTTCTGGCAGTCGAAGACCTCCTCGGGACGGATGAGGCGCTCATCGAAGGCCGCGGCCAGGGTAATGAGCTTGAAGGTGGAGCCGGGCTCGTAGAGGGCGCTGATGGCGCGGTCCATGTGCGCTTCGGCGGGGCTGTCGCCGGCGGCGTTGGGATTGAAGCGCGGCCAGTTGGCGACGGCCAGGAGCTCGCCGGTGGCGGGGTTCTGGACCACCACGGTGCCGGCCACGGCGTGAGTGCGGGCGATGGCCGCGGCCAATTCGCGCTCGGCGATGTATTGGATCTTTTCGTCCAGGGTCAGGACCACGCTGGCGGTGCTGTCGCGCGTGGTTTCCGTGGCGTCGAACCAGCGGCGCCGGGCGTCGGACATGACCAGTATTTTTTCGGCTTTGCCGCGGATCTGGCTGTCGAGGGCGTATTCGATGCCGCCGATACCCTTTTCGTCCAGGTCCACGTAGCCCAGGACGTGCGCGGCCAGCTCGCGCTTGGGATAGAAGCGCTGGTTTTCCTTCTGGAAGTAGACCCCGCGGAGGTTGAGCGCGGCCAGGGCCTGGGCCTTTTCCGGGGGCAGCTTGCGGGCGATCCACACGAAGGAGCGCGAGGGATCGAGGCGCGCTTCGAGGACGTCGCGGGGAATGTGCAGGACGCTGGAGAGCAGGCGCGCGGCCAGTTGCGTGTCGCGAATCTCCGCGGGCACGGCGAAGGCGGAATCCACGGGGATGCTCATGGCCAGGGGATGCAGGTTGCGGTCGTAGATCGAGCCGCGGCGCGGGGTGACCTCGACGATGCGCTGCTGCTGGCGCTGCGCGCGGCCCAGATAGTCGCTGTAACGGAAAAGCTGCAGGTAGGCCAGGCGGCCGGTCACGCCGAGCATCCAGAGCAGCGCCACGCCGGCAACCAGGAGCAAACGGACGTGGGAACGGGGCGCTGACATGTCGTTTCAGGCCGGCCGGTGTTTTTCCGCGCTGCGCACCGCCGCTTGCCTCCTTGTTTTGGGCGACCGCACAGCGGTCCGCCCTGGTTGGCTCGCGGGCCGTGCTGGCGTCCGCCCCGGCGGTTCTGGAACTGTGGCGCGGCTATTGCGCGCGGCCGGGCCGCGCCTCGCGCACGGAGGCTAGTTCCGCGCCGCTGGGGCCGCTGCCGGCCTCCATCTGGTTCGGCAGAGGCTCGGTCAGGCCGAGCTGGCGGCGCGCGATCAGATCGATGCGGCTGGGATTGCGCAGACCGGCCACTTCCAGCTTGAGTTCGGTGTTGGTGGCCGAGGCCTGGGTTTGCCGGGCCTTCAAATCCTCGAGCTGGAAACTGAGCTCGATGCAGCGGAAGCGCTGGTAGCCGTAGCACAGAAAGAAAGCGGCGACGGCGCACCACAGGGCCACGGTGCGCGCCAGGTCGCGGGTGCGCGCGGGCTGCATGGCGCGGACCAGCCGCGAGTTGTCAATGCGCTTGATGGTGTGAAATTCGGTCATGCCGGCCCGCTTCTTCCCAAGGAAACTCATATTTTCTCGGCGCAGCGGAGCTTCGCGCTGCGCGCCCGCGGATTGGCCGCGATTTCCGCGGCCCCCGGGGGGATCACATGCTTGGTCAGGTTGCGCAGCACCCCCTGGCGCTCGCCTTCCCGAAAAGCCTGTTTCACCAAGCGGTCTTCCCGCGAGTGGTAGCTGAGCACCACCCAGCGGCCGCCGGAATTCAAAGTAGCAGGGGTCCGGAGAAGAAACTGCCCGAGTTCCTCCACCTCTCGATTCACCGCTATCCGCAGCGCCAGAAATGTTTTTGTCGCGGGATGCAGTTTCTGCCTTCCCCATTGCTTCCGGGCCCCTGCTACAACCGTTGCCAGGTGCGCGGTATCCCGGATGGGACGCGCGCGGACAATCGCCCTGGCGATCCTTCTGGAATCGTGCTCTTCGGCTTCCCGATAGAGCAGGTCGGCCAGTTCGTGCTCCGGCCAGCGATTCACAATCTCGTCTGCGGTTTCGGCGTCGCGGTCGTCCATGCGCATGTCCAGCGGACCCGCTTCGCGAAACGAAAAGCCGCGCTCGGCGCGGTCAAGCTGCATGCTGGAAACTCCCAGATCGGCCAGTACGCCGTCCAGCGGCGGCAGCCCCAGCTCCTGCACGACCGTCGCAATCCTGGAAAACGCCGACTGCACCAGCGTCACCGTCGCCCCAAAGCTCTTCAGGCGCTCCCGCGCCAGCTCGATAGCCCGTGCGTCCCGGTCCAGGCCGATCAACCGCCCGGAGGTCAACTGCCGGGCGATGGCTTCCGAATGGCCGCCGGCGCCCAGGGTGGCGTCCAGATACGTTCCGTCGGGCCTGATTCGCAGCCATTCGAGCACCTCCTGCAAGAGCACCGGCGTGTGCGGCGCTGTCAATTTCGCCCTGCCCCGGCTTTTCCAGCCTCAAATCCCCAAATCTTCCAAGGCCTTGTCGTCGTCTTCGGTGTACGGCGAATTCTTCAGGTCTTCCATCACCCGGCCGTGGTTCATGACCTCGAGATAGTCCAGGTTGCCGAAGACGTCCACTTCGCCCTTCATCCGCGCCGCCTCGCGCAGCACCGCGGGCACCAGCACCCGGCCCTGCCCGTCCACTTCCACCGTCTGCCCGAAATAGCTGGTGCGCATCAGGAACTTCCTCTTGGCCCGGTTCTGCGAGGAGACTTTGGCCAGCTTGTCCTCGATTTCAGACCAGACCTTCATCGGATAGATCCGCGCCGATTCCCCCGTGGTGCTGGTGATATAGAACTGGTTGCCATACTCCTTGAGCGCGTCGAGAAACACGGCAGGTATCTTCAACCGACCCTTCTCGTCTACCTTCGCCGGACAGTTTCCCCGTAGTTTCATGAACTTGGCTCAAAGCGTGGCGGCGATTATGACGAATCACCACGACCCTCTAATTCCCTCTACTCTTCCCTACTGCTCACCACTTTCTACCACTTTGTGCCACATGATAGACCGGATTTGCGGCTTGTCAAGGGGAAATCTCACAATTGCGAGGGATATTTCGCAAGGCTCAAGGAGGGGGTGGAGGACTCCGCGCAAGGCGGCGAAAAAGCCCCCAGGGATTGCGCTCCGGGGCCACGCAGCGACCAGGATTGGTGGTGGCCTTCCGGCTCCCGGTACGGGTGCCAGTGCACAGCGGTGGAGGCCCGGCCGGGCCCACGCGTCGGAAATGCCGCGCCGGCAGAATGGGCCGTGAAAAAAACTTTTTGCGGCAGCGAGGGGCAACGCTATACTGCGCGGGTCGCGCCGGCTGAGCGGGCGCGGCGGGATGACGACTCGCAGGGGGGTTCACCAATGGAATGGGTCACGCCGCAGCACGAAGAAATCGATCTCAACTGCGAAATCAGCTCCTACGCCAACGCCGAACTGTAAGCCTTGAATGCGCGTCAAGGTTCTCGGCTCGGCCGCCGGGGGCGGATTCCCCCAGTGGAATTGCGCCTGCCGCAATTGCAGCCGCCTGCGGGAAGGCGCCCTGCGCGGCCGTGCGCGTACGCAGGCGCAGATGGCCGTCTCACCCGATGACTCTTCCTGGTTCCTCCTGAACGCTTCTCCCGACCTGCGGCAACAACTCTCCGGACATTCTGACTTTGCTCCGCAGGGCGCATCGCGCAGCACCTCCATCTCCGCAATCCTGCTTACGAGTGCGGACGTGGATTGCGTAATGGGCCTGCTCCATCTGCGGGAATTCCAGCCGCTGCGGATCTATTCGACCTTATCGGTGCGGCGCATACTGACCGAGGACAACAGTCTTTTCCGCACGTTGACACGCTCCAACCCTCCGGTGCGCTGGGAGACTCTTCCCCTGGACCGGCTGATTCCCCTCGTCGCCCAGGGCCCGGCCGGAGCAAGAATGAACCTTTTCTGCAAGGCCGTGCCGCTGAGCGGGAGCTTTCCGGAGTACGTGAGCGAGGATCTGCGGAGCAGCTTGCCCGAAGAAGAAGCCGTGATCGGCCTGCAACTGGTGCAAAACGAGAAAAGGTTTTTCTATGCGCCCAGCCTGCCGGGCCGCGGAGAGGATTGGAAACGACGCGTCGGCGAGAGCCAGCTGGCACTGATTGATGGGACGTTCTGGACCGATGACGAACTCGTCAAGATACAAGGCAGCGCCAAGTCCGCCCGGCAGATGGGGCATCTGCCGATTTCCGGCGCAAGCGGTCTTCTCGGGCAACTGCAGTCAGCCCATAACACCCGCCGCGTGCTCATCCATGTGAACAACACCAATCCCATTCTCGATGAAGAGAGCGCGGAGCACCGGACGGTGCTGGATGCGGGGTGGGAAATCGCCTACGATGGGATGGAGCTTGAATTGTGACGGATCTCGAGAACAGAGCGCCGCTGTGCGAAGCGGAATTTATCGCCGGCTTTCACGCCATCGGCGCGGAACGCTATCACCACCGGCATCCCTTCCATCTCCTGATGCACGAGGGGCATCTTACGCGGGGGCAGTTGCAGGCCTGGGCGCTGAACCGCTACGCGTATCAGAGTTACATCCCGATCAAGGACGCGGCGATCCTGGCGCGCAGCGAGGACCCGGAATTTCGCCGGGCCTGGCGGAAGCGCATCATCGACCATGACGGGGATGCGGCGCACGCGGGCGGGATTGAAAAGTGGCTGCGGCTGGTGGAAGCCACCGGGCTTTCCCGGGAGCTGGCCCTGCGCGCTGAAGGCATCCTGCCCGCAACGCGCTACGCCGTCGAAGCCTATGTGCATCTGGTGAGCACTCGGCCGTTTTTGGAAGCGGTGGCCTCTTCCCTCACGGAACTCTTCTCCGGCAAGCTCATCGCCCTGCGCATGGACCGCCTGCGCCAGCACTATCCCTGGCTCTCCGGCGGGCTCGACTATTTTCAGGGACGCCTCACGCAAGCGCCCGCAGACGCGGAGTTCGCGCTCGCCTGGGTGGTGCGCAATGCGCGAACGCGCGAAGAACAGGAACGCGCCTGGGGGGCGCTGCGCGCGAAATGCGACATTCTGTGGGCCATGCTCGACGCGCTCCATTTCGCCTACGTCGCGCCCGCGTGGCCGCCCCCCGGAGCGTTTCGTCCCGCGGAGAATCCTCGATGACGCCGGAGCAGCACAGGAAACCGCGCCTCGCCCCCGGCTGCCGGATGAACGATAAAAGTCAGCAACCGCGAGTCTTGTTGATGCCGGAGAAGGCGCTGCGGCTGAACGGGCCAAGCCTCGAAATCGTCGAGCGCTGCGACGGAAAACACACCGTGCAGCAGATCATCGTCCAACTGCAGAAGCTCTATTCGAAAGGCGACCCGCAGAAGGTCGAGGACGATATTCTCGGCTATCTCGCGCTGCTGCACGAGCAGCGCGCGCTGGATTTTGAATGAATGCCGGCGCTGCTCCTCCCCTTGCGCTGGTTGCCGAGCTGACGCACCGCTGCCCGCTGCACTGCGTCTACTGTTCGAATCCCCTGCAAATGTCGCCGCGGGATGCGGAGCTCCCGCCGGAAATCTGGATGCGCGTCTTCCGCGAAGCGGCGGCGCTGGGCGTTCTCCAGACGGACTTCACCGGCGGCGAGCCGCTGGCGCGTCCCGATCTAGCCGAGCTCATCCGGGCGGCGCGCGACGCGGGTCTTTATGTCAGCCTCATTACCTCCGGCCTGCCGCTCGAGGAAAAGCGGCTCGAAGAGCTCGTGCGCGCCGGGCTCGACCACCTGCAACTCAGCTTTCAGGGAGCTCGGGAAGAGAGCGCGAACGAGTTTTCCGGAGCCCGCGCGCATGCCCAGAAGCTCCGCGTGCTCAAATGGCTGCGCGGGCAGCGCATCGGGCTGACACTCAATTTCGTGCTGCACCGCCGCAATCTGGACCAACTGGAAGAGATGATTGCGCTGGGGGAAGCCTCCGGCGCGGGACGCATCGAATTCGCCCACGTGCAGTATTATGGCTGGGCGTTTGCCAACCGCGAGCGCTTGCTGCCCACGCGCGAGCAGCTCGACCGTTCCCTGGCCGTCCTGAAAGAAGCCGAAGCGCGGCTGCTGGGGAAGATCCGCCTCGTCCATGTCGTGCCCGACTATTACGCCAAGTATCCCAAGGCGTGCATGGGCGGCTGGGGGCGGAAGATCCTCCTGGTCACGCCGAGCGGAGATGCGCTTCCCTGCCACGCGGCGCAACTCCTTCCCGTGATGCGCTTCGAAAACGTGCGCGACCGCAACCTGCGGGAGATCTGGGAATCGTCCGAGGCATTCCGGAAATTCCGCGGCGAAGAGTGGATGCCGGAGCCGTGCCGGAGCTGCGAGCGCCGCGCGCAGGATTTCGGGGGATGCCGCTGCCAGGCGTTTCTTCTGACGGGGGAAGCGGCCGCGACCGATCCCGTCTGCTCGCTCTCTCCGCAGCGGCCGCGCGTGGATGCGATCGTCGCCGCCGCCAACGCCGCTCCGGCAGCGGCCTGCACCACAACGGACTGGCTCTACCGGCCCAATCCCCCCTCTAATTCAGCCTAGGACGCGGCGGGGCTCTGCTGCGGCGTGATGCGCAAGAGCACGCGAAAGACGAAGAGCAGCGTGCCGGCGAGGCACACCGAGCCGAAGAGGGTGAGCGTGAGCGGCGCGCCGATGTGCCGCGCGATGATCCCGGCAAACAGCGCGCCGATGGGCTGCACGCCCATGAACATCGCGGCGTAAACGGCCATGACCCGGCCGCGCAGCTCGTCCGGGACGCGGCTCTGCACGATGGTGTTGGTGGCGGCCATCTGCGCGGTGGCGGCGAAGCCGACCACGAAGAGCACCCCCGCCGAAAGCAGAAAAATCTGCGACTGGGAGAAGGCGATGAGGCCGGCGGCGCAGATGGAAGAGGTAACGGCGATAAAGCGCGCCAGGCCCTTGTAGGCGGTGCGCGCGGCGAAGTGCAGCGCGCCGATCACCGCGCCGACGCCCGCTGAGCTCATCAGGAAGCCCAGGCCGCGCGGGCCGCCATGCAGGATGTCGTTGGCGAAGATGGGCATGAAGACGGAATACTGCAGGCCGAGCAGGCTGAGCAGGCTGAGCAGCAGCAGCGCCGAGCGGATGGGCGCATCGCCCATCACGAAGCGGAAGCCCTCGATGAAATTCCGCAGCGGAGAGCCGCCCTCGGGCTTGGGCGCGACCGGCGCGAGGCGCATGGCCAGCAGCGCGGCGATGACGGCGAGGAAACTCATGGCGTTGAAGAGAAAGCACCAGCCTTCGCCGACCCAGGCGATGGCCAGACCGGCGAGCGCGGGGCCCACGACGCGCGCGCCGTTGAAGATCGAGGAGTTCAGGGCGATGGCGTTGGGCAGATCGGGCTTGCCGACCATCTGGATGATGAAGGCCTGGCGGATGGGCACGTCGAAGGCGTTGACGATGCCCACGAGAAAGGCGATGACGATGAGGTGCCACACCTGGACGTGGTGCGAGAGGGTGAGCACGGCGAGAAGCAGAGCCAGGAGCATGGAGGCCGTCTGCGTCCAGATGACGCCGCGGTGGCGGTTGAAGTGGTCGGCGACATAGCCGCCCACGGCGGCCAGCAGCAGAATGGGAATCTGGTTGGCAAATGCGAACAGACCCAGCAGAGCCGCCGAACCCGTCAGCTTATAGACGAGCCAGAGCTGCGCGGTGGACTGCATCCACGTGCCGATGAGCGAAGTGAGCTGACCGGCGAAGAAGAGCTGGAAATTGCGGTGCTGCAGAGCGCGGAAGCGCGCGGACACGTGCGGGTTGTTCCTCCCCCCGATTGGATGCAACAGAACGGCAACAGTCACGATGACGCCGCGGGAGGGCGGTTGTCAACGCGGCGAGTGACTGGTGATTCCTGACTGGTGCCTGCTGCGGCGCCGCGGAAGCTAATGCTCGGCGGGCAGTTCGGGGGCGCCGCCGACGTGGAGGTGGCTGAGGTCGCGCAGCAGGGCCTGGTCCTCGCGGCTCATGCCGCGGGTGAAACTGGGATCGCCGAGGCGCTGGTTGCGCGCCGACTCCGGCATCTCGCGGAGGACGCGCAGGCGGCGCTGGATGGCCTGGCGGCGGTCGGAGGGCATCTGCTCCCAGTGCGGCAGGACGTCGGCGCGGATGTGTTCGCGCTGCTCGGGCGTCATCTGGCGCCAGACGCGCTCGCGGTCGCGCAGTTCGTCGCGCTGCAAGGGCGTCAGACGGTCCCAGCGCTGGAAGTCGCGGCGAATGTGTTCCTGGCGGTCGGGAGGCAGAGAGCGGTACTTGTCGTGGTTTTCGAGGACGCGCTCGCGCTCCTGCGGCGGCATGTTACGCAGGCGGTCCACCCAGGGCGGATTGGCCCCCCCGCGCGGCGTTTCGGCATTCCGCTCGCTCGGAGCAAAGTTCCGGCCGGGCGCTGAGGACGGCGGCATTCCCGGCGCGCGCGAGGAGGGCGCTGCGCCGCGGCCGGGCACGGAGCGTTGCGCGTTGCCGGCGTCGGGCGGGCGCTGCCGCTCCTGCTGGCGCTCTACCTGGCGCTGCGGCTGGCGCTGCTCGTGCCGTTGTTCCTGGCGCGGCTCGCGCTTTTCCCGGCGGTCAGACTGGTTCTGCGCCGCCACGGCGGCCAGCGGAAGTGCCAGCGCAGCGACGGCCGTCAGGAGCCAGCGGGCGAATTGTGCGGTGCGGTGCATGTTCCACTCTTGCCGAAAAATCTTCTCCGTCCTCCGATTCGTTCTTACTGGTTCTCCGCTTCCACGGGCGGCGGAAGATCCGGAAGCGGCTCGAAGTTGGCGAGCACGTCGTAATCTTCCAGCACCGGCAGGTCCTTCATCATGCGCAGTTCAGTGTCGGGCGCGGCCATGTTGAGCCCATGCTCGGCGGGCCGCGAGGCGACCCACACGGTAGCCAGCAGAAGCAGCGAAGCGGCAAAGGCCACGCGCGGCGAAGGAGCGAGCCAAGCCCACCAGCTCTGGCGCGGCGGCGCGGCGGCGATGCGCGCCTGCATACGCAGATCGAAGGCCGCGGACGGCTCGATCTTCGGCAGCTCGTCGAGCAGCCCGGAAAGCGAGCGGAATTCGTTGACCCGCAGGCGGCAGACGGCGCACGCCGCGAGGTGCTTCTCCGCCTCGGCCCGCTCGCCTTCCTTCAGGCGGCCGTCGAGGTACGGCAGGATGCGGCTTTCCATTCGCGCACAGTTCATGACGTTCTTCCCTTCCTTCTATCTTGATCCTTGCTGCTTCGGCGGCTGGCCCACCAGCGGTGCCAGCTCGATGCGCAGCGTTTCATAAGCCCGGAAGAGCAGCGACTTCAGCGCGCTTTCCGAGCACTCCACGATCCGCGCGATTTCGCGGTACTCCAGCTCCTGATACTTGTGCAGGAGCACGGCCGCGCGCTGCTTTTCCGGCAGCTTGGCGATGGCGCGGCGGATCATCGCCTGCCGGGCCTGCTCGACCAGGCGCTGCTCGATGTCCGCGTGGCCGTCGGCCAGGTCCAGGCGGCGCTCGTCGCCGTCTTCCGCATCCGCCGCCAGCGGCTGATCGATGGATATTTCCATCTGCCGGTGGTGGTTGTCGCGGATGGAATTCAGCGCCAGATTGGTGGCGATGCGGAAAAGCCAGGTAGTGAACTTCGCGCTGGGTTCGTAGTCTTCGCGCGCGCGGTACACGCGGATGAAAACTTCCTGCGCGAGGTCCTCGGCCTGCTCGCGGTTACGCACCATCCGATAGAGGAAATTAACCAGCGGACTCCGATAGCGGTGCAGGAGAAGGGCGAAGGACTGCTCGTCGCCCGCCTTCACGTCCTGCATCAACTGGATGTCGGTCCTGGCCATGACCTCCATAGATTATACAACCCGTTCCGGGACAGAAAGTTGCAGACGAAGAGGGGTGCGCCAGGGGCAACAGCGAAGATTAAAAATGCGCTAAATGCTTGAGCGCCAGCAGGCTGGCGACGCCCAGGAAGACCAGCAGGGCGGTGCGCCAGCCCGGTTCACGGTTCACTTCGGGGAGCAGGTCGGTGGCCGCCACGTAGACCGTCACGCCGCCGGAGAGCGGCAAAGCGTACTGCAGTTGCGCCTGCAGCAGCGTGGTGAGCAGGACGCCGGCGAGCGTCGCCGCGCCCAGAAACCCAGCCGCATACAGGGCTTGCCGCCGGCCCTGCCCGCTGGCCAGGACCACCGAAGCCACGGTGAAGCCTTCGGGAAGCTTGTGCAGGAAGACGGCCACGAAGATGACCACGCCCAGCCAGGTGGAGACGAGAAAGCCCGCGGCGATGGCCACGCCGTCGAAAAACGTGTGGATCACCAGGCCCAGCAGCGCCGTGGTGCTGGCATGGTGATGGCGCATCTCCTCGGCGTGGATCTCTTCCCCGAAGTGGAAATGCGGCGCCAGGATGTGTTCGAACAGGTGCACCAGGAAGTAGCCGGCGAGCACGAACAGCAGGGCGTTCTCTCCGCCCAGGTGCACCGCCTCGGGAATGATCTCCAGGAAGGCCACGGCCAGCATGTAGCCCGCGCCCAGGGCCAGAAAATAGTGCAGAAACTGGCGCGGCCAGTCCCGGCGCACCACGAAATAGCCGCCGACAATATTGCCGCCGGCGGCCACCAGGCCGAGGGCGGCAGCCAGCGCGATGCGGACTGGTTCGGAGTGCAGCATGCCGCCTCAGCCGCTGTGGCGGAAGAGAATGACGTCGCCTTCCTGCACGATGTAGTCGCGCCCTTCCAGGCGGACCTTGGCCTTTTCGCGGGCGGCGGCGAGGCTGCCGGCCTCCAGCAGGTCGTTCCAGCGCACGACTTCCGCGCGGATGAAGCCCTTTTCGATGTCGCTGTGAATCTCCCCCGCGGCTTTGGACGCCGTGCTGCCCTTGCGGATGGTCCAGGCGCGTACTTCCGGCTCGCCGGCGGTGAAGAAGGAGATCAGGCCCATCAGGTCGTAAGTGGCGCGGATCAGGCGGTTGAGGCCCGGCTCTTTCAAGCCGTAGGAGGCGAGCAACTCGGCCGCTTCCTTCTCGTCCATCTCGGCGAGCTCGGCTTCCAGGCGCCCGCAGATGGCCACGACCGCGGTGTTCGGCCGGCCCTGCAGCGCGCCGAGCTTGTGGCGCTCGACGGCGGTGGAGAGCTCGGCGGCTTCGTCGTCGCCGAGGTTCAGCACAAAGAGCATGGGGCGCTGCGAAAGGAACAGGAAGCCGCTGATGAACTTCTTCTCTTCCGGAGTGATCTCCAGCTCGCGCAGGGGCTTTTCCGATTCGAGGTGCGCCTTGCAGCGCTCGAGCACGGCCTTCTCGCCCTCGAGGATCGGGTCGCGCTTTTTCTTGAGGTCTTTGTCCAGGCGCTCCAGGCGGCGGGTGATCTGGTCGTGGTCGGCGAGGATCAGCTCCAGCTCGAGGTTGGTGGCGTCGCGCAGCGGGTCAATGCTCCCGGCGGAATGCGGCACGGAGGGATCCTCGAAGACGCGGAGGACGTGGGCGATGGTATCCACGTCGCGCAGCGGCGCGAGCACCCCGGAATCCTTGGCGCGGTCCTTCTGCATGCCGCCGACGTCCACGTACTGCACCGTGGCGTAGGTGATCTTCTTGGGGTTATAGAGCTTGGCCAGCTCGAGCAGGCGCGGCTCGGGCACCTTGGCCACGCCCACGTGGGTGGCCTGGGCGCCGGCTTTGCCTTCAACGTGCGCCTTGGTGAGGATGCGGAAGAGCGTGGTCTTGCCGACCTGGGGTAGTCCGATAATGCCTGTCTGCATAAGCGTGAAATTTTAGCACACGTGGGGGGCGGAACAGTGACTGGCGACTCGCGGCAAGATTCCTGCGGCGGTGCTTCGCGGGGCTTGGTATTCTTTTGCGCATTCCCGACGGGAGAGAACACGTGACGACCGAAAGACGCTTGCCCCCTTTTGACCTGCGCCTGGCGATGGACACCCTGGCCGCCAAGGACCCGCGCCTGGCGCGGCTGATGCAGAGCACCGAGGAGTTCCGCACGGAAACCGACGGGGCGGAGAGCCCCTACGAGGCGCTGCTCGAAGCCGTCGCCTACCAGTCCATCTCCGGCAAGGCCGCGGAGACGATCTTCAAGCGCGTGAAGGCCCTGGGCTCCGGCGGGAGCGCGCCTTCGCCGCAAGAGATGCTGAAGCTGCCCGCGCGGGCGCTGCGCAAGGCGGGGCTTTCCGGGGCCAAGGTGCTGGCGATGAAGGACCTCGCGCGGAAGACGCTCTCGGACGTGGTTCCCTCGCGCGCCGCGGCCGAGGCGCTTTCCGACGAGGAGCTGGTCGCGCGGCTGATCTCCGTGCGCGGGGTGGGCGCGTGGACCGTGGAGATGTTCCTCATCTTCCGCCTGGGTCGCCCCGACGTGCTGCCGATTCACGACCTGGGCGTGCAAAAGGGCTACGCGCTCACCTACGGCAAACGCTACATACCCAAACCGAAGCAACTGCTGGCGTTCGGCGAGCGCTGGCGCCCGTATCGCACGGTGGCGAGCTGGTACATGTGGCGCGCGGTGCACCGGGACAGCAGCAAAGCCCGCAAGATCGGGCGCGCCCCGGCAAAAAAGAAGAACAAGAGAAGGAAGGCCGGCCGGCGTCAGCGCGCGGCTTCGCGCGTGAGCAGGTAAATCGCGGCAAGCCCGCCGAGGAGCACCCCGGATTCGAGCTGCACGGAGAGGCGGTGCAGCCGGTCGAACTCGCGGCGCAGGGGGTTGTCCTCGGGCGTGTTCTGCACGGAGCCCATCTCGGTGCGCAGGCGCGCCAGGCGCGAGGTGACGCCATACTGCGAGGCCACGGTGAGCGCGAGCATGAGCACAACGGCCAGGGCCACGGGCGCGGCGAAGCTGGCGAAGGAGCGCGTGCGAGCCAGCCGGGCGGCGAAGAAGACCACCCCGCAGATCATGCCGAGAATGTGCAGGCAGCCCAGGACGTAGCCGACCATCGAGCCGGCCAGATCGCGCCCCGGCAGCACCGCAAAGGCGCCGGGGGCGACGACCAAGCTGAGGAAAATGCCGCCGCCGAGCCACAGGCTCAGGCTTAGAAACTCGAGGCTACGGAGGACGGTTGACATAGGGAAATTTCCGCTAGAATTGAGTTCGGGCGTTCAAGAGATGGTGGGCGACAAAGGACTTGAACCTTTGACCTCTCCCGTGTGAGGGGAGCGCTCTAACCAACTGAGCTAGTCGCCCACGGTACTAATTATTTTGTAACACGAAGCAGAGCGAGATACAACCGATGCCCGTAACCGCCACCCAGATCGTGTCGCAGTTGCAGCGCAGCCTCTCCCGAGCCATCTACGGAAAAGAGGAGGCCATCCAGTTGGCGCTGGTGGCGTTGCTGGCCCGCGGGCACCTGCTCATCGAAGACGTGCCGGGGGTGGGCAAGACCACGCTGGCGCAGGCCCTGGCGCGCTCCTTCCACTGCACCTTCCAGCGCATCCAGTTTACCTCCGACCTGCTGCCCAGCGACGTGCTGGGCGTCAGCGTGTACAACCCGGAAAGCCGCGAATTCGAGTTCCACCCCGGGCCCATCTTCGCCAACGTCATCCTGGCCGACGAGATCAACCGCACCACCCCGCGCACGCAATCGGCGCTGCTGGAAGCCATGAACGAGGCCCAGGTGACCGTGGACGGGCGGACGCACCCGCTGCCGCAGCCCTTCCTGGTGGTGGCCACGCAAAACCCGGTGGAGCACCACGGTACCTACCCGTTGCCGGAATCGCAGTTGGACCGCTTTCTGATGCGCATCCGCATGGGCTACCCCTCCCTGGAGACCGAGAAGGAGATTCTGCGCAAGCGCTCCAGCCAGACGAGCACCGACGCGCTGCAGGAGCTGGAGCCGCTGGCCACCGCCCAGGACGTGCTGGCGATGCAGGAGGCGGTCGCGCACGTGCGCGTGGAAAACAGCCTGCTGGATTACGCCATGGCCATCGTCACCCGGACGCGCCAGGCGCCGGAACTGGCGCTGGGCGTGAGCCCGCGCGGCACGCTGATGCTGCAGCGCGCGGCGCAGGCCCGGGCGTATCTGGACGGGCGCGACTTCTGCCTGCCCGACGATTTCAAGCAGCTCTTCGTGCCCGTGCTCGCGCATCGCGTGATCGCCAACATCAAGAGCGCCGGGCCCGCCGCCGGGGCCAAGAAGACCGATTGGGTCGAGTCGTTTCTCCGCGAGATCGTCGAATCCGTACGCGTACCCCTGTGAACCGCACCGCAACGCTGGCGAAGCTCCGAGCAAGAATGGACAGCCCGGGCGTCCGCGCGTTTTTCCTGTCCCTGGCCGCGCTGACCGTGGCCCTGCTTCTCGCTCTCTATTCCGGCGCCGCCGCGGAGATGGGCCAGGTCGCGCTGGCCGGGATTTGCGCGCTGGCCGCGCTGGTGCTGGCGGGCTGGGTGGCGGTGACCCTGGTGCCGGTGCTGGCGCGGCGCACCCCGCTGCGCTGGTTCGCCTACAAGATCGAGTACAAGCTGACGCGCGAGGGCTGGATCTACATCGGCGGAGTTTTCGTCGTGGCCCTGGCGGCGATGAACACCGGCAACAACCTGCTCTTTCTGATCCTGGCCAGCCTCATCGCCGTCATTCTGATGTCCGGCATTCTCTCCGCCATCACCCTTTCGGGCGTGGCCATCCGCCTGGAGCTCCCGGAGGAGATTTTCGCGGGCACGCCGGTGCGCGCGAGCGTCGAGCTGCAGAACGAAAAGCTGACCCTGCCGTCGTTCTCGCTGCGCCTCGAGGGCGCGGCGGCGAAGGGAGCGGCGCGCGCCGCGGTGCTGGAGACCCCGGTCTATTTCCCGTACGTGCCGCGGCAGGGGCGGGTGCAGCAATGGGTGCCGCTGCTGTTTCCACGGCGCGGGGTCTACCGGCAGGAGGCCTTCAAGATCGTGACGCGCTTCCCCTTCGGATTTCTGCGCAAGGCGCGGCCCGTGGACCTGCGCGCCGAAGCCCTGGTCTATCCCTCGGTGGAAGCCACGGCGGATTTTCGCGCCGTGCTGCCCGCGCTGCAGGGCTCTATCGAAAGCCTGAAGAAAGGCCGCGGCCAGGACCTGCACGCCCTGCGCGACTACCAGCCCACCGACAGCGCCCGCCACGTGCACTGGAAGGCTTCGGCGCGCACCGGCACGCTGCTGGTGCGCGAGTTCAACCGCGAGGAGGACCGCCGCGTGCTCCTGGTCTTCGACCCGGCGCTGCCCGCAGATTTGCCGGACGCCGCGGCCAAGTTCGAGCGCGCCGTGGCCCTCTGCGCCAGCATCGCCTGGCACTTCTACGAAACCAACGCCCTGCTGCGCTTCCGCACCCTCGGCGCGGAAACGCCTCTGGCCCCCGCCGGGGAGATCATCTCCGACGTGCTGCGCCTGCTCGCCCTCGCCGAACCGCTCCGCCCGCAGGGCGGAGCCAGTCTGCTGCAATCGCTGAGCGGCGATCCCGAGCTTTCCAAGATCGTGCTGACCAGCCAGGCGCCCGGCACGCTCCCCGAAGAGCTGTGGAATTCCGCGTACTTCATCTTCCTGCCCGAGCTGTAGCCGGGCGCTCGCAAACTCTGAGAAGAACGGCGTAACGCAGAGACGAAACCCGCGCCGGGTGTGCGAAAATGGCGCGTGCCTCTCGCGGGGAAAGAACTCGGAAAATTCCGGCGGCAACTGCTGGCGTGGTTCGCGCGCCGCCGGCGCGACCTGCCCTGGCGCCGCACTCAGGACCCCGGCCGCATCTGGCTTTCGGAGATCATGCTGCAGCAGACGCGCGTGGCCGCGGTGATTCCCTACTACGAGCGGTTCGTGGCGCGCTTTCCGGACGTGCGCGCGCTGGCCGAGGCTCCCGAAGAGGAGATACTGCGCCACTGGTCGGGGCTCGGCTATTACCGCCGGGCGCGCAACCTGCAGCGCGCGGCGCGGGAGATCATGGCCCGGCACGCCGGCGAATTCCCGCGCGACTTCGAATCCGCCCTGGCCTTGCCCGGAATCGGGCGCTACACGGCCGCCGCGATTCTGAGCATCGCCTACGGCGCGCCGCACGCCGTGCTCGACGGCAACGTGGCGCGCGTGCTGGCGCGTCTCGAGGCCCTGCGCGGCGACCTGCGCGCGCCGCGCCGCTGGCAAGGCCTGCAAGCCTCGGCGGACCGCCTGCTGGAGCGCAAGCATCCCGGCGACTGGAACCAGGCGATGATGGAGCTGGGCGCGACGCTGTGCACGCCGCGCGCCCCGGACTGCGCCGCGTGCCCCGTGGCGCGCTGGTGCCGCGCGCGGCGCCTGGGCCTCACGGAGACCATTCCGGAAAAGCGCCGCCAGCGCGCCCCGGTGAAGATGCATCTTGCGGCCGCGGTCTTCCTCGACGCGCAGGGACGCACGCTGCTGCTCCCTCCGCCGCGCCGCGTCGCCGCGGCCGAAACAGCCGGAGAACTCTCGCCGCTCTTCTCCCGCATGTGGCATTTTCCGGCGGTGCGCGCCGGAGAAAATGCGCTGCGCGATCTGCGCAGCCATCTCGGAAAGCGCTTCGGCAAGGCCGCGGCGGCCGGCGCGGAAATCGCCGCGGCGAAGCGCGTGCGCCACGCCGTGACCTACCGCGAGATCACCATTGCGCCCTTTCTGCTGCGCGTGAAGAAACTGCCGCGCCCGCGCGGCGCGCGCGCCCTGCTTCTGAGCGAACTGCACACCCTTCCCGTCTCCAATCTCACGCGCAAGATCGCGCGGGCCGCGGCCCCCGCCCGGCCGGAATAGCGGTTTCCGGCTCCTTCGCACCCGCTTTCCCGGCGCGAAGAATGATTTCGCCCGGCGGGCATTGCCGGATTCGCGCCGTCGCCGCCGCGCGGCGCGGCCCGGTGCTAGGATGAAGACTGCGCCATGTCGAGCACCGCGACAGTCTTTCCCGCAGGGGCACCGCCCGCCGAGCGGTTTTTCCGCACCTCGCTCTTCTGCCTGATTCTCACCGCCGTGGCCACCCTGGCCGCGACCGGCAAGCTCGACCCGCCCACCGCGCTTCTGGCGCCGCTGGCCGTGCTCTACAAGGGAATTCGCGGCTGGCGGGGACACGGGCCGGAGTTCAGCCACCGCCTGGCGACCTGGCTGGTCATCGTCTACTTCGCGGTCTTCCCCGCGGACTACCTCTTCTTTTCGCGGAGCTATGCGGCCGGCGCACCCAATCCCGGACTGTACGCCGCGCTGCTCGCCGCCGTGCATCTCCTCCTGTACGTGCTCTTCGTGCGCCTGTACAGCGCGGCCAGCGACCGGGACGCGCTCTTCCTGGCGCTGCTGTCGTTCGCCGGGATGCTGGCGGCCGCGGTGCTCACCATCGACACCTATTTCCTGGCGCTCTTTTTCCTCTATCTGCTGTTTGCCGTGGCCACCTTTCTCGGCTACGAGATGCGCCGCGGCGCGCAGGGCGCGGTCTCGCTGTCTCTGGCCACCCGCCCGGGGCTGGAGAAGCGCTTTCACCGCGCGCTGGGCCTCGCCGCGCTGAGCGTGACCCTCGGCGCGATTCTCTTCGGCGCGCTCTTCTTCTTTTTCTTTCCGCGGTTCAGCGCCGGATATTTCGGAAAGATGGGCCTGCAGCCCGCGCTGATGTCCGGCTTCAGCGAGGATGTCGAGCTGGGACAGATCGGCGCGATCAAGAAGAACTCCACGGTGGTCATGCGCGTGAAAACGGGCCAGCTTCCGCACAGCGTGCGCCTGCGCTGGCGCGGCATCGCCCTCACGGATTTCGACGGCAAGCGCTGGTTCACGCGGCATCAGCAGCGGGATGCCCTGTCCATGGATGGCGACGGCTGGATCCGCCCGCCGGCGTTTCCCGCCGGCCTGCGCGCGCATTCCGTCCCGCTGCGCTACACCGTGCTGCTGGAGCCGGTGGCGACCGACGCGCTCTTCGCGCCTTCCTACGTCCTCGCCCTGCGGGGAAATTTTTCCCGCGAAGCGGGCATCGCCGCGTCGCGCCGCACCTACCTGCTCATGGACCCCACGGCTTCGCTCTTCAATCCCTTCCACAACTACGCGACCACGCGCTACGAGGGACATTCCCTGCTGCCCCAGGTGGCCCCGGCTCTGTTGCGCGCCGCCCCCGCGATTTATCCCCCCGGGCTGCGCGAGACCTACCTGCAGCTCCCCGCGCTCGATCCGCGCGTCGCCGCGCTGGCGCGGCAGATCACCGCGCGCGCCACAACGCCCTTCGACAAGGCTGCGGCCATCGAATCCTACCTGAAGAACAATTACGCCTATTCTCTGGATCTCACGGGCCGCCCGGGCGGCGACGCCCTGGCCCACTTCCTGTTCGTGACCCGCGCCGGGCACTGCGAATACTTCGCCTCGGCCATGACCGTGCTCCTGCGCACGCTGGACATCCCCGCGCGCCTGGTGAACGGCTTTCTCCCCGGCGAGTACAACGACGTCGGCGGCGACTACATCGTGCGCGCCAGCGACGCGCACAGTTGGGTCGAGGTCTACTTCCCCGGCTACGGCTGGCTCACCTTCGACCCCACCCCCGGTACGGTGGAAGCGGGAACGAACCTGCTCGGGCGCATGGGCGCGTATTGGGACTGGTTCCAGCTCTCCTGGAACGAATGGGTCATCAACTACGATTTCGCGCACCAGATCACCCTGGCCCAGACCGTGCAGCGCGGTTCGCGCTCCTGGAGCGAGCGGGCCCGGAACCTCTTTGACCGCCTGCAACAGCGCGGGAAAGAGCGGCTCAAGTCCTGGCGGGGAAGACACGGCGCGCTGCGCTTCCTGCTCCCGGTGGCCCTGGCGCTCTTCCTGCTGCTGCTGAACCTCGAGGCCCTGCGGCGCCTGGCGCGGCGGGTGCGCATCGAATGGCGGCTGCGTGCGCCGGGCGCCGCGCGCCACGATCCGCAGCTCGCTTCCCTGCTCTACCAGGAGTTTCTGCGCCTGCTCTCGCGGCGCGGCTGGAAGCATCGCGAAGCGCAAACGCCGCATGAATTCGCGGCGGCTATCGAGGCCCCGGGGATTGCTCCGGCGGTGAGCGAGTTCACGCAAATCTACGCGCGGGCCCGCTATGGCGGCGTGCCCTGCGATGCCCTGCGCCTGCGCGCGTTGCTCGCCGAAATCCGCGCGGCGCGGCCCGCGCGCTAGCTCTCCGCTGGCCGCCGCCTCGAAAACCCCTCCGCGCCGCGTGTTACACTAGGGAATTGCGTGGAAGCGCAAATTCCTGCTGATGGCCAAGACACCCAAAGTCGGCTTCGTGAGCCTGGGCTGCCCCAAAAACCTCGTGGACAGCGAGGTCATGATGGGCATCCTCACGCACGGCGGCTACGAGCTGACCCCGCGCGCCGACGAAGCCGACGTGCTGGTGGTGAACACCTGCAGCTTCATCGAGGCGGCGCAGAAGGAATCGGTGGACGCCATCCTGGAGATGGCCGAGCACAAAAAATTCGGCGCGGCCAAAAAGCTGATCGTCGCCGGGTGCCTGGTCGAGCGCTTCCGCCAGCAGATCCTCGAGCAGATTCCGGAAGTGGATGCGGTAGTAGGCACGGGCGAGGTCGAGCGCATTCTGGAAGCGGTGCGCGGCGACCTGCGCGTCCTGCCCGCCGCGCCGCCCGCGTTTCTCTACCACGAACTGACGCCGCGCGTCGTCACCACCCCGCGCCACGCCGCCTACATCAAGATCGCCGAGGGCTGCGACCATCCCTGTACCTTCTGCATCATCCCGCAGCTCCGCGGAAAGTTCCGCAGCCGGCGCTTCGAGTCCGTGGTGCGCGAGGCGGAAAACCTAGCTGCGGGCGGCGCGCGCGAAATCACCCTGATCGGGCAGGATACGACTTCCTACGGCGAAGACCTCGGCCTGCGCGACGGTCTGGCGCAATTGCTGGAAAAGCTGGCGCAGGCGGGTGGCGAAGCCGGCCTGCTCTGGGTGCGCTTCCTCTACGCCTATCCCAACCGCGTAACCCAGAAGCTGCTGGATA
Source organism: Terriglobia bacterium (assembly GCA_020073585.1). Classification (GTDB taxonomy): domain Bacteria; phylum Acidobacteriota; class Terriglobia; order Acidiferrales; family UBA7541; genus Acidiferrum. The sequence goes on from JAIQEV010000026.1 coordinate 21,202, forward strand.
CGCTCGCGGCGCAGCCGCGCCTCGCCAAATACATGGACATGCCGCTGCAGCACGCCAGCCGCAACCTGTTGGCGCGCATGAAGCGCGGGTCCAGCGGCGAGGCCTTCCTGAAACTATTGGAGCGCATTCGCGCGACGATTCCCGGAATCTCCCTGCGCACCTCGTTCATCGTCGGCTTCCCCGGCGAGACCTCCGCCGATTTTGACGAGCTGTGCGCTTTCGTGCGCGCCGCGGAGTTCGACTGGATGGGCGTGTTCGAATATTCCGACGTGGAGACCGCGGCGAGCGCCGCGCTCGACGGCAAAGTGGACGCCGCGACGATGGCCGGCCGCCGCGACCAGTTGATGGCCCTCCAGAAGCAGATTTCGCGCAAGAAACTGCGCGCCTTCAAGGGCCAGACGCATACCGCGCTCCTCGAGGGCCCATCCGCCGACAACCCCCTGGTCTGGGAAGCGCGCCTCGAAGGCATGGCCCCGGACATTGACGGCAAGCTCTACCTCACCGACATCGAAGTGCGCGGCGCAGCCGCCGAAGCCGGCGACGCCGTGCGCGTGGAGATCACCAAGACCGACGCCTACGACCTGATCGGCCGCGTCGTGGAGATTCTGCCCCGCCCCGCGGCCCGCGCCGTGCAGACCGTTCCCGCCGCTACGCCTCCCTCGCCCGCCGAAAAGCTGCACCGCATCTCCACCGGCGCGCCCCTCCGCCTCCTGGGGTAGAATTAACCGCGCCGGCTGCGGCCGCGGTTCTTCACGAGTCACCAATCACCATGAAACACCAGTGCCCCATCTGCAAGAAGCCCACGGACTCCGACAAGGACGCCGACTTCCCCTTCTGCAGCGAACGCTGCCGGGAGATCGATCTCGGCCACTGGGCCACCGAAAAATACGTCGTCTCTGAGCCGGTCTTCGACGAAGAGGATCTCGAAGAAAAGCCCAAGCCAAATGAAACCGAACACTGACATGCCGCCCACTGAAACGCCGGAAGCCGCACCGCGCCCCAAACCGCGCCTGGCCCTCGCCATCGCCACCGTTTTCGGTGTCGGTTACGCCCCCAAAGCCCCCGGCACATTCGGTTCGGTCATCGGTATTCTTGTAGCGGTCGTATCAGAGTTTTTCCCCATTCCTCTTCTTTGGTTGTCAGGTCTGGGTGTTGACATTCCAATGATCGCCGGCCATCCGGCGCCGATGCTGCTTTTCTTGCCTTCTTGGCTGGTCTTCCTGTTTTTTGCGATTCTTGGGGTGTGGGCTGCTTCCCGTGTCGCGCGCTATTCAGGTCTTGAGGACCCTCAGCATGTCGTCATAGACGAGGTTTCAGGCCAACACCTCACTTTCCTGTTGGGGCTCTTCCCTATCTTCCTTGGTGCCGGCTTTTCAAATGGTTCGGACCTTGCTGCCTCTGCTTTTATGCTTATGACGCAGCTGCTCAACTGGAAATGCCTGCTCCTGGGTTTTATACTTTTTCGCGTCTTCGACATCTGGAAGCCGTTTCCGGTGCGGCAACTCGAAAAACTTCCCGGCGGCTGGGGTATCATGGCCGATGACTGGATGGCGGCGGTATACGCCGCGCTGGTCTTGCGCCTGGTAATTCACTTGCGCTGGATCTGAAACCAACCATGAAATTCGGCGACACCGCGGCCAAGAACGGCATTCCCCGGATCGAGCGCATCGCGCCCGCAGCCGCCATTCCCGGCGGCGAAATCTCCATCGTGGGCAGCGGCTTTTCCACCCGCAGCCACGCGCGGCCCCTGGTGCGCTTCGGCGAAGCCGAGGGCGCGCTGCTCCTGGCGGCGGAAACGCGCCTGATCGCGCGCGTCCCGGAGGGCGCCAGCGGCGGCACGGTGCGCGTCTCCACGGGCGCCGCGGAAAGCCGCCCGCATCCCATCGCCATCGGCGTGCAGGTCGCCGACAATCTGCACCCCGTGGCCAATCCCGCGGTGGACGCCGAGGGCAACATCTACGTGACCTTCAGCGGGCCGCGCGGGCAGCGCGTGCCGGTCTCGCTCTACAAGATCACCGCCAACTACAGCGTCAAGCCCTTCCTCACTTCGCTCACCAATCCCACGGGTCTGGCGCTGGACCGCGCCGGGAATCTCTTCGTCACCTGCCGCCACGACGGCACGGTGCACCGCATCACGCCCGAGGGCCGCGCCGAGCAGTGGATCGAGGGCATGGGCATTGCCACCGGGCTGGCCTTCGACCACGCCGGAAATCTTTTCGTCGGCGACCGCAGCGGCACCATCTTCAAGATCAGCCCGCAGCGCGAGATCTTCGTCTTCGCCACCCTCGAGCCTTCCATCTCCGCCTACCACCTGGCGTTTCATCCCTCGGGCGAGCTCTACGTCGCCGGGCCGACCACCTCCAGCTTCGACCGCATCTATCGCATCACGCAGGGCGGCGAGGTGCACACCTTCTATCGCGGCCTGGGCCGCCCCCAGGGGCTGGCCTTCGACCGCGACCTCAATCTCTACGTGGCCGCTTCGCACGGCGGCCGCCGCGGCATCGTGCGCCTCACCCCGCAGGCCGAGGCCGAACTGGTGCTGAGCGGCCCGGGCGTGGTCGGCCTCGCGCTGCAACCGGGTGGCCGCGCCATCATCGCCACCACCGGCGAACTTTACACCCTGGACTGGGACGTCTTCGGCCTGCCGCTGCCGGGCCCGGCGCAAACATGAAGGCGGAAATCATCGCCGTGGGTTCGGAGCTGCTCACTCCGGACCGCGTGGACACCAACTCGCTCTTCCTCACCGAGGAGTTGAACAAGCTGGGCATCGAGGTGGTGCGCAAAACGATTGTCGGCGACGACCGCCAGCTCCTCGCCGACGCTTTCCGCGGCGCCCTGCAGCGCGTCGAGCTGGTGATCGCTTCGGGCGGCCTGGGCCCCACCGAGGACGACCTGACGCGCGAGACCCTGGCCGAGCTGCTCGGCCGCCACCTGCGCCGCGACGACGCCATCGTCCGCGCCATCGAAGCGCGCTTCCGCAGCTTCGGCCGGGAGATGCCGCGGATCAACGTGCGCCAGGCCATGGTGCCGGAGGGCGCCGAGGCCCTGGACAATCCGCGGGGCACCGCGCCGGGTCTGTGGCTCGAGGACGCCGGGCGGATGCTCGCGCTGCTGCCCGGGCCGCCGCGCGAGTTGAAGCCCATGTTCCTGGAACAGATCGTGCCGCGGCTCATGCGGCGCGTTTCTGGCGTGCGCATGTTCCACCGCGAGCTGCGCGTGGCGGGCATGGGCGAATCGCACGTCGAGCAACTCATCGCCCCCATCTACAAGCGCTACGCGGACGTGAACACCACGGTCCTGGCCGCTCCGGGCGAAGTGCAGATCCACCTGCGGCTGTGGACCGCCGACGCCCGTCACGCCGAAAAGACGCTCGGCGAAATCACCGCAGGGCTGCAACTGGCGCTCGGCGAGCGCATCTTCACCACCCGGGGCGAATCGCTCGAGGCGGTCGTGGCGCAACTGCTCACGCTGAACAACGCCACCATCGCCGCGGCGGAAAGCTGCACCGGCGGCCTGCTGGCCCAGCGCCTCACCAGCCTCGCGGGCAGCTCGGCCTATTTTCTCGGCGGCGTGGTCTGCTACAGCAACGAGCTGAAGACCGCCTGGGTGGACGTGCCCGCCGAAACGATCCAGGCCAAGGGCGCGGTCAGCTCCGAGGTGGCCGTCGCGCTGGCCGAGGGCATTCGCCGCAGCGCGGGCAGCACGCTCGGCCTGGGCATCACCGGCATCGCCGGGCCCGGCGGCGGCTCGGAAGAGAAGCCCGTGGGCACGGTGCACATCGGGCTGGCCGGCCCCGCCGGCGTCAAGGCGCGCGCCCTGCTCTTCCCCGGCGACCGCGAAGCCATCCGCTGGCAGGCTTCGCAGATCGCCCTGGACATGGTGCGCGTGCACTTCCTCTACGGCGGCCCCGCGCCAGGCTCCTTGCAGGCCTCGGGCCAAGAGCCCGGGCGAGGCTGACGCCATGCGCCTCTTTGTTGCCCTGGAGATTCCCGTGGGAGTGCGCGAGAATCTGGCGGCGCTGATCCGCGAGCTGCGGCCGCTGGCGCCGCAGGCGCGCTGGATCCGCGCGGAGAATCTTCACGTGACCCTGAAATTCATCGGCGAAACGCCGCCGGAAAAACTGGACGCCATCCGCGCCGCGCTCTCTTCCGTCCGCGGCCCGGGCCCAGTCGCGCTGGACTTCCGCGGCCTGGGCTTTTTCCCCGACGAAAAGCGCCCGCGCATCTTCTGGGCGGACATCGCCGTGGGCCCCGAGGAGACAGCCCTGGCGCTGCTGGCGCGGGCCATCGAAGACAGCCTCGAGCCCCTGGGCATCCCGCGCGAGCAGCGCAACTTTTCCGTGCACCTCACGCTCGCCCGCTTTCCGCAGGGCCCCGGCAACATCGCAAACCTCCGCGCCGCCGCGCGCGAACGCGCCGCGCTGAGCTTCGGCCGGCACACGGCGCGCGAATTCTGCCTCTTCGAAAGCGACCTGCAGCCCGGCGCGGCGAAATACACGCGCCTGGCGGCGTATCCTCTCGGCGGAGAGGAGAGCTAGCCGCGCATGGACCGCACTTTCCTGCTGCACCTGGCCATGCCCCTCGCGGGCTACCTGCTCGGCTCCATTCCCTTCGGGCTGCTGCTGGGCAAGCTGTTCGGCGGCCGGGACGTGCGCCGCGTGGGCAGCGGCAATATCGGCGCGACCAACGTGGCCCGCGCCGCCGGCGCCGCCGCCGGCCTCCTGACCCTGCTCCTCGATACCGCCAAGGGCGCCCTGCCGGTGTGGCTGGCCGCGCGTTTTGCCGGCGAATCCGCCACCTGGATGATGATCGCCGGGCTGGCGGCGATTGCCGGGCACTGCTTCCCGGTGTGGCTGGGTTTTCGCGGCGGAAAAGGCGTGGCCACCGCCGCGGGCGTCTTCTTCGTCCTCTGCCCGCTGGCTATGAGCGCCGCGATCGCGCTGTTCATCCTCGTGGTGGGCTTCTGGGGCTACGTCTCTCTGGGCTCGATCGCGGCCGCCGCAGCCATGCCCCTGCTCGTCTATCTCTTCTGGGCGCCGCCTCACGCGCCGCCGCTCAGCGTGAGTTTCGGCACGCTGCTGGCCGGCCTGCTGATCATCTGGAAGCACGCCGGCAACATCCGCCGCCTGCTGGCGGGCGAAGAGCCGCGCTTTGCGCTGCGCCGCCGCAAGGACGGCGTGGACGACGAGGACCGTTGACCGCTTCGCGGTCACGCTTGAAATGACGCAGATCGCCATTCTCGGAGGCGGAAGCTGGGGCACGGCGCTGGCCATCCTGCTGGCGCAGAACCCCAAGGGCCACGGCGTTTCGCTGTGGGTGCACGACCCGGCGCTGGCCGAAGCCCTGCGCCGCGATCGCGTCAACGCCGTCTATCTGCCGGGCTGGGCGATTCCGCCCGGCGTGCGCGTCACCCCGGACACCGGCGAAGCGCTGGCCGGCGCGCGCATCGTGCTCGGGGTGATGCCCTCGGCGCACGCCCGCGGCGTTTATACGCAGGCGCTGCCGCATCTCACGCCGGAAATGGTCTTCGTCAGCGCCACCAAGGGCCTCGAACCGCACACCCACGCGCGCATGAGCGAACTCCTCGCGCAAGTCGTTTCCCCGAAGTTCGCTCCGCGCATCGCGGTGCTCTCCGGGCCGTCGTTTGCCGCCGAGGCGGTGCGCGGCGACCCCACCGCCGTGGTCCTGGCCTCGCGTGACGCCAAGCTGGCCGCCACCCTGCAGGAGGAGCTCTCCGGCCCGGCCTTCCGGCTCTACACCAACGACGACGTTCGCGGCGTCGAATACGCCGGGGCCATGAAGAACGTCATCGCCATCGCCGCCGGAGCCTGCCAGGGCCTGGGGCTGGGCTCCAACTCCCTCGCCGCGCTCATCACCCGCGGCCTCGCGGAGATGACCCGCCTGGCCGTGGCCCTGGGCGCGCTCCCGGAAACCCTGAGCGGCCTCGCCGGGCTGGGCGATCTGGTGCTCACCTGCACGGGAGCGCTCAGCCGCAACCGCCGCGTCGGGGTCGAGCTGGGCCAGGGCCGCGCGCTGGGCGAAATCCTGGCCGGAATGCGCATGGTGGCCGAAGGCGTGCACACCACCGATGCCCTGCGGGAACTGGCGCGCGCCCCGGGCGTCGAGCTGCCCATCACCGAGCAGGTTTACGCCATCCTGCACGGGCAGCGTTCGCCGCGCGAGGCCATCCGCGCGATCATGGAGCGCCCCCTCAAACGCGAATAAAGCGCGCGGCGGGGAGCCCGCCGGGATGGTACCAAAGTGCTAGTTGGAAAACGGTGACACGCTCTGGAACTGCCGCCCCGCCTTCTCCCCGGGTTGCGTAGAATAACAGGTGGTATGGCCGAGATCCTCGCCAGCAGTTGGAAGAAATTGCGCTCGGGACGCGTGCGCATTCTGTGGCTCGTGCTGGGCGCGATGCTGCTGGTCAGCGCCCTGCCCCTGGGCCTCTATCACCGCCAGGTGCTGCAGCTCAGCGAGAGCAAGCTGGTGGACACCGAGCGTGTCCAGCAGAGCGAGTTGACGCGCTCGCTCGCCGACGAGATCAATCTCTTCGATTCCAACCTGACCCAGCAGTTGATCAGCCAGCGCCAGATCCTCATGCTGACCGGGCTGATCCAGAACGTGGAAGACCCCGAAGCGCAGCCCAAAGTCACCCGCCTGCTCGAGAATTTCGTCGCCAGCAGTCCGGGCACCTTCATCTACCTGACCGCCGTGGGCCGCACGGGAAAAGGCACGGGCGCGTCGCCCGGCAATTTCCGCCCGGACCAGGATCCTTTCGTGACCAAGGCCCTGCAGCGGGCCTTCGAAACCTGCGTGCAGTCCCTGAAGTTCCGCAGCGACCCCCTGGCCCTCGGCCAGGATAACCGCCCGGCCTTCGTCGTCGCCGTGCCGCTGAAGGTGGGCGATGAATTCACGGGCATGCTGGCCGCCGTGGTTTCCCTGGACCCCCTGCTGCGCCGACTGAAGGAAACCAGCGTGCGCGGCCGCGTCGTCTTTGTCGTGGACCACTACGGCCACGTTGTCGCCCACCCCAGTCAGGGCGATTTCGTGCCGGGCACCGATCTCAGCGCCACCTCCGCGATCGCCGACCAGGTGCGCTCGCTGCCCCAGGAGCTGCGCGCCACGGAAACCGTGCGCTTCTCCGAGAAGGGCAAGAACCACTCCGTCGAGATGATCGGCACCTACAGCACGCTGCCGGAAGTGGACTGGGCGGTGATCGCCCAGCGCAGCCTGGCCCAGGCCCGGGAAGACGCCGGGGTCAAGGAGCTGAACCGTCAGGCCCTCATCTTCGTGCTCATCGTCACCCTGGCGGCCATCCTCGTCGGATACTTTTTCGCCGTGGGCATCAGCCAGCCCATCCGCGGACTCGCCGAATCCACCCGCGCCATCAGCCGCGGTGAATTCCACCAGCGCACCCCGGTGCGCGGCGCCGAGGAAATCAGCGAGCTCGCCGAGACCTTCAACAAGATGGCCGGCGACATCGAGGAGTACATCGAGCGCCTGAAAGAGGCCGCCGAGGAGAACCGCGAACTCTTCCTGGGCTCCATCCGCATGCTCGCCGCGGCCATCGACGAAAAGGATCCCTACACCCGCGGCCATTCCGGCCGCGTGGCCAAATATTCCATGCTCATCGCCCAGGAGCTGGGCTTGAACGCCTCCGACCTCGACCGTCTGAGCATCTCCGCATTGCTCCACGACGTGGGTAAGATCGGCGTGGACGACCGCGTGCTCAAAAAGCCCGGCGCCCTGACCTCCGAAGAATTCGACCTGATGAAGCAGCACACCGTCAAGGGCGCCAACATCATGCGCCCCGTCTCCCAGCTCAAGGAGATGCTCCCGGGCATCGAGCTGCACCACGAGCACATGGACGGCCGCGGCTATCCTTACGGCCTGCAGGGGCCGCAGATCCCCCTGATGGCCCGCATCATCGCCGTGGCCGACACCTTCGACGCCATGACCACCAACCGCCCCTACCAGTCGGCCATGGACACCGAGTTCGCCCTGGGCAAGATCAAGGCCCTGGCGGGCACCAAGTTCGACGGCTCCATCGTCAACGCCCTGGAAAACACCATCCACAAGGGCAAGCTGAAACTCACCGCCGTCGAAGTCCAGGTGTAGCGCCGGCGTCCTGCCCGCGCTGCCGGCTTCGCCCCGCTTCCCCGCCCTCGTTGCCGCTCTTCTGCTACAATTTTGGTTTATCCCTGTAGGCGCAGAGACCACCCTATGTTTTCGCTCTTCGGAAAAAAGGACCGGCAGGAAGCCTCGCTGCTCGACCGCCTCAAGCAGTCGGTGAGCAAGACCCGCGCCGCGCTGTCCACCAAAGTCGAGGAGATCTTCCGCGGCGAGCGGCAGATCAGCCCCGCGCTGCTCCAGGAGCTGGAGACGGCGCTGCTGGCCGCGGACCTCGGCGTGAGCACCACCCGCGAGATCCTGGAAGCCGTGCGCGAAAAAATGGACCGCGCCGCGCTGGCCGACGCCGCGCAGGTCAAGCGCGAGATCAAGGCCCAGATCCTGCGCATTCTGACTCCGGCCGCGGGCGCCGCGAATGGCGGCCCGGCGGAAGGGCCGCGCGTGCTCTTCATCGTCGGCGTCAACGGCGCGGGCAAGACCACCAGCATCGGCAAGCTCGCCAACCGCCTGCGCCAGGAGGGCCGCAGCGTGCTCCTCTGCGCCGCGGACACCTTCCGCGCCGCGGCCATCGAGCAACTCGAAATCTGGGCCCAGCGCAACGCCGTGGAAATGATCCGCCAGAAGCCCGGCGCGGACCCCGCCGCCGTCGTCTACGACGCCATGGCCGCCGCGAAATCGCGCGCCACCGATGTCGTCATCGTGGACACCGCCGGACGCCTGCACACCAAATCGAACCTGATGGCCGAGCTCGAAAAGATGAAGCGCACCGCCGCGAAAGTCATCCCCGGCGCACCGCACGACGTCTTGCTCGTCCTCGACGCCACCACCGGGCAGAACGGCCTGGCGCAAGCCCGCCAGTTCACCTCCGCCGTGGGCGTCACCGGCATCATCCTGACCAAGCTCGACGGCACGGCCAAGGGCGGCATCGTCGTGGCCATCGCCCGCGACCTCGGCCTGCCCATCCGCTTTGTCGGTACCGGCGAGCAGATCGGCGACCTCGTGCCCTTTGACGCCCCGATCTACGTCGATTCCCTTTTCGACTAGCGGTAGGCCGTCGGGCAAGATTTTTTGCGAGTGTCATCCTGAGGACCCGATGCTTTGTATCGGGGCCGAAGGATCTCAGCGTCAAGCGTTGCCGGCACGTACAGTTGAGATCCTTCGCTTCGCTCAGGATGACAGACGTGGTTTTTTAGGCGGGCTGAGGCAGACGGACAACACAAACCATGGACCGCTACGACATCCCCTTCATGGAACGCGCGCTGGCCCTGGCGCGCAAGGGCGCCGGCCTCGCCAGCCCCAACCCCATGGTCGGCGCGGTGATCGTGCGCGACGGCGAGCTCGTCGGCGAAGGTTTCCATCAGTATCAGGGGCGCGACCACGCCGAAATCGTCGCCCTGAAAGCGGCCGGCGAGAAGGCCCGCGGCGCCACTCTTTACGTCACCCTCGAGCCCTGCTGCCACACCGGACGCACCGGACCCTGCACCGGCGCCATCCTCGCCGCGGGCATCCGCCGCGTCGTCGCCGCCATGCAGGACCCCAACCCCGCCGTGGCCGGCCAGGGCTTCGAGCAGCTGCGCGCCGCGGGCGTGGAAGCCGATTGCGGCGTGCTGGAAGAAGAAGCCCGCCGGCTGAACGAGCCCTTCGCCTGTTGGATCCGCACCCGGCAGCCCCTGGTCACGCTGAAATCGGCGCTCACCCTGGACGGCCAGTTGGCTTTGCCGCAGGCCAGGAAGAAGCAGAAAAGCTCCACCTGGATCACCAGCGAGGAGTCCCGCGCCGAAGTCCATCGCCTGCGCCACGCGAGCGACGCTCTGCTCACCGGCATCGGCACGATCCTCGCCGACGATCCGCTGCTCACCGACCGCAGCGGCCTGTCACGCCGCCGGCGCCTGCTGCGCGTCGTCCTCGATTCCCGGCTGCGCCTGCCGCCCGCCTCGCGCATCGTGGAAACCGCCGACAACGACCTGCTGGTCTTCACCCTCGCCCCGCGCCGCTCGGCCCGCGTGAAGCGCCTCGAGCGCGCCGGCGTCGAAATAATCTCCCTGCGCGCCCCCGCCAAATCGCCCCGGCGCATCCCCTTGCGGAATGTGCTGCAGGAGCTGGGCCGCCGCGATATCCTGAGCGTGCTGCTGGAAGCGGGCAGCGAGCTGAACGGCGCGGCCCTGGCCGCCGGCATCGTGCACAAGCTGGTGCTCTTTTACGCGCCGAAGCTCGCCGGGGAAACCGGCGTGCCCTTCGCCCGCGTGAAAAACCTGGCGCTTCCGCCGCTCGAAAAAGTTTGCCTGCGGCGCTTCGGCCCGGACTTTGCCATCGAGGGATACCTGCGCGATGTTTACGGGAATCATTGAGCACACCGGCACGATCGCAACGCTGAAGCTCTCCGGCGAAGGCGGGCGGGTGACGATTCACGCCCCGGACGTGGCCCCGCGCCTGGCCATCGCCAACTCCATCGCCGTCAACGGCTGCTGCCTCACCGTCATCGCCTGCGACCCGCATCACTTTTCCGCGGACCTCTCCGGCGAAACCCTCCGCAAAACATCCTTCGGCGAGCTGCACCCCGGCGCGCGCGTCAATCTCGAGCAGCCGCTCACCGCCGGCAAGGAGTTCGGCGGACATTTCGTCCTCGGCCACGTGGACGGCGTCGGCCGCGTCACGCACCTCACGCCCGAAGGCGAAAACTTCTGGTGGGGCGTCGAAGTCCCGGAAGAGTTCGCGCGCTACATCGTGCCCAAGGGCTCCATCGCCATCGACGGCATCAGCCTCACCGTCGCCCGCTGCCACGCCCGCGTCGCCGAGATCGCCGTCATCCCCTACACCCACGCGCACACCAACATCCGCGACCGCCACCCCGGCGATCCCGTCAACCTCGAAGGCGATGTCCTGGGAAAATACGTCGAGCGCTACCTGCAAGCCCACAACGCCGCTCCCGAATCCAAGCTCACGATTGCGAACTTAGTCGATCAAGGCTTCTAAAGATTCAACCGGCTCTCTTCACGAGTCACTAGTCACCAGTCACCTCTTCCCTCTTCTTCGCCCGCGCCCCGCGCCAATACAGCGCCAGCCCGATCCCCACGGCAATCGCCGAACCCCCCAGCAGCTTCACTTCGAAGAGCAGCTTGTTCGCCGTTTCCCCCGGCGGAATCATCGAAAACACGATGCTCGCCAAAGTCACCGCAAACCCCAGCCCGCCGCACAGCCACACGCCCAGCTTCCCGCCCGGCACCAGCACGTGGTGCTCGTTCTCTCCGCGGTCCTTGCGCGCCGCCAGCTTGATCACCGCCGCGTACATGTACAGAAACGGAATGAAGTACAGGATCACCGCCGCGTCCACCAAAATCTGGTAGGAACTGTTCGCCGTCTCGTTGATCTGGCTCAGCAGCAGCACGATTCCCGTGATCCCCGCCTGCACCAGGATCGCGACATAGGGCGTCCGCCAGCGCGGGTGAATCTTTCCGAACGCGGATGGCAGATAGCGGTCCACGCCCACCACAAACGGCACGCGCGAGATCCCCGCAACCGTCGTGCCGATGCCTCCCGCGTTTCCCACCGCCGCCAGCAGCGCCGCAAACATGCCCACGATCCCCACTTTCAGTATCACGGTGCCGGCCGCCAGCGCCTGGAACACGCCGGATTTCGCGTCCACCTGCATGTCCTGCAGGAGCATCAGCAGCGCGACGGTGGCCGCAATGTATATCGCGGCGATGAGCACTCCGGAACCCAGAATCGCGCGCGCCAGCGTGCGCCGCGGATCGCGGATCTCGTCGCTCATCGCCGAGACCAGCTCCAGCCCCGTAAATGCAAAGGCGATCTGCGACCAGAAGTTCACCGTGTCCCAGTTCCACACCGGCAGCATGTTGTGCAGCGTGAAGTGTGTGACCGAGCCATGGTGCCAGCGCACCACCGCCGCCGTCAGCACCAGCAGCATCAGCGGCAGGTAGGTCCCCACCCCGCCCGCGTTCTGCAGCCATTTGCCGATATTCAGCCCCACCAGGTTCAGAGCTACGGCCACGAACAGCAGCACGAACGAGCCCCACAGCAGAAAGGTGCGGCTCTGCGCCAGGTACCCGAAGGAACTTCCGCCCACGTACGCGGCCATCGCCGCGCTCGCCAGCAGCAGCCCCGGAAAATAAAAAAACGAATAGACCCAGTAGGACCACCCGGCCACAAACCCGTGGAAATCCCCGAACGCTTCCTTGGACCACACGTACAATCCGCCCTCGTGCGGAAAGCGCGTGGACAGCTCGGTGATGACCAGCGCCGTGGGCACGAAAAAGAAAAGCGCCGCGATGACCCACAGGCTGATCGAGGAGGCCCCGTTGTGCGCCGCGGCCGCCACCCAGCGCGGCCCCAGCACCGCCGCGATGTTGAACAGCAGCACGTCCCAGAAGCCCATCGCGCGGCGCAGTTCCGGGGCCGCTGCGCCGGTGGCCGGGGCTGGGTTGCTCACACCGTCACGTCCAGTGCGGGGATCAGTTCGTCCTGCATGCGGAAATTGCGCAGAAACGCGTCCGGGGAGCTCTCGAACTCTTCCCACGGGCCGAAAAACGAGACCCGGCCTTCCTGCAGGAAGACCACGCGGTCGGCGAGTTTTTTCGCCAAGTGCGTGTCGTGCGTCACCACGATGGAGGTCTTGTGGAAGCGCTCCTTGAGCCGCAGGATCAGGTCGCTCATGTGCGCCACCATGATCGGGTCCACCATCGTCGTCGGCTCGTCGTAGAGTATCGCCTCGGGGTCCTGCGCCAGCGCGCGGGCGATGGCCACCGCGCGCTTCATTCCCGTGGAAAGCTCCGAGGGCAGCTTGTCCAGCATGTCGGCGACTTCCAGCATCTCCGCCAGCTCCTGCACGCGGGCCTCGATCGCTTCGTCGTCCATCTCTTTCTTGCTGGCCAGCGGAAAAGCGATGTTTTCGCCGACGGTCAGCGAATCGAAGAGCGCCCCGGACTGAAACACCATCGTCACCTTGGAGCGCACCCGCATGAATTCCTCCTCGGCAAATTGCGTCACGTCTTCGCCGTCCACCAGGATCTGCCCGGAATCCCCCCGCAGAAAGCCCATGATGTGCTTCAGCGCCACCGATTTGCCCACCCCGCTGCGCCCCATGATCACGCAGGTCTCCCCGCGCTTCACCGCGAAGCTCACGTGGTCCAGCACCAGATGGTCGTCGAACGACTTGCAGACGTCGCGGAACTCGAAGAAGAACTCGCTCACGGCTTCTTTTCTTCCCCTCCGGCGCGGATGCGCGCGTACTCCTCGGCCGTATTCATGTTCAGGAACAAACGCCCCGCGCTATCAAACCGTTTCCAGTGCGCCTCGTCAAGGACTTCCATGCGCACCCGTTCGAGCGCGCCCATGATCTTGCGCACCCCGCCCTCCAGCAGCGCCGCCAGCGCCGGCCCGGCCTCCGTGCGGTAGCAGGCGCACAGCGGCTCGGGACCCTCGGCGGAAACCGGCAGCACCGCCTGCGCGTCGCTCTTCCGCGCATAGTCCGCAAGATAGTTCAGCCACTCCACGCTCAAAAATGGCAGATCGCAGCCAAGCACCAGGTTCCACTCGCACCCAGGCCGCGTCTCCGCGGTGTGCAGCAGCGCCGTGGCGATTCCCCCCAGCGGCCCCGCGCCCGGCCAGCGGTCCGGCACGATGCGCATGCCCAGCCCCGCATAGCGCTCCGCCGGCGCCACCACGCTCGCCGCTCCCGCCACTTTTTCCGCCAGCGCCGTCATGCGCAGCAGCATGGGCTGCCCATCCATCTCAGCCAGCGCCTTGTCGCTGCCGAAGCGCGTGCTGCCCCCGCCGGCCAGCACGTACCCGGCCAGCGCCGCCGCACCGGACTTTGCCGCGCCGCTCACGATCCGCTACTCCTCTTCCCCCGCGTCGGCGGCTTCGTGCCCGGGACGCCGGATGCCCAGCTCGCGCAGCTTTTCCTGCAGGCTCTGCCGGTGCAGCCCGATGGCCGCCGCCGTGCGCGACACGTTCCACCGCCGTTCCGCGAGCTGCCGCGTCAGATACGCGATCTCGAACTTGCGCTTGGCCTCCCGGAAATCCGTCTCTCCGATGCCCGCCTCCCCGCCCCCTGCGCCGCCCTTCCCCGAGAGCGGCTCGCCGCGCACGATCTCCCCGGGCAGGTCGTCCACGCCGATCTCCGCGCCGCGGCACAGCACCAGGCTGCGCTCCAGCGCGTTCTTCAGCTCCCGCACGTTGCCCGGCCAGTCGTAGCGCTCCAGCGCGGCCAGCGCCTCCCGCGTAAGCTGCGCTCCGCGCCCCAGCCGCGCCGCGTGCCGCTGCAGAAAAGACTCCGCCAGCAGCGCGATGTCTTCCTTGTGCGCGCGCAGCGGCGGCAGCTCCACGGCCACCACCCGCAGCCGGTAGAACAGGTCTTCGCGGAATTTCCCGGCGCGCATCTCCGCCGGCAGGTCGCGGTGCGTCGCGCTGATCACCCGCACGTCCACCGCGATGGCCTGCGTTCCTCCCAGCCGCTCGATGGTGCGGTTCTCCAGCGCGCGCAGCACCTTGGCCTGCGTCACCGGATTCATGTCCCCGATCTCGTCCAGAAACAGCGTTCCCCCGCTGGCCTGCTCGAATTTCCCCTTCTTCTGCTGTGCCGCCCCGGTGAATGCCCCGCGCTCGTAGCCGAACAGCTCCGATTCGATCAGCGTTTCCGGCAGCGCCGCGCAGTTCACCGCCACGAACGCCCGCCCCGCCCGCGGCGAGCGGTTGTGAATCTCCTGCGCCAGCAGGTCTTTGCCCGTGCCGCTCTCCCCCAGGATCAGCACCGTCGAGTCCGTGGGCGCCACGCGGTCGGCCATCTCGAACGCCCGGCGCATCTCCGCCGAGCGCCCCAGCATCGCCCCGAACTGCCCTTCGCCCGCCAACTGCTGGCGCAGCCGCGCGTTTTCCTGCTCCAGCGAACAGAGCTTCAGCAGGTTGGCCACGCGCTGCCGCAGCTCGTCCAGCTCGAAGCCTTTCACCAGATAGTCCGCCGCGCCCAGCCGCAGCGCTTCCACCGCGGTCTTGGCCGTGTCCAGCGCCGACACCATCAGCACCGGCACTTCACTGCCCTCTTCCCGCAGCCAGCGCAGAAACGACAGCCCATCCTCTCCCGGCAATATCGCGTCCAGCAGCACCAGGTCGGGCTTCTCCCGCGGCAGCGCCTCCCGCGCCCCCTCCACGGACTCGGCCTCCGCGATGCGGTACTTGCCTTCCAGCGCCCGCCGCAACCCGTAGCGCGCCGCCGGCTCGTCGTCCACGATGAGTATCGTCTTCATCAGTTCCCCCGGTTCCCTGGTGTGGATTTCGCCGTTTCTTCCTCCGCCAGCGGCAGCGTCACGCGAAACCGCGTCCCCCGCCCATTCGCCGCCGGACTCTCCCACTCCAGCCGCCCGCCCGATTCCCCCACCCGCCGCGCGACGATCGCCAGACCCAGCCCCGTGCCCCGCGCCTTGGTCGTAAAGAACGGCTGCAGCACGCGGCTGCGCAACGCCGCCGGAATCCCCGGCCCGTCGTCCTCCACGCTCAGCACCGCCTGGCCGTTCTCCGCCGCCAATCGCAGCGCCACGCGCCCGCCCTTGGGCGCCGCCTCCAACGCGTTCACCAGCAGGTTCGCGAGCACATCGCTCAGCGCATCGCGGCTCGCGGTCACCTCCAGCGCCCCCGCCGGGAAGCTCGTCTCCAGGGCAATGCCCCGGCCTTCGGCCTCGTGCCGCAGCACGCTCGCCACTTCCTCCCCCACCGAGCGCGCATCACACCTCGCCGCCAAACGCTGCCCGCGCACCGCCGGCCGGCTGAACTCCAGCAATTGGCTCAGCTTCGCCGAGAGCCGCCCCACCTCCTCGAGCACCAGGCGCGTCTCCCCGCGCAGCTTTTCCGGCAGCTCCGGGCTTTCCATCTGCACCTGCAGGATGGTCTTGATCGAGCCCAGCGGGTTCTTCAGGTTGTGCGAGATGCTGGCGGCCATCTGCCCCACCAGCGCCAGCCGCTCGCGTTCCGCCAGTTCCCGCTCCAGCCGCAGCTTTTCCTCGATCAACCGGCAGAGGTCCAGCGCCCCCGGTAGCTGTTCGCACAGAAATTCCAGCGCCGCCCGCGTCTCCCCGGAGAGCGAGGCGCCGTGCGGCTGCGCGTGCAGGTAGCCGAGAACCTCTTCGCCCTGGCGGATGGCAAATTCGCGCTGCGCGAAGGGCAGCACCGCGGGCTCGGGCGCCTCCGGCGCTTTCTCCGCCGCGCCGGCCGCGCCATCGCTATTCCCCGCCAGTTGCACGCGCACCGACTCCACCGCAAAAGCCTCCTTGACGCGCTGCTCGATAAAGCTCAGCAGCGCGGCCAGGTCGCCTTGCCGCGCTTCCTGCTGAATCTCCGCGGTCAGCCGCTGCAGCCGGTCCACTTCCCGGTGCAGCGTGTCGCGCAAGAGCCCCCCGAGCGCGCGCTGCAGCGGCTCCACGAAGATCACCAGCACAAACAGCAGCACCCCGGCGGTGGCTTCCGGCGGCAGGATGGGCTCCAGCCACCCGCTCACTCGCCGCACCAGGCTCAGGTACAGCAGCGCCAGAAATGTCGCCGAAACCGCGAACAGCAGGTTCTTCTGCCGTCCGATCTCCAGGAAGTTGTAGCGCTGCACCAGGTAGATCAGCACCGCCAGCGGCAAAATGGGCAGCAGCAGCAACGCCGTGTTCAGCGCGCTGCCCAGGCCGGCATTCGCGGGCCCGCTGAAAACGTGCAGGTACACGACCAGCGCGGCGCCCACCCCGAACAACCCCGCGAGAAAGCGATGAAACCCGCGCACCGGCGCAATTCCCGCGGCCTCCGCCAGGCGCATTTCCGGCCGCACGCAGTACAGCAACGCAGCGCCCAGCCACAGGCTGTACACCCAGCCCAAGACGTTTCCCCGGTCCACAAATCCGAAGCCGTAGCCCGTCGCCTGGCGCGGATAGGCCTGCGCCGCGAAATACACCGCCGGAAGATAAGCAAGGGCCAGCCACAGCCGCTTCCCCGGGACTCTCCCTGACACCCCCCGGGTCTCCGCGTATTCCAGATGCAGGTGCAGCAGCAGCGAGGGAAGGAAACACAGCCCCGCGCTGAGCAGCGTCACGGCGAAGGCCCGCAGCGCCGCCGGCGGCTCCGCGTAATGAATCTGCGCATTCAGCGCCAGCAGCGATCCGCCGTAAAAGGCCAGCAGCGCCAGGCACAGGAAGAACAACACACGCTCGAAGTTGCGCTGCCGGCGATGGCCCAGAATCACCACCATCCAGAACAGCGGCAGGAGCGTTCCGGCCGTGAACCCGATCAGGCGGATGTACAGCAAGAGACGCATCGCTCTCCCGCGCAGGACTCGTTGACCGCTGTGCGGTCACAACGATCAATGATGGGCCCGATTTTACGCCGGGAAAACAAGCACGACAACGGCCAAGTGCAAGGTTTTTCTTGCACCACCTAAGTCATTCTATTTTCAATGCTTGCCTCAGCTTAGCGGTAAAAACGCGAGACCCACAAGCAGTCCGGGTGTCCGCTATGGGCTTGACTTGCAAGGAGATTGTGCCTATATTAGCACTCGGTCGGGAGGAGTGCTAATCTCTTTCCTCCCTATCAATCCCCGGTTTTAGATCCGCTTATGGAGGAATGTGCACGATGGCAGTCAATCTGACACCGCTCCACGACCGTGTGATCGTGAAGCGCATTGAAGAAAAAGAGTCCGTCAAGGGCGGCATCATCATCCCGGACACGGCCAAAGAGAAGCCCCAAGAGGGTGAAGTCATCGCCGCCGGCTCCGGCCGCCGCGAGAAGGGCGAATTGATCCCGCTGGATGTGAAGGCGGGCGATCGCGTTCTTTTCGGCAAGTACAGCGGCACGGAGATCAAGATCGAGGACGAAGAGTACCTCATCCTGCGCGAGGACGAGATCCTGGCGAAGCTCAGCGGCACGGCCAAGTCCGCGTCCAAGAAGTAGCTTTCGCTTTCATCCGCATTCAGAAATCGCTTTTGACCGAATCGAGGAGGAGATAGAAGCATGGCGAAGCAGATTGTAACGGGAGAGAATTCGCGCCAGGCCATTCTGCGCGGCGTGAACATTCTCGCAGACGCGGTAAAAATCACCCTCGGCCCCAAGGGCCGCAACGCGGTGATCGAAAAGAAGTTCGGCGCGCCGGTGATCACCAAGGACGGCGTGACCGTAGCCAAGGAGATCGAGCTGCAGGATCCGCTCGAAAACATGGGCGCCCAGATGGTCCGCGAGGTCGCTTCCAAGACCTCCGACGTGGCCGGCGACGGCACCACCACCGCCACCGTTCTGGCCCAGGCCATCTTCCGCGAAGGCGTGAAGACGGTCGCCGCCGGATCCAGTCCCATGGCCCTCAAGCGCGGCATCGACAAGGCCGTCGAAGTCGCCGTCGAGGAGATCAAGCGCCTCGCGCGCGACGTCAAGGGCGACATGATCGCCCAGGTCGGCACCATCAGCGCCAACAACGACCGGCAGATCGGCAGCATCATCGCCGAAGCCATGAAGAAGGTCGGCAAGGACGGCGTCATCACCGTCGAGGAATCCCGCACGATGGAGACCACCCTCGAAGTCGTGGAAGGCATGCAGTTCGACCGCGGCTACCTCTCCCCCTACTTCGTCACCGATCCCGAGCGCATGGAGTGCGTCCTCGAGGACGTGCGCATCCTCATCCATGAGAAGAAGATCAGCTCCATGAAGGATCTCCTTCCCCTGCTCGAGTCCATCGCCAAGATGGGCAAGCCCCTGTTGATCATCGCCGAGGACGTCGAGGGCGAGGCGCTCGCGACCCTGGTGGTCAACAAGCTCCGCGGCACCCTGCAGTGCGCCGCCGTCAAGGCCCCGGGCTTCGGCGATCGCCGCAAGGCCATGCTCGAGGACATCGCCACCCTGACCGGCGGCAAGGCCATCACCGAAGATCTCGGCATCAAGCTCGAGAACGTGAAGATCGAGGATCTCGGCCGCGCCAAGAAGGTCACCATCGACAAGGACAACTCCACCATCGTCGAAGGCGGCGGCAAGGCCTCCGAGATCGAAGGCCGCGTCAAGCAGATCCGCGCGCAGGTCGAGGAAACCACCTCGGACTACGACCGCGAGAAGCTGCAGGAACGCCTCGCCAAGCTCGTCGGCGGCGTCGCCGTCATTAAAGTCGGCGCAGCCACCGAGACCGAGCT
Organism: Terriglobia bacterium; assembly: GCA_020073585.1. Taxonomy (GTDB): domain Bacteria; phylum Acidobacteriota; class Terriglobia; order Acidiferrales; family UBA7541; genus Acidiferrum. The sequence continues at coordinate 40,487 of JAIQEV010000026.1, forward strand.
CAAGGAAAAGAAGGCCCGTGTCGAGGACGCTATGCACGCCACCCGCGCGGCCGTCGAGGAAGGCATTGTTCCCGGCGGCGGCACGGCCCTGCTGCGCTGCCTCGGTCCCATCGAGAAGCTCAAGCTCCACGATGACGAAGCCGTTGGCCTCAGCATCGTCCGCCGCGCTCTCGAAGAGCCCGCCCGCCAGATCGCCCAGAACGCCGGCTGTGAAGGCGCCGTGGTGATCGGCAAGATCCGCGAGTCCAAGGACGAGAACTTCGGCTTCAACGCGGACTCCGGCGAATACGGCGACATGGTCAAGATGGGCGTCATCGACCCGGCCAAGGTCACCCGTTTGGCGCTGCAGAACGCAGCCTCCATTGCGGGCCTGATGCTCACCACCGAAGCCCTCATCGCCGAAATCAAGGAAGATGACAAGAAGGCCGCCGCAGCCGGCGCTCCCGGCCCGGGCGGCATGGGCGGCATGTACTAGTCCGCTCCCGCACTAACCCCATGTACAAAAAGGGCGCCCCAGCATCCGGGGCGCCCTTTTTCTTTTCATGCCCCCCGCTTCCTTGCCTCCCGCCCTGCGCTCCGCTATAGTCTTCCTGCCTCATCCTGATTCCAGACGGGGGAGTCCGAACTCATGCCAGGCCTTCTGCGGCGCTTTCTTCCACGCGAAGAGGATTTCTACGATCTCTTTGTAAAGCAAGCGGATAACATCCAGGGAGGCGCGAAAGCCCTGGTCGAGATGCTCGCCCACTATACCGCCGTGCCCGAGCAGGCCTCCAACATCAAGGCCATCGAGCACGCCGGCGATGAAATCACCCACGCCATCTTCACCAAGCTCAACCAGACTTTCGTCACTCCCTTCGACCGCGAAGACATCCACGAACTCTGCTCCAAGCTCGACGACGTCCTCGACCTCATCGACGCCGCCGCCGGCCGCTTCGTCCTCTACCGCGTGAGCGCCGTTCGCCCCGGCACCGAGGAGCTCGCCAAGATCCTCCTCGACACCACCGCCGAAGTGGTCATCGCCGTGCGCGCTCTCAACAAGCCCGCCTTCGTCCTCAAGCATTGCATCGAGATCAACCGCCTGGAAAACGAGAGCGACCGCCTCTGCCGCAAGCTCATCGCCCAGCTCTTCGATGAGGAGAAAGATCCCGTCCAGATCATCAAGTGGAAGGAGATCTTCGAGGTCGTCGAGACCGCCGTGGACAAGTGCGAGGACGTCGCCAACATCATCGAAACCATCACCCTGAAGAGCACCTGACCGGGAGCCCGCCCCCCATGCCACGACCCCTTTCCGCTTCCGCCGCATTCCCTCTGCTCCGCGAGGTCCCGCGCCGTGGGTAGCCTGGGCCTGGTCGGCGTCATCATCGCTCTCACCCTGGCCTTCGAGTTCACCAACGGCTGGCATGACGCCGCCAACTCCATCGCCACCGTCGTCTCCACCCGCGTGCTTACCCCCTTCCGCGCCGTGGTCTGGGCCGCCTTCTGGAATTTCGTCGCCGCCTTCGCCTTCGGCACCGCCGTGGCCAAGACCATCGGCAAGGGCCTCGTGCACATCGAAACGGTCAACGAGCACGTGCTCCTCGCCGGCCTCATCGGCGCCATCCTCTGGAACATGATCACCCTGGCCCTCGGCCTGCCCACCAGCTCCTCCCACGCCCTCATGGGCGGCTACGGCGGCGCCGCCGTCGCCAACGCCGGCTTCCGCGCCCTCGTCCTGCACGGCTGGACCATGCCCGTGCTCTTCATCTTTCTCGCCCCCATCATCGGCCTGATCATCGCCCTGCTGGTCAGCGTGGCCACCAGTTGGCTGGCCCGCCACCAGCGCCCCCTCAAGGTGGACCGCTGGTTCCGCCGCCTCCAGCTCTTCTCCGCCGCCGCCTACAGCCTGGGCCACGGCACCAATGACGCCCAGAAAGGCATGGGCATCATCACCGCCGCCCTGGTCGCCGGCGGCCTCATGAAGTCCTACTCCGTGCCCTTCTGGGTCATCATCTGCTGTCACCTCGCGATGGCCGGCGGCACCATGGCCGGCGGCTGGCGGGTCATCAAGACCATGGGCCAGCGCATCACCAAACTGAACCCTTTCGGCGGATTTTCCGCCGAGGCCGCCGGCGCTCTGACCCTCGGCGTTACCGCCCATTTCGGCATTCCGGTGAGCACCACCCACACCATCACCGGCGCCATCGTCGGCGTTGGCGCCTCCCACCGCCTCACCGCCGTGCGCTGGGGCGTCACCCGCCGCATCGTCTGGGCCTGGATCCTCACCATCCCCGGCGCCGCCCTCTTCGGCTCCGCCCTCTTCCACACCATGCACCTCTTCTCCCACTGACCCCATCATCGAGGGCGGCTCACCCCATAGTGGATGGCCCACGCCTTCCGTTTTTTTTCCTTATTGGCGCCTGCCCACGCGCGCGCCTCGTCATGCCCCCATCCTGCATTTCCCACACGAATCACGCTGTAGGGGCGGGGCTTGCTCCGCCCGCCGCGCCAGCGCTTCGCATCTCCGCCAGATCGCTCCTGAAATTTCTCAGCGCCGTAGGTGCGCCTTTTGCATCCCGAATGCTGTTGCGGGGCGCGCCAGACGTTAGCCCAGCCCGTGCGGACCGGGAAAGCCATGTCACCCCTACACCCCTGTCATTCCGAACTTCCCTACGCCCCTGTCATTCCGAACGAAGTGAGGAATCTGCTTTTCTCTTAGACTCCCCTGGCCACCAAATCCATCGTCGCGCGTCACACCGGACTGCAAAGGCGACAGCAGGGCGGACACCAAGGCACCCCTGTCATTCCGAACGAAGTGAGGAATCTGCTTTTCTCTTAGACTCTCTTCTGCGTCCCGGCGCTCTTAACCGGCAAGCCCGGCTCCCGGTCTCGTCTCTTGCCTTTGCCTGTCATCCCTGAAAGGAGCCCGCGCAGTGAGGAACCTCTGCCTCTTCGCCCGCGTTATTGGCGGGCGAAGAATCTCTCTTACAATCGAAGCTCACCCGGTTGTTGCCCTTTTATCACTCTCGGTGACATGTGACAGTGGTATCCTCGCTCTGGACTGCGCGGGCCGAAACGCGCTCCGAACAATCCGCCACCCGCCAATTCACAAGTCAAAATCACTTTGGAGTGTGCTAATAGGGATAGGAAATCGATTAGCAGCAGAAAGGACGGTCCAATGCTTCTAAAGATGGCTCTCTTGACTTGCGCATTTTACATTGCACTGCTTCTTTCTTTTCAGGCAGTTCTCTTTTTCTGGGCGTACTGGAAAGGTGCGGCAATGATCTTCTCGACAAGGTGGGGCTGGACTCTCGTCTCTGGAATGATGTGGTTCCTTTCATTTCAGCTAGCATGGCACTTTACCGTGGTTCGGCAGGTGGCAGCCCCTTGATGCGTCGGCAAGCACCGAGTGCCGTACCCTTTTCGTCCGCAAAAAGGGTGCAGTCTTGCTTCAGCTTCTGGCAATACCGCGCACAGTCTCATTCCCGTCATCTCTGAATGCAGTCCGTCCACCCGCCGTCATTCCGAACGCAGTCCGCGCAGTGAGGAACCGCTGCCCCTTCGCCCGCGTTGTTGGCGGGCGAAGAATCTCTCTTCGCCTGTGTGTCATTCCGAACGGAGTCCGATGCCTAACCACGCCCCGTCATTCCGAACGGAGTCCGCGGAGTGAGGAATCTCTCTTCTCCTTTGTCCCACGCTCCTGGCCTCAGAAACGCGCGCCAAGTGGCCCAGACGTGGATCTTGCGCGTGGTGCTTTTGACTTTTGCCATGAATAGCAGCGAGAACCTATCTCCTAAATATCCAAATGCCTAACCACACGCCGTCATTCCGAACGGAGTCCGCGGAGTGAGGAATCTCTCTTCGCCCTTGTGCCATGCTCCTGGCGTCAGAAATGCGCGTCGGGCGGCCCTCAATAAGAGTGAAGCCCACCCGGGATGGTGCCCTTTTATCACTCCGGAATGACGTATGACAGTGGTATCCTCGCCCTGGCCTGCGCGGGACGAAATACAATCGGAAGAATGCGTCACCCGCGGTCATACAGAAATTCTGTACGGGATTTGTATTCAACACGACGCGCCTGTTTTCAATGAGATGGAACTGGTAGGGGCGGTGGGGATCGGACTAAAAGCGACGCTGAAAACGCGTAAATTATTGATTCTATTAAACAAGAAAAACGCTAAAAACACCTGATTCGCCCAACCGAGGTACACGCCGGGTACACGGAGACTTCAGACATGGTTGTGGACTCTTCGACAGCGAAGGAACCGACTTCCCGATTGCACTATTCGCAGAATCGGACGCCAAAGGTAGTAAGGGAATACGCGCTCGTGGCGAGCTCCAAAGTGGGTGTTCTTGCGGTCCGTGCGGATGATCAATCCTTGTGCTCGCAATCGCGCGCATGACACATGAATGTGAGCACTGTCGGCAACTACTTCTCAGGTTTCGGTGTTTTCTTGGGCGCTTTTCCAAACACCTGCGTGAACAGTGCATCCCTGTGTTCTTTGCAGTAGTAGTGCAGATTCCCAACAGAGCCGAAACTGGTGTTGGTTTCCGTGCCGCAGATTTCGCATTTGGTTGTGGGTGATGGAACTGCCATGTAATCCTCCTTCGAACTACAGATACCGTTTCCTCGTTCCCTCTGGTGCAATTTCGTACTTGCGAAAGAACGGCGGCTCGTAGGGGTACCACTCCATCTGATACTTGAACCCGCCTCGAACACGCACCATGACCTGCTTCTTGATTTCATCGTGAAGGTCGTCAAGTGAGAGGCAGTGCTGCGGCTCGTTCGGCAACAGAGTCGTAGCCCTGTTCTCAAACGTTTTCGACACCTCGTCCCAAACGCCGTGCTCTTCGTGGATAACCCAACACTTCACCGGGTCAGTTGCGGTTGCAAGAACTGTGCCGTTGATCTTGTATAGCTCGGACGGCTGCGAATGTGGGTCTGGCGTGTTGTAGAGGACTTGCGGGACGGTGTTGTTGTGGAGGGACATGGCGAGATTGTACTACCGGAACCCATCAAACGTCGCCATTGTCGGGGATGCAAACGGATAAACTCAGAAGGGAGCCCCAGCCCAAGGCTAACTCCTCATTCGCAGAGCATGAATAGTCTGCGAGTATCTAGTTCTGAAGGGTTAACATATGTGTCGGATGGATTACGCCCTTTCAGGGCAAGTACCATCGCCTAAATTCAATGCTACAGTGATCCTTGAAAGTGGGAATTCTTGTGAGCAATTGGCCGGGGTCGCGTGAATGAACCCCGCGCGGAGGAAGCGATGAAGCCGGTAATGATGGCTGTGGCGTTATGCGTGACGGCATGGCCGGTGTTTGGTCAGCAGAGCACGACCGATACAAGCTGCTATGTCAACGGTCAATTGGTTAACTGCATATCCACGACCAAGACCGAACCTCCACCGAGTGGCGGTGCTTTGGAAGGCATTAATAAGGCTTTGGCCGAGCGCCGTGCAAAGGCTGACGCCAATCGAAACCAAAACGCTCAAAATGTTCAGCAGCCCCCCCAACTTTCGGCAGAGGCAATAAAAGAGCTGCTTGCGGAAGAAAAGCAGGAAAGGGAGTCCAAAAACACCGTTGATTACATCTATTGCCGCCAAAACTCAAAGGGCAGCATAACGGATTCTGAAGGGAAATCAAAAGCTTGTGCTGAGGTAATCGAGTACACGAAAGCGTTTTGTTTGGTCAATCCCGGCGTCGAGAGATGCACCCTCGCAAAATCGAAGGCGGAGGTAGACAAGGCGTTTTCAGTTCTGTCGGAGGACTATAAGGCCGATCCGCGCCGAAATAAGAAAGATGCCCAAATGTACTACGACTCGTTGTTCGCCAAGCTGACAAAGTGGGGATGCATGTCTTTCCCCGACATGACTCTGCCGCAGCGGGACGGAACATCGCATCCCTGCCCTAACGCACCAGAACCCGCTCCTCTACATGCGGACGCTGGATCGCAGAACAAGTAAGCACCGGACTGTACCGATGCCTACGCCATTGCAGCGGTGTTCGTCGTTTGGATGTAATAACTATTTGTAGAGGAAATAGAGATGGTCAAACGTTTTGCGCCGAAGCTTATTTCTCTGTGTTTTATCGTTGCTGGTGTCGTTGCCGCACAGTCGGTGCCGCCTCGAAAGGACATACCAGCGATAGCTAAAGCTGCGAATGGGTCAATCGTAACCATCATCACGGCGGCCAACGATAAGCCCATAGCGCAGGGCACTGGTTTCCTTGTCAGCGAGGACGGCGTGATCGTGACGAACTACCACGTCATCGAGACCGGCAACCTGGCTGTCGTTAAATTCCCCGACGATACCGCGTTTCCGGTTGATGGTGTGCTGGCAGCCGATAAAGTCCGCGACCTCGCCATCATCAAAATTCACAGTAAAACCTTCCGCATGCTCCCGCTTGGCGATTCAGATGATATTCAAGTCGGTGAAGAAGTCGTTGCAATCGGCAATCCGCTCTTGCTTGAATCAACTGTCTCGAACGGAATAATCAGCGGAGTGCGAACATCGAAAGAACAAGGCGGTAAATTCTTGCAGACCACTGCACCGATCTCCCCTGGCAGCAGCGGCGGGCCTTTGTTCAACATGCGCGGCGAGGTTGTCGGGATCAATACCTTGTATCTCGAAGGCGGCGAAAATCTGAACTTTGCGATTCCTGTTAACGACGCGAAGCTCCTGCTCTCGCATCAATCCGCGAAGCTCCAGAACTTGCCCAACGAACGCGGTACAGACACGCCAGAACCAGACCCACCAAAACCCGATGTGTCGACCGGATTGCCCTCCGACGCCGCGTCGGCGAGAGAGAAGGAGTCTGGTATCGCCGCTCCGTCGCACAAGACAGCGAAGGGTAACCAACCACTTTCTTATTACGTTCGGACCTACCAGCACGGTAGCTACGTCATCGAATACGATGGCCGCCAATTGGCCGCGACGTGCCGCGAAACTCTGTCCTACCTGGACGGTATAGATAAACCGGGAGGGCCTATGGCTGAGCACGACTGCACGTACATGCATAGTTTAGTGGGGAAACACATTAGTCCCGAACTAATGTGGCGACGGGACAAGGAATTACGATACCAACCGTGGTCGGGCCAAGACACAGCGCAGACGGCCGATATTCTGGATATTACCGCAGAAGCTCCCATCGGTTCCCCCCTGCGAGGGTCTTCGCCCAAGACTAGCCCGGAAATCTTGAAGACGTTGCACTGGATTCAGAACACGCTCGCCGATGAGGAAGGTAACACAGTCTACTCAAGTAAGGACGGTACGCTCGGTACACGAGTAAATCTCTTGCCCGACGTGAATGGCTGTCAGGTGACTTTCGCTTACGCGATCCGAGGCGAACAATCAAAGGAAACGTATCACTGACCTGCCCCCCGGATCCGCAGGCTGGATCATACGACATTCGCACTCTGTGAGAGAGTTCCTGCGCCTGGCGTAGCGCGAAGCGCGGAGCCAGGCGCAGGAAGAAGTTGCCGCGCATACGCGGCTGGGGTCTGATAGCCCAGCGCGCTGTGCGGCCGCTCCTCATTGAACTCCTTTTGCCACGCCACGATCTTCCGCCGCGCGTCCCGCA
>JAIQEV010000003.1 GCA_020073585.1 Terriglobia bacterium
TCACATCCAAGCCCCCGTACTTCGCCTTCCAGGCGTAGATCGTGTGCTTCGAGACGCCCATCTCGCGGCCTACATCCTCAGCCCGCCGCCCCGCTTCCAATTGTTTCAGCGCTCCGATCATCTCCGCTTCGCTGTGCTTTCCCTTCGACATCACACTCCTCCTCATTCCGCAGAATCATATACACTTCCCTGCGGATTGAGGGGAGCAGGTCAAAAGGGCTTATGGGTGCGATCTGTTTATAAGAAAGTAACGAATGGGGGCAAGAAGATTTTGAAGGAGTTAGAAGAACCGCGTGGTGGTCAGCCATGATGGGCGCGGCGCGGAAGAATCGCGCCGACCAAACCTTATAAATATAACATATCCATACTGATTGTCAATTGATTACTTCCAAGGGCTACTTTCCTGGCGTAATGCCTTAGAAATTTCACGCAAAATGCAGGGGTGCCTGATGCCCAAGCGGGCGGGGCCCCGACTGCCCCGACTGCTGTCCGGGGCAAGCTGTCCGGGGCAAGCAAGCCCCGCCCCTACAACGATTTAGGAAGCGATGCGAACAAGCTACGGCGTCTTGGCGGGGGCAGCCTGGATGGCCGTCTGATAGCTGATGGAGATGACCCACTGGCCATTCTGCTTGACCCACAGGCGGGTCACGTGGACGGGTTTGCCGCTGTGGGGCTGGTGCAGGCAGGTCATCACCACGGCCTCCCCGAAATCAAACATGCGCGCGGAGACCAGCGGGGCCGGAGCCGAACCGACACCCAACTGCTTCTGCTTATCGAGGGTGGCTATGCGCCCCGCTTTGTTGATGGGATGGTCGCTGCTGGAGCTGACCTGGACGAATTCTTCGGCGATGTGCGGGGCCCAGGCGGCGGAGTCATGCGCGGTGACGCCCGTCTCGAGGGCCTGCCAGGAGGAGATGATCGCGCGCTCCGCATCGTTTTGCGGCGCGTAGGGTACGGTCTTGCAGGGGTTCTCGCACTCGTTCACACCGGTCCCCGCCGACTTCGACGGCTCGGCCAGCTGCGTCACCTCGTGATAGACCAGGGCCCGCCAGCCGGCCGGGCGTTTGACCCAGAGGCGCAAGGCGTGCACCTTGCCGCGCTCGGCGGTGACCGCGCCTACGTCGCCGTAGGTGCGCTCTTGCGGCACGATCCCGCTTTCGTCGCCTAGGCCAGGCTGGGGCAGCGCCTGCAGGACATCGGCCCGCGTCTGCGTCTTGCCCGCGGAGTCCGTCCACGTAAAGTCCGGGTCCAGGAGTTTGTCCACGGCGGGTTTGTCCGCTTTGGCAAGGGCCTGCAGCAGCGCATGGTCCGCCTGGAGCACGGCCTGATCTTCCACCGCGGCGGGCAAGGCCTTAGCAGACGCCGCGGGCACCATCGCGCCGAGGAGCACAGCAACAGCCAGCAAAGCTAGAATTGAGCGTTTCATCGCTTCCCTTCCTTCCTGGAGATCGCCTGCGGCGCGTTGGGTTGCACGCGCCGAACTTGTGCCCGCTTAGCGCCGAATTCGGCCATACAGGGAATCGCGCTGGTGCTGCACCGGGCGGGGCAAGCCCCGCCCCTACAGCGTGAAAAGGGGGACCAGGGCAATCATTGCGTGCGCTTAAATGCGGCAGGGGCCGGACTCGCGTCCGGCCCCTGTCAATTACCTGCCTACCATCCAGAGGACCTAGAAGATGAACTTCAGGCCCAACTGGATGGCGCGAGAGCCGCCCGAGCCGAGGACGGGGTTGACGGCCGCGCTGTCCGGAGTCAAGCAGCCGCAACCGAAAGTACCAAGCGCTGAAGGATCGGAGGTGCCCCCGACGCCCCAGCCGCCGGTGCCGCCCGTGGGATTGGCGAAGTGGGGGTGGTTGAAGAGGTTGAAGGTTTCGACGCGGAATTGCGCCTTGAGCTTTTCGCCGAATTTGAAGCTCTTGCTGAGCGACAGATCAACGTTGTGGAAGCCGGTATCCCGGAAGATATTGCGGCCCATCTTGCCCCAAGTGTTGAAGGCCGGAGGAGTCATGACCGAACTGCCGTTCGCGTAGCAGCCGAACTGCGCGAGGGTGCCCGTGAATTGCGTCAGATCGGCCGCATGAGCTATGCACGCAGTCCAATCGGCCTGGGATTGCGCAGCGGACAGAAGGACCGGAACGAAGCTACCCGCGGTCGTATAACTGCATGATCCTGAGGAAGGGATTGTAGGATCTCCGGTGCAGTAGGGGATCGAGTCCGAACCGCCAGACTTGAAGCCCGCTGGGTTGCCGAAGAAATCCCAGCGCTCGGTAGCTTCGCCGGTTCCGCTGATGTCGTTGCCCTGGTCGTTCACATTCCAGGGCTGTCCGCTCTGCATAGTGAGGATGGTATTGACCTGCCAGCCTTCGAGAAGCTGAGACTTGGTCTTCTTCTCGGGGAGCGAGTAGGTCAGAGAGAGAGTAAAGCGATGACGGATGTCGTAGTCGCTGCTGGCGTGTTCCGCGGCCTGATTCCTGCTGTCCTGGGGAAGCAAGGCCACCCAGTTGGAAGACTGGTAGTCCAGGCCATGGGACCAGGTATAGCCGGCCACGAAATCAAGGCCGTGATAGTTGCGCGCGGTCAGCGTGGCCTGCAAACCGTTGTACGTGGATCCGTAGAGGTTTGAGAGCTGGTTGATGAACCCGAGATACGGGTACTGAGCCGCAAATGGCCTCACGCCCGTTGCCGGATCGGGCTGATTAATATCCCGAACGCCGGTCAGTTTCACGCCGTGATTGCCGACATAGGAAAGGTCCAAGGAAAGCTTGCCGGAGAAGGCATGCTGGATGCCGAGCATCCAGTTTTCGACGTAAGGAGTCTTGAAGTTGCGATCCATGGAGAAGGTGTCGCAAGGATCGGGATTGGCACCGCCGTCACCGCACTGGACCAGCCCAGTGACGCTGGCCGGATAGATGGCGGTGGATTGATCCACCCAGGTAAGACTCGATCCGGGGAGCGTGATTCCAGTGGTGATAATGTTTCCAATTCCCGCCTGCGTCGTGGGACCGGGCCCAGTGATAATAGTGGCGCCGGTGGGCACTGTGCCCAAACCCAGAGTGACGGTATTTTGCGTGTTCTGCTGGGACATGAAGGTGTTCATGGACAGGAGGCTATAAATGAGGCTGCCGCCTGCGCGAACGATGGTGGTGCCCTTGCCGGTCACGTCCCAGGCCACGCCAAGGCGCGGGGAGAAGTTCTTGTGATCGCCGTTATAGACGGAAGAGATGTTCTTGCCGACCTGCTCGAGGCCGACGGAAGGCTCGAAATTGCCGAGCAAGTTGTGGGCTTCACTGGGAACCCCGCGGTACTCGTAGCGGAGACCGAGGTTCAAAGTGACATGGGGAGTGATGCGCCAGTCGTCCTGGAAGAATCCGGCGTAGAGCCACTGGGTGATGTTGCGGGTAGGGTCGCCGGCCAGGAAAGTGGTGTTGCCGGGAATGCCCCTGAGAAAGTTTTGCAAACCACCGAAGCGGATGCGGCCGCGGCCGGCGCGGAAGGTGGCTTGATGGACCATGTCGTCGCGGACTTCGCCGCCAAACTTGAAAGCGTGCTTGCCGCGCAAATAGGAGACCTGGTCAATGAAGCCAACGACCTTGTCGGGGCCGACGATCTTGGGGAAGTTGTGGAAAGCGCCCAGTTGGGAGAAGCCCCTGATGCGGATGTCCGGGATACCGCTCAAGAGGGGATTGGAAAGACCGGTGTTGATGACGTAGGGGAAATTGACATCGTTGGGAGTGATCTGGAGAACGTAATGGGTGAATCCCCCGCGGAGCTCGTTAACCAAAGCGGAGTTCGGAGCCCAAGCCCAAGTGCCGGAAACGTCCTGGGCGCGGGAATGAACCTTGGTACGGAACTGGGGAAGCACTTCCTGGGGAAAGTCTATACCCACGATGGTGTCGTTGCCGAAGAAGTAGGAACCGCTCAGGGAGTTATGGTCACTGAGGTGGTAATCCACTTTACCGACGGCATTCTTGGAACTGTTCTCATTGGGAGTGGTGACGAGAACAGCCGTTCCACCGGTGTTGTTGGAAGGGAAGAATCCGAGCAAATAGTTGCTGAGGGGATTCACGAAAGCCGGCCCGCCGATGGCAGTAATGGCGTCGGGAATGCTGATGGTCGGGTCGCCGATGGAAGCGGAAGTCGGGACGTTCACGGTGTTCGCATTGCCGACGGTGTACATCTGGCCTTCATACGCGCCGAAATAGAAGAGCTTGTCCTTGATGATGCGGCCGCCAGCGGTGCCGCCGTACTGTTCGAGATTGATAGGAGTTTTCGGGCTGGCCAGGCCCGTGGTGGGGTCAATGGCGGGGTTGAAGTAGTTGCGGGCATCCCAAGAGTCCATGCGGCCGAAGGCGTAGGCGGTGCCGTGGACGTTGTTGGTGCCGGACTTGATGCCGACGCTGGTGACCGCGCCGGGCTTCCAGCCGAATTCGGCCTTAGGGTTGACCTGGGTATTGAACTCCTGAATGGCGTCGATGGGCAGGATGGTGGCGGCGTCGCCGATGACGGCGGCGGCGTTGGTGATGCTGAGGCCCATGAAAGCTTCGTCGTTGGTGACGCCGTCAACGATGTAGCTGGTGTCTTCGGGGCGAATACCGTTGGTGCTCTGGGTCCAGGGTCCGCCACCGGGGTAGACAGTGGTGCCGGGGCGCAGAGAGACGAGGTTCTGGTAGTTGCGGCCGTTGAGCGGGAGGTCGTTGATGATCTCATTGTTGATGGTGCCGCCCAGGGTGGTGGTGCTGGTGTCCACCATGGGGACATCCTCGGTTACCGTAATGGTCTCGGTCTTCGCGCCGGTCTGGAGAACGACATCAACGCGGACTTCCTTGCCAACCTCCAAGAGAATGTTCTGGCGATCAAAGGTCTTGAAGCCCTTGGCTTCCACATGGACCTTGTATGTACCGGGAAGGAGATTCGGCGCCAGGTATTCCCCGGATTCATCCGTAATGTAACTGCGCGCGATCCCTCTCTGCACGTCCGTGACAGTCACCGCCGCGCCGGCGACGTTCCCGCCGGACTGGTCGGTGACGGCTCCCGAGATTCGACCCGTGCTGCCTTGCGCAAACATCGGCACACAGGCCAACAACAGCGCAAGACTCGCACTCAAAATGCGCACAGCCATCCCCAAATGGAAATGCCGTTTCATAGTGCTCCCTCCGGTATTGAAACGCATGAAGAACCTCCACCCCTGAAAAATGGTATAACCGCTATACCGTCATATGGGACAGCGTGTCAAGCGCTTTCATCAAAAAAATTACACCCAGCCATTACAAAGATTCGTGCTCCCGAAGCTATGCCATAGCAGCTTAATGAGTTAAACTGACTTTTGAAGGAAACTGGCACTCGCCAGGTCCACTTCCCGCAATTCCTCCAGGGAGGTTGCCATGAGACGCATCCTTGCCACGGGCGCCCTATTCGCGGTCAGCATCCTGCCTGCAAGCGCATTCGGCACACCCAACGAAAAGGCCGCCACGGCGGACACTGCGGAAACTGCCGTCATGCAGGCGGATCTCGCCTTGGTGCAAGCTCTCGAAAAGGGAGACAGGCCCGCCTTGGCTGGGCTCCTGGATGAGGAGTTTACCTGGACCGACCTCGAGGGGCAGATCCTCGCGAAGGCCCAGGTGCTTCAGGAGCTGCCGCAGCTCATTGCCAGCAAAACGAACCAGCAGCTCCGCAACTACGGCACGGTCATCTTTTTCACCGGCACGGGACAGCTCGCCGAGGAGAATATCCGCTTCGTGCGCGTCTGGGTAAAGCGCCCCGCCGGCTGGCGCGCCCTCCTGCAACAGGACACGGTCATCGTCGGGAAAACCGCCGCCCCGCAGGCCACTGTTCCGGCCGGCACTCGCTGCGAGAATCCTTGCACCACCGTGCCGGAGATGCCGCAAGAGCCCGCGGCGCGAGAAGTCGTCGCCTCCTGGCAAGCACTGGAGGCCGCCGTCAACCGGCGCGACGCCGACGGCTGGGCCGCGCATGTCGCCGATGAGTTCGTCTTCAACGTAAAAGATAACGGCAACCCGCTCACCAAGGCCGACCGCATTGCCACCATCAAGAAACAGGCGCAGGGCGCCAGCACCACGGACATTGGCACGGTCCTGCCCGGCTCCATGACGGTGTGGGTCTTCGGGGAAACGGCGGTAATGGCCGATGTGCAACAGCCGACCATCGGCGGCGACCCGTACCGCGCCATGCGTATCTGGGTAAAACGCGACGCCCGCTGGCAGCTTGTCTATAGCCAGCAGACGATCATCCGGCGGCCCGCGCAAGCGGCTCGGTAATCGGGCTGCAGCGGCGCCGCGTTCCGCACTTGAGCACGGGCGTTCCGCAAGCCCGCATAGGCCGCCCTCGTGCTCATTTTCCTTTTGTGGCACAGTAACAACCCATGCCCGAGTCCCGGAACCCACAACGCTCCTGGCGTGCCGCCCTATCCTATCCGGACTTTACCCTGTACCAATCCGCGCGGCTGCTGATCGGCTTCTCCCAGGCGATGCAGTCGGTCGCCGTCGGCTGGCAGGTCTACGAGATCACCAAGCGCCCCCTGGATCTCGGTCTTGTCGGGCTGGCACAGTTCCTGCCCGGAATCCTGCTGTTCCTTGTTTCCGGGCATGTCGCCGATCGTTTCGACCGCCGCAGGCTCTACGCGCTCTGCTGCGCGGGATATGCCGTCTGCTCCAGCCTGCTTCTCTTTCTCATCTTTCGGGGAAACCATTCGGTCTATCCCATCTACCTGGTGCTCGTTTTACTCGGTGTGGTTCGTTCCTTCAGTTGGCCCCTGGGCCAGGCCCTCTTGCCGCAGTTGGTTCGCGAAGAGCATTTTCCGAATGCCGTCGCCCTGGGCGCAACCGTCACGCAGACGGCCATGATCCTCGGTCCGGCGATCGGCGGCGTCATTTATGCCTTCTCCCGCGGGCCTTCGGCGGTCTATGGCACCGCGGCCGCCGCTTCGCTGGGCGCCATGATGGCCACGCTGCGCATCCGCTCGCGGGCCAAGCCCCGCCCGCCGGAACAGGTGAGCCTCACCACAGTGCTGGCGGGTCTGCGCTACATCTGGACGCAGAGGCTGATCCTCGGCACGATTTCGCTCGATCTCTTCGCGGTTTTACTGGGAGGCGCGGTGGCCTTGCTTCCGGTCTACGCGCGGGAAATTCTCGACACCGGGCCCTGGGGTCTCGGCCTGTTGCGCAGCGCCCCCGGAGTTGGGGCCGCGGCCATGGCCTTCCTGATGGCCCATCGTCCGCTGCGCGGGCACGCCGGGGCCACCATGCTCTGGTGCGTCGCGGGTTTCGGCTTCTTCACCATTCTCTTCGGGATCTCCCGAAGCTTTCCGCTATCTCTGCTGGCCCTGCTGCTGGTCGGCGCCACGGACATGGTCAGTCTGATCATCCGCAGCACCATGGTGCAGCTGGCCACGCGCGATGAGATGCGCGGCCGCGTCGGGGCCGTCAACATGCTGTTCATCGGGGCTTCCAACGAACTCGGCGAATTCGAATCCGGTGTTACCGCCGCATGGTTCGGCACCGTGCCGGCCGTGGTGCTGGGTGGAGTGGGGACGCTCCTGGTGGCGGCGGTATGGGCGTGGAGGTTCCCGGAGATACGGCAGTCGGACCGGTTCAGCGGCCCGGCGAACTAGGCCAGGCCGCCGAGGCGGTGGCGATTAATCCTGCACGGAATAAATCCACATTTCGGCTGCGCTAGCAGAGCGGGCAGGGACGGCGAGGAAGAAGCGGTCAAAACCCTTTTTGCCCTTGCCGAAATAGCCTGCGGTGCGCGCGCCGAGGGAGGAAGGCACCTTGGCGAGAAGCTGGTAGTGGCCGGGGTCTTTTTCCTGAAAGACGCTGATATAGGCTTCAGCGCCGGGGATGTAGATGCGCTTGCGGGCCGCATCAAAATAGACTTCATCGGCTTCCTGGACGCAGGGCAGATTGGCGATCAGCTGGCCGGTTTGGGTGTTGAAGACGGCGAGGCGGGCGGGCTGGTGGGTGACGACGAAGAGGCGGTGTTCGGCCTCATCCAGGGCCATGGGGAAATTCTGCTCGATGGAGAGAGACCAGCGGGCGATGGCCTGGGTGGTGCGGTTGATCACCGCGATCTGCTTAAGGTCGGGAAGATTCACGTAGATATTGGGGCCGTTTTTTTCGAGCTGAAAGGATTCCGGGTGGGCGCCGAGCTTGAATTCGCCGGGGAGGCGCTCGTTGGTCTTGGTATCCACGGCGGCGATGGCGCCGGTTTCTTCCGCGCCGTAACCGACGTAGATGCGCTTGGTGGCGGGGTCGTAGCGGAGATTGTCGACGTCGTCCTGGAAATCAAGGATCTTGATCAGATCGAAGGAAGTTCCGTCGTAGATGTAGAGTTTGCCCTCGCCGCTGCCGGCATAGAGCTTATTCGCTTCGGGGGCGAAAGCCAGGCCCTGCGGTTCGGGGATGCCCGGGATGCTGTGCGTGCGGACGCGCGCGCTGACGTCGATCACTTCGATGGTGTTGCTGCCCACGGAGGAAACGAAGATGTGTCCCTTGCCGTCGGAGGTGAAATGATCGAAGCGTCCCTGCACGCCGGGCATGGGAATCGCTTCCGTGAGAATCAGGGGCTTGGGGGGCTCGGCGGGGGCGGGCTCTTGCGCAGCAGCCTGTCCCGCGGATGCCGCAAGTAACGCAAATGCCATGCCCAGACTGTTTGCTTTTGTCATTCTGGCCTCCAACCCCAATCGTGGAATCGATTCATCACTTTCGAAATCGCCCCAAGAAGATACAGCGCAGCGCTTGACCGGTCAATCGCCCGGTGATAGAAGCGCCATACTGATGCTCCGGCAAATGCGTATCAGAGCGTCATGGCCATCGTTCTGTAATCCGAGGAGGTCGCCGATGAAACTCCGCATGGCACTCACGATCGCCGCGTTGTCCGTGCTCCTGGCCGCGCTGCTTACGGCTCCGCATCTCTCCCTGCTTGCCCACGCCCAGCTCAGTACGGGGAAGCCGCCCGCCGAATCGATCGCCACGCATGGCTACGTGGTCGCCAGCAAACCCATCAAAAGCTCGGCCATCCCGGCGGAATACACCCTGGTGCTGACACGGGACGAGATCTACGTGCCCATCGCCATCCGCAAGCCGGAAGGCAAGGGGCCCTTCCCGGTGATCACCATGGCTTCCGGCGAGGGCCGCGAAGGGATGAAAAAAGTCGAGCAGTTGACGGAACGCCTGGCGCAGATGCAGGAGCGCATGCTCGCGCGGGGCTACGTGGTGGCCACCATCAACTACCGCAACGAAATCCCCTACGAGTACGAACACGCCAAGCCGCCGCAAAATCTCCCCGACAGCATCAGCGGAGAGCGGCGCATGCTGAAATCGGGGCCGACGCTGGACCACGAGGACTTGATCGCCATCATCCGCTATCTGCAGTCGCTGCCCTATGTGGATAAAGACGGCATCGGGTCAATGGGCGTGAGCCACAGCGGCGAGATGATCCTGAAAGCGTCGAGCGAATACACGTTCGGCGCCGGAGTGTGCATCGAACCCGCCGCGCACGAGTTTCTGACAATCGACACGGGCCCGACGGCGCCGCGCAAGGACAGCGAAATCCAGTTCAATGACGTCGAAGTTGTACGGAAGAGAGCCAACAAGGCGGAGGCGATGGAGCGCATCCAGCGCATGCACACGCCGATCCTCGTCTTCGGCCGCGATACGGATCACCAGCAGGGGGTCTTCAAACTGACCTATGAGTGGATGAAAGAAGCCGGCAAGGAGGTGGCCTGGCAAAGCTTCGACCACCCCGTGCACGGCTACGTATTCATCTACCCCCAGAAGGACGGCTCGTACAAGCCCGACGAAATTCAGGAGAAGGCCTTCGACATCTTCATGGCGTACTTCGACAAGCACCTGAAGCACTCGCACGATGGGTCCCGGTAATGGAAGATCCCCGGTGCGCCGACCGGAACGGAGGGAGTGGAGGAACCATGTTGATCACCCATGACGCCGATGGCGTCCTCGCAGAGTCTCGCCGCGCGCCGCGGATGCGGGGAGCGGGAATTCTCGCGCTGGCCGTTGTGCTTCTCTTCGCACTGCCCGGCGGGCAAGCCTGGGCAGCGAACGCCAAGGAAGACGGCGCGATCGCCGGTCTCACGGCCAAGTTCATTGACGTCCACGGCGTCCGGACGCGCTACTACGAGATGGGCCAAGGCGAGCCGCTGGTGCTGGTGCACGGCGAAGGCTGGTCCGGGCACTCGAGCGCCAACACCTGGTCCAAGAATATTCCGGGGCTGGCGCAGCGCTTCCACGTTTTCGCAGCGGATAAGCTGGCTTCCGGCATGACCGGCAATCCCCTGGACGACAAGGATTACAACATCCAGGGGGAAGTCGAGCACCTCTACCAGTTCATCCAGACTTTGCATCTCGGAAAAGTCCATCTCATCGGGCAGTCGCGCGGCGGCGGCTGCGCTTTCTTTTTGGCCGTGGCGCATCCGGAGATCGTCAAGACATTGATCATCATTGACAGCCTGACTGCCGCCCCGGACGGCCCCAACACCCGTCAGGAAGCGCTGGCCACGTGCCCGAAAGAGCCGGACTGGGTGGAGTGGAAGTGCAGACTGCAGGCCATTTCCTTCCGGCCGGAGGTTGCGTTCGACGAGGAGTTCTGGGAGGCCGGGAAATATATGGCCAGCCTGCCGAAATCGTTGGAAACCGCAGCGAAGATCAAAGCCGGGGCCGGCGAGCCGCTGGCTTCACAATTCAATGCGTGGAAAAAGACGGTGCATGAGCACGTAAAAAACGAAGGCATTCTGCAGATGCCGGTACTGCTCTATTGGGGGCGCAACGATCCCTCGGCCGTTCTGGCACGGGGATTGGATCTCTTCGACATCATCGCGGAGAAAAACCCGCGCACGCGGATGTTCATCGCCAACAAGGCCGGCCATTTCCACTACCGGGAATATCCGGAAGAGTTCAACCAGAACGTCATCCACTTCATCGACTACTGGGAGCGCCAGCCGGCGGGAACGCCGGCCGCGGCAGCAAAAAGTTTTTGAAGTTGTCCGGAGTTATCTCAGACCAGCTTCGCCCGCGAGAGCGGCAACTCCCGGATGCGCTTCCCGGTCGCCGCGAAGATGGCATTGCACAGCGCGGGCGCAAAGGGCGGAACGGCGGGCTCACCCGCTCCCGCCGGAGGCGCATCACTGGGCACGAGGTGGACATGCGTTTCCGCCGGCGCCTCTGTCATCCGCGCCACCGGATAGTTATGGAAATTGGACTGATCGATTACGCCGTTGGTCGCCGTAATCTCTCCCATTAGCGCCAGGCTTGCGCCGAAGACGGCTGAGCCTTCGACCTGGGCGCGCACCCGTTCCGGATTCACCACTGTCCCGGCGTCAAAGGCCGTGTCCACGCGCCGGATTTTAATTTCCCCGCGATCGCCCACGTCCACGCGCACCACCGTGGCCGCGTAGCTAAGGAAGCAGCGGTGTACCGCCAGGCCCATGCCCGAGCCCTGGGCCAGCTTCTGCCGGCCCCAGCCGGCTTTCTCCGCCGCCAGCTCGAGCACGCGGCGCAGACGGGCCGTGTCAATCGGATATTTTTCATAGGGCGCGCCGTAGTTGGGATAGTCCGCAGGCAAGACGCTGCGCTCGATGATGCGGTCCGGGCCGAGCAGCGCCAGCAGATAGTCCAGGCTGTCGCGCCCCGCGGCATGCGCCAGTTCGTCCGCGAAGGATTGCACCGCGAAGGCGTGATAGACGTTGCCCACCGAACGGAGCCAGCCGATCCGCACGTGCGCTTTCGCCGCGCCGTTTTCCACGCGCAGATTGGGAATCGCGAAGGGCACGTCGCACAGGCCGTGATTCAAATCGCGGGGAAGCCCGTAGACCGCGTTGACGTCGTTCATGGAATTGATCGGCGGAAACGCCGAGCGGTGCAGCCAGGCCGTCGGTTTTCCGTCCGCGCCCAGCGCGGCCTTCAAATACATCGCGGAAACCGTATGGTAGTAATCGAAGCGCAGATCATCCTCGCGCGTCCAGACGACTTTGACCGGCCGGCCCGTCTTCTTGGAGAGGATCGCCGCCTCGACCGCGAAGTCCGGCTTCGATTTCCGCCCGAATCCCCCGCCCAGAAACGTGACGTGGCAGAGCACGTCTTCCTTCCTGATCCCCAGCGCTTCGGCGACCGCGCCTTGCACGGCCTGCGGGTTCTGCGTGCACACCCACGCCGTCACTTTTCCGTCGCGGTATTCGGCCACTGCCGCGGGCGGCTCCATCGGAGCGTGCGCCAGATGCGGCGCGTAATACTCCGCTTCCACCACCTTGCCGCCCCTGGAGAATTCCGCGTCCACGTCGCCGGCATTGCGAATCACCTTGCACGGCTTGCGCACCGCCGCCTGCAATTCCCTCTTGTAGGCCTCCGAGCTGTAACCCGCATGGGCGCCGTGGTCCCATTCGATCTTCAGCTTCTTGCGGCCCTGCATGGCCGGCCACGTGCTGTCCGCCAGAACGGCCACGCCGCCCAGCGCCTGAAATCCGTGCGGCGGCGTGAACGGCTCGATCGGAACAACCTGGCGCACGCCCGCGACGCCGAGCGCTTCCTTGTCGTCCAGGGACTTGATTTTTCCTCCCAGCACGGGCGGCCGCTCGACGGAAGCGTAGAGCATGCCGTCCACATGCACGTCCTGGCCGAAGATCGCCTGGCCCGAGCAGAGTTCTTTGACGTCGTAGTTCTTGGCTTCTTTTCCGATGTAGCGCCACGCGCTTCTGGCTTTCAGCGTTACTTCTTCCTTCTTCGGCACCGGGAGTTTCGCGGCCGCCGGCGCCAGTTCGCCGTATCCGAGCTTCCGGCCGGTTGGCCGGTGCACGACGATGTGCAGATCCGTGGCGCATTCCGCGGCCGGCACTTTCCACTGCTGCGCCGCGGCGCTCACCAGCATCATGCGCGCGCTGGCTCCGGCCTGGCGCATCACGTCGAAGAAGAGACGCACCGATTTCGAGCCATCCGTGTCCTGCGTGCCGTATTTCGGATCGCCCACCGCTTGTTCAATCCGCACCCGCGCCCAGTCGGCATCCAGCTCATCGGCCACCACGCGCGGCAGCGACGCCCGGATTCCCGTGCCCATTTCCGAGCGGTGCGCGATGATGCTTACGCTCCCGTCGCGGGCAATGGCCAGATAGACATTCGGCTGGAAGCCTTCTCCGGCCAGCGGATCAGCGGAGGCGGACCCGGCGGCCCCCGGAGTTTCCGGATAGGCACGGACGCACAAAACCAGCGCTCCGGCCGAGACCAATCCCTGCAGAAAACCGCGGCGGCTGGCGTTTTCGATTCTGTTCATGGGACCTCCGGATGGAGAACCGGCGAGCTGCGAGACGCAAAACTTTGCAAACTCGCGGGCGGTTCAGTTCTTATGGCACGCGTCGCAGACCGTCTTGGCGTTGTTCTTCTGATGGCAGTCGAGGCAACTGAACATCGTCTTGACGCTGGTGGTCTCCGCCATGGCTTCCATCTGCGCCACCGGGCCGTGGCACATTTCGCACTTCATGCCCGCCCGCAGATGCGGGCGATGGCTCCAGGTCACGCCCGGAAGCACAGCGTAGATGCGCACCCAGGGAACCGGCTTCTGGGACTTCGCGAACTCCGCGAGTTTCAGGATGGCCGGCTTGTTCTTGGCAATTGCGGCGTGGCACGACATGCACGTGCCAGTGGCCGGGAAAGTCATCAGGGCGCCGGGATCGGGATTCGTGTGACACTTCTGGCACTGCAGGCCGAAGCCCAGATGCTTTTTGTGGCTGAAGGGGATGGGTTGCGCGGGCGGCGCGGGGTGCAGCGGGTTATCGGGCACCATCCGCGGAACCGCGGGCGCTTGCTGCGCCGGGAGCGCGAAGGCCGCGAACAGGAACGCCGCCAGAATTGCCGCAGCCGCCACCAGGGTGAAACTTCCCTTCCTTCGATTCATGAGCACACCTCGTGGACTAAAACTGCCGCGGCCAGCGCGTGTCACGCTTTCTTCTTCAGCACTTCCTCGATGCTGGTGCCGAAATCCTTGAGCATCACCGTGGCCGCATTGCGTCCGGGCGCGCCCGTCACCGAGCCGCCGGGATGCGTCGTGGCGCCGGTCTGGTACAGGCCCGGGATGGGCATGCGGTGCTGCGCCCAGCCGGGCATGGGGCGCATGGGGCCAACCTGCGAGGCGCTCTGCGCGCCGGCATGCGCGCTGCCGCGCCAGAAATGCGGGTTCATGCGCTCGAGATCGAGCGGGCTCTCGACGAAGCGCGCGAGGATCTTGTCGTCGGTCAGGTTGGGTGCGAAGCGCCGCAGGTATTTCAAATTCGCATCGGAGACCTGGTCCTTGATGACGTCCCAGTGCTGCGGGCCTTCCTTCAATTCGTAGGGCTGCCAGCCGAGGACCTTGACCGTGTGCATGCCCGCCGGGGCGCGCGTGGGATCGGCCACGGTGCAGCAGATCACCTGCAGGGAGGGGTCCTCGAGAGTGGGCGCGCCGAGGGAATCGTCGTAGTTGCCGCGCAAGGCGCGCTCGGGAGAAGAGAGAATGCCGGATTCCACCGGCGCGAGTTTGCCGCCTTCGACGGCGTAGAGCGGAGGCTCGGTGGTGGCGTAATGGGTGACGAACATGGCGTGCTCCGCCTGCCAGGTATCCACGCCGTCGACGAAGTCCTGGCCCCACAATTCGCGCGGCGCCATATCCACCAGGTGCTTGATGTGGATCGTGGATAGCACGGCTTTCTCGGCGCGGTAGGAGCTGCCGTCATCGCATTCCACGCCCGCGCATTTGCCGTTCTCGACGATCAGGCGCCGCACCCATTTGTTGGTGAGGATCACGCCGCCGTTGGCTTCGATCACCCGCGCCAGCGCCTGCGTCAAAGCTCCCGATCCGCCCTTGGGAATGGGCCGCCCCGCGCGCTGCTGGCCCGGCGCGGCAAAGGCCAGCCGGCCGGTCATCGGCGCGTCCGGCGGCTCCGCCGCCAAATGCGACATATAGAGCATGAACGTGCGGCTGTGATCGTCCTCGAAATTGTCGCGGATGATCTCCCAGGCGGACATCGCCAAGCGCCGCTGCCACAGCTTGCCGCGGGGCACTTCCGCCAGGCGGTCGTTGAGCGGCTTTCCAAAGCCGATGGGCGTGAAAGTCGAAGCCCCCAGGATGGGCTTGACGGCCTCGAACTCGGCCAGCAAGCGCCGGTAGGCGGCCGCGTCTTTCTTGGAAAACCTGGCAAATTCCGCGCAGGTGCGGTCGAGGTCGCGCCACTGCGTCAGATAGCTGCCATCGGCAAACGGCACATGGAAGATGGGATCGGGATCGACGTACTCCAGACCGTAATTGCGCAGGCCGAGTTCGTCGTTGCGCAGCATGGGGTTGGCTTGAATGAAGGCGTGCGCCGTCGCGCAGACGTCGTCTTTGAATCCCCGCAGGGTCAGTTCCGCGGATTTGACGCCGCCGCCGACGATGGGCCGGCCCTCGAGGACGACGATGCGGTAGCCGGCTTTGGCCAGGTAGGCGGCCGCAATCAGACTGTTGTGCCCGGCGCCGGCGACGACGATGTCAAAGCGATCGCGCGGGGCCGCTTGCGGTTCGAGGGAGACCGCCTTGACGGCCAGCGGCGCGATGGCCGCACTCTTCACAAAGCCGCGCCGCGTCATCTTGCTCATGACAGGCCTCCCGTGAAACGGGCGCATTCTAGCACGCTCGCGCCCATTGCGCGCCTGGGCAAATTTCAGGCGAGATTGCGGCGCAGGGTCTCGCGATCGAGTTCCTTCTCCCAGCGGGCCACGACGAGAGTGGCGACGCCGTTGCCGATCATGTTGATCAGGCCGCGGAACATGCTCATGAAGCGGTCGATGCCCAGAACCAGGGCCATGCCCGCCACGGGGATGGTGGGCACGACCATCAGCGTGCCGACCAGGGCGATGAACGAGGCGCCCTGCACGCCGCTCGCGCCCTTGGAAGTGAGCGTGGCCACGGCCAGAATGGTGATCTGCTGCATCACCGTGAGATGGGTATTGGTGGCTTGGGCCACGAAGAGCGCCGCCAGTGTCATGTACAGGCTGCTGCCGTCGGTGTTGAAGGTGTAGCCGGTGGGCACCACGAGGCCGACGAGCGGCTTCGAGCAGCCCAGCTTTTCCAGCTTGGCCATCAGCGTCGGCAGCGCCGTCTCCGACGAGCTGGTGGCCAGCACCAGCAGAATTTCTTCCTTGATGTACACCAGGAACTTGACGATGTTGAAGCCCACGGCCTGGGCAATCGCGCCGAGAATGATGAGCACGAAAAGAATCGAGGTGATGTAGAACGTGGCGATCAGCTTCACCAGCGGCCCCAGCGAGGCCAGGCCATATTTGCCGACGGTGAAGGCCATGGCGCCGAAAGCGCCGATGGGCGCGAGGCGCATCAGGATATTGACCACGCCGAAGACCGCGTGCATAAGGGCGTCGAAGAGATCAACGAGCGGCTTGCAGCGCTGGCCGATGCTGGAGAGCGCGAAGCCGAACAGAATGGCGACGAGCAGAACTTCCAGGATGTCGCCCTTGGCGAAGGCGTCCACCACGGTGGTGGGAATGATGTGCATCAGGAAATCCGTGACGCTCTGGGCCTTGGCGGCGCCGGCGTAATCGGCCACGGCCTTGGCATCCAGCCCGGCGGGATTGACGTTGAAGCCGCCGCCGGGCTTGACCACGTTGCCGACGATCAGGCCGATCAGCAGGGCCACCGTGGAAACGATCTCGAAGTAGAGCAGGGCCTTGCCACCGACGCGCCCGACTTTTTTCATGTCTTGCATACCAGCGATGCCGGAAACGACGGTGCAGAAAATGATCAGGGTGATGATCATGGTGATCAGGCGGATGAAGGCGTCGCCGAGGGGCTTCATGGCGATGGCCTTGGCCGGACTGAAATAGCCCAGGGCCACGGCCACGGCGATGGCCAGGAGCACCTGCACCCACAGACTGGCGTAAAACGGTTTCTTGCGTGCTTCCGGCTCCTCGGCGGCGAGGGCGGGAGACTGCGAAGCGCTGAAAAATCCCATTGGTCGGTCCTCTCAAGGGTGACCGCGCAGCGGTCACCGTTCCTTCAAATGTTCGGTGCCGATTCCAGGCTGGCCCCGTTTGAAGAGACCAACAGTATGCAGACACCTGCAGCATCGAGACTTTGGCCCATGCGCGTGGGAAGCAAATTCACACGCGACAAGGTTCCGCCTCGCCGCCCGAAGGCACTACACTCCGCCACCTTCTGGAATTGAGTTCAGATGGTGCCAACTGGGACGCCGCAACGCAACTCTTTTCTGGCGGCGTCCGGCGGAAGGGGTCCGGGAGAGCGCCAGAAGGAGCCGCAGGAGGAAAGCGGCGGAAAGCCGGAGGGTCCAGAGGGCGCAGCGGCAGCAATAATTCTTTCTTATGTTATAGGCAATAATTATTAATTGGACTGATTCGCCCCTTCCCTCGCATTCTGGTAACGTCTTTGGCGGACTCCATCCATGGTCGCCAGCGCGTACGCATCGAAGCCACGAGTGTCCGGCAGAGCCGGGAGCGCGATTCGTGTCGTCGTGCGAATTCGCCCCATTCCTGGAAGCGTGCGCGGAGACACCGGCGGGTGATGGCAGCCTAGGAAAGAAATTCAAGCAGGACCCGGGGCCATCATCCAGAGCAGGATGATGGCCCCGTAAATTTTCGGGGCCGCGCAGTTCGCCGCGACCCATGAGGAGCGAGAAGTGAGCAACCCCTTACCCCGACCCCGGAGCAGCGCGCTAACCGACGGAGCGCATCGCGCGGCAGCGCGGGCCATGCTGCGCGCCACCGGCTTGCGCGACGAGGATCTCGCGCGGCCGCTCATCGGCATCGCCAACACCTGGACCGAGATCGGCCCCTGCAACTACCACCTGAAGGAGCTTGCGGAGCACGTCAAGGCGGGGGTGCGCGCCGCGGGCGGGACGCCGCTGGAGTTCAACACCGTATCCATCTCCGACGGCATCACCATGGGCAGCGAAGGAATGCGCACGTCGCTGGTGAGCCGCGAGGTGATCGCGGACTCGATCGAGCTGGTGACGCGCGGCAATTTGCTGGACGCGCTGGTAGTGCTGGTGGGCTGCGACAAGACGATTCCGGGCGGGGTGATGGCGCTAGCGCGGATGGATATTCCCGGGCTGATTCTCTACGGCGGGTCCATCGCGCCGGGGCAGTTCCACGAGCGTCCGGTGACCATTCAGGACGTCTTCGAAGCGATCGGGGCGCACGCGCGCGGCGGCATGTCGGATGAGGATCTGCATGCGCTGGAGTGTTCCGCGTGCCCGGGCGCGGGAGCGTGCGGGGGACAGTTCACCGCGAACACCATGGCGCTGGTGTGCGAATTCCTGGGGATTGCGCCCATGGGGCTTTCGAGCATTCCGGCCACGAACAAGACCAAGGAGACGGCGGGGCACAAAGCGGGCGAGATGGTGATCGAGCTGCTGCGGCGCGACGTGCGGCCCAGCGCCATCATCACTGCGCAGTCGCTGGAAAACGCGATTGCGGGGGTGGCCGCGACGGGCGGCTCGACCAATGCCGTGCTGCACTTGCTGGCCATCGCTCAGGAAGCGCGGTTGCCGCTGGTGATCGACGATTTCGACCGCATCAGCGCGCGCACGCCGCTGCTGGCGGACCTCAAGCCGGGCGGGCGTTTTGTAGCCACGGATCTGTACGCGGCGGGCGGCACGGCGCTGGTGGCGCAGCGGCTGCGCCAAGCGGGCCTGCTGCACGGCGATTGCCGCACCGTGACGGGAAAGAGCATCGGCGAAGAAGCCGCGGCGGCGAAAGAGACGCCGGGGCAGGAAGTGGTGCTCCCGGCGGCCAAGCCGCTCAAGCCAACGGGCGGGCTGGTGATTCTGAAGGGCAACCTTGCGCCGGAAGGCTGCGTGGTGAAAGTGGCGGGGCACAACATCCAGGAGTTCCGCGGACCGGCGCGGGTATTCGACAGCGAAGAAGCGTCGTTCGCGGCGCTGCAGCAGGGCGGGATACGCGCGGGCGACGTGGTGGTGATCCGCTACGAGGGGCCGAACGGCGGACCGGGGATGCGCGAGATGCTGGCGGTGACCGCGGCGCTGGTGGGAGCGGGGCTGGGCGACAGCGTGGCGCTGCTCACCGACGGGCGCTTTTCCGGAGCGACGCATGGGCTGATGGCCGGGCACGTGGCACCGGAAGCGGCGGCGGGCGGACCGATCGCGGCGCTGCGCGACGGCGACATCATCGTGTTCGATATTCCCAAGCGGGCGTTGCGCGCCGAGGTTTCCGACGACGTGCTACGCGAGCGCCTGCGCAGCTGGACGCCGCCGGCGCCGCGCTACACCAGCGGAGTGATGGCGAAATACGCGCTGCTGGTCTCCTCGGCGTCGCGCGGGGCGATCACCACGGTGCCCGCGGGGGTACGTTCTCTATCCGCACCGGCACCTGCAACGGCGCCGCTTCCAGCGAGGACGATATGAAACGCACCGGCGCGGAAATTCTCTGCGAAACACTGCAGCGCCTGGGGGTCAAGGATATTTTCGGCTACCCGGGCGGGGCGATACTGCCGACGTACGACGCGATTGGGCGGTCGCAACTGCACCACGTCCTGGTGCGGCACGAGCAGGGCGCGACGCACATGGCCGACGGCTACGCGCGGGCGAGCGGAGGAGTGGGCGTGGCCATGGCCACGTCGGGACCCGGCGCGACGAACATGGTCACCGGGATCGCCACGGCCATGCTGGATTCTTCGCCGGTGGTGTGCATTACCGGGCAGGTGAGCAGCAAGCTGCTGGGCAGCGATGCGTTCCAGGAGATCGACATCACGGGCATCACCATGCCCATCACCAAGCACAATTCGATCGTGTCGCGCGCGGAGGACATCGCGCGGGCGGTGCGCGAAGCGTTCGTCATCGCGGCGTCCGGCAGGCCGGGACCCGTGCTGGTGGACGTCACGAAAGACGCGCAGCAGGGGACGTGCGAGCTGGACTGGGAGGCCGCCACGCCGAAGCTGCCGCCCAAGCGCCTGCACCCGGCCTGCGAGGAAACCGAGTTCGCCCGCGCCGTGGAACTCCTGAACTCCGCGAAGCGTCCCGTGATCCTGGCGGGGCATGGGGTGCAAATTGCCGGCGCGGTGCGCGCGCTGGAGGCGTTCGTGCGCCGCGGACACTTCCCGGTGGCCATGACGCTGCTGGGCATCGGAACGTTTCCGGCCACCGATCCGCTGAATCTGGGGATGATGGGCATGCACGGGGAAGCGTGGGTGAACCGCGCGATTCAGGAGTCCGACCTGATCGTGGCCGTGGGGATGCGCTTCGACGACCGCGTCACCGGGGACCTGCGCACGTACGCGACAGACGCCCGGAAGATTCACATCGAGATCGACCGCTCGGAGATCAACAAGAACGTAAAGGTGGACGCGGCGCTGGTGGGCGACGCGCGCGAACTGCTGGAGCAACTGCTTCCCTGCCTGGAGCCGCGCGACCGCAGCGAATGGGTGGAGTACATCCGCACGCTGAAAGGCCATTCCGCGGTGCGCGACATCCAGAGCCTGCCGGACAGCGG
The DNA here is from genome assembly GCA_020073585.1 of Terriglobia bacterium. Classification (GTDB taxonomy): domain Bacteria; phylum Acidobacteriota; class Terriglobia; order Acidiferrales; family UBA7541; genus Acidiferrum. Next base: position 20,505 of record JAIQEV010000003.1, read on the forward strand.
GCATCTCTACGCGGCACACGTGATCAACGATTTGTGGAAGGAAACGAAGGGGCGGGCGCTGGTGGTCAGCGACGTGGGGCAGCACCAGATGTGGGAGGCGCAGTATTACCACCACGACCGGCCGCGCTCGCTGATCACCTCGGGCGGCCTGGGAACGATGGGGTTTGCGCTGCCGGCGGCGATCGGGGCGAAATTCGCGAAGCCGGAGGACGAGGTCTGGGTGGTGGTGGGCGACGGCGGGTTCCAGATGACCATGTGCGAGCTGGCGACGATCGTACAGGAAAAGATCAACGTCAAGATCGCCATCATCAACAACGGCTACCTGGGCATGGTGCGGCAGTGGCAGGAGTTTTTCTACGACAAGCGCTACGTGGCCACGCCGCTGGTGGCGCCGGACTTCTGTGCGCTGGCCAGCGCCTTCGGGATCCGCAGCGAGAAGGTCGGCACGCGCGGCGAAGTGCTGCCGGCGATCCGCAAGGCGCGGGAGGCCGCGGAGACGGTGCTGCTGGATTTCCGCGTGGAGCAGGAAGACGCGGTGTATCCGATGGTGCCGGCGGGCGCGGCGCTGCATGAAATGATCCGGCGGCCGAGCCCGCTGGTGGAAACCGCGACGGAGCCGTGAGGAGCGTATGAAAACACTGGTAGCGTACGTGGAAAACAAACCGGGCGTGCTGAACCGCGTGGCGTCGCTGGCGCGGCGGCTGGCGATCAATATCGATTCGCTGACGGTGGGACCGACGGAGAACGACGAGATCGCGCGCATGACGGTGGTGGTGCACACCGACGAGCAGGGAGCGCGGCGGGTGCAGGCCAGCCTGGAGAAGCTGGTGGACGTGCTGCTGGCGGAAAACATCTCGGGGCGCCCGGCGGTGGTGCGCGACCTGGCACTGATCAAAGTGGCGGCGGACCAGAAGTCGCGGCCGCACCTGATGGAACTGGTGAAGGTGTTCCGGGCGCGGGTGGTGGACGTGGCGCCGGAATCGCTGATCCTGGAAGTATCCGGAACGGTGCACAAGATCGACAGCCTGCTGGAAGTGCTGCGGCCGTTCGGCGTGCTGGAGATGGCGCGCACGGGCAGCGTGGCGATGACCCGCGGCGCGGACCTGCTGCAGCCGCCGGCAGCGGCGGAAGCCAGCGCCGGCTGCGCCGTCAAACCGAATTAAACTGGAACACAATCAGACGCCCGCGCGGCCGCTCCACAGTGCAACCCGCGGAGCCTTTCGGAGGAAGAGCATGGCGAAGATGTATTACGAAAACTCGGCGGACCTGGCCCTGATTCGGGCGAAAAAAGTGGCGATTCTGGGCTATGGATCGCAGGGGCATGCGCATGCGCTGAATCTGCGCGACAGCGGAGTGGAGGTGCGCGTGGGGCTGCCGGAGAAGAGCAATTCCCGCGCGCGGGCGCAGAAGGACGGGGTGACCGTGCAGACGCCGGCGGAAGCGGCGGCCTGGGCGGACGTGATCATGATCCTGGTGCCGGACACCAAGCAGCCGGCGCTGTACCGCGAGGCGGTGGAGCCGAGCCTGAAGCCCGGAAAGATGCTGATGTTCGCGCACGGCTTCAACATCCGCTTCGGAACGATCAAGCCGCCGGCCACGGTGGACGTGACGATGATCGCGCCCAAGGCGCCGGGGCACCGGGTGCGCGAAGTGTTCGTGGAAGGCGGAGGAACGCCGGGATTGCTGGCGGTACACCAGGACGCCACGGGCAACGCCAAGGCGCTGGCGCTGGCTTACGCGCGGGGGATCGGCTGCACGCGCGCCGGGGTGATCGAGACGACGTTCACCGAAGAGACGGAGACGGATCTGTTCGGCGAGCAGGCGGTGCTGTGCGGCGGGGTGAGCGCGCTGATCAAGGCGGGGTTCGACACGCTGGTGGAAGCGGGCTACCAGCCGGAGATCGCCTACTTCGAATGCCTGCATGAGCTGAAGCTGATCGTGGACCTGATCTACAAGGGCGGGCTGAGCTACATGCGCTATTCGGTGAGCGACACGGCGGAGTACGGCGATTACACGGGCGGGCCGCGCGTGGTGACCGAGGAAACGCGCAAGGAGATGCGCAAGATGCTCGCGGAGATCCGCGACGGAAGCTTCGCGAAAGCGTGGATCGCGGAAAACGAAAAGGGCTGCCCGAACTTCAAGGAGATGCGGCGGCGCGAACGCAAGCATCCGATCGAAGCGACTGTGGGCCCGCAACTGCGGGCCATGATGCCCTTCCTGCAGCCGGTGATCGCTCCGGAAGAATAGGGCAAGCAACCCGCTGCGGAAGCGGGGCCGCGTGCTTCGCCGAGCGGCGAGTTTGCCTCCGAACGCGGCGGCATCCCGGCTCGCCGGGATGCCGCCACCGCAGAGAACGGACCCGTGGCGCAGGTTTTCACAGGGTTGACAGCAGCGAAAATTTGGGCAATTCTCTCGCCGCATGACTAGAAGCTCAAAGGTTCCTCAAGCGCCTGCGCCCAACCTCGCCGAGGGCATCGCGCGGCTCAGCGCCAAGCGCCAGGAGATCATCCGCCCGATCCTGGAACAGCCGCGCGATTTTGTTCTGCTCAGCGTGCGGGCGATGGCCAAACACCTGAAGACGGACCCCGCGACGATCGTGCGCATCGTCCGCGGCCTGGGCTTTGGCAGCTACCGCGAATTTCAGCGCCACCTCCACAGCCTCTCGATCGCTTTTGCCACCTCGCTGGATACCATGCAGACCGCCGGCGGGAAGGATTCCAGCATTCCCGGCCATATCCGGGAATCGCTGGAGCAAGACCTGAAAAACCTGCAGGCGCTGAAGAACAGCCTGGACGCGCGGCGCCTGACGGCCGTGGCCAAGCGGTTGTATGCGGCGCGGCGGATCCTGCTGCTGGCCGGGGACCTGGCGACCACGCTGGCCTATTTTTTCGATTACCAGGCCAGCGTTCTCGGCCTGCCGCTGTTTTCCGCGACCTCCTCGGGACGGATCACGCATCTGGTGCGCAACGTGAGCAGCAAGGACGTGGTGATCGCCATCAGTTTCCGGCGCGGTCTGCGGCAGACCGTGGAAGGACTGGCGCAGGCGCACAGCCGCGGCGCGCACTGTGTCGGCATCACCGACACGTTCCTCTCTCCACTGGCGCGGCACTGCGACGAGCTGTTCCTGGCGCCGGTCGAGTCGCCCTCGTTCGCGGCCTCCTATGCCGCTCCCATGTCCCTGCTCAGCGCGCTGCTGGCCGCCTGCGGCGAAGTGCGCCGGCCCCGGACGCTGGCGCTGATGAAGCAGGTGGCGGAGGAGCAGCGCAAAGGATTCCGCTGGTGGGCGTCCTGAGGGACCCAGCACCGCAACACACGTTTCAGAGACTTCCCTGGCAGTAAGCACTCTTGACAGAGTTCCCCGCAGCCGCTAACTTCTGTGCGGTTTCTTCATGAGAGATGCGCAACGAATGTTGCAGAATTCCTTCATGCGAAAAAGCGTTTTGGCTTCCGGCGCGGTTCCTGCCGCTGTAAACCGCCGTCCCGCGCACCCCTGCCCGCCCGGGGACGCGAACTGCGCCGGCCTTGCGGGCAGAGACATGGCGCAGTGCGCGCGACGGGAGCCCGATGAAGATTGAAGCCATTACGCTGCGAAAACTGAAGATGCGCCTCAAGGCGCCCTTTGAGACGAGCTTCGGCCAAGTCTGGGAGCGTCCCGTCCTGCTCGTGGAGCTGCTTGCCGACGGCGTCTCGGGCTGGGCCGAATGCACGCCGATGGAAGGGCCGTTCTACAATCCGGAGACCACCGGAACGGCCTGGCACGTCACGCGGGATTTTCTGGTGCCGCTGGTTCTCGGCCAGAGCGTGGCCTCGGCGGCGGAAATTCCGGCGCTGTTCTCCGCAATCCGCGGCCACGAAATGGCCCGGGCGGGCATCGAGAACGCGCTGTGGGACGCCGAAGCGCGGCAGAAAGGGATTCCGCTGTGGAAGCTGCTCGGGGGCACGCGGGAGGAGATCGCCTGCGGCGTGTCGCTGGGGATTCAGGCCACGCCCGAAGCGCTGCTGGAAAAAGTGGGCACGGAGCTGAACGCGGGATACCAGCGGATCAAGATCAAGATCAAACCGGGAAAGGACATCGAATATGCGCGGGCGGTACGCAAGGCGCATCCGGCGATCCGGCTTTCCGTGGACGCCAACTCCGCCTACACCCTTTCCGATGTGGAGCATCTGCGTAAGCTCGATGAATTCGGCCTGCTGATGATGGAACAGCCGCTGTGGTGGGACGACATCCACGCCCACGCGAAGCTGCAGAAAGAGATGCGCACGCCGGTCTGCCTGGATGAATCGATCTACCACTTGCGGCACGCGGCGACGGCGATCGAGCTGGATGCCTGCCGGGTGGTAAATATCAAGCTGGGGCGCGTCGGGGGCCACACCAGCGCGCGGGAGATTCAGGCCTACTGCCAAGAGAGGAGCGTCCCGGTGTGGTGCGGGGGGATGCTGGAATGCGGGATCGGGCGCGCGCACAATATCGCGATGTCGACGCTGCCGGGGTTCGTCTATCCGGGGGACGTCTCGGCGAGCAAGCGCTACTGGGAAGAAGACGTGATCGAGCCGGAGGTGGAGGTCACGCCGCGGGGCACGATCGTTGTGCCGCAGCGGCCCGGAATCGGCTACGCTGTGCGTCAGGAGCTCATCGAGCGGCTGACGGTCGAAAAGGAAACCTGGCGGGCGCGCTGAATCCGGTTTCGTGAAAGAGGCACCCGTCCTCGTTCACCGCTGCGCGGGTACACTTGAGTTGACCGCTTCGTTGTCGCACTTGAAATGTCCGCGTGAACAGCCTGAATCTTGGGAGGGAGAACGCCATGAAACGCACACGCCCGGTTCGGCCGCTGCTGCGCTGCGGACTTCTGCTGGCCGCGGCCGCCTGGTGGCCGCATCCGGCGCCGGCACAGAATGCCGCGCCCCCCGTGCTGGCCGAGCGCATCCGGAAAATCATGGAGCAGCCGGAATTTGCGCACGCCAATTTCGGCATCGAGTTCTACTCGCCGGAGACCGGCGAGGTGATCTACGCGCTGAACGAACACAAACTGTTCACGCCGGCTTCGACGACGAAGACGCTCACCGAAGGAGCGGTGCTGGCGAGTTTCGGCGCGAACTATCGCTTTCATACGCGCCTTTACCGCACCGGCCCAGTGGATGGAAAGGGCCGGCTGAAGGGCGACCTGGTGCTGGTGGCCAGCGGCGATCCCAATCTTTCGAACCGCATCCGGCCGGACGGCACGCTGGCGTTCGAAGATGAGGATCACTCGTACGGCGGTGCGGCCGTGGCGGGCGATCCGCTCGCGGTCGTCCGGCAGCTCGCGAAAGAGACGGCCGCGAAGGGCATTCGCCAGATTGAAGGGCGCGTGCTGGTGGACGCGAGTCTATTTCCGGATGGGCCGCGCGAGGGCGGCACGGGCGTGGTCATCTCCTCGATCGTGATCAACGACAACGTTATCGATCTGGTCGCCCGGCCCGGAGCCAAGGCCGGCGACGCGCTGATTTTGGAATCCACGCCGCAGACTTCGTATGTGAAATTCGTGAATCAGCTCACGACGTCCCGTCCAGGGAGCAAGCCGGACCTGCAAGAACCGGCGATCGTCACGAACGCGGACGGAACGGTGGTGGCGACGCTGCGCGGCAGCCTTCCGCAGGACGCGAAGCCGGTCACCGCGCCCTTCGCCGTGCCCTCCCCGACGCAATTCGCGCAGACCGTGCTGAGCGAAGCCCTGGCCGCCGCGGGTGTCCAGGTGAAAACGCCGGGAAACGCCGCGGCGCCGGACCTGGCGGGGTATGCGAAGTTTTACGTCGCGGAAAATCAAGTGGCCGAGCACGTTTCCCCGCCGCTCGCCGAGGAGATCAAGGTCACGCTGAAGGTCAGCCAGAATCTGCACGCCGGGATGGGGCCGTATCTGCTGGGCGCGCTGGCGGCCAAAAACACACGGGAGCCGCTGCTCGCGGGTTTCGGCCTCGAGCGCGAATTTCTGCAGGCGGCGAAGCTGGATCTCTCCGGCGCGTCGCAAGGAGACGGCGCGGGCGGCGACTGGGCCGATCTCTTCAGCCCGCACTTCATGTGCCGGTACCTGGCGTACTGGACGACGCGTCCAGACTTCAATGTGTTCTTCAAAGCGCTGCCGGTGCTGGGCAAGGACGGCACGCTGGCGAAGATCCAGACGGACTCGCCGGCTGCCGGATACGTCCACGCGAAAACCGGCACGTATGACTCCGAAGACCGGCTCGGCGGGAAAATGATGCTCAACGCCAAGGGCCTGGCCGGCTACATCATTACCAAGACCGGGCGGCGGCTGATCTTCGCGGCGTACGTCAACCACGTGCATCTGCCGCCGGATGCGGAAGCGGATCAGAGAATCGCGGGACAGGCGCTGGGGGCGATCGCGGCGGCGGCCTACGACGCGCCGCTCGAGGCGCCGGCTCCCGTCGCCAGCGGCTACGACATCATCATCCGCAACGGGCACATCGTGGACGGCACGGGCAATCCCTGGTACGCGGCGGACGTGGCCATCCAGGGCGAGCGCATCGCAAAAATCGGCGACCTGAGCGGAGAGAAGGGCAAGCGGGAAATTGACGCCGCGGGGCGCATCGTTTCGCCCGGGTTCATAGACATGCTCGGGCAGTCGGAGAGTTCGCTGCTGCTCGACAAGCGCGCCACGAGCAAGCTGGCCCAGGGCATTACCACGGAGATTACCGGAGAAGGCGGGTCCGCTGCGCCGCAGAACGAGAAGACCCTGGCGCAATTGCAGCCGCTGCTCGCGCACCTCGGCCTCACCGTGGATTGGACCACGCTGGATGGCTATTTCCGGCGTCTTGAAAAGCAGGGTACGCCGCTCAATTTCGGCACCTACGTGGGTTCCGCACAGGTGCGCGAGGCGGTGCTCGGCGACGAGAATCGCGCGCCGACGCCCGAAGAGCTGGAGCGCATGAAAGCGCTCGTCGAGCAGGCCATGAAGGACGGCGCTCTCGGCGTTTCCTCCGCGCTTATCTATCCGCCAAACATCTACGCCAAGACAGACGAACTGATCGCCCTGGCGCAGGTGGCCGCGAAATACGGGGGGCTCTACGCCACGCACATGCGCAGCGAGGGCGCTTCGCAGACGGAAGCGCTGGCGGAAGCCATGCGCATCGGGCGCGAGGCCAAGATCCCCGTCGAAATTTTCCATCTGAAAGTCAGCGGGAAACCGCGCTGGGGGAAGATGAAGAAGGTCGTGGCAGCCATACAGGCGGCGCGCGATTCCGGGCTGGACATCGCCGCCGACATGTATCCCTATACCGCGGGCGCGACGGCGCTGGTCTCGGCGCTGCCGCCCTGGGTGGCCGATGGCGGTGGACACGCTGCTGGACTTCATCCTCGCGGATAGTGCGCAAACGGACGCCATCTACTTCATGGCCAGCGAGGACGACCTGCGCACCGGGCTGCAGCAGCCCTGGACGAGTATCGGCCTGGATTCCGGCGCCATGGCGCTGGATGGGCCGACCTACGAGCCGCACACGCACCCGCGGGCGTTCGGATCGATGCCCCGGCTGCTCGGGCACTACGTGCGCGACGAACACCTGCTGCCGCTGGAAACGGCGATCCGCAAGATTACTTCCCTGCCCGCGCAGCGCGAGCACCTGGCGGACCGCGGGCTGCTCCAGCCCGGCTATTTCGCAGACATCACCGTGTTCGACGCCGCGGAGATTGCGGATCACGCCACTTATGCCAAACCCGATGAATTGTCCACCGGCGTGGACTTCGTTCTCGTGAATGGTCAGGTGGAATACGAGCATGGCAAGCTGACGGGCGTTACCGCCGGGCGCGTGCTGCGCGGCCGCGGCTACCAGCCGGCGGCGGCCTCAAAGTAAAAGCTCCCTGACGACACGATACCCGTGCTGAGGGGAAGCGAATCCTATCGTACCCCTCCGGTCCATCGTGCAGACGCAAATCAAAGAGCTGGCCCGCGCAGGAACTCCCGCAACGGCCGGAATAATATTCACCCGGTTCGAAATTGACATCTTTCTATCTAGGGGTATCTTGGAGAGTGTGCCCGCGCTTCGATACCCGAACCGGGCAGGAGGTATTTCGCCATGAGCCGCAAATTCTTTTCGATGATTGCCAGCATCAGCCTGTTGGCGTTTCTTGCGGGGTGCAAAACGCTCAGCCCCGAACAGGCCGATAAGACAACTCCCGAGGAAGGCAAAAGTGCGGGAAAGGTCGCTGCCAAAACAGCCGCTGCCCCCACCGTGAGGACCATCGTCGTTCCCGAAGGAACGGAAATTTCCGTCGTTCTCGACCAAACCATCGGCTCGAAAATCAGCCAGCCTGGCCAGCGATTTGACGCTTCCGTAGCCGACGCGGTTGAAGTGGACGGTAAGATCGTCATCCCCAAAGGAGCCCACGCCGAAGGGGTGATCCGCGACGCCAAGCCTGCCGGCCGTTTCAAGGGCGGGGCCGTGCTCGCGCTGGATCTGACCTCCATCACCGTCAGTGGCAAGCCCTACGAAATCGAGGCATCCGCGCCCGCTCTGACCAGCAAAGGAAAAGGCAAGCGCACAGCCGCCATGGTCGGCGGCGGGGCGGGAGCCGGAGCTGCGATCGGGGCGCTAGCGGGCGGCGGTAAAGGCGCTGCCATCGGTGCCGCTGTCGGCGCCGCAGCCGGTACGGGAGGAGCGGCCTTCACCGGCAATCGCGACATCGTTTTGCAGGCCGAAACCGGCCTGACATTCAAGCTGCTGAAGCCGCTGGCGCTGAAGGAAAAGCGCTAGGCAGCACCACGGCAATTTTTCGGAGAGATCCTCTGCTGACCAACCAGACCGCACTCATCACCGGCGCCGGCAGCCCCGGCGGCATCGGCTTCGCGGTTGCCCGCCGGCTGCACGCCGCCGGCATCCGCGTGGCCATTACCTCGACGACGGAGCGCATCCATGCGCGCGCCCAGGAACTCGACCCCAGCGGGAAAAACGTGCTCTCCTTCGTCGCCGACCTCACCGTCGAGGCCGAAGCGCAGCGCCTGGTGGACGCGGTCCTCGAGCGCGCCGGGCAGCTGCACATCCTCGTCAATAACGCGGGCATGGTGCAGACCGGCGAAGCGATGCTGAGCAAGCCGCTGCGCGACCTCAGCTACGCCGAGTGGCGGCGGCAGATCGCCATCACGCTGGACACCGCGTTTCTCATGACCCGCGCGGTTCTGCCGGCGATGACCAAGCACAAGTACGGGCGCATCGTGAACGTTTCTTCGGTGACCGGGCCGCTGGTGAGCAACATCGGCTCGTCGGCTTACGGAGCGGCCAAGGCCGGGCTCGACGGCATGATGCGCGCGGTGGCGCTGGAAACCGGGGGCGACGGCATCACCATCAATTCCGTGGCGCCGGGCTGGGTGGCCACGGCCTCGACCACGGAGGAAGAGCGCGCCGCGGCCCGGCACACGCCGCTCGGCCGCGCCGCCACGCCGGACGAAGTTGCCGCCGCGGTCTGCTTTCTGGCCACGCCGGACGCTTCGTACATCACCGGTCAGGTTTTGGTGGTGGATGGGGGAAATATTCTGCAGGAAACCAAGGGGTAGAGAAAAAAGGGCGGACCAAGGTCCGCCCCTTCCCAGTAAAATCCGTCATTTCGAGCGAAGCGAGAAATCTCTCTTCGCTTGGCGATGTGTGCTAGTCGTAGTATTCCTGGCCGAGGTGGGTGATGAGGTCTTCGCCCATCATCCAGCGCAGGGTATTCTTGAGTTTCATGAGCTGGATGAACAGGTCGTGCTCGGGATACAGCCCCGGGGCGGTCATCGGCGACTTGAGATAGAAGCTGAGCCACTCCTGGATGCCGCGCATGCCCGCGCGCTGCGCCAGGTCCAGGAACAGCACCAGGTCCAGCACGATGGGCGCCGCCAGGATCGAATCGCGGCACAGGAAGTCCACCTTGATCTGCATGGGGTAGCCCAGCCAGCCGAAAATGTCGATGTTGTCCCAGCCCTCTTTGTTGTCGCCGCGCGGCGGATAATAGTTGATGCGCACCTTGTGGCAGATCTTGCCGTAGAGCTGCGGATAAAGGTGCGGCTGCAGAATGTACTCCAGCACGCTGAGCTTCGATTCTTCCTTGGTCTTGAACGAGCCGGGATCCTCCAGCACTTCGCCGTCGCGGTTGCCCAGAATGTTCGTCGAGAACCAGCCGTTCATCCCCAGCATGCGCGCCTTGAACGCCGGCGCCAGCACCGTCTTCAGCAGCGTCTGCCCGGTCTTGAAGTCCTTGCCGGCCACCGGCACGCCGTGCTCCTGCGCTAGCTGCAGCAGCGCGGGAATGTCCGCGGTCAGGTTGGGCGCGCCGTTGCCGAAGGGCACGCCGCTGGTGATCGCGGCCCAGGCGTAGAGCATGGACGGCGCAATCGCCGGGTGGTTGGCCTTCATCGCCGCTTCGAACTTCTCCGGCGTGCTGTGCGCCTCTTCCGGCGCCAGGAAAATCTCCGTCGAGCCGCACCACAGCATCACCAGGCGCGCGCACTGGTTCTTCTTCTTGAAATTGGCGATGTCCGCCTTGAGCTGCAGCGCGATGTCGTACTTGGTCTTGCCCTTCTTCACGTTCTTGCCGTCCAGCTTCTTCACGTAGTTGCGGTCGAAGGCTGCGGGCATGGGCTTGATCTTCGACAGGAACGCCTTCACTTCCTTCAGATGGTGCGGCTCGAGCACCCCGGCGCGGGCCGCCGCCTCGTAGGAGTTTTCCGGAAAGATGTCCCAGCCGCCGAAAACCAGGTCCTGCAGCTTGGCCAGGGCCACGAAATCGCGGATCAGCGGCGAGCGGTTGTCGGTGCGCTTGCCCAGGCGGATGGTGCCCATCTGCGTCAGCGAACCCACCGGCTGCGCCTTGCCGCTGCGCACCAGCTCCACGCCGGCCATGAACGTCGTGCCCACCGCCCCCATGCCCGGCAGCAGCACTCCCAGTTTTCCTTTCGGCGGGGCGATCTTCGCTGGCTTGTCCATGAAACTCCTCGGTCCTCAGAATGTGCCGCGCCGGCCGTCTTTCCAACCAGGCGAACCAACGCGCAAAGAAAAGACTAAACAAAAGTGTAATCATGCGCGAACCGCGGACGATTTGCAAATTGAAAGGGAAGCGGGACTTCGCGCAGTTCCATCTCTTCGCTTCTGGTCTTCAGGAGCGGCCTGCTAGTTGGCGACGGTCAGTTCCACCGTGGCGGAAACCGCGACCCGCGCCCCGGCCGGCGGGGCCTGCTCGATGACCGCGCCGTGCGGCCACTGCGCGGCGGCCACGTAGTTGGCTTTGTAGCGCAGGGGGACCTGGCTGAGGAGCCGCGCCGCTTCCGCTTCGCTCAGTCCGGCGAGCGCGGGCATGATGTAGGCGGACTCCCGCGCGGGTTGCGCGACCAGCACGTTCACCCGCGGCGTGGCCGCTCCGTTCCCCGGCCGCGGGCTCTGGATCACCACGGTGTCCCCGAGGGCCTCCGGCAGCGTGACGCTCGAGACTTCTCCGATCTGCAAGCCCGCGCGCAGCAGTTCGATGCGTGAGGCGCGCAGCGATTTGCCCTCCAGCGCCGGAATCGAGAGCTGGCGCTGGCCCAGGCTGAGAATCACGTGGGCCTGCTGGGAAACCTTCATTTGCATGCCCGGAGGCGGCGTCTGGCGCACCACCACGTTGATGGGCAGGTCGCTGTACATGCGATCGGCGACGCGCAGCAGCAGTCCGCTGGAACGCAGGAGATGGTCGGCCTCGGCCACGTTTTTCCCGACCAGATTGGGCATGGCCACTTCGCGGCCATGGATGGCGATGCGCATGGCGGTGATCGCGCTCAGGAAGGCCGCGGACGCCAGGATAAAGACCAGCAGGGTGACGCGCGTCAGCCACTCCAGGCGCTGCCGCAGGGTCATGCCCCCGGGTTCGGCCCCGGAATCGGCCCCGGAATCGGGAAGTCCCGCAGGGGTCGCTTCAAACCACGTTTTCGGCAGCTCCTCGGAGTCCGGCTCGGGCGAAGTTTCCGGCTCCGCGTCGAGCGGCCCGTTGGGCGGCTCGTCGGGTGGGCCGTCGGGCGGCACTCGATGATCGTCGGCGCCGCTCATTTTTTGGTGCTGGCCGCGGCGGACGCAAAGGGCGGCGGCGGATAATCCGGGAGCTTGTCCTTGCTGGTATCCGCGCGCTTCACCTCCAGCTCGTCGAAGAGCACGGAGGGGCTGATGACGGCGGCGGGCAGCCCGCTCGCGCGGTTGCTCACCAGCGGATCATCGCCCGCGGCGATCAAGTTGTTGCGCAGCGTGCGGATGTCCAGTTCGCTGAAGACCGCGCCGCGAATGAGCTCTTCGTGGCCGTCCTTTTCGTAGAGGCGGTAGAGCAGCCGCGGCGAGTTCCCGGGGCCCAGCGTGTCCACGCGATAGCCGTACGGTTTGCCCTGCGCGCGCACCATTTCCAGCACCTGCTGGCGCAGCGCCGCGGCCGCCTGCGGCTGCGACGTGCGGATGAACAGATTGCCGATGCTCGGCTGCGGGATGCCCCCCGGCCCGGTGCGCCCGTGCCCGTTGGAAGCGGGGAAGTCGCGGATGGGCAAGCGCCCGAGCAGATAGCTGGCCAGGATGCCCTTGTCCACCGCGGTGACCGCCTGCGCGCGCACGCCCTCGCTGTCCACCTCGTAGCTGCCGACGAGGCTCTTGCCCTGGAACTGCTTCGCCGTGGGATCGTCCACCACCGTGAGAAACGCCGGCAGCACGCGCGCCTTGTAGCTGGTGTCGAACGCCCCGGTCGTGCGCTTGGGGCTGCCGGGCTGCGGCTTGCGCCCCAGAATATTTTCGCCCACCAGGCCCGCGAACATGTCGTCCGCGGCGTCCGCGGCGAACAGCACCGGGCCGCGGTACTCCTCTTCGGCGATGGGCGCTTCGCGCAGCGCCACCAGCGTCTCCAGGGTTTTCTTCGTATCCGCGAGCAGCGCCGCGCGCGCCGGCAGCTCTTCCGGGCGCCCCACGGTCCAGTAGGGACTGCGCGCCAGGCGCATGCCGTCGCCAGCTTGCGTGAAGCCGCCGATGGTCACGGTGTAGGTGGTTCGCCCGGAGCGCATGACCGTCCCTTCGGAATTCACGAAATACTCGTTGACGGCCGTGAAGCGCGCCGAACCGGTCAGCGACTGCACCGCGGGATATTCCCGGTACAGGCTGGTGGCGTCCTCCAGCGTCTTGCGCCACGCGGCGCCATCCGCCCCCAGGGCCACCAGGGGGCCGACCGCCGTCACCGGCGTCGCCCGCGCGAAGTCGTCCACCGGATTGGCGTCCGCGGCGAACTGCTTCATGTACGCCTGTTTCTCCGTCAGCGATTCGCCCGCGGCTTTGTAGGCTTCGTCGGTGGCCAGCCAGATCTGGCGGCGCAGTGCGATCGGGTCGTTGTCCAGCGGCAGATAGGCCGTTTCCCCGATGCCCTGGCCGATGAAGCTGTCCTGCTTGTAATCCCCGACGCGCACCACCACCCGCAGCACCCGCCCGCGCATGTTCTGTTCCTCGCGCGCCGCTCCGAAGGCCGCCTCCACGTAGCAATCGTGCACGTCGTGGACGCGGTACTCGATGTAGTAGGGAGCCTGCACCTGCTCCATCTTCAACTGCGCCTTCGAGCGCTCCAGTTCCGTCAGCAGCGCTTCCAGCAGCGGATCGGCGGAGGCCGCGGCCCGTGCTTCCGCGGCGGCGTCCGCCGCGCCCGCCGCCGGGGTGTTTGCGGCGCGCAGCGGTTTCCCCGCGGCCAGCAGCAAAGCCAGCGTCACAAGTGCCAGAGTGCGTTGCGCGATCTTCACGGCTTCACCTCCGCCTTCGGCGCTGCGTCTTTGCCCGCTCCGGGCGTTTCAAACCCCGGCGGAGGCAGGATGGGCGGCCGCGTGTGCGAATGCCCGCGCTTCTGTACTTCCATTTCCGAGAACAGCATGGCGGGAGCGGCCGCGGACACCGGCACGCTGCCGGATTCCGCCCCGCACACCCCGTTGAACACCTGCGGCTTGTCTCCGGTGACCAGGATGCGCGTCAGCGCCGCCAGCGGCGTCCCCACGATGTCCACGCCGCGCACCAGCTCGTCCGGCCGCCCGTCCGCGTACACCCGATAGACCATCACCGGGAGCACCTGGAACGCCTGCGGCAGCGCGCGCGAGGTCAGCGTGAAGCCCCCCTGCACATCGTCAAAATACAGCCCGTACGGCTTCCCCTGCTTCTTCACTTCCTCCAGGAAGCGCTTGCGCAGTTCGCTGTCCGCTACCGTCTGCGTGGACGTGACCAGCAGATTGCCCTGCCGCCCCGTGGGCATCAGCCCGGGCTGGTTGCGCCCGTGCCCGTTCGATTTCTCGAAGCCCGTGACGGGCATGCGCGACATCAAAAAATTTTTTAGCACCCCGTTCTGGATCACCTCCACCCGCTGCGCCGCTACCCCTTCGTCGTCGAAGTCGTAGCTCCCGGCCAACTTCACCCCGTTGAGCTGCCGCGTCGTCGGGTCGTCGGTGACGCTGAGGAACTTCGGCAGGATTTCCTGCCCCACCTTCTTGGTGAACGTCTGGCCCTCGTCTTCGTCGCGTTGCCGGTGGCCTTCCAGACGGTGCCCTAGCACTTCGTGGAAGAACACCGCGGCGGCGCGCCCCGAGAGCATGGCCGGTCCGTCGAAGGGCTCGGCGACCGGCGCCTTGCGCAGCGCCTGCAGGTCCGCCGCCACGCGCTCGATCTTCCCCAGCAGTTCGCTCTCCGCCGGAAGTTCCCCCGGGCTCGGCGCCTGAAACGTTTCCACCCGCAGCAGCTCCATGCCGTCATCGGCGCGCGTCTGCGCCTGGATGATCAGCCGCGCCGAGGCGCTCGGCGAAACGATCATGCTGCCCTCGCTCGTAACCAGCCGCGACGTCCCCCCTTGCACCTGCAGCACCACCACCGCCGAGTACACCTCGGGGTATTTGCGGAATGCCGCGGACAGCCGCCGCACCTCGCCTTCCCAGGCGGCGTGGTCGAAAGCCGGCGGCGCCCCCGGGGCGCCCGTGCGGTGCTCCACGCTGTCTTTCGAAAAGTCCGGCGACTTGTCCTCTTCTTCCGCGCGCACCGCCGTATTCGTCTTGACGTTCAGGAACGCGGGCGCGGCGCGCTTATATTCCCGGTCGGTGAGCTCCCACAGGACGCGCGCGATGGCCTCGGAGTTGTCGCCCAGCGGCAGCGTTCCGGAAGTCATCCCCGAGGGGCGGCTCTGCCCGTGCGTGTTGTCCAGCGCCGGCGAACCCACGCGCATGGCCACGTCGGCCTGCCGCCGCTGCACCGCGGCATTGGTCAGCAAGCTGCCGAAGGCCCCCACCAGCACCGCCAGGTCCTGGTCGTACACCGTGTAGCTCAGGAAGTACGGCGCGGGATCGCTCTTCCCCAGTTCCTTGGTGGCCCGCGTCAGTTCGCCCTTCATGGTCTGCAGGATGGCGTCGGGGGCGGGCGACTGCGCGCGAGCATCGTTGGCCGCTTGGCCCAGCGGCGCGCCGCAAAGCTGCAGCGTCAGTACGCCGCATAGCAAGACGCGGCCCGCGGCCTTCATGCGCCCCGCGGGTGTGATGTCGTTCCGGTGAAAAATCATTCGTGTCGCTCCACATTTACTTCTGTGACCGCGCAGCGGTCACCTATCGCACTAGCACGGAAGCGCGAGTATGCCTCAGTGCCGTGTTCCGTGCAATTTCCATGCGCCGCCGCTGTTCCTTCTCCGCAGCGCGCCACTTCCGGCGGCCTCAGCCGTCCGTCCCGAAGGCCTCGCCCTCGCCGAGCCGCACCCCGCTGGCGAACTCCCGCGCGGAGACCCGCTTGCGCCCTTCCAATTTGACGCCATCCAGCCGCAGAAGTGTCCCGGAGCCGCAGCCTACCTCCACTTCGCCTCCGCTAAAAAAGATGCGCCCGGGAGGCGCCGGCGTTGTCCCCTCCACGGGTTTCCCCCAGAGGTGGCAGCGCTGCCCGCGAAACGTGCTGAACGCCCCCGGCCACGGCGCCAGCCCGCGGATTCGGTTGTAGATCTCCCCGGCGCTCAACTCCCACCGGATGCGCCCGTCCTCGCGCTGAAGAATCGGCGCGGCGCTGGCCGCCGCGTGGTCCTGCGCCCGCGGCGTGATCCGGCCCTCGCGCAGACCGCGCAGCGTCTCGGCCATCAGCGGCGCCCCGGCCTGGGCCATGCGCGCCGCCAGTTCCGGAGCGCTTTCCTCCGCTCCAATCTCCAGCGTCTGCTGCAGCAGGATTTCCCCGGTATCCATGCCGGCGTCAATGCGCATGGTGGTCAGTCCCGTGCGCGTTTCGCCGTTCACGATGGCCCAGTTGATGGGCGCGGCTCCGCGGTATTTCGGCAGCAGCGACGCGTGCAGATTGATCCAGCCCAGCCGCGGGATCGCCAGCAGCGCCGCGGGAATGATCTGCCCGTAGGCGATGATCACCACGGCATCGGGCGCCAGCCGCGTCAGCAGGGCCCGCGCCTCCTCGCTGCGCATCTTCGCCGGCTGGTGCACGGGAATCCCCGCCGCCAGCGCGGCCTGTTTCACCGCCGGCGCGGAGATCTCCTGCCCGCGCCCCCGCGGCCGGTCCGGCTGCGAGACGACCGCGGCGATTTCGAACTCTTTGCTGGCTAGAAGATGCTGCAGGGTGGGAACGGCGAACTCCGGCGTGCCGCAGAAGACGATGCGCATGGCGCCTCCTCCGAGCCGCCCGTGGCTCACCACTCGCCTTGTTTGCGGAGCTTCTTGATTTTGCGCTTGATCAGGTCGCGCTTCAGCATGCTCAGGTGCTTCAGAAACAGGATGCCGTGCAAGTGGTCGATCTCATGGCAGAAGGCCCGCGCCAGCAGGTCCTCTCCGCGCATCTCGAACCATTCCCCCTGGGCGTTCTGCGCCCGCACGGTGACGAACTGCGGCCGCACCACGTAGCCCCGGAAGCCGGGAATGGACAGGCAGCCTTCTTCCTCGCGCTTCTCGCCCTCGCCGTGAATGATCTCCGGGTTGGCCAGCACGATCCGCGCTTCCGGATTCTTCCCGCCGGTCACGTCCACCACCGCCACTTGCAGGCTCCGCCCGATCTGCGGCGCGGCCAGCCCCACGCCCTGCGCCGCGTACATCGTGGCGAACATCTCCTCGCACAGCTCCGCCAGCTTGGCGTCGAAGCGGGTCACCGGCGCCGTCGGCTTTTCCAGGATCGGATCGCCGTATTTCACGATCGGATGGATCGTGCGCGGCTTCTCGGCCCCCGCCGCTCTTTCAGTAGTTGTCGAGTTGTCGGCCATAGCCCTCAAAATTACGCCGCGTTTCCGCCAGCGAATCTCCTCCGAATTTTTGCAGAAAAGCCCCCGCCAGGACAAGCGCCACCATGGCTTCCCCGGCCACTCCCGCCGCCGGCACCACGCAGATGTCGGAGCGCTCGTAAGCGGCTTTCACCGGCTCCTTGGTCACCAGGTCCGCCGTCTCCAGCGGCCGCCGCAGCGTCGAGATGGGCTTGATGTACCCGCGCACCACCACGTCCTCGCCGTTGCTGATCCCGCCTTCGAGGCCCCCGGCGCGATTGCTCGGCCGGCGGAAGCGCCGCGCGCCCCCGTCGTAGCGGATCTCATCCTGCACTTCCGAGCCGTAGCTTCCCGCCGCGCTGATCCCCGCGCCAATCTCCACGCCCTTCACCGATTGCAGCGACATCACCGCCTGCGCCAGCAGCCCGTCGAGCTTCTCATCCCACTGCGCGTGGCTCCCCAGCCCGGGCACCACGTTGTGCGCGATCACTTCGAAGACCCCGCCCACCGTGTCGCCCTTGCGCAGCGACTGCTCCACTTCCGCTTTCATGCGCTCCTGCGTTTCTCCGTCCACGCAGCGCAGCGGCGAATCCAGATCCCCGCAAATCCCTTGCACTTCCTCCCACGTCGCGGCGCGCTCCAGCCGCGCGTGCCCCACGGCCACCACGTGGCTGGCCAGCTCGATCCCGAATTCCCGCAGCAGCAGCTTGGCCAGCGCTCCCGCGGCCACCCGCGCCGCGGTTTCCCGCGCCGACGAGCGTTCCAGGATGTAGCGCGCGTCGTGCAGATCGAATTTCAGCCCTCCGGCAAGGTCCGCGTGTCCGGGACGCGGCGCCGTCAGCCGGCGTTCCGCCGCCGGATCACCGGGCCCCTCCACCGGCAGCGCTTTTTCCCAGTTGGCCCAGTCCCGGTTTTCGATGCGCAGCGCGATCGGCGCGCCGATGGTGCGCCCGTGGTGCACCCCGGCAAAAATTTCCGCGCGGTCCTTTTCGATCTTCTGGCGCCCCCCGCGCCCGAAGCCCAGTTGCCGCCGGTGCAATTCGTGGTTCACGAACTCCACATCTACCGGCAGGGAAGCGGGCAGCCCGGAGATCCAGGCGAGCAGCGCCTGGCCGTGCGATTCACCGGCGGTATAGAAACGCAGCATGAAGAGTCGTGACCTCGCCAAGCCGCCCATTCGCGGCTGCCAAAGAACTGCCAGCTCTCTCACAAATCGCCGGGCGCTTATCGAACCCCGTCATCCCCGGCGCAGCGTCGAAGATTCCGACCCGGTCGGAACGAAGCTCCCTTCGAGTTGAGCATTTGTGAGTTACCTTCTAGTGTAGCCGGGGCGGCCTGCAGCGTCCAGCGCGTTGCGCCGGAACGGAGCGCGAGCTGGCCCGCCGCGGCCTCCCGCTTGACGCCGCTGCGCACCGACGTTAGGCTTCACTGCCAGGCGTGCCAGTGCCTCTGGCCAGCCAACTACCGTGGCGGATACTCCACTCCAAGCGGCCAGCCCTGATGCGAAGGAAGCCCATGTTCCTTCGCTGTTCGAGGTTCTCGGCGGCCTGGCCCGCAAAGCCATCGCCGGCGTGCAGGACTATTCCATCCTCTCCCTGCGCTCCCTGACCAATCTCGCGGCGGGGCCGCGCTACATGCCGGACGCCATGGAGCAGATGGACATTATCGGCGTGGGCTCGCTCCCCATCGTGCTGCTCACCGGCTTTTTCATCGGCGCGGTCATGGTTCTGCAGACCGGCTCGCAGTTCACCCGCTTCGGCCAGACCGCCCTCACCGGCGACGTCGTGGCCATTGCCCTGGTGCGCGAATTGGGGCCGACCATCACCGGGCTGCTGGTCGCTGGGCGCTGCTCTTCGGGGATCGCCTCGGAGCTGGGCTCGATGCTGGTGACCGAGCAAGTGGACGCCATGCGCGCCATGGGCACGGACCCCAGCCGCAAGCTGGTGACCCCGCGCGTGCTGGCCACCCTCTTGATGCTCCCCCTGCTCACCGCGCTGGCCGACTTTATCGGTCTTCTCGGCGGTTGCGTGGTCTCCGTCTTCACCCTGCGTCTGGACGCCTATCAGTTCTGGACCCGCGCCATAGATGCCCTCGAGTTTGCCGACCTCATGCAGGGCCTGAGCAAGCCGGTATTTTTCGGCTTCATCCTGGCCACCGTGGGCTGCTACAAGGGCCTTTCGGTCCGCGGCGGCACACAGGGCGTGGGGCGCGCCACCACCCAGGCCGTCGTCGTCTCCTCGGTGCTCATCATCGCCGCGGATTTCTTCCTCACCAAGATCTCGCTGTTCCTCGCCGACAAGGTGTTCTAGCCGGGCGGCAGGCGGCACACGGTTTCTCCGCGGGCCGGGCGAACTTCACCCCAGCCCTGTACGCCGGGCCATTTCTCACTATAATCATGGCACTTGGTTGACCGCTCGGCGGTCACACAGGAAGTTGACCGCTATGCGGTCGCACAGTGAAGTTGAGCGCTTCGCGGTCACACGCAATTATGAGCAGCCACGGCACCAACGCGGCGGTCGTCTCCCTCGAAGCGGTGCACATCGGCTTCGAGGAAGGCGAAGTGTTGCGCGGCGTTTCCTTCTCCGTCCCCCCGCGCCAGACCCTCGTGCTCCTCGGCGAGAGCGGCACCGGCAAGACCCTCACCCTCAAGCTGGCCGCCGGCCTGCTCCGCCCTGATTCGGGACACGTGCGCGTCCTGGGCCAGACCGTCTCGGAGATGCGCGAAGAGGAGCTGCTGGAGTTCCGCCGCCACATCGGTTTCGTCTTTCAGGAGGGCGCGCTCTTCGATTCCATGAGCGTGGCCGACAACGTCGCCTACCGCCTGCGCGAAGACGGTTTGCCGGAAGAGGAGATCGAGCCGCGCGTGCGCGAGACTCTGCGCTTCGTCGAGTTGGAGCACGCCCTGGAGATGCTGCCCTCGGAGCTCTCGGGCGGCATGCGCCGGCGCGTGGCCATCGCGCGGGCCCTGGTGAATCGCCCCCCGGTGGTGCTCTACGATTCGCCCACCGCGGGCCTCGATCCCATGACCGCGCAGACCATCATCACTCTGATCTTGCGCCTGCGCGACGTCTACGGCGTCACCGCTCTGCTGGCCACGCACCGCCTGCAGGACGGCTTTGCCCTCGCCAATTTCCGCTTTGATCCCGAATCCCGCCGCGTTTTTCCTTTGGCCGCCGGGAACGGCGGCGCGGCGGCCCCCGGGGAGGCGGCTGGCACGCGCTTTCTCGTCTATCGCGACGGACTGGTCTATTTTTCGGGTGGTCCGGAAGAGATCGTGGCCTCGCGGGATCCCTATCTGCGGCGATTTTTGGTCTGACCTGCCGGGGCGCGAGCGCCCGGCGGGAGAGGAGAACGCAACATGGCACAGCGCAAGCAATTGACCTGGACCGAACTGCGCGTCGGTTTGTTCGTGCTGGTGGGGCTGGCGATCCTCGCGGTGGGCATCTTCTATGTCACCGCTCCGGGCGTGCTCGGGCCGAAGTACCGCCTGCGCACCTTTCTCCCCGAGGTCGCCGGGCTGGCCACGGGCGCGCCCGCCCGCCTGGACGGCGTCGAGGTCGGCAACGTCGAGGCCATCCGCGTCGCTCCGCGCGTGCGCGGCCAGGCCCCCGAAAAGAACCGCAACATCGAGGTCGTGCTCCGCGTGGACCGCCGCTACCAGGACGACATTCTCACCGATTCCACCGTCAGCCTGGTGACCGAAGGCCTGCTGGGCAACCGCTACGTGAACATTACCCGCGGCTTCACCGGCGTGCCCTTGAAGGAAGGCCAGGAACTGAAGGGCGTCGAGGAAAAGGCCATCAAAGAAGTCGTGCAGCGCAGCGCGGACCTGCTCGGCAACCTCAACGCTCTCTCCGACGAAGTGCGCGACCTGATCGCCGGCGTCCAGGAAGGCCGCGGCACGCTCGGCAAGCTGCTCACCGATGAGCAGGCCTATGCGCATCTCAACAGCATCCTGGCCAAGAGCGACCAGATGGTCAGCAACGTCCAGGCCGGACAGGGAACCCTGGGCAAGCTGGTGGCCTCCGAGGAGATCTACCAGAAGGCCAACACCGCCGTGGGCCGCGTGGACACCCTGCTCGCGGACATCCAGGCCCAGAAGGGCACCGTGGGCAAGCTCATCTACGACCCCAGCCTCTATGACAACGCCAAACAGGTCGCCGAAAAGGGCAACCTGCTGCTCACCGACGTCCGCGCCGGCAAGGGCACCCTGGGCAAGCTGGCCACCGACGAGTCGCTCTTCGTCAATTTGCGCGATACCAGCGGTCATCTGGCCGCCGCCACCGCCAAGCTCAACGACAACACCACCAGCGCCGGCAAACTTTTCAGCGATCCCAAGCTCTACGACAATCTCGCGGGTTTGTCCGGGGACCTGCGCCTGCTCGTCGGGGACCTCCGGCAGAATCCCAAAAAGTTCTTGCGCGTCAAGTTCGCGCTCTTCTAAGGGCGAGCGGAAAACGTTTCGCGGCTCGCTCTCTCGGGCTGTAATGCAACTGTAACGTTGGCAGCGTATCCTGATTAGTTTAGGATGCGAGTCATCCGGCCATGACCGAAACCCAGGACACCACGCCCAAGCCCCCTCGCCAGGAACCGGCCAAATCCACGCTCCCCCAGCCGGGCCGCCCGGTGCCTAGCCGCGCCTATCCCGGCGCGCTCATCGTCGTCGAAGGCACGGACGGCTCGGGCAAGAGCACGCAGCTCTACCTGCTCAAGCGCTGGCTGGAGATCGGCGGCTACCGCCTGCACTTCACCGAGTGGAACTCTTCGCCCCTGGTCAAGTCCGCGACGCGCCGCGGCAAGCAGCGCCGCCTGCTCACTCCGGTGACCTTCTCCTTGCTGCACGCCGCGGATTTCGCCGACCGCTGCGAGCGCCAGATCATGCCTCTGCTGCAGGCCGACTACCTGGTTCTCGCCGACCGCTACACCTACACCGGTTTTGCCCGCGATGCCGCGCGCGGCTGCCCCCCGCGCTGGCTCCGCAACCTCTATCGCTTCGCCCCGGTGCCCGACATCACCTTCTATTTCCGCGCGCCCCTGGACGTCGCCGTGAACCGCATCCTCAGCGGCCGCCCCAAGCTGAAATACTACGAAGCGGGCATGGACCTCGGCCTGTCCTACGACCGCGCCGAGAGTTTCCGCCTCTTCCAGGCGCGCATTCTCGAGGAGTACGACAAGATGGTCGAGAGCGACAATTTTGTCGTCCTCGACGGCACCCTCCCCGTCAACAAGCTGCAGAAACAGATGCGCGATATCGTCGCCGAGCGGATTGACCTCAAGCGCTTCGCCCCGCGCCCCGAGGAAGCCGTATGAGCCCCAACGAGCCGGAAAAGCCCGAAGCCCCCGCGGAAGCTGCCCCCGCCGCCCCGCCCGCTCCCCCGGCCAAACCCTCCGCCGCGCCGCAAGGCGGCGAAGCGGACGTCAGCTCCTATTTCTTCGGCGAGCAGTTGGTGGGCTGCGACCCTAGCGACATCACCGGCAAGCTCGTGGTCATCGAGGGCATGGACGGCTCCGGCCGCTCCACGCAGATCGCCCTGCTCCAGGAGTGGCTGGAATCCGAGGGTTTCGCCGTGCAGACCAGCGGCCTGCGCCGCTCCTATCTGGTCGGCAAGGACATCGACCAGTTGCTCGCGCGCAACGCGGTCACCCGCATGACCCTGGCGCTCATGTACGCCACCGACTTTTTCGACCAGCTCGAGCATCGCGTTCTCCCCGCTCTGCGCGCCGGCACCGTCGTCCTCGCCGACCGCTTCATCTACACCCTCATGGCCCGCGGCGTGGTCCGCGGCATCAACCGCGACTATCTCACCGGCCTCTACGCCATGGCCCTCCGCCCGCACCTCACTTTTTGGCTCAACGTCCGTCCGGAGACCGCCTTCGCCCGCGAGTTCAAGAAGGCCCAGGCCATCAGTTACTGGGAGGCCGGCCGCGACATGTCCCTCTCCCACGATCTCTACTGGTCCTTCATCCGCTACCAGACCATGATCAAGCGCGAATTCGAAGTCATGGCCAAGCGCCACGAGTTCATCGACCTCGACGGCGAAGCCAGCGTCCAGGCCGTGAACAAGCAATTGCGGCAGAAGATCGCCGAACAACTCGGCATCCGCGCCGGCAAGTACACGCCCTCCGCGGCGCTCGCGCATCTCTGGCGGTAAACCCAGCTTGGCTGACCCCGTCCACATCGCCGCAATCGACGCCGGCTCCAACGCCATCCGCATCTCCATCGCCCGCGCCTATTCCGCGCTGGATATCGAGCCCCTGCACTCCGAGCGCTGCGCCCTGCGCCTGGGCGAGAGCGTCTTCCTGCGCCACCGCTTCAGCGAAGAGACCCTGGCCCGGGCCGTAAAAGCCTTCCGCCATTTCCGCTCCCTCCTCGACGAATACGACGTGACCCGCTACCGCGCCGTGGCCACCAGCGCCTCCCGCGAGGCCCGCAATCGCGGCTCCCTGGTCCGCCGCATCAAGCAGAAGAGCCGCATCCGCCTGGAAGTGATCGGCGGCGCCGAAGAGTCGCGCCTCGGCCGCGAGGCCGTGCTGGCCGCCGTCAGCCCGGAAGCCCCGCCCCGCTGCATCGTGGACCTCGGCGGCGGCAGCCTGGAGATCAGCCTGCTCCGCGATCACGCCTTGCAGCAGAGCGTGCAGCTCCCCGTGGGCACGGTGCGCCTGATGACCACCTTGGACATGCCCGGCGTGATGCGCCCTTCCCAGGCCGAGCAGGTGCGCCGCTATGTCCGCGCCCTGCTCGAATCGCGCCTGCCCGCGCGTCCCAACCTCGGCGGGCAGATTGCCGTGGCCTGCGGCGGCAACGCCGAAACCCTCGCCAATATCGCCCCCGGCCCCCGCGCTTATGGCGTGGCCACCCTCGATCTCGCCCGCCTGCGCGAGCGTCTGCCCTCCATCCTCAAGCGCGACGTGCGCCAGCGCATGAAATCCTTCCGTGTGCGCCGCGACCGCGCCGACGTCATGGCCGTCGCCGCCATCATCTTTCTCACCCTCGGCCGCTATCTCAACCTGCGCACCCTCCTGGTCCCCGGCGCCGGCGTCCGCGAAGGTCTGCTGCAGGAGATCGCCCGCGAATCCTTCAGCCGCGCCGGGCGCCATCGCTACGACGCCGCGGCCCGCCAGCTCCTCGCCGGCGCCCGCAGCTTTGCCCGCCGCCTCGCTCCCATGGCCTACGACCAGCAGCATGCCGAGCACGTCCGTGAGCTCAGCCTGATGCTCTTCGACCAGCTTCAGCCCGTTCATCATTTGCCGTCCCGCGCCCGCGTCCTCCTGGAAGCCGGCGCGCTCCTGCACGACCTCGGACACATCGTCAGCCATCGCGGCCACCACAAGCACGGCGAATACCTGGTGCGCAACGGCGACATTGCCGGCTTGGAAGGTCCCGAGCGCGCCATGGTCGCCGGCTTGGTGCGCTACCACACCCGCAAATCCGAGCCCGCCCGCCACCACGCCTCCTATGCCTCCCTGAGCGGCGGCGACCAGCGCACCCTCCGCCGTCTGGCCTCCCTCCTGCGTCTCGCCGAGGCCCTCGACCATTCCCACCGCGAGCGCATCCGCGCCATCAAAGCCGCTTTCCGCCGCGGCGCCATTGGCCTGCAAATCCAGGCCCGCGGCGACGCCCGCGAGGATCTGCTCTGCGCCGCGCGCTGCACCACACTCTTTGAAAAGGAATTTCGCGTGAAACTCTTATTCCGCCAGGCGGCGGTCTAACTCAGCACGGGGAGCAAACATGCATCTCTTTATTGTGCGCCACGGTATCGCCATCGAGCGCGGCGCTCCAAAATGTCCCCCGGACCCCGAGCGCTTTCTCACCGAAGAGGGCATTGCCAAGACCCAGCAGTCGGCCAGGGGCGTGGTGGCCCTGGGCGCCTCCGCCGATCTGCTGCTTTCCAGCCCCTACGTGCGCTCCCTGCAGACCGCCGAGATTTTTGCCGAAGCCCTGGGTTTTCCCGCGCCGAAGATCCGCAAGTCGGAAGCTCTCCTGCCCGGCGCGGACCCCCTGCTCATCTTCCGCGAACTGGCCCGCGAGAAGCTGGGCGCGACCGTCTTCCTCTTCGGACATGCCCCGCAACTCGACGACCTGATCGCCTACGCCCTGGGTTCCCAGCACGCCTTCACCGCCCTGAAGAAAACGGGCGTCGCGCAGATCGACCTGACGCGCATCTCCCCGCCCGCGGGCATCCTCGTCTGGGTCGCTCCGCCAAAAATGCTCCGCCGTTCGGGGAAGTAAGCACCCGCGCGTCTCTTAATCCGCAGGGCCGGCAATCCCCGCTTCCTCCGTGTCGGGAGCGCCGGGGACGCCTTTCTCGGCGGGCTCGATGAGCAAGGCGCGGCCCAGCGCCTGTTCCAGCAGATGCTTCCCGGCAGCCAGCCGCGAGACGCTCTCCAAACTATTCACCCATCCCGGCACGCGCAGCACCACCGTCTCCCCCGCGCCTTGCGCGCGCAGACCGGCCTGCGCTTCCACGCCGCAGCGCCGCAGCGCCCGCGCCAGCCGCAGCAGCCCCGCGAGCAGGCGCACCAGCCGCTGCTGCTCTTCGGAAAGCGCCGCGAAGCCGCGGTGTCCCGGTTTGGGCTCCGCGCCGCGATGGTAGCGCACCGTTTCTCCCAGTAACTCCCACTCCGCGCCGTTCCAGCCGGGAGGCGCGGGAAGCTTCTGCAGCATGGCCCGCGCCGCTTTGTGCGGCGGCTTGCGGTTCTGCGCTCCGCCAATCCCGTGCAGCTGCGCGGCGGCCTGCAGGATGCGCCGCGCCGCAGGCTCGCGCAATGCCGGCGCCGCGCCCGCGGCGGCCAGCACCCCGGCAATGCGCAGCGCCAGCCGGGAAACTTTGGACGTGCGCCGCCGGTGCGCGTCCAGCGCCCGCGCCGTAACCCGCAGCCGCGCCTGCGCCGCCGCCTCCAACTGCGCGCCCTGCGGCAGCCCGCTGCGCCACACGTGCCACAGCCCGGTGCGCCCCAGCGTCAGTTGCCGGTAGGTCTGCAGGCGCTCCCCGCGCTCGCGCTCCAGCGTGCGCCGGAAGGCCCCCGCGGATTCCGCGGGCAGATTTCCCGCTTCGCCCTTCAGCAGCTCCCCCAGGACGTCGAGATCGTGCACATCCCCGAGCAGGTCCTGCGCGCGCTTCAGGCTCTCTTCCCAGGCCGGCAATTGCTGCGGCAAAAGGTTTTCCACGGTGTAGCGGAATCTCTTCAGCCCGATGCGCAGCAGGTGCCACGGCTTGGGCCGCTCCGTGCGCAAGGCCCGCGCGTGCAGCTCGTGCGCCGCTTCGAAGCGCTCCAGCGCCAGGCACTGCGCCGCGGGCCCGTCCGCGGGCGCCAGCAGCGCTCGCCGCCGCAGCCCGCGCTCCAGCCTCTTCCAGCCGGCCGCGTCGAATTTTTCCGCGGCGCGCAACGCTGCCGCCTCCGCCTCGTGCTCCCGCGCTTCCAGGATTTCCAGCAGGCGGCTCCGCGCGGCATCCTTTTCTTCGGGCGCCAGCCGCCGTACCCAGCCTTCCAGCACTTGGGCGTCGCGCCAGGCTCCCAGCTCGCGGAAGAGTTTCGCGGGCGCCTTGCGCAGTTGCTTCCAGCCGGGCGTGGGATCGGCTTCCTGCAGCGCCGCGGCCAGTGAGCGGCAGCGCCGAATGGCCACCCGCAGATCGTGCACCGCATCCTGCTCGCGGGTGCTGCACACCCGCTCCAGTTCCTTGCGCACCCGCCCCATCCAGTAGGAGAGGCCGAGCCGCTCGGTTGAGGGAACAGCGGCGACCGTTGACCGCTCAGCGGTCAAACCGGAAGCTGAATGCTGAGCGGTCGCACCGGAAGTTGACGATTTCGCGGTTACGGAGATGCGGGTAGCGCTGGCCATAAACACGCCGAAAGGAGATGCTACAGGGTAGCCCTTTGCGACAGGCGCGTCCAGACCAGCGTCCGGGGAAGCAGGTCGGGCAGCATCCCGCACAGCACCCCGCCCATAAGCAGCGTCATGGTCGCGGCGATGACGAAGACGTGGCTGGGGTCCGGATGGCCCAGCCGCAGCATGGCGTACTGGGCCAGCGGCTGCATGGCAATCCCCACAAAAGAAAGGAGATTCGAGGCGGCTATGGTGCGCCCTTTCTCCTCCGGCGCCGGCCGCGCCTGGATCAGCGCATTCACCGGCACCGAAAAGAACCCCGCGCAGCCCCCCAGCGCCACCAGCAGCCCCAGCACCTCCGGGAACTGCCGCCCGGGCCAGGCCAGGGCCACCGCCAGCGCCGCGATCCCGGCCATGGCCGGGAGAATCATCCCGTGCTCGATCTTGTTCCGCGAAACATACCCGGCCGCGAAGCTCCCGAAGGCGATCCCCAGGCTCAGCCCCGCCAGCAGGTAGCTGCTGTGCACCTCGTCCACCCGCAGCACGTCCGTCGCATACAGCACGATATTCAGCAGCAGCAGGGAAGCCAGAAACCAGAAAAACGTGTTGGCCACCACCGCCGTCCACAGGAAGTCGTCGCGCCGCATGCGCTGCAGCTCCCGCACGAACCCGCCCGGCCAGTTCCAGGAGAAGCGCCGCGCCGGGTCCGCCGCCGGAAGCCGTGTGATTCCCAGGCTGGTGGAAATCCCCAGCGCCGAGAGCCCCAGGAAAACCACCCCCGACCACGCTTGCCGCCCCGCGAAGACGTGCGCCAGTATGCCCCCGGCCAGCGTCCCGGTAATCGCCGCCAGGAACGTTCCCAGCTCCAGAATCCCGTTGCCCCACGAGAGCCGGTGCAGCGGCAGAAGCTCCGGCAACAGCGAGTATTTCGTCGGCCCGAAAACCGCCGCCTGCGCGCTCACCAGAAAGAGCGCCGCTCCCGCCAGCGCCAGATGCCCCCCGGCCAGCGCCCAGGCCGCAAAGACCATCACGCACAGCTCGCAGCACTTGGTTGTCAGCGTCACCCCGCGCTTGCTGTAGCGGTCCGCGAAATATCCCCCGGGAATGGAAAACAGAATGAACGGCACGGAAAAAAGCAGCGGCACCACTAGTACGAAGAGAAAATCCCGCCGCTCCCGCGGCAGCCCCGCCTCCAGCACCAGAAATCCCACCAGCCAGCGCAGCGCGTTGTCGCTGAATGCGCTCTGGAATTGCGTCACGATCAGCATCCAAAAGCCAAGGAGCGGCCGGCGCCCGGCCGAGGCAGTCGTGGCAGGCAGTGCACCTAGGTGGCTCATGCGGTGCGCGGAGTGTACCCGCGGAACCCCCGCCGGGGCAAGCGCGGGATGGAGAAGCCCCTAGCCGCCGAGCGCCCTCCGGGTCGTCTACCCTCTCGGCGCTTGTGGCTCGGATGCTTCTGCGGAACTCCGCGGACCATGCTTCGTGCGCAGGCGAGGGACCCATCGCTTGTATTTCACGAGTCGCTCGTGACAATCGAGAAACACCTTCCTGTCCCTTTTCAACTTTCAACTGTCGACTGTTAACTTCCTGCCGGCCAAGATTCCTTGCGGGAAAGAGCAGGGGAGTGCTATCTTTCGCCATCGCTGGTAAGAGGGAAAAGCCGATGCCCAAACCCATTTACATCCGGGACCTTCGCGCGGAAGATCTGCCTGCTCTGGTGAATATCGAGGAACGGACCACGGGCGTGGCTCGTCCCGAATACTGGCGGAAGAGAATGGAACTTTCCGAAGCCATACGCCCGCACTGGACCTCTCTGGTTGCGGAGACGGATAACCGCGTGGTGGGCTTCGCCTTCGGCAGGGCCGGCGAGCTCGAGTTCGGCCTTCCCGGAACCGTCGCCTGGATCGAGATGCTCGGCGTGGACCCGGCCTACCGGCACCGGGGAATTGCCGCCCAGTTGATCGAGCACTTTACTTCGTCCGCGCACGACCACGGAATTCAGACCATCTTCACCCTCGTCAGCAAGGGCCACGCCGAAATGGAGAAATTTTTCACCAAGCAGGGATTTACTCAGGGCGAGATGCTGCATTTCAAAAAAGAAGTCCGCAGTGATCTTTGAGGTGTCCTTCCATCGTAGCGATCGCCGTGGACGCCGCTCCTCTCTGCGCTTCTCTGCGCTCTCCGCGTCTCTGCGTTGTCTTTTTCTCCACTCTTTCTCGAATCCCTTTCGCCCTGTGCAGGCGCCCACTGTCTTCCCCAGCCCCGGATGCGCTTCGCCGCATCATTCGAATGCCGCTAAATAGAATTGACCGTGAAGTACTCATCGGCTATAATGTTTTTGTTTTTGGCGCGGAGGAGACAGGACAACACGCCCTTGTCCGCGCAACTCGCCCGCCCGCAACTCTCTTTCCCCGGCCACCACGTTACGAACTACCCCTCCGCCGAACCTCTTCTGCAACCCCTGCAGAATCAGCTCTTACGCACCCCTCCGCAACAATATGCAAACAAAGAATTTCAACCTCCCTGCTTTGATACTCTTGTGCAACCTCCTCGCGTAACCCCTTTAGATTCCGCTCTTACAAAAACCACCGGGGGTGGGGGTGCTCCCCTGGCCATTTCTCTAAACAAAAACTTTAACTATCTTGGCGAACTTGCCTCGCGCCTGCCGCAGCGCGCATCGCGACTCCCAGGGGCTCTCTTCCACGAGTCACAAGTCACGAGTCACAAGTCACTTTCCTCCGCCTTGAGCCCGCGTGGCCCCCATGCTATGTTGAAAGGCGCAAGGCCGGAGTGGCGGAATGGCAGACGCGGCGGACTCAAAATCCGCTGGCCGCAAGGCTGTGTGGGTTCGACTCCCTCCTCCGGTACCAATCTTTCTCCACCACGCTTTCCCAAAGGACTGGCCATGAGACGAAGCCTACTGGCGCTGGGGATGGCGCTGCTGCTGGCGGCGAGTGTGTGCGCGCAGGAGCCAAAAGCGCCCGCGCAAGCGGAAGACGCCAAGCTGGCGACGGCGATGCGCGCCGTCGAGGAGCGCATCGCGGCGAGCGGGGCGGAGGTGGGCATCGCGCTGCGCACCCTGGACGGCCAGACCGAGTGGTACCGCCACGCCGACGAGGCCTTTCATGCCGCCAGCACGATGAAGCTGCCGGTGATGATCGAGCTGTACCGCCAGGCGGCCATCGGCAAGTTGCGCCTGGACGAGCCGCTCCTGGTGCGCAACGAATTCCACAGCATCGTGGACGGCTCGGTCTATGCGCTGGACGTGGGCGTGGATTCCGAGGGCGAACTGTACAAGGCCCTGGGGCAGACGCGCACGCTCGATCAGCTATGCGAAGCGATGATCACGGTGAGCAGCAACCTGGCGGCCAACCTGCTCATCGAGCGGCTGGGCATCGAGAATATCCGCGCCACCACCCAGGCGCTGCATGCCGATGGCATGCACGTCCTGCGCGGGGTGGAGGACGGGAAGGCCTACGACAAGGGCCTGAACAACACCACCACGGCGCGGGGCTTGCTCATCCTGCTGAAAGCCATCGTCCAGGGGAAGGCGGTGGATGAGGCTTCCAGCCGCAAGATGGCCGAAATGCTCAAGCGCCAGAAGTGGAATGAGGCCATCCCCGCGGGGCTGCCTCCGGGCACGGTGGTGGCCCACAAGACCGGGGAGATCACCGGCATTCACCACGATGCGGCCATCGTTTATGCGCCGCGGCCCTTCGTGCTGGTGATTCTGGTGCGCGGCCTGGCCGATTCCAAACAGAGCGCCGCGCTCATGGCGAATATCGCACGGGAGTTGTACGTTGCGACGCAGTAGAGCCATCTTCCGGGCGGGCCCGCGCATCGAAGGCCTTAGAATGGCCCCAGCCAGCCAAAAAACTGCTTTCTCCGGTCTTCCGGGACGCAGGCTTTCCGGGACCGCAAACAGGAGGGAACGATGAAGGGATTCGCAAAGATTCTGGGTGCCGCGCTGCTCGCCCTGGCGTTTGCGGGCGCAGCTTCCGCCGATACGCTGGAGCTGAAAGACGGACGGGTGTTGCAGGGGCGCTACCTGGGCGGGACGCAGGCGGTGTTGCGCTTCGATGTGGACGGCCGGGTCGAGACTTTTTCGGTGAACGAGATCGTGGCCCTGACGTTCACGGGGGCTGCGGCTCCCGCGGCGGCAGCCGAGCCCGAACCGCAGCCCGCGCCGGCCCCGAAACATCGCGCGGCGGCTGCGCCGGACGGCGCCATCACCATCGCGGCGGGCACGCCGCTGCTAGTGCGCATGATTGACGGCGTGGACTCCTCGAAGAACCACGTGGGCGATATTTTCCACGCCAGCCTGGAGACCGATCTGCTGGCGGACGACGTGCTCGTGGCCCGCAAGGGCGCGGATGTCTACGGGCGTCTGGCGGAGGCCAAGGAAGCGGGGCACATGTCCGGCAGCGCCGAGCTGCAACTGGAGCTGACGCGCATCGTCATTGACGGGCGCGACTATCCGCTGGTGACCAGCGAATACGAATTGAAGGGCAAGGGCCGCGGCACGAACACCGCGCAGAAAGTGGGCGGCGGAGCCGTGGTGGGCGCGATCATCGGCGCAATCGCCGGCGGCGGCAAGGGCGCGGCCATCGGCGCGGGCGCGGGTGGCGCGGCGGGCGCGGGCGTGCAGGTGCTGACCCGCGGGCAGCAGGTGAAGGTGCCCAGCGAAACGCTGCTGGAGTTCCGCCTGCAGCAGCCCCTCTCCGTGCGGCCTTCTAGCCGGACGCAGCGCTAGCGCGGGATGGGCCGCGGATTCCCTCTGCGCGCCGGCGGCACGTTGTTGCTTACGCGCCGCCGGCGCAAGAATAGCGCTTGCGCCGCTTTCTATTGCTAAGTATGCTACCCCCGTAAGTGGGGGGTAACATGCCGAAGGAAAAGCCGCGCGTCAATATCGGGGAAGTGATCCGCACCTACCGCAGCCAGCGGGGGCTGTCGCAGGGGGATATCGAGCGGCGCACCGGGCTGCTGCGCTGTTATCTCTCGCGCGTGGAGAACGGCCACACCGTGCCCTCGCTGGAGACCCTGGCCAAAATCGCCGAAGCCATGGACATCAGCCTGGCCGATTTTTTCCCCGGGACGGAAACCACCCGGGACCGCGAAACCCAGAAGATGCTCGGCGAACTCTCCCAGGACGAAATCCGCTTCCTGGTGGAGATCAAGCGCTACACCACGACGCTCTCCGACGGGGATAAGCGTCTGGTGCTGGCCATGATCCGCAAAATGGCCACGCTGACGCCGCCGCCGGCGCGCAAGCCCGCGGCGCGCCGCCCTTCGCTCTAGAAAAAACTGCCGACACGCCTACGGGCCTGGCGCAGCGCTGCGGCGTTGCGCCAGGTATACTGTTTAGTTAAATAGAAAACCAGGAACGCAGCGCTGCGCTCAGTCCGCGGTGTCGCTGCCCGCGCAGGTGACCGCGGAGGCGGGCTGCTCGAGGTTGAGGACGTTGGAGATGAACTCGCTGACGGAAATTCCCAGATGGCCCCAGAGGCGGCGCTTCAGGCTGCGGTAGTCCTGGGTGCCGCTGAAGAGATCGCTCATCAACTGGCGCAGAACGGAGCTGCGGCGCATGAGCTGGACAAGATGGGTGGTGACGGCCACGCCGAGAAATGTGCCGCGGTAAAAGCGGCGCACGATGCGCGAAGCGAATTCCAGGTCGGCGGAGAAGGCGGCCTTGACGCGCGCGGGATATTTTTCCGGCGCGCCTTCGGCCAGGGAACTGCCGAGGAGCTCGCCGGAGCGCATGGCGTAGAAGAGGCCTTCGCCGGTGAGGGGGTCGACCCACGCGGCGGCGTCGCCGATGAGCGCCCAATTGCGGCCGACGACGGGGCGCTGGGAAAGGGTGCGTTCCTGGGGCGAGGGCAGGACGTGGCTGTAGAAGCGCGCGCCTTCCGTGGAGATTTTTTCGCGGCCGAGAAATTCGTGGAGGTGCAGGCGCAGCTCGTTGCTGGTGTGCGCGGCCATGTTGCCGCAGATGCCGACGGAAAGATGATCGTTGCGGGGGAAGGACCAGATGTAGCCCTCGAATTGCGGGAGGAACTTGATCTGGATGCCATCGCGGGAGACGGGCACGAAGTAACCCTGGGTCATTTCGAGTTCGGCGGGCTCGAAGGGGCGGGTTTCGGGGAAGAGGCTGTTGCGGGCGCCGGCGGCGAGAACGAGGAAATCGGCGCTGTGCCACTGGCCGCCGGCGCAGTAGCGGGGGCGGCGGGAATCGGTGTCAATGGCGGTGACGTGGGATTGCAGGACGCGGCAGCCGCTGTGCGCGGCGCGGTCGAGCAGCAGGCCGTTCAGGACGGCGCGGGAATAGACCACGATGGGGTGGGACATCTGGAGCAGGACGCGCTGGCCGTCGCTGCTGATGAGCTCGACGTCGCGCACGACTTTCTTGGGATGCGCATTTTCGCGAAGGAAGGGGTAGGCTTCCAGGGCCTTGTGGGTCAGGCCGCCGCCGCAGGGTTTCTCCCACGCCAGATGTTCGTCGAGGATCAGGACCTGGTGCCCGGCGCGGGCGAGCTGCTCGCCGCACAAGGACCCG
The DNA here is from genome assembly GCA_020073585.1 of Terriglobia bacterium. GTDB lineage: Bacteria > Acidobacteriota > Terriglobia > Acidiferrales > UBA7541 > Acidiferrum. The sequence goes on from JAIQEV010000003.1 coordinate 54,084, forward strand.
GAAGGTCCGCCGCCCACGATTGCAATCTCCGCCATGTCGCTGGCCTCAAAGGCGTTTCGGTTCGCCCGCTGGCGGGTGCGGATCCGCTCAAGTCAGGGGGAAGAGGAGCAAACAAAACGCGGCGGCAAGTATAGCACCGAAAAGCGCGGCGCCAGCGGGGGACCGGGATTCCGTCCGGAAGAGGTCAACACCCCCGCGATGCAGAAGAGTGAAGGCGGCGAAGTAGGGGGCCATGAGCACGAGAAGCACTTGGGCGTTGTGGAGGAAGAAGAGCGCGGCGACGAGTGCCAGCCAGGCGACGAAGCGGGCGGCGAGAGCCAGGAGGAGGCGGCGGAGCCTGCTGGCGGGATTTTCCGGGGCGGCGGGGCCGAGGAGCAGTTCTTCGGCGGCACAAAAAGGGAGCAGGGCCAGAACGAGGAGCGGCCAGCGCCAGAGGCGCGCGGGGTCCAGCCAGGCGGTGGTGACGGTGCAGTGGAACCAGGCGAAGAAAAGGAGAGAGAGCGCCAGACCCAGCGCGGAGGCGCGCGCCGCGATCCGCGGGGGCAGGCGGAGAAAAGAAGGCAACTGGGGCAGGCGAGCGAGGAGCAGGGCCATGGCCACGAGAAAAAGAAAACTGACGAGGTAGCCGCCGTCGTACAGGCGAAGAAAGCGCAAGGGCACGCCGAAGGTCAGCAGGCCGATGGCGCAGAGGGATGCCGCGGCCATGGCGAGAAAAGTGTGCGCGGGGGAAGAATGGGCGGCGGCGGGTTGGGCGGCCTCCGGAAGAGATGAGAGGGTTGCCCGCAGGAAGGGACCGGAAAGAAGAGCAAGGCCGGACAAGCCGAGAAGAAAAGCGAGGAAGGGGCTGCGCGTGGGCAAAGCGGGAGCGGCGGGAAGGGCGAGGAGGCGGGCGGTCCAATCGAGGGAAAGGCGCAGGGCCTGGGAATCAAGGAGCAGGCTGACGTGACTCGCGGTGGGGACGATGCGTCGCTCGCCGGGCGGGCCGGGGATTTGTGCGAGGAGTTGCGCGGTGGCGCGGAGGAGGGAGTCGGGTTCGAGAGCGCCGCTGACGAGGAGGAAGTTGGGCGGCAGCTTGGCAGGCGGCGGGTAGAGCAGCATCTCCGGGGAAATGCCGGGTACCGCGAGCATGGGAGCGGGGGAGAGGGCGAGGACACCGGCCACCGGTGTGCGGGAGGCCAGGCGAAGAGCGAGGGCTGCGCCCAGGGAGTGGCCGGCCAGGATGGTGCGCGCGGGCGCGATCTCGCCGCGGCGAAGGAGATCGGTGAGGAGGGCTGCGCTGCAGGATTCCGCGCGGGCGGGCGTGAAAGGGCCAGGGGAGCGGCCGTGGCCCGGAAGATCGGGAACAATCACACGCAGACCCAGGGCTAGAAAGGCGCGGGTGTAATAGTCCATCACATTTGTGTTGCCCGCGAGGCCATGCAGCAGGAGGACGCTGCCGCGCGCGGGCTGCGCGCCGGGCGAAAAAGTGTTTACGGAGAGGACGCATCCCTCCGAGCGAAAGATTTCGATGCGCGCGGGGAGCGCGGTACGGCGCAGGAGCAGTGCGGCGGCGGCCAGCAACAGCAGCGCGGCAACGGTCTGCGCGAGGCGAGCGCGTCTCACGGTGCGCCTCGGAAGGCAGGTTGAGCGCGTGTTACCATGAAAGAGAGGGGACCGCGAGGAGGCGCGCCGCGAGCGCCGGCGGTTTGGGATTTGCGGAGCGACATGTGGACGGCGCCATCCTGACGATCGAGGAAGCGATTGTGCAGTTCGGGCGGGGGAAACGCAATGGCCGGGTGGTGTTCACCAACGGCTGCTTCGACATCCTGCATCCGGGGCACGTGCGCACGCTGGAGCAGGCGCGCGCTCTCGGGGATTACCTGATCGTGGGGATCAATAGCGACGCCAGCGTGGGCCGGCTGAAAGGCGCGGGGCGGCCGCTGATCGCGGAACGGGAGCGCGCGGAAATTCTGGCGGCGTTCGAGAGTGTGGACGCGGTGGTGATTTTCGAAGAGGAGACACCGCAGGCGGTGATTGCGCGGCTGCTGCCGGACATTCTGGTGAAGGGCGGCGACTGGGGGGCAGACCAGATCGTCGGACGGGCCGAGGTAGAAGCGGCCGGGGGACAGGTGGTGCTCACTCCGGTGGTGGCGGGCTATTCCACGACGGAGATTCTGCGCAAAGCGCGCGAAGGCGCCGCCGGTTCGCCCTGTTGAAAAACTTTCCGCAATGATTCATTCCTCAGTACGCGAGCGTCTGGAAGCCGTGCTACGCCATCCGGCGCTGGAAGGCGCGCGCGGAGCGTTGCAGGCCGGGCAGGCGGTGGTGTGCGTGGCCGGGCTGCACGACGTGGCCAAGGGGCTGGTGGTGGCGCACCTGGCGCACGAACTGCGGCGGCCGGCGTTCCTGGTGGTGGACGGCAACGACCGCGCCGAAGCGCTGGCCGAGAACATCCGCTTTTTCAGCACCGTTTTTACGGGGAGCGGACAGGGCGTGGCCGTCCTGCCGGCGTTCGACGCCGATCCGTGGCAGGAGAAGCCGCCGCATGCGGACATTCTGGAGCGGCGCGCGGCCACGCTGTACCAGCTGGCGGGCGGGGAAGTATCGCTGTTGATCGTGCCGGCGAGCGCGGCGCTGTGGAGGTATCAGAGCGCGGGGGCGTACCGGGGGCTGGGGCGGATGCTGGCCGCGGATCAGGAAGCGAGCCTCGAGGAGCTGATCGCGCAGCTGGAGGCGGTGGGGTATGCGCGCACGGAGATGGTCGAGCTGCCGGGACAGTACGCGGTGCGCGGCGGGATCGTGGACGTGTTCTCGCCGGAAGCGCCGCGGCCGGTGCGCATCGAGCTGCTGGGGGACACGGTGGAGTCGGTGCGGGAATTCGATCCGCGGACGCAGCGCTCGATTGCGCCGGTGGTGCACACGACGCTGCTGCCGCTGACGGAATTCGCCGCGGGAGTTTTCGGCGGCGCGGGTTCGCAGGGAGGGATCTCGGTCTTCGAGCTTTCCGCGCAGTCGCTGAGCCCGCTGGTATTTCTGGATGAACCGGAAAGCCTGCGGGAGGTGGTGCGGCAGCAGGCCAGGGAAGCCGTGGAACTGTACGAAAAGCACGGGCGGGCCGACGCTCCTCCGCCCAATCACTATTTCTGGAACGAAGAGGAATGGGCGGGTCTGCTGGGAGCGCTGACGCAGGTGCACCTGGAGCAACTGGCGCTGGCCACGGGCGCGGGGGAGCGCTACGAGCTGGGTTCGCGGCCGTGTTCGCGGTTTCACGGGGACGTGGTGGCCTGCATGGGCGAGGTGAAATCGCAACTGGCCGCGGGCGGGTCGGTCCTGCTGACCGCCGCCAGCACCGGGGAACGCGAGCGGCTGGCGGACATCTGCCGGGAATACGAAGCGCGGTATGCGCTGGGAGAGACGGACGCGGGGGCCTCGGAATTCGCCATCGAGAGTTCGCAGGAATCGGCGGCGCTGGTGCTGGTGCGCGCGCCGTTCGCGGCCGGGGTGGCGTTTCCGGAAGCGAAGCTGACGCTGTACGGGAACGCCGACCTGTTCGACGTGGCGCCGGCGCAGGAGCGTCCGCGGCGCAAGAGCAGCAGCGCGGGTTTCCGCAGCGACTTTTCGGAGCTGAAGCCGGGGGACTACGTGGTGCACGTGGACCACGGCATCGGGCAGTTCGAAGGGCTGCGGCTGATCGAGTCCGACGGGCGGCGCGGGGAGTTCATGCTGCTGCGTTACGCGGAGGACGCGCGGCTGTACGTGCCGCTGGAGCGCATGGACCTGGTGCAGGGCTACCGCAGCCTGGAAGGGGCGCAGCCGGCGCTGGACAAACTGGGGGGCACAAACTGGGCGGCGCGCAAGACGCGGGTCAAGAAGTCGCTGGAGGAGATGGCCGACCGGCTGGTGGAACTGTACGCCCAGCGCAAGACGACGCAGGCCTTCAAGTTTTCCGGGGACACGCCGTGGCAGCGGGAATTCGAGGACGCCTTCGAATTTCAGGAGACGCCGGACCAGGAAGCGGCCATCGCGGACATCAAACGGGACATGGAGAGCGGGAAGCCCATGGACCGGCTGCTATGCGGGGACGTGGGCTACGGGAAGACGGAAGTGGCCATGCGCGCAGCGTTCAAGGCGATCGCGGACGGCAAGCAGGTGGCGCTGCTGTCGCCCACCACGGTGCTGGCTTTCCAGCATTACGAGACGTTCAAGAAGCGCTTCGCGGCGTTTCCCGCGAAGATCGAGATGCTCAGCAGGTTCCGCAGCGCGGCGGAACAGAAGGCGATCCTGGGCGGGCTGGAAGCGGGGAAAGTGGACGTGGTGATCGGGACGCACCGGCTGCTCTCGAAGGACGTGAAGTTTCACGACCTGGGGCTGCTGATCGTGGACGAAGAGCAGCGCTTCGGGGTGACGCACAAGGAGCGGCTGAAGGAGCTGCGCAAGGACGTGCACGCGCTGGCGCTCTCGGCGACGCCCATCCCGCGCACGCTGCACATGTCGCTGGCGGGGCTGCGGGACATGTCCCTGATCGAGACGCCGCCGAAGGACCGCCTGGCGATCCAGACGGTGGTGGCGCCGTTTCAGGAGGACCTGGTGCGGCGGGCCATGGAGAGCGAACTGGCGCGCAACGGGCAGGTCTATTTCATTCACAACCGGGTGGAGTCGATCTACTCGGTAGCGTCGCTGGTGAGCCGGCTGATGCCGAAGGCGCGGGTGGTGGTGGGCCACGGGCAGATGGGCGAGAAGGAACTGGAAAAGGTGATGCTGAAGTTCATCCGGGATGAGGCGGACATCCTGGTGGCCACGACCATCGTGGAAAACGGGCTGGACATTCCGCGGGCCAACACGATTTTGATCAATCGCGCGGACCGGCTGGGGCTGGCGGAGCTGTACCAGTTGCGCGGGCGGGTGGGGCGCTCGCACCAGCGGGCCTACGCCTATCTGCTGGTGCCGCCGGAGACGACGCTGACGCCCATCGCGCGGCGGCGGCTGGCGGCGATGAAGGAGTTCAGCGAGCTGGGAGCGGGATTCCGCATCGCGGCGCTGGACCTGGAACTGCGCGGGGCCGGGAACCTGCTGGGGCGGGAGCAGCACGGGCACGTGGGGGCCATCGGCTTCGACCTGTACTGCCAGATGCTGGAACGCGCGGTGGCGCGGATCAAGGGGGAGGAGGCGGCGCCGGAACTGCGGACCACGCTGAACCTGGGGCTGGATGTGCGCATCCCGCAGGAGTACATCCCGGGGGAGAATCTGCGGCTGCGGACGTATAAGAGAGTTTCGTCGATCGGGTCCCAGGAGGAGAAGGAGGACGTGCGGCGGGAGCTGGCCGACCGCTTCGGGCCGGTGCCGGCTTCGGTGGACAACCTTCTGGAGTACGCGGCGCTCAAAGCGCTGAGTGAGCGGCTGCGCATAGCGGCGATCGAGCGGCAAGGCAGCCGGGTGGCGGTGCGCTTCCATGCGGAGACGCCGCTGGAGCCGGCGCGGCTGGTGGCGCTGATCCGCTCGCGGAAGGGAATCCGGCTGGACCCCAGCGGGGTGCTGTGGATGGAAATGGGGCGCGGGGAGGCGGTGCTGGAGCCGCTGAGAAACGTATTGCTCGGGCTGCAAGGGCAAGGCTAAACTGCAAGTGAGGAAATCCATGAAAAAGCTGGCGGTATTGTTCATGCTGATGGCCGCGGGTGTGGCGGCGCAGGAAAAGGGCAAGACGATCGAGGAGATCGTGGCGCGGGTAAACAACGAGATCATCACGCGCACGGAGTACGAGAAGGCCAAGGCGCAGGTGGCCGAGGACGCGCCGCAGGAGTGTCCGAAGTGCACGGCGGAACAACTGCAGGCGATGGTCGCGGAGCGGCAGAAGCACGTGCTGCGCGATTTGATCGACCAGTCGCTGCTGGTGCAGCGCGGCAAGGACATGGGCGTGAGCGTGGAGACGGACGTGATCAAGCGGCTGGATCAGATCCGCGTGCAGAACAACCTGGGGAGCATGGAAGAGCTGGAGAAAGCAGTGAGCGGGCAGGGGCAGAACTGGGAAGATTTCAAGAACAACATGCGCAACACGCTGCTGACGCAGCGGGTGATCAGCAGCGAGGTGGGGTCGCACATCCAGATCGGGAAGGAAGAGCTGGCGAAATACTACGAAGCGCACAAGAAGGAGTTCATCCGGCCGGAGCAGGTGGCCTTGCGCGAGATCTTCCTGAACACGGAAAAGAAGAAAGAGCCGGAGATCGCGGAGCTGAAGAAGAAGGCCGAAGGGCTGCTGGAGCGGGTGAAGAACGGCGAGGAGTTCGGAGAGCTGGCCAAACGGTTCTCGGAGGGCAGCACGGCCAAGCAGGGAGGATACCTGGGGACGTTCAAGCGCGGGGAGCTGGCGAAAGAGCTGGAGGACAAGGTCTTCGCGCTGAAGAAGAACGGGCTGACCGAGGTGATCGAGACCAAGCAGGGGTTCCTGACGCTGCAGGTCATGGAGCACTACGACGAGGGGCAGCAGACGCTGGCCAAGGTGGAGCCGGAGATCATGGACAGGCTGTACGGGGAGCGGATGGAACCGGCGCTGCGCGACTATCTGCGGAAGCTGCGCGAGGAGAGCTACGTGATCGTGAAGCCGGGGTACGTGGACAGCGCGGGGCTGGGCGGGGCGCCGATTCAGGAGATCAGCGCGGCGCCGGAAGCGAGCAAGGCGAAGAAGAGCCAGGGGCGCAAGAAATTTCTGGTGTTCGGGAAGCGCAAAGAGACCGGCGCATGAAGAACAAGTTTGTCGCGGAGCTGACCAGCGAACAGCCGATCACGTCGATCTTTCTGGTGTGCGCCAAGGAAGTGCGGAGCACGCGCGACGGCAAGCCGTACCTGCGCATGGAGCTGGGGGACCGCACGGGGACGATCGAGGCGCGGATGTGGGACCGCTTCGAAGCGGCGGCCAGCCAGATCGCGCGCGAGGACTTCATCCACGTGAAGGGGCGCGTGGAAATCTACAAGAACAAGCCGCAACTGGCGCTGGAGTCGTTCCGGCGGGCGAGCCCGGAGGAAGTGAATCTCGCGGACTACCTGGCGCACACCGAGGCGGACGTCGAGAAGCTGTATGCGGAGATGGTGCGGACGGCGGAAGGGCTGGGGAATCCGTGGCTGCGCAAGCTGGTGGTGAAGATTATCACCGACCCGGCGAATGCGCCGCGCTTGAAGCGCGCGCCGGCGGCCAAGATGATGCACCACGCGTACCTGGGCGGGCTGCTGGAGCACGTGATGAGCCTGTGCGGGCTGGCGCGGGCGGTGGCCGGGCAGTACCCGGAGCTGAACCTGGACCTAATCCTTACCGGGGTGCTGCTGCACGACGTGGGCAAGCTGGACGAGCTGAGCTACGAGCGGGCCATAAGCTACACCGCCGAGGGGCAACTGCTGGGGCACATCGTGATGGAAGTCGAGTCGGTGGGGCGGGCGATGGACGGGATCGAGGGGTTTCCGGCGCCGCTGAAGACCGTGGTGCAGCACCTGCTGATCAGCCATCACGGGGAATACGCGTTCGGTTCGCCGAAGCTGCCGATGATCCGCGAGGCGCTGGTGCTGCATTTTCTGGACGATCTGGATTCGAAGATGGCCGCGATGCGCGCGGCGCTGGCGCTGAGTTCCGGGGACCCGCAGTGGTCGGAGTGGAGCGGGGCGCTGCAGCGGAAGTTTCTGCGGCTGGAGGAGTATCTGCAGGGGAAAGCAAGCGGGGAAGCGGGTAAATCCGGGGAAGCGGGCGCGGCGAAGGCCGCGCCGGGCTCCACGAAATAGGAATACGACCTGCGCGCCCACCAACAAGCGAGCGCAATTCCCGCGACGCTACAAATCCGCAAACTGGCGATCCGCCCGGCGGCCATTCTGGCGCCGATGGCCGGAGTGACGGACACGCTGTTCCGGCGGGTGATCCGCGGGCTGGGCGGGTGCGGGCTGCTGATGACGGAGTTCACCAGCTCCGAGGGCGTGACCCGCAGCGCGCGCAAGACGCTGCGCTATTTGCACTTCGAAAAGGACGAACATCCCATCAGCGCGCAGCTCTTCGGGGCCAACCCGCGGGTGATGGCCGCGGCCGCGGCGCTGGTGGAGGAGCTGGGCTTCGACAGCGTGGACATCAATCTGGGCTGCCCGGCGAAGAAGGTGGTGAAGTGCGGCGGGTCGGGATTGCTGCGCGATCTGAAGCTGCTGGAGGAGATTTTGCGGGCGGTGCGGGCGGCGGTGCGCATCCCGCTGACCATCAAGATCCGGGCGGGCTGGGACGAAAGCAATATCGTGGCGGTGGAAGTCGCCAAGATGGCGGAGAACGCGGGAGTGGAGGCCATGGCGGTGCATCCGCGGACGCGCGTGCAGGGGCTGAGCGGGCGCGCGGACTGGCGGATCATCGCGGCGGTCAAGCAGGCGGTGCGCATACCGGTGATCGGGAACGGGGATATCCAGAGCCCGGAAGATGCGGCGCGCATGGCGCGGGAGACGGGCTGCGACGGGGTGATGATCGGTCGGGCGGCGGCCAGCAACCCGTGGATTTTTTCGCAGATGGCGCAATACCAGGCTACGGGGCGCTACGCGCAGCCTACGCAGGGCGACCGCTACCGGTTACTATCCGGCTACTACCGGCAGATTCTGGATAGCGCGGCGCCGGACGCCGCAGGCAAAATGAAGCAGTTCGCGTGCTGGTTTTCGTTTGGGGTGAAGAACGGCGGCGAGCTGCGGCGCGGAGTGCACCAATCGCGGACACCCGGGGAGATTCTCGAGCGGGTGGAGCGATTTTTCGAGCAACCGGACGCCGCCACGGGGGAGGATGTCCATGGCGTTAACGGCTACTATGGCAGCGAAGCAGCGGGCGGAGCGTAGAATCTCGGTGCATCTGCCGATGACCATCCGCGGGCGGGACAGCCGCGGGTTTGCATTCGAAGAAGCAACTTCCAGCGAAAACCTGTGCCGCAGCGGGGCGGCGTTTCTGGTGCGGCGGGACGTGCCGCCGGGGACGGACATCGAGATCCACATTCCGTTTTCGGCGCAGACGCGGCGGCGCCCGGAGACGGATTTCACCACGCAGGGGCGGGTGGTGCACGTGAGCGAAGAGCTGGCGTGCGGGGGACGGCTGGTGGGCGTGCAGTTTACCGGGCCGCGGTTTCACCGCGTGTTCCGTCCGGAATCAACCAGCTAAAGACCGCAGATCCGAAGCGTTTTGCAGCGATGAAGAGCCACGCACGCGCCGGTGCGAAACCGGCGCGTGAATTGCGCATGGGCGCGTAAGCGAACCCCACTCCAGCCCGCATTTCCCTATTAGACAAGAAGGAAACAATCTTCGGCGGCGGATGTCCGCCGATGAGTGTAGGCTGATAAACAACTTGGGAAACTCGTCCTTTGACAGAAGGGGTGGAAAATGAAATTCAGCAAAATACTCGCAGGCCTTATTTGCTCTATTTTATTGGCGACCGGCATGGCTTTTGCCCAGGGCGTGGGAGCTTCGGGGGACCTTACGGGAACGGTCACGGACCCTTCCGGCGCGGCGGTGGCGGGCGCGACGGTGGTGGTGAGCAATGCCGCGCAGGGCATGCGGCGCACGGCGGTCACCGATAGCGAAGGCGCGTACCGGGTGGCGGGACTTTCGCCGGCGAAGTATGACGTCAGCGTGGAGCATGCCGGCTTTCAAGCCGAAGTTCAGAGCGGCATAGTGGTCAACGTTGGGCAGGTGCTGATCGTCGATTTTCAATTGCGGCTGGCAGGAGTGGCCGCGAAAGTAGGGGTGACCTCGGAGCTGCCGGTGGTGGAGACGGAGAGAGGGCACCTGGCGGACACCATCACCGAACAATACATCACGGATTTGCCGATCAGCCGGCGCGACTATCTGACGTTTACGCTGCTGATGCCCGGAGTCTCGGATTCGACGCGGCAGGCCGCGAACCAGGAATTTCGCGTCAAGCAGACGCCGCAAAGCGGACTCTCCTTCTACGGAAGCAACGGCCGCGGGAATAGCGTGACGGTGGACGGCGGGGAAGCCAATGACGACTCGGGCGGCGTGCGGCTGACGCTGAGCCAGGACGCGGTGCAGGAGTTCCAGATCAACCGCAGCAACTATTCGGCGGAGCAGGGATCCTCGAGCGGGGCATCCATCAATATCGTATCGAAGGCCGGGAGCAATCAGGTGCATGGAAGCGCCTATGGCTTCTTCCGGAACGACGCGCTGGACGCCGGCAATCCCTTTGCGTACAGCCAGGCGCTGCAGCCGAGCCAGGTGTTCAATCCCGCGCAGCCGGATAGCCAAGGGCAGCCGGTCAAGAATGCGCTGGATCGCCAGCAATTCGGCGGGACCGTGGGCTTTCCGATCAAGAAGGACAAGACGTTCCTGTTTGCGGCGTTCGAAGGCTTGCGGCAGGACGCGCAGAACGCCGTGCCGCTGCTGACGAACACCAATATCTTCCGGCCGCAGAGCGACGCGACGAACAATCAAGCCGCAATTATCAGCGGACTAGCGGGACTGGCGGGCAATCCTCCGGTACCCTGCCTGACCGGGCAGCCAGCCTTGCCGGCGGCGACTTGCGCGGTAATTCTCACGAATATCCTGACGATCAACCCGGTGACCAGCCAGCGGAATGCCTATCTGGTGAACCAGTTCGAGAACAACGGCGGCGTTTTTCCGTACGGCACGCGCACGTATCTGGGCTCGGGCCGCCTGGACCACCGTTTCAGCGACCAGGACCAGGTGCACGTGCGTTACAGCTTCGGGCATGGGCGGGAAGAGAACCCCGACGTGCAATCGCTGACGGGCTTCTCGCGGGGCAGCGCCGTTCGCACCTACGATCACACGCTGCAGGGCGCGTGGTTCCACCTGTTCAGCGCGAAGACGCAGAATGAGCTTCGGCTGCAGGGGAACTACAACGAACTGAACGTGGTGCCCAACGTGACCGGGCAAGTGGGACTGGATATCCCTGGTTATGCGAGCTTGGGGACGAACATCTTCCTGCCGAGCCGCACGATCATGCGGCGCACGGAATTCGCGGACAACTTCACCATGATTCGCGGGCACCACACGATGAAGATGGGCCTGTACGTGCTGGAACGCGGCAATCATACGGAGTCCGACACGTTCTTCCCGGGGCGCTTCGTATTCGGCGCGCTTCCGGGAGGCATCCTCAGTCCGTGCTTGCAGGTGCCGGCGGCTTGCGGGCTTACGGGAGTGCAGGCAGCGACGATCAATTCGCTGCAGTCGGTCTCGTTGGGTCTGCCGCAGTTCTACCAGCAGGGCTTCGGCAATCCGGTGTACAACTTTTCGAGGCCGCTGACCGCGGCCTACTGGCAGGACTCGTGGGCGGTGCGGCCGAATTTCACGCTGAACTTCGGGGTGCGCTACGAGCTGGATTCGCAGTCGGGCTCGCTGCATACCGAAAAGGACAATTTCGGGCCGCGCGTTTCGTTCGCGTGGGACCCGTTCAAGAACCACAAGACCGTGGTGCGCGGGGGGTACGGGATTTTCTACTCTCCGGTTTATGCGCAAATTGCCGATGTGGTGCAAACCCTGGGCAACGTGAACGGGGTTCGACAGATCGCCAATTTGCTGGTGCCGCTTACCGGGGCGCCCGGGAATCCGGCGCTGACTTCAGCGGCGATTTTCCAGACGCTGTTTGCGCAGGGAAGAGTGCAGTGCACGGCACCGGCACCGGGAGATGTGGCTTGCATCAGGCCCTCGGACCTGACGCAGTTCGGCATCACGGTCAGCAATTCGAGCCCGCTTCCGCCGCTGACCGTGCTTTTTTCCGGCCAGCCCGGCTACCAGAACCCGTATTCGCAGCAGGCAGAGTTGGGCGTGGAGCGTGAGATTGCGCCGGGCTTGTCCGTTTCCGCGAGCTATGTATACGTTCATACGCTGCGGCTTCCGGTGGCGATCGACACCAACCTGTTGCCGGCGCCGACCACTTCGGTCGTGCTGGCCAACGGGGCGACGGCTACCTACCGGAACTGGAAAGCGGCGTCTTGCACGGCCACGCCGACCTCGTGCTTCGTGAATCCGCTGATTCTGCAGAACAACGTCTATTCTTCGGCGGCGAAAGCGCTGTATCAGGGCGGCCTGCTGGAAGTGAAGAAGCGCTTCAGCGATCATTTCACGCTGCTGGTGAATTACACCTACAGCAAAGCCCTGGACAATTCCACGGACTTCAACAGCGATTATTCGCCGGTGGACCAGACGAACCTGGCCGCGGAGCGCAGTGTCTCGTCGTTCGACGAGCGGCACAAGCTGGTCTTCGCCGCGGTGCTGGAATCTCCGTGGAAGGGGGGCTCGGGAGCCAACGTGGGTGAGCGGATCTTTTCCGGATTCCAGCTCTCGCCCGTCTTCCGCTACAACAGCGGCCATCCGTTCACGCTGCTGGCCGGGAGTGACGTCAATGGTGACCGGCATTCCACCAACGACCGTCCGATCGGGGCCGGGCGCAATACGGGCCTGGGGCCGGATTTCTGGACGTTCGACATGCGCGTGTCCCGGCAGTTCCACCTCGGGGAGAAGGTCAACCTGCGGCTGCTGGCCGAAGGGTTCAATCTCCTGAACCGCACGAACTACGGAAGCGTAAACAACGTGGTCGGCGCGAATTACGGTCTGCTGGCCGGGTTTACGTCGTTTAACGTGAGTGGAACCAGCGCGGTCTCGCCGAGTCAGCCGCTGGGGTACACGTCAGCACTGGCCAAGCGGGAGATTCAATTCGGGGTGCGCCTGGATTTCTAGGCGTTCCTGAGAAGCAGTTCGATTAGTGTTCGGGATGCGGGGCCGGGAGGAAACTCCCGGCCCCGTGATTTTTTGGCGCGGTCCCGGGCGGGGTTCAGTCTTCTTCGGTGCGCTCCCGGGCCTCCAGGAGCTGGTCGTAGGCCGCGCGGCGGGTGAGGCCGCGCTCGCGGGCCGCGAGCTTCAGCGCTTCCTTGCGGTCGAGATGGGCCTGGCGCATCAGCTCTTCGACACGCTGGGCCAAGGTCTGGGCGGATTCCTGAAGTTTTGCGGCCTGCTGGGCTTCCGGCGGGCCAAGGATCAGGGTGATTTCTCCGCGCGGGGGCTTGCTGCGGGCCTGCTCGGCGAGCTGGGCCAGCGAGCCGCGCTGAAACTCCTCGTGAATTTTGGTGATTTCGCGGGCCAGGCAGGCCGGGCGGTCGCCGAGGATTTCCAGGGCGTCGGCCAGGGAGTCGGCAGCGCGGTGCGGGGCTTCGTAGAGCACGATGGTGCGCTCTTCCAGACGCAGGCGTTCGAGGGCGCGGCGGCGTTCGCCGGTGCGCGAAGGCAGGAAGCCGGCGAAGAGGAACTCGTCGGCGGGCAGGCCGCAAGCGCAGAGCGCGGCCAGCAGCGCGGACGGCCCGGGGACCGGCACGACGGGAATGGCGTGGCGGACACAGAGGACGACGAGGTGGTAGCCGGGGTCGGAGACCATGGGGGTGCCGGCGTCGGTCACCAGGGCGATTTTGGCGCCGTGCTGGAGAGCGGCGAGGAGCTCGGGGGCGCGGGAGGTTTCGTTGTGCGCGTGGTAGCTGACGAGGGGGCGGTGGATGTCGTAGTGCTCGAGGAGCTTGCGGGTGTGGCGGGTGTCCTCGCAGGCGATCTGGTCGGCTTCGCGGAGGACGCGGAGGGCGCGCAGGGAGATGTCTTCGAGGTTGCCGATGGGCGTGCCGACGACGAACAGGCAGCCGAGCGGCGCGGCGGTGGCGGGCGAGGGAGACATGCGTCCCGAGTCTAGCATGCAGCCGGGGGCGCGGAGGTGCGTGCTATAATCGCGCTTTTGCAAGCGACCGTTGCGGGAGATCGAGGAGGCTGTGCAGTGCCGCTCTACGAGTACAAGTGCAAGAAGTGCCGGAAGCAGACGGAAAAGATCGAGAACTATTCCGGGCCGCACCTGAAGAAGTGTCCGCATTGCGGCGGGGCGGTGGAGCGCACGATCACGGCGCCGGCCATCCAGTTCAAGGGTTCGGGCTGGTACGTGACGGATTACGCGGGGAAGTCCGGGAGCCGGGGGGATAGCGGGAAGGCCGAGAAGAGCGGCGGCGGGGAAGCGGCGGAGGCGAAGGGCAAAGAGACGGCCGCCAAGGAAACGAAAGAGTCCAAAGAGTCGAAAGAGTCGAAGGAAAAGAAGACCGCGAAGAAGAAGTAGCCGTTCGTTAGAGCTGCAGGGATTTCAGGTATTTGCGGAAATCGCCGCCGAGCTCGGCGTTTTGCAGGGCAATCTCCACGGTAGCCTTGAGGAAGCCGAGCTTGTCGCCGGCGTCGTAGGAAACCCCTTCATAGATGTAGGCCCACAGTCCGCGCTCCTGGGCGAGGATGCGCAGGGCGTCGGTGAGCTGGATTTCGCCGCCGGCGCCGGGCTTGGTGCGGGCCAGGCAATCGAAGATTTCCGGGGGCAGGACGTAGCGCCCGGTGATGGCCAGATTGGAGGGAGCCTTCTCCGGTTTGGGCTTTTCCACGAGATCGCGAATGCGCTGCAGGCGCGCGCCCCAGGGCGGCTGCGGGGCGGGATCTCCGGCCACGATGCCGTAGAGATGGGTCTTCTCGCGGGGCACTTCCTCGACGGCGATGGCGCCCACGCCGGTGGCTTCGTAGACTTCTACGAGCTGCCTGGTGGCGGGGCGCGGGCCGGGAATGATGACGTCGCCGAGGAGCACGGCGAAAGGTTCGTCGCCGACAAGGTCGCGGGCGACGAGGACGGCGTGGCCCAGGCCCAGGGGCTCCTTCTGCCGGGTATAGCTGACCTGCACCATGTTGGTGATCTTGCGGACCATCTCCGCCAGGTCCTTTTTGCCGTGGTCCTCGAGGAAGCGCTCGAGGGCGGGCGCGGAGTCGAAGTGGTCTTCGATGGCGTTCTTGCCCTTGCCGGTGACGATGATGATGTGTTCGATGCCCGAGGCTACGCACTCTTCGGCGACGTACTGAATCAGCGGCTTGTCCACCACGGACAGCATCTCTTTGGGCTGGGCCTTGGTGGCCGGCAGGAAGCGCGTGCCGAGACCGGCGGCGGGGAGAACGGCCTTGCGTACTTTGTGCACGGGAGCGGGTACGGGGGTGCTCGGTTTGGGATTGGCCATGGCTCGATCTAAAATCCGTTTCGTAGTGTGTCGAACGTTTCGTTCCAACAACACATCTGAAAAATACAAGAATCGAAGAGAGATTCCTCGCTCTGCTCGGAATGACGGTATTGGGTTAGGTTCCCTCCGCCATTTCTGAATTAGCTCCTAGGCACACTAGCCGCCCGCGGAGGGCTTTGTCAATTGTAAGTGCGGCCGCGAAGCGGTCGACTGTATGCGTGACGGCCAAGCGATCAAAAGTATGCGTGAGCGCGAAGCGGTCAACTTAAACCGGGAGGGCATATGCGCTGGGAGGGAAAGGACCCCGGGGGCGTGTGCTAGCATGGGCAGGATCGTGCAAACGGGCGTTTTCGGAAAATGAGCATCCGCATCCTGGGCATCGAATCTTCCTGCGACGAGACGGCTGCCGCCGTGGTGGCCGACGGCCGCGCAATCCTATCCAACGTGGTGGCTTCGCAGATTGACGTGCACCGCAAGTACGGCGGGGTGGTGCCGGAGCTGGCTTCGCGGGAGCACGTGCGGCGCATCGTGCCGGTGGTGCGGGAAGCGATGGAGCAGGCCGGGATGCAACTGGCGGAACTGGACGCGATCGGGGTGACGCACGGCCCGGGGCTGGTGGGGGCACTGCTGGTGGGCATCACGTATGCCAAGACGCTGGCGGTGGCGCTGGGCAAGCCGCTGGTGGCGGTAAACCACCTCGAAGGCCACGTGCATGCGGTGTTTCTGGAAGCGGCGCGCGCGGGGCGGCGGCCGGAGCTGCCGGCGGTCTGCCTGATCGTCTCCGGGGGGCACACGGTGCTGTACGAGGTGCGGGCGGAAGCGCCGGCGGGGGGCGACGATGTGCCGCTGTTCCGCTACGGCAGGATCGGGCAGACGCGCGACGACGCGGCCGGGGAAGCCTACGACAAAGTATCCAAGCTGCTGGGGCTGGGCTATCCCGGGGGGCCGATCCTGGACCGGCTGGCGGCGGCGGAGAATGACGGAAGAAGAGGCGCGGGACCGCGGTTCACGGTGGCCAAGATGAAGGGCAACGCCCTGGATTTCAGCTTCAGCGGGCTGAAGACCGCGGTGCTCTATTACGTGCGCGAACATCCGGAATTTGCGCCGGAGATTGCGGCGCGGGAAGCGGCGCTGGCGGAGGGGCGGCGGAAATTCGAGGAGCTGCTGCCGCTGTGCAACGCGGCGACGCTGGCGCTGGTGCGGGCGTTCCAGGATGCCGTGGTGCGCGAGCTGGCGGAGCGGGCGTTTAACGCGGCGGAAGAGCGCGGAGCGGGGAGCATTCTGGTCTCGGGGGGCGTGGCGGCGAACAGCCAGTTGCGCGCGGTGTTCGAAGAGCGCGCGAGGCGCTGCGGGGTGCAGGTCTATTTTCCGAGCCGCGCGCTTTCCACCGACAACGCCGCCATGATCGCCGCGGCGGCGTATCCGAAGTTTCGTGCCGGCATCCTGGCCGGAGTCGAGCTCAACGCCGATCCCAGCCTGGCGCTGGCGTAGGGGCTGAGCGGCGCGGCCGCGGGCTGCCCTGGGGTACAATCCGAAACTTATGCGCATAGCCGTGGACAGCGGAGGGACGTTTACCGATTGCGTGTATCTGCGCGACGGGCGGCTGGCGATCCGCAAGGTGCCGTCGCAGCCGAAGAATCCGGCAGCGGCCATCGCGGAGGCGCTGGGGCAATGCCGGGCGGAGCGCGCAGTGGCGGGGCGCGAGGCGCTGGACCTGGTGTGCGGAACGACGGTGGGTACCAATGCGCTGCTGGAGAGGCGCGGGGGCCGGGTCGCGCTGGTCACCACGGCGGGATTCGAGGACGTGCTGGAGATTGGGCGGCAGGCGCGGCCGAAGCTGTACGATTTCTTCGTGGTGAAGGCGGAGCCGCTGGTGCCCGCGGCGCGGCGGATTGGCGCGCAGGAGCGGCTGGCAGCGGACGGGGCGGAGGTGACGCCGCTGACGGCGCGCGAGCTGCGGGGCATCGTGCGCCGGGTGCAGAGAACGGGCGTCGAGGCTGTGGCCGTCTGTTTTCTATTTTCGTTTCGCAATCCGCGGCATGAGCAGCAGGTGGCGGGGGCGCTGCGCGCGGCGGGGTATCTGGTATCCGTGTCGCACGAAATCCTGCCGGAGTTCCGGGAATTCGAGCGCACGTCGACGACGGTGATCAACGCCTATCTGGCGCCGGTGATGAGCCGGTACCTGGGGGAGACGCAGCGGCGGGCGCAGGAGATGTGGAGCGGCGGGCGGACGCTGGTGCGGGTGATGCAGTCGAACGGGGGGATCATCTCCGCGGGGCGCGCGGCGCACGAGCCGGTGCGCACGATTCTGTCCGGGCCGGCGGGCGGGGTGATGGGGGCGCAGTACGCGGCGTCGCTGGCGGGGCTGGCGAAGGTAATCACGTTCGATATGGGCGGAACGTCGACGGACGTGGCGCTGCTGGGCAGCGGGCTGGGCACGACGACGGAGTCCATCGTGGCGGGGCTGCCGGTGGCCGTGCCGATGCTGGAGATTCACACGGTGGGGGCGGGCGGAGGCTCGCTGGCGCGAATCGACCAGGGCGGAGCGCTGCGCGTGGGCCCGGAGAGCGCGGGAGCCGATCCCGGGCCGGCGTGCTACGGGCGGGGCGAGAAGCCGACGGTGACCGACGCGCACGCGGTGCTGGGCCATTTCGGGGGGCGGGGATTGCTGGGCGGCGCGTTTCCGCTGAATACGGAGCGGGCGCGGCGGCAACTGGAGAAATTTCGCGGGGCGTTCCGGACGACCGAGGAGTTCGCCGAGGGGATTCTGCGGGTGGCCAACGCGGTGATGGAAAAAGCGATCCGGGTGATTTCCGTGGAGCGCGGCTACGACCCGTGGGACTACGCGCTAGTGGCGTTCGGGGGCGCGGGCGGGCTGCACGCATGCGACCTGGCGGGAGCGCTGGAGATGCGCGGGGTGTTGCTGCCGTGTTTTCCCGGGGGGCTTTCCGCGCTGGGGATTCTGCGCGCAGACGTGGTGAAGGACGTTTCGCGGACGGTGCTGCTGCCGGTTCATTCGCTGGGGAAGGCGCGGGGGGAGTTGCGCGCGAGGTTTCGGCGGCTGGAAGGCGAAGGGATTCGCGCGCTGGCGGGGGAAGGGTTTCGCCGGGCGCAGATTCGCGTGGAGCGGTGGGTCGATGTGCGCTACATCGGGCAGGCGTATGAGCTGAGCGTGGCGGCGGGGGGCGATTTTGTGGAGGCCTTCCATCGCGCGCATGAGCAGCGCTACGGGTACGCGGACCGCCTGCGGCGCGTGGAAGTGGTGAACGTGCGCTGCCGGGTGACGGGGGAGGCGGCGAAGCCGGAAGTGGCGAAGATTCCGCGGGCCGCGCGCGCGGGGCGCCCGCCGCTGGCGGGAGAGCTGCGCTGCGTCTTCGGCGGGCGGGCGCAGGCCACGCGCTGGATCAATCGCGAGGAACTGCGAGCGGGGCACGTTTTTGCGGGGCCCGCGGTGATCAGCGAATACAGCGCCACGACGCTGGTGCCGCCGGGCTGGCGAGCGCGGGTGGACGAGTACGGGCAGATCTTTCTGGCCCCGGTGGCGAAGGAGAGGGCGAATGCGCGGCGCTAAGCAGCTCTCCGGAAAACGCCGGAGCGGCGTGGACCCGACGCGGCTGGAAATCTTCAAGAACCTGTTCCATTCGGTGGCCGAAGAGATGGGGGCGGGGCTGCGGCGCTCGGCTTTTTCGCCGAACATCAAGGAGCGGAGGGACTATTCGTGCGCGGTGTATGACGGCGACGGGGAAGTGCTGGCGATGGGCGACCACATGCCGGTGCACCTGGGATCGATGCCGGCTTCTGTGGCGGCGGCGCGGCGGGCCTTGGCGCTGGGCCCGGGGGAGATCGCGATACTGAACGATCCGTTTGCCGGGGGCACGCATCTTCCGGACGTGACCCTGGTCATGCCCGTGTATCTGGGGAGCGAGAAGCGGCCGCAGTTCTATGTGGCCAACCGCGCGCACCATGCGGATATCGGCGGGGCGCTGGCCGGATCCATGGGGCCGGCGCGGGAGATTTATCAGGAGGGGCTGCGCATTCCGCCGGTGAAGCTGTACGAGGGAGGGCGGCGCAACGACGGGGTGCTGGCGATGTTCCTGGCCAACGTGCGCACGCCCGCGGAGCGCGAGGGCGATCTCTCCGCGCAGGTGGCGGCCTGCCGCATCGGGGAGCGGCGGCTGCGGGAGATTGTGGGGCGCTACGGCGCGGCGGAGACGCAGCGCTATGCGGGGCACCTGCTGGAGTATTCGGCGGAGATGATGCGCGGGGCGCTGGCGGAGCTTCCGGCAGGATCGTATAGCGCGGAAGATTATCTGGACGGCGACGGGGTGAGCGGGAAGGCGCTGCGGATCGCGGTGCGGGTGCGCATCGGGAAGCGCGCGGCGGAGGTGGATTTCAGCGGGTCCGCGGCGCAGTGCGCGGGCAACGTGAACGCGGTGGAAGCGATCACGATTTCGGCGGTGTACTACGTGTTCCGCTGTCTGCTGGGAGAAGAGGTGCCGGCCACGTCGGGGCTGCTGCGTCCGATCCGCGTGCATGCGCCGACGGGAACGATCGTGAACGCGCGGCCGCCGGCGGCGGTGGCGGGCGGGAACGTGGAGACCTCGCAGCGCATTGTGGATACGCTGCTGCGGGCGCTGGCGCGGGTGGCGCCGGCGCGGATTCCCGCGGCGAGCCAGGGCACGATGAACAATCTGACGGTGGGCGGGCTTGATCCGCGCAACGCGAATGCGCCGTTCGCCTACTACGAGACGATTGCCGGGGGGATGGGGGCGCGGCCGGGGCTCGACGGGGCATCGGCCATCCACACGCACATGACCAATTCGTGGAATACGCCCGTCGAGGTGCTGGAGCAGGTCTATCCCGTGCGGGTGCGCGCCTACCGGATTCGCAGCGGCTCGGGCGGCGCAGGAGAGTACCGCGGGGGCGACGGGATCGTGCGCGAACTGGAGTTGCTGGCGCCGGCGCAGGCGGGGCTGCTGTGCGACCGGCGAGAGCGCGGGCCATACGGGCTGCGGGGCGGGAAAGACGGCGCGCCGGGGAAGAATGCGCAGATTCGAAGCGGAAGAGCGCGCGCGCTGCCGGGAAAGTGCGTGGTGGAAGGCTTTGCCGGGGACATCCTGCGCATCGAGACGCCGGGGGGCGGAGGCTGGGGCCGGGAGCGGCGCAAAAAGAAAACCGGCGCGTGACCCGAGGGGATCGCGCGCCGGGAAAAATTCAGGACGAAACTAGTCCACTTTTTCCTGCAACACCGGAAACTGCAGCTTGGCCTTCGCCAGCGATTTCACAACGAGTGTTTCCGCCGATTCCGCGGAGGTGTTTCTCGCTGTGGCCATTTCGCTGACCAAGAGATACTTGGCGCGCTCGAGCATCTTCTTTTCACGGAACGAGAGCGGCTTGCTGCGGCTGAGGGAGACCAGGCTCTTGAGGACGACGGCGACTTCCAGGAGAGAACCGGTGCGCATGCGCTCGGAATTCTCCTTGAAGCGGTGTTTCCAGTCGTGGTGCGAGTTCAGTTTGCCTTTTTCGAGGAAACCAAGGACCTTGCTGGTGTCCACGGGACGAATGACAGGACGCAGACCGACGGCTGGCGCGTTGGAATGCGGAACCATCACGCGCAAACCGCTGGAAGTTATGCGAATCATCAGATAGCGTTCGGTACGACCGTTCAAAACTCCGTAACTGATCTGTTCTACGAGTCCAACGCCGTGGTTCGGATATACAACCTTGTCGCCGATTTTATACTCCATAGGTTCGGATGCCCCCCTGGAATTCTGTTGCAGTGTAGGGGAATGTATGGAAAGAGTCAAGATATTTCCTCTGGAATCAATTAGATAGAGAAATTGGCCGGGCTCTTTGGCAGTTGAATTGCTCTTGTCTTACGGTATTATTACATCCTGCTGCAGTTTTCCTGACGAAACCTCCTGTATGGGGCACTTAGTCCGTTAGTATCCAATCCTGGGCGACGGGCCAAGCCTTGAAGAATGTTAGTGTCCGGCATCCGACTTAGCGGGCATGGGTTAGAATGGGCGGATGATTTTGCTTAGTCTGGATACCTGCGATGCGCGAGGGAGTGTCTGCCTGCTCCGGGACGGGGTGGCCCAGGCCGTGGTCGTTCATGAGACCGCGGAGGACTATTCCTCCTGGCTGATTCCTGCGATTCAGCGAGTTTTGACCCAGGGCGGAGTGTCCCTTGTGGATGTCGAGGTGTATGCGGTGAGCGCCGGGCCGGGGTCGTTCACGGGTTTGCGCATAGGCCTGACGACGGTAAAGGCGCTGGCGGAGCTCTATAGCCGGAGAGTTGCGGCGGTTTCGCGGTTGGAAGCGATTGCCAGCGAGGCGAGCGGGGGAGAGTGGATCGCCGCGCTGGTGAATGGCCGGCGGGGCGAGGTGTACGCGGGAGTCTATCGACGGGAAGGCGAGCGAGTGGTGCTGCAGGGAGAAGAGAGCGTCGCGCCGGTGGCGGAGTTTGTGAAGTCGGTGCAGCGGGCGATTCCTGGGGGCGGGGTCTGCTGGGCGACGCCGGATCAGGAATTGGTAGTGGGTACGGCGTGGTGGGCGGAACGGGAAGCGGCTGGAGATCGCGTGGAGGAGGTAACGGCCGTGCTGGCGCCGCGGATTGGGCAGATCGGCTACGTGCAGGCGCAGGCGGGGAAGCTGGTGGATGTGCTGGCGCTGGATGCGAACTATATCCGGCGATCGGATGCGGAGCGCTCGTGGAAGGACGCCCGGGGTGATAGCCAACATGCCGGGTGAAGCGCAGGCGGGGTCCGTTCCGGAGCTGCGGCTGCGTGCGCTGGAAGCGGGGGATGCGGCGGAGGCGGTGCGCATCTCGCGGCGGTGCGCGGAAGCCGCGGCGTGGAGCGAAGAGGCCTACGCGCGGCTGCGCGAGGCGGGTTGCCGCGGTTGGGTCGCCCAGGCGAACGCTGAAACGGTGGGTTTTCTGGTGGCCCGTTGCGCGGCGGACGAAGCGGAGATCCTGAACCTGGCGGTGGTTCCGGAAGTGCGGCGCCGGGGATACGCCACGGCGCTGGTTCAGGAGGCTTTGCGGGAATTCCGGGGGCAGGGGGTGCGCAGGGTCTTTCTGGAAGTTCGCGCGTCGAACCGGGGCGCGATGGCGTTCTACGAGGGGCTGGGCTTTCGAGGGGCAGGGCGGCGCGCCGGGTACTACCAGAACCCGCGGGAAGACGGGGTATGCATGGCGCTGGAATTCCCGGGCTAGTTTCCGGAGGACAAACTAAAGAGACACTTGGCTCCCGGCGGCCGCTGTGCTAGGTTACGCGCATGTAGTCACCACCGCACACAACAGGAGGACGCATGTCCAGTTTGCAGCGGAATCCGGGTGATCAGAATTTCGATGCGGATGCCGAATATCAGAAGCTGGCCGAACAGCACACGCAATACGAAGCAGAACTGCACCGCTTGACCCTCTCTCCTTACCTGAATGCGGAAGACCTCCTCGAAGAAGTCCGGCTTAAAAAACTGAAACTGCGCGTGAAAGACGAGATGCAGGAGCTGCTGAAACGCCAGCGGCACGCGTGCGCGTGAGGATCGGGCGTTTCGCGGGAGCATTTCTGTCGTAGAATGACGGTGCCGGGGGCGACGCGGAGTGGCGCGGCGCGGCTGCGGCACACGTATGGTCCGCGAAGGATACAGTTTCGGTGTGCCGGTGCTGGCGCTGGGCGCGGGGGCGCTGCTGCTGCACTGGACGGCGGCGGGCGCAGTGCTGGTGGCGCTGGCGCTGTTCGTTTTTTCGTTTTTCCGCGACCCGGAACGGGTGATCCCGGGGGAGCCGGGGGCGGTGGTCTCGCCGGCGGACGGGCGCGTGGTGGTGGTGACCGAAGAAGAGTTTGCGGGAAAGCCCGGGAAGCGCATCAGCATATTCCTGGCAGTGTGGAACGTGCACGTGAACCGCGCGCCGGCCGCGGGCACGATTGCCAAGGTGGAGTACCGCCCGGGGAAGTTCTATGGAGCGATGCGCGCGCGGGCCTCGTTCGAAAACGAGCAGAACATCATTCACCTGGAGACGGAAAGCGGGGAGATGATGTTCAAGCAGATCGCGGGCTGGATTGCGCGGCGGGTCATCTGCTGGAAGAAGCCGGGAGAGCAGGTGGCGCGCGGGGAACGCATCGGGCTGGTGCGCTTCGGATCGCGCGTGGACGTGTGGCTGCCGCGGGAGGCGGAGATTGTGGTCCGGCCGGGGCAGACAGTGCGCGGAGGGTCGAGTGTTGTGGCGCGGTGGCCGGCGGGGAAACCCGGCGGGGGAGAAAGCCGGTAAGCGGCGATGACAGCGGGTAACGGGAGCGGGTGCGAGGATGGCCGACTTCGGGGGGAAAAGCGTGGCGGAACAGCCGGCGTTGCCGTTTGATCCGCGGCACCTGCGCGGGGCGCGGTTGCGGCGGGGGATCTATCTTCTGCCGAGCATGTTCACGGTGGCCAATCTGCTGTGCGGCTACTACGCGGTGGTGGCCGCGCTGGGGGGCGCGACGCACGACTTCGACCATGCGGCGAAGGCCATCGGGTACGCGATTCTCTTCGATTCGCTGGACGGGCGCGTGGCGCGCATGACCGGCACGAACACGGAATTCGGGAAGCAGTTCGATTCGCTGGCGGACGTGGTGAGTTTCGGAATTGCGCCGGCGGTGCTGGCGTATGCGTGGGGGGTGCGCAGCCTGCCGGCGCAGGAGTCCATCTCCGTGCAGCAGCTTGCGCAACTGGGATGGCTGAGCTGCCTGATCTTTCTGATCTGCTGCGCCTGGCGGCTGGCGCGCTTCAACGTGCAGGGCATGGCTCCCGGGGGCCTGGGGTATTTCGTGGGGATGCCCACGCCGGCGGCGGCCGGGGCGATTGCGGCGATCGTGCATGCGTTCAAGGCGCCGCTGCAGGACTGGCGCTGGTCGGCGGGCTGGCTGCTGTTGGCGGCGGTGCTGGGGGCGCTGATGACCAGCACGGTGCGCTACTACAGCTTCAAGGACGTGGCCTGGACGAAGCGCCAGCCGTCGCTGGCGATCGTCATCATTGCCCTGATAGCAGCGGCCGTCTGGCTGTATTCGGAGATCGCGCTCTTCGTCATTGCCGTGGGGTACGCCAGCATCGGGCTGCTGCTGCACGTGGTGCGCTGGGTGCGCCACCATGCGGTCACCCGGACCGCCTGATCCATGTCTCCCGGCCTCAGTTCTCCCCGGATAGTTATTGCCGGCGCTTCCTCGCTGCTGGGCGCGGAGCTGCGCCAAGTGCTGGAAGAAGGGCGTTTTGCCGCGGCGGATTTCCGGCTGGTGGACGAGGAGCTGGCCGCGGGACTGCTCACCGTAGCGGGGGGCGAACCGGCGGTGATCCAGCCGGTGGAGGAAGACAGTTTTTCCCGGGCGCAATGCGTGTTCTTCACGGGGTCGGCGGCGTTTACGCGGCGAAACGCGGGAGCGGCGCAGCGTTCCGGCGCGAAGGTGATCGATCTCTCCGGGGGGCTGCTGGAGGAAAAGGGAACGACGGTGTGGTTTCCGCGGCTGGAAACGCTGCGCGGAGCGGCGGGGCGGCCGGAGGGCAGCGTGTTCTGCGTGCCGTCGGCGCCCGGGGCGATTGCCGCGCTGCTTTCGCTGGCGCTGCAGCGCGCCGGCTTGCGGCGGCTGATGGCGCTCTTCTTCCGGCCGGTTTCCGAGGCGGGACGCCTGGGCATCGAAGAGCTGGAAAGCCAGACGACGCAGCTTCTCAGCTTTCAACCCACGGGGCATACGGTCTTCGGAACGCAGGTGGCTTTCAGCCTGCTGGACCGCTACGGAGAAGAGAGCGCGCAGAATCTGGCGGAGGAGCGCGCGCGGGTGCGCCGGGAAACGGCGGCGTGCCTGGGCGGGACGGGGATCGTGCCGTCGCTGCAGGTGTTGCATGCGCCGGTGTTTTACGGATATACCTTTGCGGCGTGCGCGGATCTGGCGCCGGAGGCGACGGCGGAGGGCATCGCCGGAGCGTGCCGGGAGGCCGGGTTCGTGCTGGCGGGGCCCGGGGAAGCGGGACCGAGCAATCTGATTGCGGGCGAGACGGGGGTGCACCTGGCGCAGCCGGAAGGCGATCCGGCGCAGCGGGGAGCGTGGTGGCTGTGGGGCGCCGCGGATAACGTGAAGCTGCCGGCAGCGAACGCCGTGCGGCTGGCGGAGAGGCTGCTGTGAGGCATGGAGGAATGCGCGGGCTGCTGGGCGCGGCGCTGCTGGCCGCGGCGCTGGCGGGGGGGTGCGGCTATCGCGTAGCGGGGCGGACGAATGCGCTGCCCGCGGGCATCCAGAGCATCGCGGTGCCGGCGTTCGAGAACCGCACCACGCGCTACCGCATCGAGCAGCGGCTGACCGAGGCCACGGTGCACGAGTTCCTGGCGCGGGCGGCGTACCGGATCGTGCCCGAGGCGGCGAATGCCGATGCGGTGATGCGCGGGAAAGTGCTGAGCGTGGAAGTGACGCCGCTGATCTACGACACGACCACCGGGCGGGCCACGACCATGCTGGTGACCCTGCACTGCGAAGTCTCGCTGGAGGAGACGGCGACGAAGCGCGTCCTCTACCACAACGCCAACTTCCTGTTCCGCAACGAATACGAGATCTCCACGGACGTGAAGAGCTTTTTCGAGGAGCAGGACCCGGCGGTAGACCGCATGGCGCGGGAGTTCGCCGCGCGGCTGGTGGCGGCCATCACGGAGAGCTACTGATGGCGCGCATAGCCGCCGCGGAACTGCTGGCGCGGGTGGAGAAGGGCCGGGCCATCCCGGCAGTGCTGCTGCTGGGGGACGAGGCCTTTCTGCGGGATTCCTGCCGGAAGCTGCTGATCGAAAAATACGTGCCGGAGGCGGCGCGCGCGTGGGCGCTTTCGCGGTTCTCGGCGGCGCGCGGGGAAGGGCCGGCGGCGCTGGACCAGGCGCAGACTATGCCCATGCTTTCGCCGCAACAGGTGGTGTTTCTGGAGGAAGCGGAAGCCGTCGAAAAGCTGGGAGAGGCGAAGCGCGAGGATTTCGTGAAGGCCCTGGAAGCCTACCTGGAAAATCCGGCGCCGTTCACGACGCTGGTGCTCGAAGCGGAGGTGCTGGACCAGCGCATGAAATTCGCCAAGCTGCTGGCGGAGAAGGCGCTGGTGGTGGCCGTGAGCCTCGGGGAAAAAGAGCTGGAGCGGCGCGCGGCGGCCGTGGCCCAAGCCGGAGCGCTGGCCTCCGAACTGGGCGTGGTGCTGGAGGCCGGCGCGGCGGAGGATCTGGCCGAATGGGTGGCCGAGGATCTGCAGCTGCTGAAGACGGAGATGGAGAAGCTGGCGACGTATGCGGGAGAGCGGCGGCGCATCCGGCGCGAGGACGTGGCCGCGCTGGTGGTGTCGCAGAAAAAGAACACCGTATGGCAACTGGCGGAGATGCTCGCGGCGGGGAAGCGCAAGACGGCGCTGGAGTTTCTGGAGCGGCTGCTGCGCGACGGCGACGAGCCCGTGGCGCTGGTGGGGGCGATGGCCTGGATGTACCGGAAGCTGATCGAGGCGCAGGAAATAAAGGGCGCGGTGAACGGGTGGCAGGCGGCGCGGCAACTGGGCATGCGTCCGGAGATGGCGGAGGTGGCGCTGCAGAGCGCGCGGCGGATGTCGCGCGAGCAGTTGCTGAGCGGACTGCGGGCGCTGCAGGAGTGCGACGACGGGCTGAAAGGCGGGGTGCGGGAGCCGCGCGCGCTGCTGGATTTCCTGATTGCGCGGCTTACGGGGCAGAGCGCTTCGGCGGCCTGATCCGGCCCGGAAAAAGTCAGACAGTCGAACGGTTCGCTCGCTGCACCGTGCGACATCCGCAAAAAAAGAAGGGCGGGTTGAAGCCCGCCCTCCGTCCTACATAAAGCATGTGGAAAGCTGTCGCCGCTACTTCTTGGCGGCCTGGATGTGGTGCAAGGCGAGGCTCAGGCGCGACTTGTAGCGGTTGCCGGTGTTCTCGTGCAGCACGCCCTTGGCGATGGCCTTGTCGATGGCGGACAGGGTAGGCTGCAGGAGATTGGCGGCGGCGGCCTGATCGCCGGCGGTGATGGCGGTGCGCAGGCGCTTCATCATGGTGCGCACGCGGGTGCGGTTGGCGCGGTTGACTTCCGCCCGTTGTATAGATTGCTTCGCGCGCTTAAGGACTGATTTCTTCCGCTTCTTAACTTTGGTAGCCTGTCCCTGGGCCATTCAATGCTCCTTTTTGCGTTTACTCGAATTTCTAACAGTAGCCGAGGCGTTTCGCTTTGTCAAACCAGAGTCCAATAACTCCGCCGCAAGCGGGGCGGAAGGCAGGCGCACTGGGAGGCGCACGGGTGAATGTTCCGGCGGGGGCCGCGGGGGCGCCCGGCAAGCCGGACAAGAAAGACGAGCTGCGCCTGCTGGTCAATTCCCATCATGCGCTGATCACCATTGAAACGGGGGAAGAGGAGCGCGTCGAAGAGCTGCTGGGGGAAGTGGCCAGCGAGCTGGGCGTGGGCTTTTATGTGTGGAGCGTGACCAGCGGCCTGGCGCGCAAAGGCGGCCAGCCGCTGTACAACTCCGAGCAGCCGGAGCAGGCGCTGGCCAACATCGCGCAGGTGCGGGGCGACGCGCTGTTTCTGCTGAAGGATTTTGCGCGCTACTGCGAGCAGGACCGCATCTGCCGGCGGCTGCGGGAGATGGCCGAGAGCTTCCGCACCGTGCGGCGCTCGATCGTGATTTCCGGGGCGTCGCTGCACCTGCCGGAAGAGCTGTCGGGAGTTGCCGCGCCGTATCGCCTGGAGCTGCCGGATGCGGAGGAGTTGCTTCCGGCGGTGCGGGAGGAGCTGGCGGAGGCCGCGCAGGAGCAGCACCTGGCGGTGCTGCTGGATGGCGCGGCGCAGGCGCAACTGGCGCAGAATCTGGTGGGGCTACCGCGCGAGGAGGCGCTGCGCCTGCTGCGCAAGTGCGTGCTGGCGCGGGGGAAGGCCGATGCGGGGCTGCTGGCGGACGTCGCGGAGGCGAAGCGGGGCGCGCTGCGGCAGGACGGCCTGCTGGAGACGGTGCGGCGGGATACCTCGTTCAGGGACGTGGCCGGACTGGGGCATCTGCGGGAGTGGGTGCGCAAGCGGCAGAGCGCGCTGACGGCGGAGGGGCGGGCGTTCGGGCTGGAGCCGCCCAAGGGCGTACTGATTACCGGGGTGCAGGGCTGCGGGAAGAGCCTGGCGGCACGGGCCATTGCCGGGGAGTGGGGCTACGATCTGGCGCGGTTCGATGCGGGCTCGCTGTACGACAAATACATCGGGGAATCGGAGCGGCGGCTGCATAAGACGCTGGAGCTGGCGCAGAAGCTGGCGCCGCTGGTGCTGTGGATCGACGAGATCGAAAAGGCTTTTGCGTCGGCCAGCGGCGGCGCGGAGAGCGATGGCGGGCTCTCGCAGCGGCTGCTGGCCACCATGCTCACCTGGATGCAGGACCGCGAGGGCGGGGTGTTTCTGGCGGCCACCTCGAACAATATTTCGTCGCTGCCGCCGGAGATGCTGCGCAAAGGGCGCTTCGACGAGATTTTCTTCGTGGATCTGCCGGGCGAGGCGTCGCGCGAAGCGCTGTTTGCCCTGCACCTGAAGAAGCGCGGACGGGATGCCGCGGCGTTTGATCTGGCGAAGCTGGCGGCAGCCAGCGAAGGCTTTTCCGGCGCGGAAATCGAGCAATCCATCGTGGCCGGGCTGTATACCGCGTTCGGGAAGAAGGAGCAGCTTTGCACGGAGATTCTGCTCGGCGAGTTGCGCGGGACGCAGCCGCTGAGCGTCACCCGCGCGGAGGAGATTCAGTCGCTGCGCACCTGGGCGCAATCCCGCGCCGTCCCGGCAGACTAAGAAAATCTTCAGAGAAGACTCGACGTATCCGCAGGGTTCGGAGTTTTAATCAAGGATTCGGGGGAGCGACGAGGTAGTCGTCGCTGGTGCGGGCGAGGAGCAATTCGCGGCGGCGTTTCAGGAGCTGCAACTGGCGGGAGACCTGGACCAGTTCCTGCTTTTGCGCGGGGGTTAGCTGGGGACCGAGGTGGTCCAACTCGTCGAAACGGGCCTGGAGCCGGGGAATTTCGCGGTCCATGAGGACCGGGCGGATGAGCAGGGTCTTGTCGTGGCCGGCGCGTGCCAGCAGGTGATTGTTCTCCGTCCAGACGGGCAGAATGCCCATGTCGCCGAGCTCGAAGCGGATGCCCGCGGGACCGTAATCTTTCTTGATGACGGAAAAGGTGACGATCAGGGAGTCGCGCTGCTCGCCGGCCCTTTCGGGAGTCAGGCCCTGGACGTAGTTGCGCGACTGGTTGGAAAGGAAATTTCCCAGGGAATAGAGAATGACGGTGTGGCGCTGGTCCTGGGTTAGATAGGTTTCGATGGGCTGCAGGACGTGGGGATGATGGCCGAGCACGGCGCCGGCGCCCGCTTCGAGCATCTTGTGGGCCATCTCGACATCGTCATTGCGCGGCGCGGTGGCGTATTCCACTCCCCAGTGAATCGAAATCAGCAGGAAATCGCATTGCGCGCGCGCCGCTTTGACGGCTTCCAGAACCTGGGCGTCCGTCAGCCCCGGAGCCCCGTTGGCCTCGCCGGGGTAAGGGAAGAACGCAACGTGCGGATCGCCGTCCTTTTCCGGATTGTGGCCGCCATTCAGCCAGCGGGTCATTCCCAGCCAGCCGACTTTGATGCCATTTTTTTCGAGGATGACGGGCTTCCAGGCCGCATCCGCCGTGGCCCCGGCGCCGGTGAAGAGCAGGTCCTGTTCGCGCAGGTGGCCGAGGGATTCGGCAAAGCCGAGATGGCCCTGATCGAAGACGTGATTGTTGGCAAAGGAAACAATCTTGATGCCGCTGAACTTGAGCGCCTGCAAAAGGGCGATGGGAGCGTCGAATTGGAAGGGCTTCGAGCCGCGGCTATGTTTCGGCGCCACAGGGGTTTCCAGATTGACGAAGCCGAAATCGGCTTGGCGGAAGATATCGGCCACCGCGGCGAACAAAACGTCCCAGCCGGCATGATTGCCGGGGGTGGCGGACGGGGCGGCTGCGCTGTCCTTAGCGACCGGAGCGGGGGCGTCCGAAGCGGCAGCTGGCGGGGCGGGGGTTGCGGGCAGGCTGTGGGCCGCGGCGGATTGCACGACCGGCTGGTGGGGAATGACGTCGCCGGCGGCGGCAAAGGTGACGCGGCTGAGTTCGCGGGGGTAGGAAACGCGAGCCGCGGCCTGGGCCGCCGCGGGGCTTGGGCACCACTTGACGAGGGAAAAAGCGAAAAACAGCGTGAGCAGCGTCACGGCGCTCCCTGCAAGGGATTTCCTTTTGCGGGATAGCAGATCGCGGATAGTGTTCGGATGCATAGAACCCTGAAGCGGGATCTCCCTTCCGGCTGCCGGACGAGGAAAGTATACATGCAAGCTCCGCGTTGCATGGCGCGGTGTAACGAGTGCGTAACTTGACCCGTGGGCGGGGGTGGGATACGCTCGCAGTAGTTTCTCCTTGCAGAGGAGGAATCACCTATCAGCGCACCAGCCCCCATCGGTAAACCCAGCAATTGGATGCGACGCACCGTACACATTTCCGGGAAAATCGAGCCGCTCTTCGGAACGCTGGATGAAAATCTGCGTCTGCTCGAATCCTCGCTGGAAGTGCAGATCAATCTGCAGGATCGCGACCTGACCATCGAAGGGCAGCGCGCGCAGGTGGAACGCGCGGCGCGCATCCTGGAGGAGTACAACCATCTTTCGCGGGGCGGGCGCACGCTCACGGCCAGCGAGGTGAAGTCGCTGATCCGCGTGGCCACGGAAGACTTGCACATCGCGCCGCGGACGGCGCTGGAATCGGGCTACGCGCGGGCCTTCGGCAAGAAGAGCGTGCATCCGAAAGGGGCCAACCAGCGGTTGTACATGGAGGCGATCGAGCGGCACGACATGACCTTCGGCATCGGGCCGGGGGGCACGGGGAAGACCTATCTGGCCGTGGCCATGGCTGTCTCCGCGCTGCTGACCAAGCAGCTCAACCGCATCATCCTGGCGCGGCCGGCGGTGGAAGCGGGAGAGCGGCTGGGTTTCCTTCCCGGCACGCTGCAGCAGAAGATCGACCCGTACATGCGGCCGCTGTACGACGCGCTCTACGACATGCTGGACGCGGACAAGCTGGAGCGCTTCCTGGAGAAGGGGATCATCGAGGTGGCACCGCTGGCGTTCATGCGCGGGCGCACGCTGAACGACTCCTTCGTGATTCTGGACGAGGCGCAGAACACGACCAGCGAGCAGATGAAGATGTTCCTGACGCGGCTGGGCTTCAATTCCAAAGCGGTGATCACCGGGGACATCACGCAGATCGATTTGCCGAGCGGGAAACGCTCCGGGCTGGTGGAGGCGATCGAGATCTGCGGCAAGATCGAGGGCATCGCGGTGGTGCAGTTCAATGAAAAGGACGTGGTGCGCCACAACCTGGTGCAGCAGATCATCCGCGCCTACGAGGAGTACGAGGTGCCGGCGGGCGCGCGCAGCGACCCCGCGGAAAACGGCAAGGCGGAAGCAGCCGGCAAAAAAGAAGAATCGCGGGGATGATTCTGAACCGCCAGCGGGCGGTGCGCATCGCGCGCCGGCCTCTCGAAGAGTTTCTCCGGCGCGTGGCGAGCGAGCTGGGCCTGGCGGAGCGCAGCGTGACGGTGTGCTTCGTGAGCGACGCGGAGATGGCCCGCATGAACGAGACCTTCCGCAAGAAACAGGGGCCCACGGACGTGCTGTCCTTTCCGGCGGAAGCGCGCAAGAAGCCGGCGGCGCGGCGCAAAGCAGCGGCCGGCGCCGCGACGGCGTATCTCGGGGACATCGCGATTTCCGCGGCCACGGCGCGGCGCAATGCGGCGCGCTTCGGGCGGACCTTTCCGGCGGAATTGCGCATCCTGATCCTGCACGGGGCGCTGCACCTGCTGGGCTATGACCACGAGACCGACCGCGGGCAGATGGACCGGGTGGAAGCGAAGCTGCGGCGGCGATTGAGGCTGGCGTGATCACGGAATCCTGGCTGTTTGCCCTGGGCTTGGCCCTGCTGGCCGCGGGGCTGCCCGTTTTTTCCTACCTGGCGATTCTCTACCGCGAGCTCGGGCGCATGACCACGGGCCGCGTCCACGAGCACCTGGAAATCTTCGAAGCGGAGATCGAGCCGCGGTTGCGCATGGAGCGGCGGCAGGCCGCGCGCACCTTCCGGCTGCTCGGCCATTTCTGGCTGGCGCTGCTGCTGGTGGAGACGACGCGCGGGCTGGTGTACTTCGTGCCCGGAACCTGGGAGGCCCTGCTGCAGTTCTGCGTTTTTCTGGGGCTGGAAGTGGTGGTGGGCATGCATTTCCTGCCGGACATGCTCCTGTACCGCACGACGGGGCGCTGGCTCCTTCCGCTGCTGCCGTTTGTGCGCGCCTGCGCCTGGCTGGTGTGGCCGGTGCGCGCCTTTCTGGACGGAGCGGAATCGCTGGCGCGCATCTCCGAACAGGAGCCGGGAAGCGCGGAAGCCAAGCGCGGAGACAGCGAAGCGATCGAGGCGCTGGTGGAAGCGGCAGAGGAGGAAGGGATTCTGGAGCGCGGCCAGGCGGAGCTGATCGAGCAGGTGGTGGAGTTCAGCGATAAGCGGGTGCGCGAGGTGATGACGGCGCGCCCGGACATCCTGGCCATCTCGGCGGGGGCCACGCTCGGCGAGCTGCGGAAGCACTTCGTGGAGACGCGCTTTTCGCGCATGCCGGTCTACGAAACCTCGCTGGACGACATATTCGGGGTGGTCTTCGCGCAGGACCTGCTGCAGGTGCCGGAGAACGAACTGTCGCGGCGGCGGGTGCGCGAGCTGACGCGGCCGGTGCTGCTGGTGCCGGAGACCAAGAGCGGCTCCGAGCTGCTCAAGGAGATGCGCCAGAAGGATCAGCAGATGGCGGTGGTGATCGACGAGCACGGCTCGGTGGCGGGCATTGCCACGGTCGAGGACCTGGTCGAGGAGATCGTCGGGGAGATGGGCGGGGAAGGGCGGCAGCCCCGCGCGGACGTGGTGCGCGAGGCGGACGGGGCGTTCGTGGTGCGCGGCAGCGTGGCCATCTCGAATATCGAAGAGCTGCTGGGGATTCAGTTCGGCAAGGATACGGATGAGACGGTGACGACCATCGCCGGGCTGCTCAGCCACCTGCTGGGCCGCGTGCCCGCGCCCAACGACCAGATCGATCTCGAGGGCTACCGCTTCGAAGTGCTGGAGGCCAACCAGCGCAAGGTGCTGCGCGTGCGCATTCGCAAGCTGGCCGGGGAGCGCACGGCGAAGGTTGTGCAGCGCTGAGAAGAAGCGGGGCGGAAGCACGCGGCTGCGTGCGTTTGCGGGCCGCGCGGATTCCTTGCGCCGGCCTGGCGCACGGCAGTTCCTGCTACACTGACAGCGCAGCCGCGGGTGCGTCTCTTCGTTTCCGCGGCGAGTTCCGGCAGCCGCACATCCACTCAGGAGAGCAATGAAGACAGAGCCGAAGCAGGCGTTCCGTTCGGGATTCGTGGCCATCGTGGGGCGGCCCAATGCGGGGAAGTCCACGCTGCTGAACCGCTACGTGGGGCAGAAGATCGCCATTGTGACGTCCAAGCCGCAGACCACGCGCAACCGCATCCAGGGCATCGTGAACCGTCCCGGCGGGCAGATCGTGTTCATTGACACGCCGGGGCTGCACAAGGCGGAGAGCGCACTGGGCCGGCAGATGATGCGCGAAGTGGCTGCGGCGCTGGAAGGAATTGACGTGTTGCTGCTGATGGTGGACGCCAGCCGGCCGTTTGCCGGACCCGATGTGTACCTGCTGCAGCGCGCGAAGAGTTTCGGGGGCACCACGATCCTGGCGCTGAACAAGGTGGACCGCCTGCCGAAGACGCAACTGCTGCCGCTGATCGCCGCCTATCAGAAGGAGTACGATTTCGCGGCCATCGTGCCGATTTCCGCGCTGAAGGGCACGGGCTGCAAGGAGCTGCTCGACGAAATCGTCCGGCACCTGCCGGAAGGCGCGGCGCACTTTCCCGAAGATCAAGTGACGGACCAGCCGGAGCGCTTCCTGGCGGCGGAGCTCATCCGCGAAAAGGCCATCGAGCAGACGTACCACGAAGTGCCGCACGCGCTGGCGGTGGTGGTGGAGAAATTCGAGGAGAGCCCGAAGATCTTGCGGATTTACGCCACGCTGTACGTGGAGCGCGACGCCCAGAAGAAGATCCTGATCGGGAGCAAGGGGGCGATGCTCAAGCGCATCGGCACGGAAGCGCGCAAGGAGTTGGAGGCGCTGCTGGGCACGAAGATCTTTCTGGAAACACACGTGAAGGTGGCGCCCGGCTGGCGCGATCACCCGCAACGCGTCCGGGATCTGGACTGGCACGTGCAACTCGAGGCCCTGACCGAAGATCAGAACGAAGCGCAGGACGAAGTAGAGGACGAGAAAGAGTAAGAGGCCGCGACGTCCCGCGGTGGCCTTCCCGCAAGATTCGCAGTGCTTCAGTACGCCGGCGGCGCGCCCGCGCGTCCATACCCGCCGAACGACCAGCGCACGTTGATGGTGGTGTACAGGCCGTAGGGGCCGTTTTTGCCGAGGTCCGAGGGGCCCACGTAGCGGCGATAGCGGCCCAGGTAATTGACCTGGTGCTGCGTGACGCGCAGCTCGAAATTTTTCGGCAGCTGGAATCCGATGCCCATGGAGCGGTCATAGGCAATCGGCTCCATGGAAGCGGAGTAGTGGAGCTGCGGGATATTGCGGCCGAAGGAGAGCTTGGGCTCGAAGAAGAGGAAGAGGTGGCGCGCCGGGGTGCGGGCCAGCGGCTGGAACTCCATGTAGCCGATCAGCATATAGCGCGCGTAGGCGGTGCAGAGCGTGCGAGTGCCGCCCGAGTTGGGGGCTTGGGGAAACGAGCAGCGGCCGAGGTCCGGTTCGTTGTGGGAGGGCGCAATTCCGAAATCCACGAAACCTCGCACCCAGTTTTTTGGGAAAAAGGTGCGGTTCCTGGACTCCGCAAGCATGGGTTTGGCCGTGCTGCTGATCTGAGCCTGTCCGCGCACCGGCGGAACCCCCGCGGCCAGGATGGCGAGCAGCGCAAGTAGGATTTTTTTCAAAGCGGTTCTCCTCGGCTGTGACATGCCGCACCGCACGGGGCGGCGGGCCGGGCAAGACGGCACAACGTCCCCGGGATGTGGGCCGCGGCAGGACGGGAACACTCCAGGGAGAGCCGCGAGGCCAATCCAAGCTGTCTAGGGTCATGCACCGAATTGCGGGAAGACTACACCGTTTCGGGAATTTCGGCGACGCCTAATCGCAGTTATCCGGGAAAGCGTTACGGGGGACAGAGAACCAGGTCGGGGAGAGTGCACTTGCAGGAGCGTTAAATTTACGCAAGTCCTTCGGGCGGGGAAGCGGCCGGGCGCTGCTACTCCGGAGCGGCGATGCCCAGGGACTTCATTTTGCGGTAGAGGTGGCTGCGCTCGACGCCGAGGGATGCGGCGGTCTGGGTCATGTTCCAGCGGTTTTCCTGGAGCTTGCGCAGGATGAATTCCCGCTCGTAGGCGCTGCGCGCTTCCTGCAAAGTGGCGTACGGCTGCTGCGGGCTTTCCGCGGCGCCGCGGAAGAGCTCGGGAGGAAGGTGGTGAGGTTCGATGCGCTGCTGCGGGCACATGATCACGAGGCGCTCGACGAGATTTTTCAACTCGCGCACGTTGCCGGGCCAGGGATAGCGGAGGAGGACCTCCATGGCGGGGTCGCTGATCTCGCGAGTGCGGCGGCCGTAGGCCTCGCAGAACTCGGCGAGGAAATAGCGGGCCAGGATGGGGATATCCTCCTGGCGCTCGCGCAGCGGGGGCACGAAGAAGGGAATGACGTTCAGGCGGTAGAAGAGATCCTGGCGGAAGGCGCCGCGGGCGATCTCCTGTTCGAGATTCTTGTTGGTGGCGGCGAGGACCCGGACGTCCACAGTGACGGTCTGGTTGGAGCCGACGGGCTCGAAACGCTGCTGTTCGAGGACGCGCAGGACCTTGGACTGGGTGCGCAGGCTCATGTCGCCGACTTCGTCGAGGAAGAGTGTGCCGCCGTCGGCCTTCTGGAACTTGCCGATCTTGTCTTCGGTGGCCCCGGTGAAGCTGCCTTTGACGTGGCCGAAGAGCTCGGATTCGATGAGTTCCTCGGGAATGGCCGCGCAATTCATCTCCACGAAGGGGCCCTTGCTGCGCAGGCTGGCGGCGTGCAGGGCGCGGGCGACGAGCTCCTTGCCGGTGCCGCTTTCGCCGTAGATGAGGACGCGGCCGTTGGTGGGGGCGGTGACGGCGATCTGCTGGCGCAGGGCCTTCATGGGCACGCTTTCGCCGATCACCTGGTAGCGCTGGCCGAGTTCCGCGCGCAGGAGCTGGTTTTCCTCCGCAAGATGGCGCTGCTGGACGGCGTTGCGCACCAGCACGATGATCTTTTCCAGGGAAAGGGGCTTTTCGACGAAGTCGAAGGCGCCGAGCTTGGTGGCGCGCACGGCGGTCTCGATGTTGCCGTGGCCGGAGATGATGATCACCAGGGGCGGGCGGGGCAGGCCCTGCAGGCGGCTGAGAGTCTCCAGGCCGTCCATGCTGGCGAGCCAGATGTCCAGGAGCACGACTTCGACGTCGCCGGCGGTGGCGCGCAGCAGGGCCTCTTCGCCGGAAGGCAGGGCTTCGACGAGATAGCCTTCGTCGCGCAGGATCGAGGAGAGCGATTCGCGGATGCCGGCTTCGTCGTCCACCACCAGAATGCGGGAATGGGTGGTCATGGGTATCGGGCTAGGCCCGCTTCAAGCGCTTTCTCCGGGCGGAGCCGGAACGGGCTCGATCACCGGAAGCTCAATGAAAAAGCGCGAGCCGACCGGACGATTATCCTCCACACGGATTGTACCGCCATGTTCGGCAATGATGCGCGCGACGATGGCCAGACCCAGGCCGGTGCCGCGTTCCTTGGTCGAAAACGTGGGCAGGAAGAGCTTGTCCTTGTCCTCCGGGGAGATGCCGTGGCCGGTATCTTCGATGCGGATCTCGACCATCTCGGCGTCGGGGATGGCGCGGGTGGCGATGCGGATCTGCTTGACCCGGGCGTTCTCCAGGGCCTCGGCGGCGTTGTCAATGAGATTGACGAAGACGCTGCGCAACAGGCCGCCGTCCCCGCGCACGGCCGGAAGACGGCTTTCCAGTTGCGTCTGCACGGAGACGCCGTCGAGGCGCCCGGCGAAGACCTCGAGGGCCTCGCGGATCACCTGGTTGGCGTCCGTGGGACCGAGCTTGGCGGTGGGGAAGCGCACAAACTGCGAAAACTCGTTGACCAGGGAAGCCAGGGTGGCGACTTCGCGTTCGATGAGCCGCGAGCATTCCTGCACCAGGGTGGCTAGCTCCGGATCGCGCTCGGCTGGCGCGCCGGGCTGGGCTCCGCGGCGCTCCAGGAAGCGGGTCAGACGCTGGGCGGAGAGATGGATGGGCGTCAGGGGATTCTTGATTTCATGGGCGATGCGCTTGGCTACTTCCTGCCAGGCCGCCGATTTCTGCGCGCGCAGCACTTCGGTGAGGTCGTCCAGGACCACGACGTAGCCGGTATTGGCGCGGCGCGGCCCCAGCGAGCTCACCGTGACGGCGGCGTGCAGCACGCGGCCCTGCACGATCAGCTCGATCTCCCGTGTGACCACGCCCATGCGCTGCGCGCGGCGCATCAGATTGTGCATCAGGCGCGCCGCGTCCGGCCCCAGCAGCTGTTCCAAGGTCTGCGCGTTTCCCGCAGTCTCTCCGGTGATGCGGGTCATGGCCGGGTTGGTGCGCAGAACGGCGCCGCTGGCGTCCAGGGAGACGACTCCGGTCGGAATGTTCTCGAGAATCGTCTCCATGAGCTGGCGGCGGCGCTCCAGCTCCTGGACGGCTTGCTGCAGACTGCGCGTGAATTCGTCGATCTGGCGGCGGCTGTCGCGCAACTGGGTGGTCATGGCGTTGAAGGAGCGCACCAGTACGCCGAGTTCGTCCTGAGCCTGTTCGGGGACCTGGTAATCGAAATTGCCGGAGGAGATTTCGCGGGTGCCTTCGGCCAGGGCTTGGATGGGGACGGTGACTTGCTTGGCGAGAAACAGGGCCATCCACAACGCGGAGAAGAGCAGAAGCAGGGTGAAGAGCAGAAGAATCTGCAGCATCTGCGTCTTGAGGGCGCGCAGATGCTGCTTTTCGTAGGCGTAGGCCAGGGACTGCTTGTCCACTTCCGCGTAGCGTTCAAGGAAATTCTGGGGGAGGCGGCGGGCCACAACCAGCGCCGTGGCGTGCGGGTAGGGCGTGGGGGTGTTCCCGATGTAGGTTTCCTGGCCCAGGAGCCAGATCTGCGCGCCGCTGGGCAGCGTGCGGGCGCGCTGCGGGGTAACCGCGAGGGGGATGGCGGTCTGCGCGGAGTTCAGCGAAAAGGCAGCGTGGCGGACGACGTGAGACATGCTGCCGTCCTCGTGCAGGAGCCACGCGGCGTCCGCGCCCAGGGCCACGGCCCGTGCGGGCCACTCCTCGGGTTGCGACGCTGCGGCCTTCGGGTCCGCGGAACCGGAGGGAGCGGTAGCGGCAGCTTCCAGTTGGTTCATGCGCTGCAATTGGACCCTGCCGAAATCGGCGAGCAGCGTCCGGGTCTCCTGGACGGCAAGCTCCAGCGGGCGAGGGAACCAGCGCGCCAGGGTGCGGTTGAGGAGCGAGTAGCTGACGATGAACATGAAAAAGATGGGCAGCAGGGAGATGACCATCGCGCCCAGAACCATCTTGGTCTTGAAGCGGGCGCCGAGCTGCTGTTTATTGCGCTCGGTCCACAAGCGCAACACGGTGCGCATGAGGATCAGGCCGAAGACGATCAGCGCCGCGGTGATAAAACTCGAGACGGCGTAGAGCGTCAGGATCTGGGGCCAGCTCTTCGGTTCGATGGGCACATCGAGCGAGCCGAGAACGAATACGGCGGCAAGAAGCAGAGTCAGGAGGATGCCGCCAACCGCCAGGCGCAAGCGCTGCTTGGGATGCGCGGGGCTCATGGAGCGGGAACCGCCGTCTTGCGTGCGCCAGCGGGAGGAAGGACGCGGGCGGCGCGGGGCTGCGGCAGAAAGGAGCGCAGGGGGCAAGCGGCGCAGCGGGGATTGGTCTTGCGGCACCAGTCCTTGGCAGTACGCACGAGCAGGGCGTGGTATTCGTTGTAGAGCGGCACGCGGCGCGGGAGGTGGCGCTCGAAGTGCGCGCGGATCTGCTCGTAGGGGTCGCGGGGCAGCGCCTGGCCGTGGCGCTCGAGGATGCGCCGCGTATAGGCGTCCACGACGAAAACGGGATGCGCGCCGGCATAGAGCAGGATGGAGTCGGCGGTCTCCGGTCCGATGCCGTGGACGCCGAGCAGGAGTTCGCGAAGTTCCGCGGTGGGCGTGCGAAACATGCGCGCCAGCGAGCCGCCGTACTCCTTGCGCAGAAAACGCACGAAGGCTTTCAGCTTCAGCGCTTTCTGGCGGAAATAACCGGAGGGGCGGATGCAGCGGGCCAGCTTCGCCGTGGAGACGCGCTGGAGCGCGGCCGGGTGCAGCAGTTTTTCGCGGCGCAGATTGACGATCGCGCGCTCGACGTTGGTCCACGAGGTGTTCTGCGTCAGGATGGCGCCCACGATGACTTCAAAAGGCGTGCGCCCCGGCCACCAGTGCTGCGGACCGAGCGCGGCGAAAAGCGCATCGTAGTAGGAAAGCAGGGGGTGGTGGAAAAGGGAAGGACGCGCCGGGGTATGGACAATTTTGGTCAAGCGGGTGTCGAAATCCGGCAGTGACACAGAGTGGGACATCTCTCCGCACGATAACTGTCAGTGCGAGGCAAGTCAAGAATGACACTTTCCCGAGCGGACAGGGTGCCTGCTCTTCCGGACAGGTGTTAGCCCTTACAGAACGAGGGCCGAATTTGTCCCTTTGACCCCGTTCCCCCTCTGCTAAGGTTAAATTTGGGTGCAGAACCCGGGGAGTGCTGGATGTCCGTCCGGCTCGGCGAAATACTGATTAAAGAAAGCCTGATCACCCAGGAACAGCTGCAGAAAGCCCTGGAGCATCAGCGCACGAACGGTGGCAAGCTCGGCAGCTGTCTGGCCAAGCTGGGCTTCATCACCGACGACGACATCACGGGTGTGTTGTCCCGGCAATACGGCGTTCCCTCGATCAACCTGAAGTTTTATGAGATCGATCCGGCGGTCATCAAGCTGATCCCGCAGGATACCGCGACGCGCTACCAGGTGATCCCGCTCTCCCGCGTGGGTTCCGTTCTGACCATCGCGATGACCGACCCCACCAACGTCTTCGCCATGGACGATATCAAGTTCATGACCGGGTTCAACGTGGAGCCGGTGGTGGCCTCGGAATCGGCCATCGCGGAGGCCATTACCCGCTTCTATGGGGCGGCCAGTGCGCAGCAGGAAGATCTTAGCAAGATGATGAGCGAGCTGGTCGACGAGGAGGAGCAGGACGTCGAGCTGGCCGCGGAAGAAGCGGAGATGGACGCGTCGGCGCTGGAGCGCGTCGCCGAGGAAGCTCCCATCATCAAGCTGGTCAACATGATTCTGACCAACGCGGTGAAGATGGGCGCCAGCGATATTCACGTCGAGCCGTACGAGATGGAGATGCGCGTGCGCTACCGCGTTGACGGCATTCTGCAGACGGTGATGACGCCACCGATGCGGGTGAAGGACGCCATCACCAGCCGCATGAAGATCATGGCCAAGCTGGACATCGCGGAAAAGCGCCTGCCGCAGGACGGCCGCATCATGATCAAGTACAAGGCAGACGGCAAGAAAAAGGAACTGGACTTCCGCGTTTCCACGGTGCCCACGCTGTACGGCGAAAAAATCGTTCTGCGGTTGCTGGACAAAGAGAACCTGCGCCTGGACATGACCAAGCTGGGTTTCGAGCCGGAATCGCTGGCCAAATTCGAGCGCAACATTCTGCGGCCTTACGGCATGGTGCTGGTTACCGGTCCGACGGGCTCGGGCAAGACGAACACCCTGTATTCCTCGGTCGCCAAGCTCAATACCGTGGAAACCAACATTATGACCGCGGAAGACCCGGTCGAGTTCCAATTGCAGGGCGTCAACCAGGTGCAGATGAAGGAGCAGATCGGTCTGAACTTTGCCGCCGCGCTGCGCGCCTTCCTGCGGCAGGACCCGAACATCATCCTGGTGGGCGAGATTCGCGACTTCGAGACGGCGGAAATCGCGGTCAAGGCCGCTCTGACGGGCCACCTGGTGCTCTCCACGCTGCACACCAACGACGCGCCCTCGACCATCAGCCGCATGATGAACATGGGCATCGAGCCGTTCCTGGTGGCCACTTCGGTGAACCTGATCTGCGCGCAACGCCTGGTCCGGCGCATCTGCGCGAACTGCAAGGAAGTGCTGGATATTCCGGTGCAGGCGCTGATCGACGCCGGGTATTCGCCGGAAGAGGCCAAGACCACCAAGGTCTATCACGGCAAGGGCTGTTCGACCTGCAATAAGGGCGGGTACAAGGGACGCGCGGGCCTCTACGAGGTCATGGAGATCACCGACGAGCTGAAGGAATTAATTCTCGTGGGCGCTTCGGCACTGGAGTTGAAGAAGAAGGCGATCGAGACGGGAATGATCACCTTGCGGCGCAGCGGCCTGATCAAGGCCGCCGCCGGCGTCACGACATTGGAAGAAGTGCTGCGCGAAACGGTGCTCTAGAACGGGGGCAAGACCGGTATGGCTGGAATCACGCTGAGCGAATTGCTGAAGAAGATGATCGAGATGGGCGGGAGCGACCTGCACATCACCACCAACAGCGCGCCGCGCATCCGCGTGCACGGGCATCTGAAGCCGCTGGACATGCCGCCGCTGACCGCCGCGGATACCAAGTCGCTGGCCTACAGCGTGCTCACCGACGCGCAGAAGCACCGTTTCGAGGAGAACCTGGAGCTCGACTTTTCCTTCGGCTTGAAGAATATCGCGCGATTCCGCGGCAACATCTTCAATCAGCGCGGCGCGGTCGCCGCGGTCTTCCGGACCATTCCCTGGGAGATCAAGAACTTCGAGGCGCTGGGACTGCCGCCGATCATCAAGACCATGTGCGATAAGCCGCGCGGGCTGGTTCTGGTGACTGGGCCGACGGGTTCGGGGAAATCCACCACGCTGGCCGCGATGCTCGACAAGATCAACAGCGAGCGCGAAGAGCACATGATCACGGTCGAGGACCCCATCGAGTTCCTGCACAACCACAAGAAGTGCCTGGTGAACCAGCGTGAAGTCCACTCGGACACGCATTCCTTCGCCAATTCGCTGCGCGCCGCGCTGCGTGAAGATCCCGACGTGGTGCTCATCGGCGAAATGCGCGATCTGGAAACCATCGAGTCGGCGCTGCGCATCGCGGAAACGGGCCATTTAACCTTTGCGACCCTGCACACGAATTCGGCGGCTTCGACCATCAACCGCATCATTGACGTTTTCCCGTCCCACCAGCAGCCGCAGATTCGCGCGCAGCTTTCCATGGTGCTGGAAGGGATTCTCTGTCAAGCCCTGCTGCCGCGCATGGATGGGCGGGGCCGCTTGATGGTGATGGAAATCCTGGTGCCGACTCCGGCCATCCGCAACCTGATCCGCGAGGACAAGATCCATCAGATCTATTCCTCCATGCAGACGGGCACCGGCGTATCGGGCATGCAGACCTTCAACCAGAGCCTGGCGAATGCCTTTTTCCAGAAACAGATTTCCCTGGAAACAGCCCTCTCACGCTCGTCGAACCAGGACGAACTGCAGGACATGATCAACCGTGGCGTCGCAACGAGTCCGGCCGGCGGCATGAAGGCTCCCACGGGGCGGCGGTAAACCGGTTTTCGCCCGGTGCAGGCCGGGCGGGCCGAGAGCAGTGACTGAGGAGGGGTACGAACATGCCCGTTTTTACCTATCGAGGCACGAATCGCGCGGGCGCCACCGTGAGCGGTGAAATGGCCGCGCCGAACAAGAACGAACTCAGCATGATGCTGCGGCGCCAGCAGATCACGCCCACCAAGATGTCGGAGAAGGGCAAGGAGTTCAACCTTCCGACGTTTGGCGGCGGCGTGACAGCCAAGGATCTGGCGATTTTCACGCGCCAGTTTTCGGTAATGATCGACGCCGGACTTCCGCTGGTGCAGTGTCTGGAAATTCTCGCCAGCCAGCAGGAGAACCCGACGTTTCAGAAGGTCCTGGTCGGCACGCGCGGCGCCGTCGAGGGCGGCTCGACGCTTTCCGCGGCCATGCGCGGGTATCCCAAGGTGTTCGACCCGCTCTATGTGAACATGGTGGAAGCCGGGGAAACGGGCGGTATTCTGGACACCATTCTGCAGCGCCTGGCCACGTACATCGAAAAGAACGTGAAACTGCAGCGCGCGGTGAAATCGGCCATGGTCTACCCGATCGGTGTTCTCTCGGTGGCCGGCGGCGTCATCGTCTTGCTGTTGTGGAAAGTAGTGCCGATTTTCGCAACGTTGTTCCTGGGCCTGGGTGTCGATCTGCCACTGCCGACCAAGATCGTGATCGCGCTGAGCAACTTCATCGGCAGCATTTTCGGGTTCATGATCCTGGTGACGGCAGTCGGAGCCTTCTTCGGTGTCAAGGCCTGGTACGGGACGCCGCAGGGGCGCTATTTCCTGGATGCTTTGCTGCTCAAGCTTCCGCTCATGGGGGTCCTGCTGCGCAAGATCGGCGTGGCGCGCTTTACGCGCACGTTGGGAACGTTGATCTCCAGCGGCGTGCCCATCCTGGAGGGATTGGACATCACGGCGCGGACGGCGGGCAACGCGGTCATCGAGAAGGCGCTGCTGAGCGTGCGCAAGTCGCTGGAAGAAGGCAAGACGCTCACCGAGCCGCTGAAAGAATCGAACGTTTTCCCGGGGATGGTCACGCAGATGATCGGGGTCGGCGAACAGACGGGTGCGATGGACACCATGCTGCAGAAGATCGCCGACTTCTATGAAGAAGAAGTGGACGCGGCGGTAAAGGATCTATTGACGGCGCTGGAACCCATCATGATCGTGGTTTTGGGCGGCGTCGTCGGCGGCGTGGTCATTTCGATGTATCTGCCGCTCTTCTCGCTGATCGGCAAGTTGAGCAAGTAGCCGCAATCCCCAAAGTGTCGCGGCTGCGCCGGGCAGTCGGCGAAGCCTGAGGGAAATACTTCTCAGGACATGCCTTCTCCGGCTCCATCGCAGCTCCTAAACGGCCGGCGAGGGGCACTTTTTTTCGGTAGCGGAGCGCATGGAGCATACGCAAGCAACGCGGGACTGGCTGCATTGGCTGACACGCGTCCGGCTG
Organism: Terriglobia bacterium; assembly: GCA_020073585.1. Taxonomy (GTDB): domain Bacteria; phylum Acidobacteriota; class Terriglobia; order Acidiferrales; family UBA7541; genus Acidiferrum. The sequence goes on from JAIQEV010000003.1 coordinate 98,369, forward strand.
ATGATGATCGTGCTCATCCTGGGCGTGGCCGTGGTCTGGCCGCAGTATGCGCCGCCCTCGGTTTTCTCCCGCTATCTCCTCCCGCTCATCATGATCTTCTGGATTACCCTGGGCATCCTGTACGCCATCCTGGTGCGCTGGATTCCGCAGGCCCGCTGGCACGCGCCGTTGCAGGTGGGCGGCGATATCTTGCTCATTACCGCGGTGGTCTACGTCACCGGGGTCCAGGAAAGCTATTTTATCTCCCTCTACTTGCTGGTCATTATTGTGGCCAGCATTCTTTTCAGCCGGCGCATGGCCTTCGTCACCGCCGGGCTGTGCCTGGTGCTCCTGGCGGCGCTTTCGGTGGTTGCCTATGCGGAAAAGGTTCCCCGGACATATGCCGTGGTACCCGCCGCGGCCGGACTGCGCCTGTGGTTCCTCAGCCATTTCCTGGCGTTCTTCGCGGTGGCCTATCTTTCCGGATTGCTCGCGCAGTCACTCTATTCCAAGGGCCAGGAGCTTGAGGAAAAGCGCGAAGAGCTTCTCGACCTGCGGAACTTCACCGAAGACATCATCGATTCGATGCGCGGGGGCCTGATCACCACCGACCTGGAAGGCCGCATCCTGCTCCTGAACCGCACGGGTGAGGAGATTCTCGGGTACCGCTTCGAGGATCTGCGCGGGGCGAGCCTGGCCGAGAAGTTCCCCGGGTTCTGGCTGCCGGGAAAGACGGATGGGCAAGGCGACATGGTGGCGCGGCGGGAGATCGATTTTCTGACGGCGGACCAAGAGGAACGCTTCCTGGGGATATCCGTGTCGCCGTTTCGGTCGCGCGATCCGCGGCAAAGCGGCTTTGTTTTCAATTTTCAGGACCTGACGGAATTGCGGCGCCTGGAACAGGAAGTGGCCACGAAGGAACGCATGGCGGCGCTGGGACGGCTGTCGGCTGCCATCGCCCACGAAATCCGGCAGCCCCTTACGGCCATGGCTGGGGCCGTAAAGGAACTGGCGCGGCTGGTGCCTCTGGAGGAGGATGAGAAGCACCTGGTGAATATCGTCAGCCGCGAATCGGAGAGGCTGAACCAGATCATCACCGACTTTCTCAGCTACGCGCATGAGAAGACCTACGAATTCCAGGAAGCGGACGTCAGCGCGCTGCTCGATGAAGTGCTGACCCTGATCGAAAAGAAACCGGAGTATCAGGCCAAGTATCGGATCGTTCGCGTCTACACCGGGAAGATGCTGCGTGCCCGGGTGGACGTGAACCGCATGAAACAGGTGTTCTGGAACCTGTGCGACAACGCCTTGCGGGCCATGCCCGGGGGCGGCACGCTCACCGTGCAACTGGAGCCGCAATTGTCCTGGCTGCGCATTGCCTTTCGCGACACCGGCGTCGGCCTGGATGCCAAGCGCCGAGAAAAAATATTTGAGCCCCTGCAATCGGGGTTCGAGGGCGGTACCGGGCTCGGGCTTTCCATTGTCTATCAGATCGTGCAGGCGCACAGCGGAAAGATCAGCGTGATTTCGGAAAAGAACCAGGGCGCAGAGTTTGTCGTGGAATTGCCCCGGGTGGCATAGCCCCGGGCGGGACCGAGGCGGATTTTCGAGGAACGGATACACGTATGGCACTCATTCTCGTGGTGGATGACGAACGCTCAATCTGTGAACTGTTGGAGATTACCTTTCGCAAGGAAGGCCACAAGGTTGAGGTGGCCCATTCCGTGGAAGAGGCGCAGCGCAAGCTGGCAGCCAAGATTTTCGACATCGTGATTTCGGATATTCGCATGCCCGGCAGCACGGGTGTGGACCTGCTGAAGTATGTCAAGGAGGTCTCTCCGGACTGCTTTTTCCTGCTGATTACCGGCGTGCCCACGGTGGAAACGGCCATTGCGGCCGTCAATTCCGGCGCGGACCGCTACGTCATCAAGGATCACGAACTGGTGGACCAGTTGAGGCGCGCGGTGCGCGCCGCTTCTGAAAACCTGCGCTTGCAGAAGGAGGCCGGCTATCTGCGCCGGGAAGTGCGCCGGCTGACGGGCCTGGACAACATCATCGGGCAGAGCCCGAGTATGCGCGCCATCTTCGAGTTGATCCAGACCGTCGCCCCGCAGAGCAGCCGCGTGCTGATCACGGGGGAGAGCGGGACGGGAAAGGAGCTGGTGGCCCGCGCCATCCACGAGAACAGCGCCCGGGCCGCGGCCCCGTTTATCACCATCAACTGCGGCGCGTTTCCCGAGACCCTGCTGGAATCCGAACTTTTCGGATATATGAAGGGCGCCTTTACGGGAGCCAATGAAAACCGCCGCGGGCTTTTCCAGGCGGCGCACGGCGGCACGCTCTTCATGGACGAGATCGGCAACATGAGCCTGACCATGCAGGTAAAGCTCTACCGCGTGCTGCAGGAAGGGAAGCTGCGTCCGCTGGGCAGCACGGAAGAGACGGACGTGGATGTGCGCGTGATTACCGCCACCAACAAGGATTTCGAAAAGGAGATCGCCGAAGGGCGCTTCCGGGAAGACCTCTATTACCGGCTCAGCGTCATCCCCATCCATCTCCCGCCGTTGCGCGAACGGCGCGACGACATTCCGCTGCTGGCGCGGCATTTCCTGGAAAAGTTCACGAAGGTGATGAACAAGCCGATCCGGGGGATTTCTCCCGAAGCCATGCGCCGCCTGGAAGCCTACGAATGGCCGGGAAATGTGCGCGAGCTCGAGAATACCATGGAGCGCGCGGTGGCTCTCGAAATCGGAAGCGAGGTTTCCGTCGGCGTTCTGCCGGGCCGCATTGGCGGTTACGAAACGCCGGCGAGTGCGCCGGGCAACGGGTCTTTCCATTTGTCCGTCGACGGGCTGGATTTTGAAAAGCAGATGGCGGAAATGGAAAGACGTTACCTGCAGGCCGCCTTGGAAGCCGCCGGTGGTGTGCGCACCCGCGCCGCCGAGTTGCTGAAGATCAGTTACCGTTCCTTCCGGCACTACGCAAAAAAACACAACGTGTAGCGGCTTGCCGAGTGAGGGGCAAGCCGCAGGCGCCGGCCGTCAGCGGCGCGGAGCGAGTTCTGCGAGCGGATCCACCTTGCCCGCCGGCAGCCGCCGTTTGCCGCGCAGCGTCCGCAGCGGATAGGCCACGGCCAGGACCGCCAGCAGTCCCATGGCAGGGTCAATCGGATGCCGGTAGCGCGGGGACGTTTGCGTGATGTAGTACACCAGCGGAAAGAGAAGCAGCAGGCAGAGCAGCGGGATGCTTTGCAACGGCTGCGCGCGCTGCACCAGGAACAAGCCCAGCAAAGCCAGCAAGGAGAAGAGATAGCCGCCCGCCAGGCTGATCTTCAGCGACAGCGGAATCCCTTTCCAGATATCGGCCAGGGGCTCCCACGTTCCCGTCCAGTTGTACATGAAACGCCGGAAGACGAAACGTCCGAAATCCGCAGGGTGTGTTTTGATGAATTGCATGGCCAAGCTCTGTTTTTCTTGCATATAGGCGATCTCACCCATGCGGACAAACTTTTCGCGTTCCTGCGCATTCTCGGTGGGATGCAGCCACCAGGACCAGGTATCGGGAACCTCGGGATTGTTCCCCAGCCACAGTACCAAGCCGAACGGGGACCGGAACAGCAGCGCCTTGTGGAAGACAACCTGGTTGCGGATCAGCCAGGGAGAAACACCCGCTGCAAAGACCACCAGTGCCAGGACCCCAAGCCGCAGCCAGGAGGCGCCGCGTTGCCGCGCCCGATAGGTCGCATATCCGAGCAAGCCCGGAAATACCGAGAGAACGGCGGCGTTGGTCAGCGCACCGAAAGCCCAGAGCCCGCCATAACCGGTCCAGCGGCTTGGGCGGTCCGTATCGTCCAGCGCGTAGGTGGCCCACAGCAGAAGGGTCAGGAGCAGTGCCGACAGGCTGGTATCCCAGGTCCAAACGGCGCAAAAGAAGAGCGAAGTGCTATTCAGAGCCCAGCACCAGGCCGCAGCGGCGCCAACGCCGGGGCTGAACAGCCGCCGGCCAAGCGCATACAGGGGAAAGCAGGCTAGTGCCGCCAGAAGGCAATTCAAGATTTTGATGACGATTTCGGTGCTCCGCGCATAAATTCCGAAAACCTTGAAAATGCCCGCCAGGATGTAGGGATAAACCGGCGTGATCCAGGCGGTCGGTCCGGATTCCACATTCAATGGCGAGCTGAAGCCGCGCCCCTCGGCGAGAGAGCGTGCGATCTGGCCGGTTTCGTAACCGGGGACGATGTGCGTGACGATGCGTCCAGGCCGGATCCACTGCACGTACGCGAGATAGGCGAGGCGTATCGCAAAGGCCAGGACAAAGATTACAGCAGGCGACGTTAGGTATCGGCGCAGACCCTGGCCGGGATTTGGTGCAAGCGCTGGGCTATCCATACGAGGGAGTTTATCGGCGGGCACCCGCAGCTTCAATTATTACGTGCGGAGGCGTTTCCAAGTCCTGAAAAGGAATTCTTGTGTGCGACAAACCGCTCCACATCCGCGGAGGAGGTTCTGAGCGGCATAGGAGAAAGCCATGCGGCCGATTTATGCTGTCCTTCAAGTAGGAACTGCGAACGGTTGAAGCGACATTAAGTGGTGACGGAAAGTGTCATTTCCAGGATGGAATTGGATCGGTCGTACTGGCGATGGTGGAATTTGTTTCTACGGCAAATTGTAAGCTCTGCATAATGAGTTACTTACCATACTACTGCAGTTTGCAAAATAGAGCAGTGCCTTTGGCAGAAGACATGCATCATATGGGGTCAGTTCGCGGAATGCCAAATTCCAAGGAGATTCTGAATGCGTAAGAACCAAAAGGGTTTTTCGTTGATTGAGCTTCTGATCGTGGTGGCCATCATTCTGATTATCGCCGCGATCGCCATTCCCAACTTGCTGCGCTCGAAGATGGCCGCCAACGAATCTTCGGCTGTCGGGTCGCTGCGTTCGATCAACACCGCTTCCGTCACCTATTCCTCCACCTACGGGATCGGTTTTCCGGTGAACCTGAGCAGTCTGCAAGCGGTGGCGGCTGGCACCAATGCCAGCTCGACTGCGGCGGACTTGATTGACTCCGTGCTTTCCAGCGGCACGAAGAGCGGCTACAACTTCACGCTTACCGGTCTGCTAAGCGGCACCATCGTGCAGACGTACACGGCCGTAGCGAACCCGGTCACCCCGGGCCAGACAGGTAACCGGTACTTCTTCACGGATCAGAGTTTCGTGATCCGTCAGAGCACGACCGCACAGGCAACGGTTACCGATACCCCGATCGGAAATTAAGATCAGTCCAGAAGCAGTACCCGGCACGGAGGGAGCATTGCTCCCTCCGTGTTTTTTTGTTTACGGATAGATTCCACTTGGATATCAAAAATCAGATAATGTCAGGCAAAAAATGGTGACAGATACTGTCACTAACGGAAATAAAGAGAGGGTAGTTGTCTTGTAGGGTGCGATTTAGCTTCGTGGAGTAAGTCTAACCCCTGTGGTATGTTGGCGTTGAAGGATATTTAAATATCTGTTAAAAGAGATTCTGTTTTGGCGCAAAAAGTGCGTATATAACTTTAGAACAATTGAGAACTTTAGGATTCAGGGGATCGCGAATGCGCAAGAAACAACAGGGCTTTTCGCTGATCGAGCTTCTGATCGTCGTGGCCATCATTCTGATTATCGCGGCGATTGCAGTTCCCAACCTGCTGCGTTCCAGGATAGCGGCGAATGAGGCTTCGGCTGTGGCTTCGCTGCGCACCATCAACACTGCGTGTGTCACCTATTCGTCTACCTACGGGATTGGCTACCCGACGTCATTGAGCAGTCTGGCGGAGTCGGCTACCGCCAGCTCAACCGCTGCGGATTTGCTCGACAGCATGCTCTCCACTGGCACCAAGAGCGGCTACAACTTCACGCTCACCGGGGGTGCTGCGCCAGGAGGCATAGTCCAGACGTATACGGCGACGGCGGCCCCGGCAAGCCCGGGCCAGACCGGCAACCGGTACTTCTTCAGCGATCAGTCCGGCGTGATCCGGCAAAAGATTGGTGGCCCGGCGACGGTCACGGACACTCCGATTTGAGTGGTGGAAGACCGCTTCCGGTCGCACTCCCCGGCACCCGGCAATACCCAAAAATTGCTACACTGCTTCCATGCCTTTGCTCGTGGTGTTTCTCTGGTCTTTCTTAACTCCGGCTCCTCCTGTGGCTGGGCCCGCGGAGGCTGCCAGGGCCGTGCGGCTTCTCGAATCCCGCTATAGTGGCGCCAAGACCCTTCGCGCGGTCTTCTTCGAACGCTACCTGGAAAATGGCCGCCAGGTCCGGGCCGAGTCCGGCACGGTTCTTTTCCGGCGTCCCGGCAAGATGCGCTGGGAATACGAATCTCCGGAAAGCAAGGTATTCGTCAGCGACGGCCGGACCATCTGGTTCTACGTGCCTGCCGACCGCACGGCGTTGCGCAGTACGGTGAAAGAGAATGCCGATGAACGCACGCCCTTTGGACTGCTGACCAGAAACCCGCGCGTCTCGCACTTGTGCGCCCGCATCGCTCTCGGCGCGGCCACGGAGGCCGTCACGCCGGGGAATCTGGTGTTGCATTGCCGGCCGCACGGGACGAAGGCGCCCGCGCAGGGAGCGGGGGAGATCCTGCTCGAAATCGCGCCGGAGACGGGGGACCTGAGCCGTGTGCAAGTAGATGAGGGCGGAGGATCGGCCATCGAATTTCGCTTTTCGCAGTGGGAAAAGAACGGGCCCGTGGAGGACAGCGTATTTCATTTTACGCCGCCGCTGGGCGTGGCCATCGTGGACGCTCCGGCTGGCGAGGTCAATGCGCGATCCGGCGCGCTGCGCTGAACACTTCCCGGCGTGAGCCTATCGCCCGGTGCGCAAGGTTGTGCGGGTCGTTTCCGGCGTGCTCCGCAACGCGGCGCTGCGGCGCAACGGGAAGGCTGCGCCCAGGAAAGCCCCCTAGTCCGCGCCACGGGCGGGGCCCATTTGGCAATAGGGTTCGCGAGGGCGGGACAGGGAAGAAGGTGTAGTAAACTTATTATATGGGGGAATTTGTTTGTCGCGTGGCCGATGGCAACGGGCGTGTCTTCGCGCTCGTGGAGGCGGCGCAGTCGCTCGCAGACGCCCGGCAGAAACTGCTGGACCGCGGGCTATACGTGTATTCCGTGCGTGCCCGCAGCGGAATCTTCGAGGGGTTGACGCGTGGAAGCCGGGAGCGCACCATTGGCGGCTCCGAGTTCCTGATCCTCAACCAGCAGTTCAATACGCTGATCAAGGCGGGCCTCCCGATCCTGCGCGCTCTGGATCTGCTGGCGGAACGCGCGGCCTCCCCGAAGCTGCGCCCGATCGTGGGGCAGGTGCGCGACCGGGTACGCGAAGGGAAGTCGCTTTCCGAAGCGGTGGCCGAAACCGGTGCATTCTCGAAGGTCTATGCCACGGCGATCGTGGCCGGTGAGAAGAGCGGCGATCTTCCCGGAGTGCTGGAGCAGTTCATCATTTACCAGCGCGTCAGCACCAACGTGCGCAAGCGGATTCTGGCCACCCTGGTGTATCCGGCACTTCTGGTTACGGTCGCGATTCTGATCGTGAGTTACCTGGTCACCTATGTCATTCCGGAGTTCGCCAAGCTCTACCGTGATCTGAACGTGGAATTGCCGGCGAGCACGCGGCTGCTTCTCTCCCTGACCGTGGAATACCGGGTGGCTTTTCTCTCGTCAGTCGGAGCGCTGCTCGCCGCGGCCGCCGGCGTTTTCTTCTGGGCGCGCACGGAGCAGGGAGGAGAGGCCTTGGACCGGCTGAAATTCCGCCTGCCCGTGGTAGGGGACACGCTGCTCAAATTCCAGGTGGCGCAGTTCTCGCGCACCCTGGGCACGCTGCTCGGCGGCGGAACCCCGCTGGTGCCCGCGCTGCAGACCGCAGCGGACTCGATTCAGAGCAAGCTGGTTAGCGGCGCCGTGCTGCAGGCTGCGCGGAAAGTGCGCGAAGGGCAGTCGCTGCACGACGCTCTGGCCGAGCGGCGTGTGATGCCGGAGCTGGCGCTGGATATGATCGAGGTCGGGGAATCGAGCGGAGCTTTGGTGGCCATGCTCAGCAGCGTGGCAGAATTTTACGAGGAAGAAGTGACGGTTCGGCTGGCGGCGCTGATTGCGGTGATCGAGCCGGGCATTTTGATTTTCATGGCTATCTTCGTGCTCTATATCCTGGTGGCTTTGTATCTTCCGATGTTCTCGCTTTCCATGGCCGGACCGGCAAGGTAAGGAGTTATGGCGACAGCGGATCCCAATCTGACTCCCGGCGGCAACCCCGGCGCTCCTTCCGCCGGAGACGAACGGCACCAGAAGGAGTACGCGCGGCGGCTCGCGGAGCGCTATCGCTGCGCCCTGGTGGACCTGCGCGAGCAGCGGCCCGATCCGGAACTGTTCCGCAACATTCCCGCGGACCTGATGTTCCGTTACAACTTCGTGCCCCTGGAAGTGGTGAACAACGCCCTGGTGATCGCCGTGGCGGACCCCAGCCAGGTGCTGCTCAGCGATGAGCTGCCGCTGCTCCTGGGCCGCAAACTGAGCATCAAGGTGGCCACCGCGGCGCAGATCAGCGACCTGCTCAAGCGCACCGAACAGTCCCAGCGGGTTCTCGAGCAGGCCACCGAAGCCTTCACCTTGCAGGTCTCCAAGGACGAGGAGGAGGGCGAAGAGACCATCTCCGCGGACCGCGTGACCCGCGACACCACGGCCAGTCCGGTGGTGCGTCTGGTGGAAACGGTGATCTTCACGGCCCTCGAGCGGCGCGCCAGCGACATTCACATCGAGGCCCGCGACGCCGAAGTGGTGGTCAAATACCGCATCGACGGCGTGCTGCAGCACGCCATGCCCCCCATCTCCAAGGACTGGCACTCCACGATTATCTCGCGCATCAAGGTCCTCAGCGACCTGGACATCGCCGAGCGCCGCGTCCCGCAGGACGGGCGCTTCCGGGTGCGCTACAAGGGGCGGTTCATCGATCTGCGCGTTTCCATCATGCCCGCCAGCCACGGCGAAGACGCCGTGCTGCGCGTGCTCGACAAGGAGACGCTGTCGGAGAAGTTTCAGACGCTGAGCCTCGACGTCGTGGGCTTCTCGGAAGAAGAGCTGCGCCGCTTCCGCCGCTATATCCGCGAGCCTTACGGCATGGTCCTGGTTACCGGGCCCACGGGCTCGGGCAAGACCACCACGCTGTATGCCGCGATCAACGAGATCAAGAGCGACGAGGATAAGATCGTCACCATCGAGGATCCCGTCGAATACCAGGTCCGCGGCATCACCCAGATCCCGGTCAACGAAAAGAAGGGGCTGACCTTCGCGCGTGGCCTGCGCTCCATCCTGCGCCACGACCCCGACAAAATCATGGTCGGGGAAATCCGCGACCAGGAGACCGCGCAAATCGCCATTCAATCCGCGCTCACCGGCCATCTGGTGTTCACCACCGTGCACGCCAACAACGTCACCGACGTCATCGGGCGCTTCATCAACATGGGCGTCGAGCCCTACAACTTCGTTTCCGCGCTCAACTGCATCATGGCCCAGCGCCTGGTGCGCATGATCTGCGAGCACTGCAAGCAGGCCAAGCGCTATTCCGCGGAACAGCTGCGGGAGTCGGGGCTGGATCCCGCGGTGTGGGGGCAGGCGGTCTTCGTGGAAGGCACGGGATGCCTGGAATGCTCGGGCACGGGCTACCACGGGCGCACGGCCATCTGCGAACTGCTGGATCTGACCGACCGCATCCGGGAGATGATCGTGGACCGCCGGCCCACGTCGGAGATCAAGCGCGTGGCCATCGAGGAAGGGATGATTACCCTGCGGGAGAGCGGCCTGGCCAAGATCCGCGCGGGCGTGACCACGCTGCGGGAAATCAACAAGGTGACCTTCGTTGAGTAGCGCCGCGGATTTCCGGAAGGGCATCTTCGCGAGCGGCTTGGTGCGCGGCTTCGTGCGCTGGCTGGACGCCAGCCCGCACCCGCCGCTGGCCTGCGAGATCATGCCGGGACAGATTGCCGCGGCGCGCTTCACGCGCACAGGTGGCGTGGACGGCTTCGCGGTCGAGGCCCTCCCCCCGGGAGCCATCGTGCCCTCCGCCGTCGAGCCCAATATCATCAATACCAGCGCGGTGCGCACGGCCATGGGCAGCGTCTTCAGCCGCCTCGGCGCCCGGGATACGGATGTGGCGCTGCTGCTGCCGGACCCCGTGATCCGCGTTTTTGTCCAGCATTTCGAAGAGTTTCCGCGCAAGCCCCAGGAAGCGCTCCCCATCCTGCGCTGGAAACTGAAGAAGAGCGTGCCCTTCGAAACCGAGGAGACGCAGATCTCCTACATGCGCCAGCAACCCCGGGAAGAAGGCGTGGACGTGGTGACGGCGCTGGCGCGCCAGCGCATCGTGCGCGAGTACGAAGCCCTTGCGGAGGCCGCGGGTCTCCATCCCGGCGTGGTGCTGAGCTCCTCGCTGGCGGCCGTCTCCCTGCTCGAGGACCGTGGGCCGACGCTCCTGGCGCGGGTCTCCGGGACTTCGCTGACCACGGCCATCGTGCGCCAGGGAATTCTCTGCGGGTATCGCTGCACCGAGCTTCCCCAGGAATCCAGCATGGTCACCCCGGCCGTGCTGCTGGAAGAGGTCTTTCCCGTGGCCGCCTATTATCAGGACACCTGGCAGGAAGAGATTCGCTCCGTGCGTGTAGCGGGGCTGGGGCGCCGCCTGAACGAATTTACCGGGCCGTTCGAGGCGGAGTTTCATTGTCCGGTCCGCGGCCTGCTCAGCGCGGCCGCCGTCGACGGCACTCTCCGCGGCGACGCGCGGTCCCTGGCGGAGCGCGAGCTCGACGGGCTGGCCGGCTGGATGCTGCATCATGGATAAGGGAAGAGCATGAAGGTCCGGCTCAATCTGGCGACCAAGCCGTTGGAAACGCACCGCCGGTTTCTGGCGGGCGCGGGCTTTCTCGGCGCCGTGGCCGGCATCGCGTTTCTGTTGCTGGGCGGCCACGTCTATCAGGAGCGCCGCGCGGAACAGGCGCTGCGTGCAAAGACTGCGGAGATCGAGCGGCAGATCGAAGTGTTGCGCCGGGAGCGCCAGGAACTGGAGGAGTTTTTTAACCGCCCGGAAAATGCCCAGTTGCATGACCGCGCCGTGTATCTGAATACCCTGCTGGATGCGCGCAGCTTCAACTGGACCCAGATGTTCATGGATCTCGAGCAGCTTCTGCCGGGCGGCGTGCGCGTGGTGAGCATCGCCCCGAAGCTGGAGAACAACCGCGTCGAGGTGCGGCTGGTGGTGGGAGCCGCGAGCGACGAAGCCAAGCTCAAATTCCTGCGGGCCCTGGAGGGCTCGAAGTTGTTTTCGAATGTGCAGTTGCTCTCCGAGCACGCCCCGCCGGGAAGCGAAGGCGGGGATCAGTCCGTGCTGGAGCTGACGGCTACCTATACGAGGATGTAAATGCGGCGGGACTTCAAATTTCGCAAAATCATGATCCTCAGCGGCCTGGGACTTCTCCTCGCCGCGGACATCGCCCTGGCCGCGTACAACTGGCGTTCCGGCGCGGGGGCCCGCACCCCGCAGCAGATGCTGACGCTGGAAAGCCAGCAGCTCAAGCTGCTCAAGGCCGACGTGGAGCGGGCCCGCGGCATCCGCAAGCAGATGCCGGCTATTCAGCAGGATTGCGAGCGCTTCGAGAAGTCGCTGCCGCCCGCCTCCAGCGGGTACTCTTCGCTGGTCAGCGAACTGGGAGGCGTCGCCAGGAACGCCGGGGTGAAGGTCGCCAGCCTGAATTTTAAGAGCCAGGAAGTGGCCAAGAAACCGTTTGTGCAGGTGGAGATGGAAGCCGCCATCGAAGGCGATTACAGCAGCGTGGTGCGCTTTCTCAACGGCCTGCAGAAATCCGACGGCCTGTTCATCGTGAATGCCCTGACGCTGGCCTCTTCGCCGCAGACTGCGGGCGGGGCTTTGCGCGTGAATTTGCACCTGCAAACGTATTTCCGGACGACGGCATAGGGACGCATGACGCAGAAAAAACAGATCATCCTGCTCCTGGCTCTCGTGGCCATCGCCGCGGCGGTCTGGTACGCGGGCACGCGGCCCCCCGCCAAGCAGGCCGCCACCGGCGCCTGGAACCTGAATTTTCCGCCGCTTGCGGTGGACAATCCGCAGTTGCACTGGTGGAAGGCCGAGGCCGCGCGCAAGACCGATTACGCCCGCAGCCGCCGCAATATTTTCAGCGCCATCGCCCCGCCGCCTCCCGCGGAAGAGAAGAAGATCGAGATGGCCAAGCAGCCGGCGCTGCCCGTAATCCCCCCGCGGCCGACGGTCGCTCCGCTGCCCGTCAAGTTCTTCGGCTACGCCACGCTTCCCGCCAGCGGTACCAAGCGCGCCTTTTTCACCGACGGCGATGACGTGTTCATTGTCGGCGAGGGGGAGGCGCTATTCGGGCGCTTCCGCGTCGTGCGCATCGGCAACAACAGCCTGGAGTATGAAGAGATCGCTTCCGGCCTGCGCGGCACGCTGGCCCTCGAGGAAGCCCCCCAGGCATGAGCGCGCGCCACAATGCGTGGCGAACGCGGCGTGCGCAGCGCGGCTACGCTCTGCTGCTGGTGCTCTTCGCCGTCACGCTGCTGCTCATTGCCGCGGTTACCATCGGTCCCAACCTGCTGACGCAGGACCGCCGCGAGAAGGAAGAAGAAATGATCTGGCGCGGCCAGCAATATGTCCGTGGCATCAAGCTCTTCTACCGCAAGAACGGGCGCTTCCCATCCTCTCTCGAGGATCTCACCAAGCCGAAGACCGGCGTGCGCTTCCTGCGCGCAGCCTACAAAGATCCCATGAATACGCAGGATGGCAGTTGGCGCTTGATCTATGTGGGGCCGGGTGGGCAGCTCATTGGCAGCTCGAAGCAGCGGCCCGCTGCCCTGCAAATCCCGGGCGCCACGCCAGCCGCGCCGCCTGCTTCGGGAGCGCCGAGCGGCCAGACGGGTGCGCCGCTTCCGGGGACGGCGGGAGGAGATGCGTCCGGCGCGCAGACCGGCCAGGCGGGTTTCGCCTCCTCCGAGCCGGCGATCTTCGGCGGCAACATCATCGGCGTCGGCAGCAAGGTGCGGCGCCGCTCGATCAAGGTGTACGAAAAAGGCGTACGCTACAGCGAGTGGGAATTTATCTGGGATCCAGCGAAGGATGTCCTTGCCGTGGGCCAGCCGGGGATGCAGACCGGAGCCCCCATTGGCCAGCCGATCGGCCAACCTGTTGCCGCCCCGCCGGGGACGCCGCCGCCCGGCGCGCCGCCGAATCCTCCACTTTTCAATCCCCAATAGCCATAGGGCTGGTGACAGATCGCTTAGAGCGCGGCGCCGCGGGTCAGGCCCTGTTCCGCCGGGACGCCCCCACCGGCGCGCTGCGGGCGTCGCTGGGCCTTCTGCTGCTGGTAGTTGCGTTTGACCCGCTGGACGTAGGACTGGGTCTCGGCATAGGGCGGCACGCGCCCGAACTGCCGCACGCGCTCGGGCCCCGCATTGTACGCCGCCAGCGCCAGAACCACGTCCTGGTGGTAGCGTTCCAGCAGCTCGCGCAGGTAGCGCGTCCCGCCTTCGATATTTTCCCGGGGATCGAAAATGTCCTTGACCCCCAGGCGTTGCGCGGTTTCCGGGAGCAGTTGCATCAGGCCGCGGGCGTTGCGCCGGGAGACAGCGCGGGCATCGAAGCCCGATTCCGCGGCGATGACGCTGGTGACCAGATCGGGGTCCACGCCGTTGCGCAGGGCGGCCGCCTGGATCAGGTCGTGGTAGGGCGCTTTCTCGTCGTCGGCCGCGGGAGCCGGCCGGAACACTTCTTCCGGCTCGATGGCCACCACGTCCGCCGCGGCGACCTCCACCGCGCCTCCGGAAATCTGCAAGCGGTATGAGCTGCCGAGCCGCTCGTAAGCGCTCACGGCCAGGCGCTGCCCGTTGCGCAGCAGCACGTATTCCGCACGCAGCGGCGGCGCCGCCGCGAAGAGCAGCAGAAACGCCAGAAGGCCCCTCAGGCGCATCCGGCCGCCTCCCCGAGAGCGAAGCGGGAGATGGCCGCGGCCACCCCGGCTTCGTCGTTCGAAAGCGTCTGGTGCCAGCCGAAGCTCTTCAGCTCCGGCACGCTGTTGCCCATGACCACCGCGATGCCGGCAAAGCGCAGCATCTCCAGGTCGTTGTGGTTGTCGCCGATGGCCAGGATCTCTTCCCGGGCGTAGCCGCGCACCCCCGCCCATTCCGCCAGCGCGTTGCCCTTGGAGCAGGCCGGGTTGATGACGTCAAGCATCGAGAAATTCTTGTCCTCGTAGACGGTCACGGCCAGGGAAAACTCTCGCGCCAAGGGCAGCCCGCGCAGCACCGCCTCGGCATCGCGCATCGGTGCCAAGCCGCCGGCGAGCATCACCTGCAGGGGATCCTCGACCAGGCAGCTTTCCAGGGGCACGGCCCGGCCGAGGAATTCGCGGTTGCGGGCGTAGTAGGCGCGGCGGTAGGGATCGTCCTCGTCCAAGCCTTCGGTGAGGATTTGGTTGGCCCGCGGGCGGTCGAAGACCACGGAAGTTGCCGCGCGCCAGGCCTGCGTGGCCTGCAGCACCTTGTGCGCGGTGTCCCGCGCCAGCAAGTGGCGTAGGTGCGTCTGGCCGTCGTGCGTCCGGATAAGCGCGCCGTTGTTCACGATCATGGTCAGCGGCGCATCCACCAGGCGCGCCACGGGCAAGGCGAAGTCGTAGCGGCGCCCGGTGACCAGCGCTACCTCGATGCCGCGCCGCGCGGCTTCGGCGATGGCCGCGCAGTTGGCGGCCGGCACACCCCAGCGGCTGTCGAGCAGCGTGCCGTCAATATCCAGCGCAATGAGCCGCACGGGCATGCCCCATTGTAACGTGAATGGCCGCTAATTCCGGGGCCTCTGTAGCGCCCCGCCGGCTCACCCCTCCGGCAATAGCCGCGCGCGGCTGTGCTAGACTTCCCGGTTTATGAGCGCCCCATCCACGCTCCTCCATCTCCAATGCTCGCAATGCGGCCAGCAGATCTCGGCCGCCTCCATCCAGAACCTCTGCCCCTGCGGCAAACCCCTCTATGCCCGGTATGACCTGAAGCGCGCCGCGGCCACGCTGAATCCGCAGAGCCTGCTCATGCGCGCCAAGAGCCTCTGGCGCTACGCCGAAGTCCTCCCCGGCTGCCAACCGGTCACTCTGGGCGAGGGCTTTACTCCGGTGCTGCCCGCCGAGCGCCTGGGCGCCAGCATGGGCCTGAAGAGCCTCTACGTGAAGGACGAGGCGCTCAATCCCACCGGCTCGTTCAAGGCCCGCGGCATGGCTGTGGCGGTCTCCCAGGCCCGGCACCTCGGCGCCAAGGTTCTCGCCGCGCCCACCGCCGGGAATGCCGGCGGGGCCCTCGCCGCCTATGCCGCGGCGGCGGGCCTCAAGTCCGTCATCGTCATGCCCGCGGATACCCCGCAGGCCAACCAGATGGAATGCCGGGCCTTCGGCGCCACGGTGGTGGCTTTGCCGGGGCTGATCTCCGATTGCGGACGCTACGTGGCCGAGCGCAAGGCCAGGGAAGGCTGGTACGACGTTTCCACGCTGAAAGAGCCCTACCGCGTCGAAGGCAAGAAAACCATGGGCTACGAGCTCTGGGAGCAGTTTGGCAGGAAACTCCCGGACGTGATCCTGTACCCGACGGGCGGGGGCGTGGGTCTGATCGGCATGTGCAAGGCCTTCGACGAGATGCAGGAGATGGGCTGGATAGGAGCCGCGCGGCCGCGCATGGTGGCCGTGCAGGCCAGCGGCTGCGCGCCCATCGTGCGCGCCTGGGAACAACACCGCGCGACCGCCGAGCCTATTCAGAATGCCGCGACCACCGCGTCCGGTCTGCGCGTCCCTAGCCCGCTCGGTGACTTTCTGATCCTGCGCATGCTGCGCGAGACCCGCGGCACGGCTTTGGCCGTCAGCGACGCCGAAATGCTCGCCGCCGGCCGCGAGCTGGCTGCTGCCGAAGGCATCTACGCCGCCCCGGAGGGCGCCGCCACCGTCGCCGCCATCCGCAAGCTGGCCGCCGCCGGCTGGGTCCAGCCCGACGAATCCATCGTCCTCTTCAACACCGGTACCGGTTACAAATATGCCGAGGCCTGGCAGCAGGCGCTCCAGGACTGAGTGCCCCCATGCCCACCCGCCGCCTCTACTACGACGATGCCTTCCTCCGCGAATTCTCCGCGGAGGCTCTGCGCTGCGAACCCGCGCGCCACGACGACGCGGCAACCTGGCGCGTGGTCCTTGACCAGACCGCGTTCTATCCCGATTCCGGTGGCCAGCCCTCGGACACGGGGCTGCTCGGCGAGGCCCGCGTCTTGGAGGTGAGCGACGCCGGGGACGAGGTCGTGCACCTGCTCGACCGTCCGGTGCCGCTGGGGCCCATCCGCGGGCAGGTTGACTGGCCGCGCCGCTTCGACCACATGCAGCAGCACACCGGCCAGCACCTGCTCTCCGCCATCTTCCACGAGCGCTACAGCCTGCCGACGGTCTCCTTCCATCTCGGCGGCGAGCTGAGCACCATCGATCTGCGCGGGCAGGAGCCCACCGAAGCTCTCCTGGAAGAGGCCGAACGCGCCGCCAACGCCATTATTTTCGAAAGCCGCCCCGTGCGCGTCCGCTACGGCACCGCCGAAGAGTTGGACAAGCTCGGCGTGCGCAAAAAGGTCGAGCGGGAAGGGAAGCTGCGCGCACTGGAGATCGAAGGCGTGGACCTGCAGCCCTGCGGCGGCACGCACGTCGCCAGCACCGGGCAGATCGGCCTTCTGCTCCTCCGCCGTGTCGCGAAGATTCGCCAGGACTGGCGCGTCGAGTTCGTCTGCGGCGAGCGCGCCCGCCGCGCCGCCCGCGCCCTCTCCGAGCGCCTCGCCGAAGCCGAAGCGCGGCTCCTCGCCGAAGACACGCCGCCGCGCCCCGGCGGTCTGCGCATCGTCTCCCGCGTCCTGCCCGACGCCAGCGCCGACTACCTCGGCCTCCTGGCCACCGCCCTCGCCAAACATGACAAAACCATCGCGCTCCTGGCCTCCGGCGGATACCTCGTCTACGCCCAGCACGAATCCGCCGCGCAGGACATGAATCAGCTCCTGCGCGACACCCTGCAAACTCTCGGCGGCAAAGGCGGCGGGCAGCGCAACTTCGCCCGCGGCCGCCTCCACGACCCGGGACATTCCGAGCAAGCCGTCACCTTTGCAAAAGAACGCTGTTCCTGACCCGCTCGTTTTAATAAAAAAAATAGAAAAGCACGCCGCGGCGTCGAACCCTCAGGATGGCAGTTGTGCGTAATCTTACGGCGAAGGCTGACAGCTGGGTGAGCCGCTCGCGGATGGCGGGGGCTCCGGTGGGGCAGGTGCGGTTGGCGCAGACGCCGGCGGTGGCGTGGCCGGTGTGCCCGGTGTTTCCGCCTGCGTATCGAAGCAGATGCTCTCGATCGGCTGGCCCGGCGTGTATTCGAGCTTTTTCGGGGCGGGGCAGCCCTTCTCCTTGGCAAACAGCGTGGGCCGGTTCTTCTCGTCCTTGTCGGCCTGTGCGCGCACCTTGTGCAGCGACTTCTTCATCTCTTCGAACGCCGAGGTCTGCTCGATCATCTCCTCCTTCGCCGGGAGAAAGAGAATCTCGCGCTCGCTGTCCACCATCCTCTGGTAGAACGGCGGGTGCGTGCGGAACCAGCTCACTCCGTTGACGTAGCCTTCCCGGGTGGCGATCTTGTCGAAAAATTGGATGTACCCCCGGGGATCGTAGCCGCTGCTCCACGCGTACTGGATGCCCAACTGGTCGGCTTCCAGTTCGTATTCGCGGCTCACTCCCAGTAGCTTCAGGTTCAGCACCAGCCCCAGCCCGAAAAAGCCGTACTGTAGCGCGTAATACAGGCCGATGCCCACGATGCCGCCGGTCAGAATGACCGCGGCGACCTGCGCCGCCTGGTAGAAGATCGAGGCGATCGTGGCCCGGGTTATCAGCTTGTGTGCGTGCCGCGCCGTGACGTGCGCCAGTTCGTGCGCGATCACTCCCGCCAACTGCGACTCGTTCTCCGCCGCTTCCAGCAGCCCGCGCTCGATGAACAGGTAGCCGCCCGGCAGCGCAAAAGCATTGATCTCTTTGGTATTGAGCACGGTGACGTGCAGCGGCACGCGCAAGTCGGAATGCGCCGCCACGCGTTCCGCTACCGCCGTCACATAGTCCACGATGGCTTTGTCCTCGACTTCTTTGGGCATCATCCCCTGGCGCTTCAGTTGCTCCACCGCCTCCTGCCCGGCCTTGATGTCCTTTTCCTGATCCGCGGCGATCACCCGGAAGCCGATGTCTTTTACGTTGGCCCAGCGCCGCCCGTGGTACGCCCCGCTGGCTATTTCCTGCTGAATCCGCAGCCGCTCGGCTGGCCACTTTTCGATCAATTCCAGTTTCGCCGCGCGGTTGTCGTACGCCGTGGGAATGGCGTGCCCCCCGAGCATTTCCGACTGGCTCTGAAGTGTCTGCAGGTCCTGAATCTTGCAGTGCATCTCATGGCGCTGCTTGTCGTTCAGAGTGTGCGTGCGGCGCTCCAGCTCGTCCTCCGTCTGCTTCAACTGCCCGCCGTACTCGGAAGCGCGCTCCTTGTAGCGCGCCACGCAGTACTCCCGGGACTGCTGCATCCTCCCGCGCTCCGCCTGAATCTGCTCGGCCGTGAAGTGCAGTTCCGGCGACAACTCGAAAAGGTCCAGATAGGATTTCTGCAGGTAGGCCGCCAGCGACCCCGGCGGGGGAGTGGGTGTCACGCCGTGCGGGCGCACCGCGGGGCCTCGGCAGCCCGTGGCCATCAGCAAAAGTTCGCAGAGCAGCAGAGCGAGGAGGGAGCGGAAGTTCAGTCTCATGAAGGCCCCCATCCAGGAACAGGAATCCAGTGTGGCGCACTGCACGTAGCGGCGCTACAGCTTCAAACTAGCCCAGCGGTATGCCGTGGTATGTGACCCGCGTCACCTGGTCTGCAAGGGGGGCGGAGCGGGAGGCGATTGGGGAGAGAAGAATGGTGGACGGCATGGGGCTCGAACCCACGGCCTCCTCGTTGCGAACGAGGCGCTCTCCCAGCTGAGCTAGCCGCCCACTGACTGCAGCCTACTACCCACTGCGTGAATTTAATATTAGCAAACGGCAGCGAAGCTTGCCAACAGCGTGGAACAAATTGGTTGCGCCTCAGGGCTGTTCGGCGGGGAGTCCGTTGCGCTGCGCGATCACTTTGCGCGCGTTCTCATACAGCGCCCGCGCCTGCGGCACGGCCTCCACGGCCTTCAGCACCTGGGGGTCGGACTCCAGTTGCACCTTCAGGCTTTCCTGCAAGCCAAACGTGGAGAGGAACACTTCCTGTTTGATCTTGCGCTGAGTCCAGGCCAGGTTCTCGGCCATCTCCGGCTCGGTGTAGCGGATGTTTTTCCGGCTCAGATAGCCGCGGAACTCTTCCATCACGGCGGCATTGACCTCGAACTGCTTGGTGATTTCCGGCTTGGTCCCCAGGTAATAGCGCGTGAAGCCGCCGACGCCCGCCTCGTAGGCAAACAGCACGTCGTTGCGCAGCAGCGTCTCCTGGAACTTGGTGAACTTGGGGGCGACCACCAGAAGGTCCGGGGTGATGCCGCCGCCCCCGGTCACCTGGCGGCCGCTGTCGGTCAGCTTGATCTCCGTCGGATGCTCGGGGCCCTTGCGGTTGTAATGATATTCGTAGAGCGAGACCGACTTGTAGTCGCGCTGGATGAGCCGCCCGCTCGGCGTGTAATAGCGCGCGGTGGTCAGCGCCAGCCCGGTATTCTCGCTGAGCGGCGTCACCGTCTGCACCAGTCCCTTGCCGAAGCTCTGCTCGCCCACGATCAGCCCGCGGTCGTGGTCCTGCACCGCGCCGGAAACGATCTCCGTGGCCGAGGCCGAATTGCTGTTGATCAGGATCACCAGCGGCACCGTGACCCCCTGGTTGCCGCGGATCGCGTAGTAGCGGCGCTCCTGCGAGCTGCGCCCGTGATGCGAGACGATCAGCTGGTTCTTCTCCAGGAACATGTCGCTGACGGCCACCGCTTCGTTCAGCAGCCCCCCGGGATTCCCGCGCATGTCGAAGATCAGCCCGTCGAGACTCGCGGCGTTCAATTGCTTCAGGGCCTCCGCCACTTCGCGGTCGGTCGTTTCGTTGAAGCTCGAGAGGCGGATATACCCGATGCCGGGACGCAGCAGAAAGGAGCTGTCCACGGAGTGCCGCGGAATCTCGTCGCGCACCACGTTGAAGATCAGCGGTTCGGAATAGCCCTCGCGGAGGATGGTGATTTTGACCGGCGTGCCCTTGGGGCCTTTCAGCAGGTCCGCCACTTCGCTGGTGGACAGGCCATCGGTGGATTTTTCGTCCACCTTGCTGATGAGGTCGCCGGGGCGGATGCCCGCCTTGTACGCCGGGGCGCCCACGTAAGGTGTGATCACCACGGTATGGTTTTCGCGCGGCGCCACGACCATGCCCACGCCGTAATACTTCCCGCGCTGGTCTTCGCGCAGCAGCGCAAACTGCCGCGCGTCGAAGAAATTCGAGTGCGGGTCGAGCATCCGCAGCATCCCGGGGATGGCGCCCTGGTAGATGGCCTTGTCGGTGTCCACCGGCTGGGCGTAGTTGGTCTGCACCACATCCAGCACCCGCGTAAAGTTGCGCACTGCCGTCTGGTAATCGTCCGCGGAAGCCGTGGTGGCCTTCACCGACGGTCCATAGACCGCGCCCAGCGCCGCCGAAAAGGCCAGCACCGCCACTACCAGAATCAGCCCGCGACGCTCTGCATTCATGAAATCCTCGCGCAACCCTTACGGCCTCAGTATAGCATAGCGGAAATGCGGGTTTGACAGCGTGGAAGAGCGTTCTCTATGATGCAAGATGAGACATGCTTAGCATCCCGCATATGGTCGTCATTTTCCTGGTGGCGCTGGTCGTCTTCGGCCCGCAGAAGCTGCCGGAGCTGGCCCGCAGCCTGGGCAAGCTGATGGCCGAATTCCGCAAGGCCTCCACCGATTTCCGCAGCGCCTTCGAAGAGGAGATGCGCGACCTCGAACGCCAGGCCCGCGAGGCCGAGCGCAAGAAGGCTGAGGCCGCGCTGGCTGCGGCTGCGCCGGCCCCAGCGGGCGCTCTGCCGCCTTCCGAAGCGGCGGGCAGCGCGCCTCCTGCGCTGGAATCCGCAGCGGAGCCGTCCGCCGCCGAACCACCCCAAGCCGAGACCTCCCCAGCCATCCCGGAAACCGTGGCCCGCTCGGCCGAGCCTTCGCTCGCCCCCACGGCCGGGGAAGCTCCGGAGCCTGAAACCTCCACTGCGGCCATCGGGCGCGTCGAACCAACCAACCATGACGACTACTACCCCGCCTGAGTCCGCCACCCGCCCGCCCGCGGAAGAGAGCGGCGCCCCCATGACTTTCTTCGAGCACCTTGTCGAGCTGCGCACGCGCATCATCAACTCGCTCATCGCCATCGTCATCGGCGCCTTCGTGGGCGTGGCCGTCTCCGAGCGCGTGATCGGCTGGATTACCCGTCCGATGCTCAAGGCCCTGGCCGACGCGCATCTCGAACAGAAGCTCGTCTATACCAATCCCACCGGCTACCTGAACCTGATCATCACCCTGGGCGTCTACCTGGGCGTGGTCCTGGCCTCGCCGGTAGTCCTCTACCAGATCTGGCTCTTCGTCGCCCCTGCGTTGTACAAGCACGAACAGAAAGCCGTCACCGGCTTCCTGTTTTCCACGGTCTTTCTGTTCCTCTCCGGGATCGCCTTTGGCTATTTCATCATGCTGCCGTACATGCTGCGCTTTCTGATCAGCTTCAAGGGGCCGGTGACGCCGCTGATCAGCATCAACGAATACTTCGACCTGATCCTGATGGTCCTGCTGGGCCTGGGGCTGGTCTTCGAGCTGCCCATTCTGATCTTCTTCCTCTCGCTCTTTGGCATTGTTACCCCGAAATTTCTCTGGGCCAACTTCCGCTACGCCATTCTGGTCATCGCCGTCGTCGCGGCCATCGTGACCCCCACGCCGGATGCGATGACTATGCTGATCTTCATGGCTCCCATGGTCGGGCTCTATTTTGTGGGCATGGCGGTCTCCGCGGTGG
Organism: Terriglobia bacterium; assembly: GCA_020073585.1. Lineage (GTDB taxonomy): Bacteria > Acidobacteriota > Terriglobia > Acidiferrales > UBA7541 > Acidiferrum. Next base: position 120,462 of record JAIQEV010000003.1, read on the forward strand.
TCACGCGACGCCGCACCCGGCGGCTCGCGGCTGCGGCCGAGGCCCGCTAGATGAAGTGTCCCCGCATCGGCCCTTTTGCGCTTTCCGTATGCATTGTTTTCCTCCTCGGCGGGGGTTGCGGCGCAAGCTCCGGCAGTGGTGACGTCCGCACGAACGCCCCCGCAGCGATCCCGGCGGCTGCTCCTGTGGACCAGGCCGCCAATGCGCCTTCCCCGGAGGCCACCGGCGGATTTGACGGCCGCAGGGCCCTGGCCCACGTCGCGCGGCTCACGCAGATCGGCCCCCGCCAGTCCGGCACACCCGGCATCGCGCAAGCCCAGCAGTACATCCTCGCCGAATTGAAATCCTACGGCTGCACGGCCGAAACCGACGACTTCCACGCGGACACCCCCGCGGGCAGCCTGGCCATGAAAAACATCCTGGTGAAGATTCCCGGCGAGCGCCAGGACATCGTCCTGCTGACCACGCACTACGATACGAAACGCCTGGAAAACTTCGTCGGCGCCGACGATGGCGGCTCCTCCACCGGAGTGATGCTGGAACTGGCGCGTCTGCTTTGTGGCCGGCGTGGCCGCGATACCGTCTGGATCGCTTTCTTTGACGGGGAAGAGGCAGTCAACTTGCAGTGGGCGGATCCCGACAATTGCTACGGTAGCCGCCAGATGGCCGCGCGCCTGGCCGCGAGCGGCGACCTGAAGCGCATTAAAGCCTTGCTCCTCGCCGATATCGTCGGAAGCCGCAACCTGCGCATTCGCCGCGAGAGCGCCTCGACCAGGTGGCTGACCGACCTGGTCTGGTCCGTCGCCGCCCGGCTCGGCTACGGCTCAGTCTTCGTCCGCGAGCAAACTTCCATCGAAGACGACCACATCTCGTTCCTGCGCCGGGGCGTCCCCGCCGTGGACGTCATCGATCTGGAGACCAGCGCGTCGTACTGGCACACGCCGCAAGACACCCTGGACAAGCTTAGCGCCCGCAGCCTCGCCGTCGTCGGCCACGTCTTCCTGGAAACTGTAAAGGAACTCGAACGCCAGCCCCGTTGACGCCGGCTACTCCTCGAAGCGGATCTCCTGCCCCCGCACCACCGCCGAGTGTTTCGAGAAGACCTCATCATTGCGGAAGGGGAAATCCGAGCGGTAGTGGCTGCCGCGGCTCTCTTCGCGGGCCAGCGCGGACCGCGCGATCAGCTCCGCGAGGGCATGCAGATTGCGCAATTCCTGCTCCGTGCGGTTCGATTTTTTGGGCTCGGGCAGCGCAATGACCCGGAGTTGTTCCAGCGCGGCGGTCAGCGCCGGACCGCTGCGCATGATCCCCACGTGCTTCCACATGACGTCGCGGATCTTCACCAGCGCCGGGCAAGGCGCGGGGGCCGCCGCGCGGTTCGGCGCCGCGGATGGCGCCGCTCCCGACGCATGTTTGGCGGCCGTTTTCGCAGGCTCGCCCGGCCGCGGTGCGGGAATCCCCGGCAGGGCGGCTGCGCCATGCTTGGCGGCGGGCGCGTCCTGGCTCATCGCCTGTCCGGCGCGCGCGCCGAAGACCAGGCCTTCGAGAAGGGAATTGCTCGCCAGGCGGTTGGCCCCGTGCACCCCGGTCGCCGCGGTCTCTCCCGCGGCGTACAGGCCCGCCAGCGACGTCCGCCCCCACAGGTCGGTCTTCACCCCGCCCATCATGTAGTGCGCCGCGGGGCACACCGGAGCGAGGTCGCTCGCGAGGTCCAGGCCGTAGCTGAGGCAGGTCGCATAGATGCGGGGAAAGCGCTTCTTCAGAAACTCTTCGCTCTTCGAGGTCATGTCCAGGTAGACGTGCTCGCTGCTGGTGCGGTGCATTTCGGAGACGATGGCCCGGGCCACCACGTCGCGCGGCGCCAGTTCCTGCGCTTCCGCATAGCGCTTCATGAACCGTTCGAGGTTGATGTTGCGCAGCACCCCGCCCTCGCCGCGCAACGCCTCCGAGAGCAGAAACCGCGGCGCGCCCTTCACCGCCAGCGCCGTGGGATGAAACTGCACGAACTCCATGTCGGAAAGCACTGCCCCGGCGTGGTAGGCGATGGCCATGCCGTCGCCGGTGGCCACTTCCGGATTGGTCGTTTCCCGGTAGATCTGTCCCAGCCCGCCGGTGGCCAGCAGCACCGCGCCGGCGCGCACTTCGTGCACGCTGCCGTCGCTTTCGTCCAGAAAACGCAGCCCTGTCACCCGCCCGGCTTCCACCAGCAGTTCGGTGGTAAAGGCGTGCGGCCAGAGGTGCAGCCGGGGTAGGGTATGCGCGCGGGCCAGCAGGGCGCGGCTGATCTCCCGCCCCGTCGAGTCGCCGTGGGCATGCAGGATGCGTGAGCGGCTGTGCGCCGCCTCGCGCGTGAACGCCAGCTTGGTCCCCGCGCGGTCAAATTCCGTGCCCCATTCGATCAGCTGCTGGATGTACTTGGGGCCTTCCTCCACCAGCAGGCGCACCGCTTCGGGGCGGCACAGCCCGTCCCCGGCCAGCAGGGTGTCCTGCTCGTGCAGCCCGACTTCGTCCTCGTCGCTCAGGGAGACGGCGATCCCACCCTGCGCGTAGGCCGTCGCCGAATCGCTCAGCTCGGACTTGGCCAGCACCAGCACGCTGCCCGCCGTACTCAGCTCGATGGCCGCGCGCAGCCCGGCGATGCCGCAACCGATGACCGCGTAATCTACGTCGTATCTTTTCGCTGCTTGTGGCATGGGGCGGTCGGCTCGAATGGGCTATGGTAGCACGAAGTTTTTCCCGGATTCACTCCGCGCACGAGTGTGGACGCGCGGAGGCCGGAGCGCAAGCTCCTGTGTTACATTCGAGGAGCACTCATGAGCAAGCCGAAACAAATTTCCGTGCGCGCCGCGGGCTGCCGCTACACCCTTGTCTGTGGCGCCGGCGTTTCCGGCCAGGCGCACCGCTGGCTGCAAGAGCTTGGCCCGGCCACCGGCCGCTTTATCCTCACCTCGCCGCGCGTATGGCGCGCCGTGGGCCCCGCACTCTCTCGCGGCCTGCGCCTGCGGAAGGGCCAGCCGGTGATTTTCATGAAAGACGGCGAGGTGGCCAAGACCTTGCAGACCGTCGAGTCCCTGTGCCGCGCGCTGAGCCGCGCCGGAGCCGACCGCCAGGCCCTGCTGGTGGCCGTGGGAGGCGGCGTGGTGGGCGATGTGGCCGGCTTCGTCGCCGCCAGCTACCTGCGCGGCGTCAAACTCGTGCACGTGCCCACGACCCTGGTGGCCCAGGTAGACAGCTCCATCGGCGGCAAAACCGGGGTCAATCTTCCCGAGGGCAAGAACCTGGTCGGGGCTTTTTATCCCCCTCGCCAGGTGCTCATCGACCCGCTCCTGCTGCGCACCCTGCCGCCGCGCGAGTTTCGCGGTGGCCTGGCCGAAGTCATTAAGTACGGCGTCATCGCCGACAAGGCTCTCTTCGCCTATCTGGAAGCCAACATCGAGCGCATTCTGGCCCGCGATGCTCGCGCCCTCAGCCATGTCATCACCCGCTCCGCGGCGATCAAGGCCCGCGTCGTCAGCCGGGATGAGCGCGAGTCCGGCCTGCGCGAAATTCTCAACTACGGCCATACCTTCGGCCACGCTCTCGAGAGCGCCACCGCATACCGCCGCTTCCAGCATGGCGAGGCCGTGGCCTGGGGCATGATGGCCGCCGCTCTGCTCGGCCACGAGGCCAGAATCACCCCGGCCCAGGATGCCGCGCGCATCATCGCCCTCGTGCGCCGCCTGCATCCGCTCCCCGCTTGGCCCGCCGTGCACCCGGCCCATCTGCTCCGCGCCATGGGCCGCGACAAGAAGACCCGCGGCGGAAATCTGCGCTTTGTTCTCAGTCCGGCCCTGGGCCAGGCGCGCACCTACGACGCCATCCCGCTCCCCCTCGTCGAGCGCGTCCTGCGCCATGCGCCGCACCTCATGGAGCCTCCTGCGAAGATCCATGCCTGATCCGCAGACCACTCCCAGGGGCACGACTCCGCCCGGCGCGCGCACCGAAGAAGAAGCCTCGCGCCTGGTGCGCGAGATGTTCGGGCGCATCGCCCCGCGCTACGATCTGCTCAACCACGTGCTCTCCCTGCAGCTCGACCGCGTCTGGCGCTGGCGCGCCACGCGCCGCCTGCGCGGCATTCTCGCCCGCTCGGACGCCCGCGTCCTCGATCTCTGCTGCGGCACGGGCGACCTGGCTCTGGCCCTGGCCCGGGCCGGGAAGGCGCAAATTCTTGGCGCGGACTTCGCGCACGGCATGCTGGTGCGCGCCAGGGAAAAAGCCGCCGGCGCAGCCGCCGCGCCGCGGCCTGGCGCACCCCCGGCTCCCGAGTTTCTCGAAGCCGATGCCCTGCGCCTGCCTTTTCCCGACGCCTCGTTCGATCTGGTCGCCTCCGCCTTTGGCTTTCGCAACCTCGCCAATTACCAGGGCGGCCTGCGCGAAATCCTCCGCGTGCTGAAGCCCGGCGGCACCCTGGCCATTCTCGATTTCACCGAACCGCGCCGCGGTTTCTTCGGCGCTCTCTACCGCTGGTATTTTCGCAACGTCCTGCCGCGCCTCGGCGGCATCATCTCCGGTGACCGCCCCGCGTACTCCTACCTTCCCGCTTCCGTGGCGCGCTTTTTCCTGCCCGAGGAGCTGGCCGGGTTGATGCAACAGGCGGGCTATGTGGAGACGCGCTTCGAGGCCTGGACCGGCGCGACGGTGGCCCTGCATCTGGGGAAGCGCCCGCGCTGACCGCGCGGGCAGGGAAGAAGCTTACTTCTCGAGTCCGGCGCTGCGCAGTTTCGCCAGCAGTGTTTTTGCCGATACCCCGAGCTTTTCCGCGGCCCGCGTCTTGTTCCACTGGCAGTCCCGCATGGTGTTTTCCAGCAGCACGCGTTCCACATGCGCCAGCGCCCGCTGGCTGACCTCTTCCAGCGTCCCGTTCCAAGTGAACTCTTCGGGCAGCAGCCCGCCGGGAATGCTCCCCGCGGCGGGCCGCGACTCGGGCAGTTGCAGGGCCTGCGCAGTGATCACCGGGCCGTCGGCCAGAATCACGGCGCGCTCGATGGCGTTCTGCAGTTCGCGGATGTTGCCCGGCCAGGCATATTGCAGCATGCGCTCGCGCGCTTCCGATGAAAACTGCAGCTCCTGCTTGGAGAATTCCAGCCGGAAATGATCGAGGAAGTGCTCCGAAAGCAGCAGGACATCCTCGCCGCGTTCGCGCAGCGGCGGAATGGTGATGGGTACCGCGGAGATGCGGAAGTACAGATCCTCGCGGAAGGTCTTGGCTTGCACGGCATGGCGCAGGTCGCGGTTGGTGGCCACCACGATGCGCACGTCCACTTCGATGGTCTGCGTTCCCCCGACGCGGTCGAAGCACCGCTCCTCGATCACGCGCAACAGCTTGGCCTGCGTGGCCAGCGGCAGTTCGCCGATTTCGTCCAGGAACAGCGTGCCGCGGTGCGCCAGGTCCAGCTTGCCCACCTTGCGCGCTCCCGCTCCGGTGAAGGCCCCGCGCTCGTGCCCGAACAATTCGTTTTCCACCAGGCCGTCGGGGATGGCCGCGCAATTCAGGGCCACGATCTGCTGCTCGCGCCGCGGCGACAGGTGATGGATGGCCCGCGCGAAGAGTTCCTTGCCCGTGCCGCTCTCCCCGAGCAGCAAGACCGTGGAATCGGTCGCCGCCACGCGCTGGATCTGCTGGCTGATTTCGCGGATCGCAGTGTGCTCCCCGACGATCCGCGGAAACCCGTAGCGCGCCGAATATTCCTCGCGTAGCAGCAGATTTTCCCGCAGCAGCTCCTGCTGCCGCGCGGCGCGCTGCACCAGCAGCTTCAGGTGCTCCAGGTCCACCGGCTTCTGCAGGAAGTCAAAGGCCCCTTCCTTCATCGCCGTGACCGCCTCCTCGATCGAGCCGAAGGCCGTCAGCAGGATCACGGGAATCGTCGCGTCCGCTTGCTTGGACTCGCGCAGAACCTCCAGGCCGGAGGCTCCCGGCATCTTCAGGTCGGAGAGAATCAGCAGGTAGCGCCGGTTGCGGATCTTCTGAATGGCCGCGAGGCCGTCCGCCGCTTCTTCCACGGCGTAGCCCGCGCGTTCCAGCGCCTTGCGCAGCATGGCGCGAAGCTCGCTCTTGTCTTCAACTAGGAGCAGGGGTTCCATCGTGTCCGTTTCTGCGGGAAACTCCGCGCCGCCCCGCATTCACACGCGGGCAGGTGCGGGCCAGGGAAAACCGCACCTGCGGCGGCCGCCGGTCCGCCGCTGCTAGCGGGCCCAGCCGGTGTCCCCTCCGGACATGCGGAGCTCGTCTTCGAGTTTGCTGATGAAGTCCCGGAGATCCGCGATCTCCTTCTTCTTGGCTTCGATCTGCGCTTGTTTCTCGTTGATCTCTTTGCGCGTAAGCTGTTCCTGCATGGCCTTGTTGGGATCGCTGTAGTTCTGTATCTGGGCCTTGCTCGATTCGCGCTGCAGTACGTCCAGTTCCTTTTCCGCCCGCGCCAGGTTTTCGCGGGCCTGCTTGAATCGCGCCCGCCAGAACTTCTCGTCCTTGTTCTCGCTTTTCGCGCCCGGGCCTGCGCCTTCTTCGGCGGTTTTCTTCGCAGCGGTCTTGTCCCCCGCGGCCTCCTCCGGTGTTCCCGCCGGGGCGGCGGTGTTCGCCGGCGTGCTGCCGGCCAGTTCGTCTTCCGTTAGCACCTTTACGGGCTTTTGGGGAGCCTTTTTCTGGGCGCGAGCCCTGCGTGCAGCCTCGGCCACGGACACCTGCTGCTCCTGCTGGGCGCAGGCTGGAATGCCCACGAGCGCGGCAGCCGCCAGAAGTATCACTGCGCGAAATACGGATATGGGTCGCATATAAACCTCTTTCGCCGGAGCAAGGCAGGGTACCCCGACATTTTGCGTAGCTGCGTTCGTGTTTCTATTCTAGCGTTTCCTCTGCCGTTCGGGCGGCGGGTAGCGTAACGATAAACTCCGCTCCTCCCCCCGCGCGGTTGCGCGCCTCGACTTTGCCGCCATGCTGCACGATGATCTTCTGCACCACCGGCAAGCCTAGTCCGCTGCCCCTCGCCTTGGTGGTATAGAAGGGCACGAAAATCTTGCTCAGGGCCTCGGCGGCGATTCCCGGCCCGTTATCCACGATGCTGATCTGCTGCGTTTCGGCTCCCGCGCTGCCCACGATGCTGCCTTCCACGCGGACCCGCCCGCCTCCCGGAGCCGCGATCGCGGCCTCCACGGCGTTGCGCGCCAGGTTCAGCAGCGCCTGCCGCAGAAAGCCTTCCTCCCCGGCCACCGCGCCAAAGCTCCCCTGCGCTGTGATCTCCACCTCGGGGAAGGTCTCGTGCAGTTCGGCGACCACGCGTTCGACGATCGGCTGCAGAGCCACCTGCTCGTGCGAAATTTCCAGCGGCCGCGCGTACTTCAGGAATTCCGAGACCACTTGCGTGATGTTCCGCGACTGCTCCAGGATCAGCCCGGCGTATTCCGCCGTTTCCCCCGGCGCGTTTTCCGCGCGGATCATCTGCGCATAGCCGGAGATGGTGGCCAGGGCATTCTTGAATTCGTGCGCGATTCCCGCGGAGAGCTCCCCGAGCGCCGCCAGGTTCTCCTTCAGCTGCACCTGCTGCTGCAGCGCCGCCAGCTCCGTGAGGTCGCTGAGCAGGCAGATGGCCCCGGTGATCTTGTCCCCGCGCCGGATCGGCGAAACCGTGGCCCCCAGCAGCCGCGCTTCTCCTTGCAGCGTCTGGTGTTCCACCTGCTCCCGCCGGTAAATCGTTCCTTGCTTCAGGCAGGCAGCCACCAGGGCCACCAGCCCGGAATTCTCCCCGAGCGCCTCGCTGTACCGCCGGTACGCCAGCCCGCGCATGCCCAGCACCTGCTCGGCGGCGGGATTCGCGCTGGTGATGATGCCCATGGCGTTCACCACCAGCAGCCCCGCGGGCATGTTGCGCGTCACTTCTTCGCTCAGCTTTTCCGACTGCACCGCCCGCTCTTTTTCCTCGCGGCGCAGCCGTTCCAGTTCCTTCTCCTGCTCGCGCAGCTTCCGGATTACCCCCTGCATGGACGCGGTCATGAACGCGGACTCGTTGTCGCTGCGGGGCGCGGCTTCCAGCGGCGAACTCTGCTCTTCGCGCCCGCGCCGGAACACACGACGGATGACCACTGTCAGGAAGGCGATGATGGCGATGAGTCCGACGAAGAATCCCAGGCCGTAGAAAGCCCACCGCCCGCTGCCTTGAAACGCTCCCTGCATGAGGATGGCGGTCAGCATGGCTGCTCCGGCGGGGCGCGCTTCAGTGGGCTCCCGGAATGCGGTAGAAAAGGGGGTGTCGGCTTAGGAATACCACCAGCAAGGCGGCGATGCCCAGAAAGGTTCCCAGGGGCAACTGGTATTGGCTCGCCAGATAGAAGCGCAGCGATTGCACGCTGCCGAGCCCGCGGCGGCTCGCCCGCTCGGCCAGCCCGCGGCCCCAGCCCGCCACGTACAGCGTCAGGACGATCCCCAGCCCGATGACGCTGCCCAGGAACGTGCCCACCAGTATCGTCAAGAATGTGCCCCGGAACCCCAGGAACGTCCCCACCATGGCCATCATCTTCACGTCGCCCAGGCCCATGCCCTCGTGGCCCCGCAAGGCCTTGTACGCTCTCCCGGTGCCCCACAGCAGCAGGCTGCCAAACGCCGCGCCCAGCAGTCCGTCCAGCAGCCCCACGGCCATCTCCGGAACGCGCCGGTGCGCAAACATCTGCACCGCCCACAGTGCCGTGCCGTCATGCGGCGGCACCGCCGCGCTGAACACCAGCCCTATCCCGAACCCCGGCCAGTTCACCGCGTCGGGCAGCATGCGCACTTGCAGGTCGGTCACCGTCAGCACGATCACCAGGCCGGCAAAGAACAGCCACTTGAACAGCTCCGCGCCCATCCCGAATTCCGCGTAGCAGGCCGCGAAGACCAGCCCCGTCAGCAGTTCCACCAGCGGGTACATCGGCGAAATGGGCAGCCCGCAGTCGCGGCATTTCCCGCGCAGCACCAGCCAGCTCACCACCGGGATATTGTCGAAAGGCCGGATGGGCGTCTTGCAACGCGGGCAGCGCGACCCCGGCGCCACGATGGACAGCTCTTCCGGAATGCGCGTGATGCACACATTCAGGAAGCTGCCGATGATCAACCCCAGCACTAAAAAGAAGAGAGTAAGCACATTTTGACTGTGCCATAGACGCGCACCTGCCTCAACCAACCCTCTGCCCCGCGTGTCGCATGGCTAACACCGTTCCATCCTGGAACGCTTCATCCGTTCTCCCCCCGTGTCACTTCTGCACTTTTTCCTCTCTCCATACGGTTTGCGCCCCTCTGGCCGCTTCGCTATATTTGTTTCTTCGCCCTTATGCACTGGCTCGAACAGAAAATCCGCCGCTACGAGCATCGTCGCTGGACCACCGACGACAACCGCATGGTGCGCCCGCTCGAATGGGGCCTCGAGCACATCGGCGGCCGCGCCGGCGAGCCCGACCCCCGCGGCTTCCTGCGCCGCTGGGTCTCCGCCACCATCGAACACAGCCGCGAATGGTTCGCCGTCGGCCCGGCCGCCGACTACTGCCTCCACGACAACGTCCTCACCTTCACCAGCGCCCTGCGCTCGGATTTTCCGGAGAACAACACCGTCCACGCGCAGTTCTTTCCGGCGCGCCGCGGTGGCCCGGCGGTGCTCGTTCTTCCCAACTGGAACGCCAAGTGGGAAGGGCAGCGCGCCCTCTGCCAGTGGCTGCAGCTCCTCGGCATCACCGTCCTGCGCCTCAGCCTCCCCTACCACGACCGGCGCATGGCCCAGGGCCACGAGCGCGCCGACCAGCTCGTCGGCCCCAACATCGGCCTCACCCTGCAGGCCAATCGCCAGGCCGTCCTGGACGCCCGCCAGTGCCTGCGCTGGCTCGAAAGCCAGGGTTACACGCGCCTCGGCGTCCTCGGTACCAGCATCGGCTCTTCCGTCGGCTACATCACCCTGGTCCACGATCCCGCCGTCCGCGCCGCGGGCTTCTTTCACGTTTCCACCTACTTCGCCGACGTCGTCAAGTACGGCATGACCACCAACCACGTCTGGGAAGGCCTGCGCAGCAAGGTCTCCCTCGACGAGTTGCGCCATTTCTGGGCCCCCGTCAGCCCCATGCCCTACGTCGAGCGCGGCCTGGGCGCCGGCAAAAACTGTTTCATGGTCTACGGCAAATACGACCCCACCTTCCTCCCCGAGCTCACCGCCGAAATGCTCGGCGCCCTGCGCACCCATGGCTGCGATCCCCGCACCCTCGAGCTCCCCTGCGGCCACTACTCCCTCGAGCTTCCCCCCTTCAGCTACCTCGCCGCCTGGCGCATGGGCACCTTCTTCCTCGAATCCCTTGCCTGAAACACGCGCTCTGTGGACGAATCGAGATACCCCGCCCCCGCGTGAAGTGCGCTCTCAAAATTTGGTTTGTCATGACGAACGCAACTTCCAGGCATTCTGCAACGCCCCCCATCGCCGACCTCCAGCAGATGTATACTCCGAAAAGAGGAGGGTCTATGCCAGCACTTCAGGTCCTCCGGAAGTCCTCCGCATTGCACGAAGCGCGTTGGTGGGAGCCCGAGCCCGCAGGGCGCGTCCACTGCTACCTCTGCCCGCGGCACTGCCACATTCATCCCGGCCAGGCGGGCTTCTGCTTCATCCGCGTCAACGAAGGCGGCAAGCTTTACAGCCTGGGTTACGGCGCGCCCGCGGCTTTGCAGATCGATCCAATCGAAAAGAAGCCGCTCAACCACTTTCTGCCCGGGACGCGCATCTTTTCCCTGGGCACGGCGGGCTGCAACATGGGCTGCTTTTTCTGCCAGAACTGGAGCATCTCGAAGTCGCGCAGCGACCAGTCGCGCGCGCAATTGCTGCCGCCGGAGGACGTCGTGCTGCTGGCGCTGAGCCGCGGCTGCCCCTCGATCGCCTTCACCTACAACGAGCCGACCATCTGGGGCGAGTACGTGGTGGATATCTGCGCGGCCGCGAAGGAGCACGGGGTGAACACGGTGATGGTCACCAACGGCTACGTCACCTACGAAGCGTTCCACGATATTTTCGATCACGTGGACGCCGCCAACGTGGACCTGAAGGCCTTCACCGAAGAGTTCTACGGCAAGTACACGCTGACGCACCTGCAGCCGGTCCTGGAGACGCTGCAGTATCTGAAGAACGAGACCAACCTCTGGTTCGAGATCACCAACCTGCTCATTCCCACGCTCAACGACCATCCCGCCGAGACCCGCCAACTGGCGGAGTGGGTCGTCGAGCATCTGGGGCCGGATGTGCCGCTGCACTTCACCGCGTTCCATCCCGCTTTCAAACTGACGGACAAGCCGCCCACGCCGCCGGAGACGCTGCACCGCGCGCGCAAGATCGCCCGCGACGCCGGGGTGCGCTACGTCTACGAAGGCAACATCTACAGCGAGGGGGCGCACACTTACTGTCCGAAATGCGGAGTGCTGCTGATCCGCCGCTCCTGGCACGACGTCCTCGAGAACAATTTGCGCGACGGCGCGTGCGGGAAGTGCGGCCTGGCCATCGCCGGGCGCTGGGAGAATCCCCGCGGGAAAACGGCGGCGAAGAGCATGCAGCGCGCGGCGCAGGCCGCGGAGAAGTACGGCGACCTGAACTTGTAGCCGCGACGGAGCTTGCAAGGGTATTGCCGGATATTCGGCTGCGCTTGCGGGCCAGCGGTGCGGAGCGGGGGAGCCTTGCCGGAACACGGCCGGATGGCCCAAGAGGCCGCCCGGCCGCGCCCGACACGGCAGGTTAGAACCGGTAATTGACGCCAAACCGCGCGATATGCGAATGCAGATTGGCGGAATGAGTGAAGATGTTTGTGGGGTATGACTGGGCTGGAGTATAGGCTGTGAGATTGGTGCTGGTCGCCGAGACGCTGCCAAAATTGGCATAGAGGTATTCGCCCGTTAGCGACCAATGGCTCCCCACGCGATACTCGACACCGCCGCCGGCGGCCCAGCCGGTCTGCGTCTTATTCACGCCGCCGCTCTCGGCTGCGGTCGCGTAGGTATCGGTAAACGTCGCCTGGTAGTTGAGGTTGGTCATGGCCAGGCCGGCGGTGCCGTACACCAGGGCGCGGCCGCTGGCATAACCGACGCGGGGGCGTGCGGTGAATAGCCAGCTGGTATTGACCGACTGGGTGACCGTGAACGCCGTCGGAGCGCAGCAGGGATAAACTGCCGTGCCGCTCACGGAGTTACTCAGGTTCATGGCGCCGAAATCGGCCTCGGCCCCCAGAACGAAATGGCCGCTCTGAAAGTTGTAGCCGGCCTGGCCGCCGCCGGAGACACCGCGAGGGGTCAGATGCTGCGCGCCAGTGGTGGCGATAGCCGGGACGCTGGTGGTGGCGAAATAGCCGGTTGCACTGTAAATGGTGCTGGTTTGCGCGTCAGAACTGCCGAAAGCGCCGCCGACATTGCCGCCGGCATAAAAGCCTTTCCAGTTGGTGTCCTGTGCAAAGCCCACCGGGGCCAGGACCAACAGGCCTGCAACCAGGGCCAGGCCCAGGGCGCAGGTTTTTCCCAAGAATCGATTCATCGATATCTCCTTATAAATGTGTAAATTGCACGGGCGGCTGTATTCGGGACGCTGATGGCAAATATCTCTTCGGTTGTCGCTGCCCTCACCGTTCCACAGAACTGCCGCGACCGTAAGGCCAATTATCCGGGTATGGCGCGGGTAGTCAAAGGATAGTACTAGTATCTGTGTCCAGCCTGACACCGGGGCACTGGAACCCCTGTGCTAGAATCCGCGGCGGAGGCCCCCATGACGACGCCCAAAGACCGCGCCCTAGGAATGGAGCGCAAGATCACGCGGCGCGACCTGCTGAATGGATTTGCGCTGGCTGCGGGGGCGTCGCTCGTACCGAGCGCGGTGTTCGGGGCGTTCGGTCCCCAAGCTGGGACGGAGAGTTCCGCAGCGTACTATCCGCCGGCGCTGACCGGGATGCGGGGCAGCCATGCCGGATCGTTCGAGGTAGCGCACAGCATGCGCGACGGCACGTTCTGGGAGAAGGCCGGGAAGCCCGAGGAGACGGGCGAGCGGTACGACCTGGTGATCGTAGGCGGGGGGCTAAGCGGATTGGCCGCGGCGCATTATTACCGCAAAGCCGCCGGAGCCGGCGCCAAGATTCTGATCATCGAGAATCACGACGATTTTGGCGGGCACGCCAAGCGCAATGAATTCCAGGCGGGAAAAAACATGCGCCTCGGTTTTGGCGGGACGTTTTCGATCGAAAGCCCGGAGCCGTACAGCGTGGTGGCCAAAAAGTTAATTGAAGAGTTGGGTATAGATGTCCCGGGCTTCTCGAAAGTCCATGATCCGAAGATCTATTCCGCGCGGGGGATGGGCCAGGGGATCTTCTTCGACAAGGAAACTTTTGGCGCGGACCGCCTGGTATCCATGCACACGGCCGGGGGGATGGATTCCCAAGTGAAGTTCGGGGCGATGGCTTCGGAAGAGTTTCTGGCGCAGGCGCCGCTGTCCGCCGCGGCGAAGAAGGATCTGGCGCGGCTGCTCAGCGAAAAGAAGGACTATTTGCCCGGGCTGAGTTCCGCGGAGAAGAAGGCCAAGCTGGCGCGGATCAGCTATGCGGATTTCCTGACGAAGATCGCGGGGGTGGACGCAAGCGTGGTAAAGGTGTTTCAGACCATGCTGCACGGGCTGTACGGCTACGGCATGGACGCGGTGCCGGCGCAGGACGCCTGGGGCTTCAGCTTCCCGGGATTTGCGGGGATGAATCTGGATGCGGCGCCGGGCAAGGGCATGAACCGCGATTCCATACCCAACGAAGAGGCGGAGAACTACTTCTTCCATTTTCCGGACGGCAACGCGACGATCGCGCGGCTGCTGGTGCGCGGCCTGATTCCCGCGGCGATACCGGGGAAGACGGTGGACGACGTGATTTTGGCGCGGGCGGATTACGCGCGGCTGGACGAAGCGTCCTCGGCGGTGCGCATCCGGCTGAACAGCACGGCGGTGCGGGTGAAGCACGTGGGGGAGGCGAAAACGGCGAAGGAAGTGGAGGTGGTTTACGCGCGCGACGGCAAGGTGCACACCGTGCGCGGGGCCAACTGCGTGCTGGCCTGCTGGCACGTGGTCATCCCGTACATCTGCGAGGAACTGCCGGAAGCGCAGAAGACGGCGCTGTCCGATGCGGCCAAGGTGCCCATCGTGTACACCAACGTGCTGCTGCGGAACTGGAAAGCGTTCGAGAAGCTCGGCGTCTCTTCGGTGAGCGCGCCGGAGGGTTACTTCAGCAGCTTCCAACTGGACATGCCGGTGAGCATGGGAGGGTACGAGTGCGCGAAGTCGCCGGAGGAGCCCGTGGTGGTGCACATGATGCGCACGCCGTGCCGGCCGGGGCGCTCGGGGCGGGAGCAACACCTGGCGGGGCGCGCGGAGCTGTTCCGCACGACGTTCGCCACGTTTGAGCGCAACATCCGCGAGCAGTTGGGACGCACGCTGAGCGGCGGAGGCTTCGACCCGGCGCGGGAGATCGCGGGCATCACCGTCAATCGCTGGCCGCACGGCTACGCCTACCAGTACAACTCGATCTACGACAGCTACTGGCTGGAGGGCGGGGAGCTGCCCTGCGAGGCGGCCAGGAAACCCTACGGGCGCATCGCCATCGCCAATTCCGACGCCGACGCTTACGCCTACACGGATTGCGCGTTTGATCAGGCATACCGGGCGGTCAAGGAACTGCGCGCCCGCGCATAAATCCTGCGGGCGTGCAATCTTGGCAACAATTCCGCCGGGATTGTCATCGAACGGTTGTACTCCCATGCTAGCCTCAGTGCACCCAACCTCTTGGACGGCAAATGTCAGGTAAGTTTTTGCGGCGATCAGAATTCCTGCGAATGCGTTTCCTGCTCGCGTGCCTGCCGGTTTTTGCGGCGGGGTGGCTGGCGCTGTGCGCTCCGGCGGCGCAGGCGCAGATCTCTCCCGGGCCGCTCTCGAAAGCGCACCAGGCGCTGAGCGGGGCGACGCAGTGCACCAGTTGCCATGCGCTGCGCGTGGGCGCGGCGGAGCTAAAGTGCCTGGAGTGCCATACGGAGATTGCGCGGCGGCTGCGCGAGCATCGCGGGCTGCACGCCGCGGTGGTCCAGAATGCGGCGCCGGGCAAGGAGTGCGCGCGCTGCCATTCCGAGCACAACGGCGAGGATTTCCAGCTCATCCACTGGGAGACGCCGCTGGCGTCGTTCGACCATCGCAAGACCGGGTACCCGCTGGAAGGGAAGCACGCGGCGCTGGATTGCAAGCGCTGCCACACCGCGGAGCACCTCGCGGCGGAAGAGCGCAGCCAAATCCGCATGAAGGACCCGGGGCGCAGCTGGCTGGGGCTTTCGCGTGAGTGCGCGAGCTGCCACAAGGACCCGCACAGCGGGCATCTCGGGAACAACTGCACGCAGTGCCACAATTTCACGGACTGGAAGGCGGGAGCGCAGTTCGATCATTCGAAGACGCGTTTTGCGCTGACCGGACTGCACGCGCGGGTGGCCTGCGCCAAGTGCCACGTGGCCGGCGGACCGGAAGGAAAGGCGCAGTATAGCGGGCTGGCGTTTGCGGCCTGCGCGGATTGCCACAAAGATCCGCATCGCGGGGCCTTCCCGCAGGCCTGCGCGGCATGCCACACCACGGAAGGCTGGCGGCAGGTGCGCCTGGGGCAGAACTTCGATCACGCCAAGACGGCGTATCCGCTGCTCGGCAAGCATCAGGAAGTGGGCTGCGTAAAGTGCCACGGGGGCGCGGATTTTCACAAGCCGCTCGCGCATACGCTGTGCGCCGATTGCCACAAGCCCGATCCGCACCAGGGGCAGTTCCGGGAGCGCGCGGGGGGCGGCGACTGCGCGGGATGTCACACGGTGAACGGCTTCAAGCCCTCCACGTTCGGCGTGAAGGAACACGCCACCTCGCTGTATCCGCTGGCGGGCAAGCACGCCGAGGTGGCCTGCGCGAAATGCCATGCGCCGGCGGGCGCGGCGACGCGCTACAAGATCAAGTTCGCGCGCTGCCAGGATTGCCACAGCGATGCGCACCGCGGGCAGTTCGCGGCGGCGCCGTATCTGGGGAAGTGCGAAAGCTGCCATACTGTCGAGGGCTTCCACCCGGCGAAATTCACGCTGGCGCAGCACGCGCAGACGCGCTTCCCGCTGGAAGGCGCGCACCCCGCGGTGATCTGCAAGGAGTGCCATCGCGAAGAGCTAATCAACGGGGAGCGCACGGCGCGCTACCGCTTCGAGGACCGCACGTGCACGGCCTGCCACAAGGATCCGCACGGGGGAAAATTCCGCGCGTGGATGGAGCGGGTGCGCAGCGACGGCACGCGCGCGGGATGCCGGGCCTGCCATTCGATGCAGTCTTGGCGGGACGCAGCGGGATTCGACCACTCGACGACGAAGTTCCCGCTTACCGGAGCGCACCGCGGGGTGGCCTGCTCGGGTTGCCACAAGCCCAGCGGGGCGGAAGCCGCGGCGCGGGAACTGGCCTTCCGCACGGCGCCGACAGTGTGCAGCGAGTGTCACGCGGACCCGCACGGGGGACAATTTGCGCGCGGCGGGAAGAGTACGGATTGCACCGGCTGCCATATCACGGCGAAGTGGGCGCCCTCGCAGTTCGATCACGAGCGTAATACGGTATTTCCGCTGAAGGGGGCGCACGAGCGCGTTCCCTGCGGTTCCTGTCACAAGCTGGTGGAAGAGATAGACGGGAAAAACGTGCTTCTGTATAAACCGACCCCGAAGGCTTGCGCCGAATGCCACGGGGACCGGGAATTCCCCAATTAGGCGGCAGTCGGCGCGCGCGAAAAAAGTACACAGGGTGTGGAAAAGCTGCCCGCAACTTGTTCCCGCGCAAAGGGATCGCGAGGGAAAGCGCCTCGGGTGTCCGAAATTGCCGGGCTTGCAGGTGGCCTGTTTTTCGGCAATTTTGCATGTCACGGCAAATTCATAAACGCAGAACAACCAATGGCCGCTGGAATGCAACAGAACTCGCAGATAACGGGTCGGTAAGGGCTTGGACGGGCCGGTTCAGAATTATATAGAGGACGCTGAACGGATTCTGTCCTTGCGGTCAGTTACGGGGCGTGCCCAAGCTTCGTAACATGACGGGTGCCCAGTGGGAACTTATTCCGGTTTGCGTGTGCGAGGTGGTTTCTTTGGCGACAGGTCTGCCACTCCTGCTGCATCTGTTGTTGTTTCTGCTGGGCCAGCCCGGTACGGCGCAGGCGCGCGCGGACATGCCGCAAGTCTCGGCGCGCAATCCGCACGGGCCGCTGACGATTCCTTGCGAGAACTGCCACACGTTCACGAGCTGGAAACCCATCCGCAGCGTTCCGGAATTCGATCATAGCCACACGCGCTTTCCGCTGCGCGGGATGCACGAAGGGGTGCGCTGCCGGCAGTGCCACATCCTCGAAGTATTCAGCAACATCGGATCGCGCTGCGCGGATTGCCACGCGGACCTGCACCGCGGGCAGTTCGGGGCGCGCTGCGAGCAGTGCCACACGGTGAAGGGCTGGAGCGTGGCGGTCAAAGCGGTGCAGAACCATCAGAACCGCTTCCCGCTGGTGGGGGCGCATGCGGTGCTGGATTGCGAAAGCTGCCACCGCGGGGGAGCGACCGGGCAGTTCAGCGGGCTGCCCACCGACTGCCTGGCCTGCCACAGCAAGGAGTACCAGGGCGCCAAAGGGCCGGACCATCAAGTGCTGGGTTTTCCCACCACCTGTCAGGCTTGCCATTCAATGAATAGCTGGTTCGGGGCGTCGTTTGACCACTTGCGCTTCACCGGATACGCGCTTACCGGGGCCCATGTCAAACTGGATTGCCTGGCCTGCCACGCCGGGGGCCAGTTCAAGGGCACGCCGGCGAATTGCTACGGCTGCCACGCCAAGGATTACAACGCGACGAAGGACCCCAACCACGCGCAGGCCGGGTTTCCGACGGATTGCGGCACCTGCCACACGACGGCGACGTGGGCGGGGGCCAAGTTCGACCACAACACCTATACCAAATTTCCGCTGACCGGGTTTCACGTCAGCGTGCCGTGCTCGCAGTGCCACATCAACGGGAAGTACGCGGGGACGCCGACGGACTGCGCGGCATGCCACCTGCCGGATTACCAGAAGACGACCAACCCGAATCACGCGGCGGCGGGAATTCCGCAGACGTGCGCGGTGTGCCACAACACGACGGCGTGGCAGCCGGCGACGTTCGATCACAGCAAGACGGTGTTTCCGCTGACCGGGTTTCACGTCAGTGTGCCGTGCACGAGCTGCCACATCAACGGGAAGTACGCGGGAACGCCGACGGACTGCGCGGCGTGCCACCTGCCGGATTACCAGAAGACGACGAACCCGAATCACGCGGCGGCGGGATTTCCGCAGACGTGCGCGGTGTGCCACAACACGACGGCGTGGCAGCCGGCGGTCTTCGATCACAGTAAGACGGTGTTTCCGCTGACGGGGTTCCACGTCAACGTGCCGTGCTCGCAGTGCCACATCAACGGGAAGTACGCGGGGACGCCGACGACCTGCGCGGCGTGCCACCTGCCGGATTACCAGAAGACGACCAACCCGAATCACGCGCAGGCGGGGTTCCCGACGGATTGTTCGCTGTGCCATTCGACGGCGTCGTGGCTGGGGGCGACGTTCAATCACAACCAGACGCTGTTTCCGCTGACGGGGTTTCACGTCAACGTGGCCTGCTCGCAGTGCCACAGCAGCGGAGTGTACAAGGGGCTGAGCACGGCCTGCGTCTCGTGCCACCTGGCGAACTACAACGCGACGACGAATCCGAACCACGTGGCCGCGGGTTTCCCGCAGCAGTGCGACATTTGCCACAACATGACGGCGTGGCAGCCGGCGACGTTCGACCACAGCAAGACGCCGTTTCCGCTGACCGGGTTCCACGTGAACGTGCCGTGCGCGAGCTGCCACATCGCCGGGGTGTATGCCGGGACGCCGACGGACTGCTATTCCTGCCACAAGAAGGACTATCAGAGCACCACCGACCCCAACCACCTGGCCGCAGCGTTTCCGACGACCTGCCAGACGTGCCACACGACGACGAGCTGGCTGGGGGCGACGTTCAATCACACCTGGTTCCCGATCTATTCGGGGACGCACCAGGGGAAGTGGACGACGTGCGCGGACTGCCACGTCAATTCCACGAACTACGCGGCGTTTTCCTGCATTACTTGCCACACCCACGCTCAGTCGGTTGTGGATCCGGCACATTCCGGCGTGAGCGGGTACGTGTACAGCGCGACGAGCTGTTACTCGTGCCACCCGCAGGGAGTGGCGGGGAATTGATGGGGCGGGCATGAGATCCGGCGCGATGCTTGTGGCGCTGCTGTTGCTGGCGGGGGCGAGCGCCGCGCAGCAAACGGGCGAGACCTCTCCGGTGTTCCACGTGAAATACGTGGCCGAGGGCGCCGTGTATCTGGACGCCGGGCGCAACGCGGGGCTGGCCGAGCATCAGGTGCTGAAGATTGTGCCGGCGGCGGCGGGCGAAGGGGCCAGCCGCGGCGAGCAACTGCAAGCCGAAGAGATCGCGACGCTCGAGGTGAGCGCGCTGGCGGACGCCTCGGCGGTCTGCGAGATTGTGACGACGACGCGCCCGCTGCGCGCCGGCGACGTGGCCATTCTCCAACCGGGAACGCAGGCCGCGGCGGCGCCGGCTTCGGCGGGAACGGCGCGGCCGTACCTGCAGGTGCTTTCCTTCACCACCGGGGACCCTTTGGACGAAGAGGTGCGCGAAGCATTGCCGCGGCAGCGGCCGCTGCCGGAGATCAACCGCGCGCGCGGGCGCATCGGAGTGGAATACAGCTCGGTGTACGGGCGCGGGAGCACCGCCGCGAGCAATTCCGAGGTGGGGCTGGTGCTGCGCGCGGACATGACGCGGCTGGGGGGCAGCTACTGGAATTTCAACGGGTACTGGCGCGGGCGGCTGAATCATCATGCCGGGGCGCAGCCGCAGACGATCAACGATCTCATCAATCGCACGTACCAGCTCAACTTGGTCTACAACAACTCGTATTCCTCGCTGGTGGCGGGAGCGGGGCGGCTGTACCTGCCGTGGGCCAGCAGCCTGGACGCGATAGACGGGGGCTACGCGGGACTGCGCACCTTCAATGGGATGATCGTGGGAGCGTTCGCGGGCTCCACGCCGGACCCTACATCGTGGGACTACCAGCCGGACCGGCGCATCGGGGGAGTTTTCGTGAATTTGGAGCGCGGGCGGTTCGAGGGCCTGCACCTGATCAGCACGGGAGGCATGGCGATTTCGACGATTGGCTGGCGCGCGGAACGGCAGTTCGGGTTTGCGGAAAACACGCTGAGCTACAAGCGCTGGGTGACGCTGTACCACTCGATGCAGGCGGATCTGCCGCATACGTATACGGCGGCGAATCCGGCCAACCCGGCGACGCCGATCGCCACGACGTACGGGGGAATCAACCGCAGCTACCTGACGCTGCGCTTTCAGCCGCACCCGCGGCTGGCCTTCGATCTCAATCACAGCTATTTCCGGGGTATGCCGACGTTCGATCCGGTGCTGATCGGGACGGGGCTGCTGGACAAATATCTGTTCCAGGGACTGAGCGGAGGGGTGCGCGCGGAAGTGGTGCGGCACGTCACGCTGTATACCAGCATCGGGCGCAGCGACCGGACGGGGGATACCAAGCCGTCGTGGAATCAGATGTACGGGATCACGCTGGGGAATGTGCTGAACACGGCGTGGCGCGCCGATGTGCGCTACTCGCGGTTCGACAGCGTGATCGGGCAGGGAAGCTATGAGTCGCTGTCGCTCTCCCGGCAATTGCGGGAAGATCTGCGCTGGGAAGTGCAGGCCGGGTTGCAGCGGATGAATTCGCTGAACGCCACGAGCAGCACGTCGCACTTCGCGACGACGCAGATGGAATGGGCTCCGGGGCGGCATCTCTTCCTGCAGGGAGGATTCACCTGGCAGCGAGGAGGGCTGGTGAACTATGACCAGCTGCTGTTCGTGGTGGGAGAGAGGTTTTAGATGGGCGGTGCGCGGAGAAGCGAAGCGCGGAGGCGGCGGGCGGCGGGCGTCGTGACGCTGATCGCCGCGCTGTGGGCGCCGGCGCTGTTTCTGCGCGCGCAGGAGCCGGCGGCAAGCGCGGCGGATGCCGCGGTTCTGCGGCGGGCCGGGTCGGCGGCGGAAGAGCTGATCAAGAATCTCGGCATGGTCCGGTACATCGAGCAGGTATCGCAGTACAAGCTGCGCAAGAGCGGGAAGCCCGAGTATCAGCAGGAGGCGTTTTTCGATTCGCTAATGCTGGTGCACGTGAAGGACGGGCGCATGAGCGCCGAGGAGTCGGTGCAGAAAGAGAAACCCGCGGTGCGCTTCGAGCAGCGCCCGCTGCTGACCACCAGCGGCTTTTCGACGCTGGCGCTGATCCTGCATCCGTACTACGAGGGGAGCTTCCGCTTCTCGGCGCTGGGAGAGGAAGTGGTGGAAGGGCAGCGGTTGCTGCGGCTGCATTTCGAGCACGTGAAGGGCGCGGACTCGCCCACGGTTCTGCGGCTGCGCAACCGCGACTATCCCATCGGGCTCTCGGGGACGGTGTGGCTCGATGCCCAGAGCGGAGCGGTGGCGCGGATCAGCGGGGAGCTGGCGGAACCGCTGGACGACATCGGGCTGCACAGCCTGAGCTGTGACGTGCGGTATGCGTCGGTGGAGCTGCAGAAAACGCCGGAGAAGCTGTGGCTGCCGGTTTCCGCCAGCGTGGATCTGGAAACCCCGCGGCAACACTGGCGCAATGTGCACCTATTTTCGAAGTACCGGCGCTATTCGGTGGATGTGCGGGTGGGACCGGGAGGAACGCCATGAGCTCGATAGCCACAACCCCCGCCGCGAGCGCCGTCCCGGCGCGGCGTCCCGGCGAGGCGCTGCACAATTTTCTGCTGTACGCGGTGGTGATCGCCGGGGCCGCGCTGACGCTGGGGCTGATGATCTACGGAGCGAACTACTACACGCTGGACCAGGCGCATCGCGTGGCGTCTCCCAAGCATGGCTATCTGAAGCCCAGCGGAGTGGTGGGCATCCGATTGGGGCTGCTGGGAGTGGCGCTCTTTTTGGGTCTGTTTCTGTATGCCATTCGCAAGAGCTGGAAATGGTTCTCGAAGGTGGGAAATTCGCGGCACTGGCTGAATTTCCACGTGATTCTGGGGGTGCTGGCGCCGGTGGTGATCACGTTTCATTCCTCGTTCAAGTTCCGGGGGCTGGCGGGGATCGCCTACTGGATCATGATCGCGGTGGCGCTCAGCGGATTCATCGGCCGGTACATCTACGCGCAGATCCCGCGCAGCCTGGGCGCGGCCGAGGTGTCCATGAAGGAGCTGCGCGCGGAGAGTGCGCGCCTGGCGGAGCGGCTCAAGGCGCAAGAAGTGCTGGCGCCCGAGGATTTCGCGGCGCTGCTGCGGCTGCCCTCGCCGGCCGAGGTGCAGAGCATGTCCTCGCAAGAGGTGCTGTGGCTGATGCTGCGCTTCGACCTGGCGCGGCGCTGGGGCATCGCCGAGCTGCGGCGGAAAGCGCTGCGCTCGTTCGGGGGGAACGCGGTTTTCTGGGGCCTGGTCCGTTCGCACCATCCGCAGGTGGAGAGCGTGATCGACTGCCTGAACGAAGAAGCCTACCTGAACAAGAAAGCGCTGTTCCTGTCCAAGGCCCAGGAGCTGTTCCAGTTGTGGCACGTGGTGCACCGGCCGTTCAGTTATTCCTTCGTGGTCCTGGCGACCATTCACATTGCGGTGGTCCTGCTCCTGGGTTATTTTTGAGCAGGCGCAAAAATGGATACGCTCATCACGGTGTTGGTGGCGTCGCTGGTGACGCTGTTTTTCGTCCGCGGCTATCTGAAGAAGCTGACGGCGAAGAAACCGGCGCGTCCGGCGGCCGCGGCGCATGCGGCGCCCTCCGTGGCACCGGCGAAAACGATTGCCTGCCCGCGCTGCGCCAAGCCCATCGGGGAATCTTCGGCGTTTTGCTCGCACTGCGGGGCGGCGCTGGCGATGTGGAGCGTGCACCGCGCCGCGGTGAACGCCCCGAGCGACGGGGCCAAGGGCAAGCCCAAGCCGGTGATCAACGCTTCGCTGTGCATCGGCTGCGGTTCGTGCATCGAAGCCTGCCCGGAGACCGGGGCCCTGGAGCTCGTCGGCGGCAAAGCCATCCTTACCCACCCGGACCGCTGCACGGGCCACGCGAAGTGCGCGGAAGTCTGCCCCACGCAGGGCATCCTGTATTCCTATGACGGCGCGCTGCAGACGGTGCGCGTGCCGCTGGTGAAGGAAAATTTCGAGACCAACGTGCCGGGAGTCTTCATCGTGGGCGAGCTGGGCGGCATGGGGCTGATCAAGACGGCGGTGAACGAAGGCAAGCTGGTGATGGATCACGTGCACAAGCGCGTGGGAAAGACCGCGAAGCCGGCGGGGCATGGGCACGGAGCGGAGGCTGCGGCGCCCGGCGAAGCGGCGAAGGCGGATGAGGTGCGCGACGTGCTGATCGTCGGCGCGGGCCCCGCGGGCCTGAGTGCGGCCCTGACCGCGCACCAGTACGGGTTGAATTATCTGGCCATCGAGCAGGGGGAGATCGCTTCCACGATCCGCCACTATCCGCGGCAGAAATTCCTGATGGCGGAGCCGCTGGAGATTCCGCTGTACGGGCCGCTGTACGTGAGCGACGGGACGAAGGAGGCGCTGCTCTCGGTGTGGGAGACGATTGTGGCGAATACCGGGGTGCGCGTGCAGACCAACGAGCGGGTGGAGCGCGTGGCGCGCAACACGAGCGGCTTCGCCGTGGAGACCTCGAAGGGGCAGTATCACGCAAAGAACGTGATCCTGGCCCTTGGGCGGCGGGGCACGCCGCGCAGCCTGGGTGTGCCGGGGGAAGATCTAGGCAAGGTGGCCTACGCGCTGATCGAGGCGGAGAGCTACGAGAACAAGGAGATCCTGATCGTGGGCGGCGGGGATTCCGCGCTGGAGGCGGCGGTGGGTCTCAGCAAGCACAAGCGGAATCGGGTGACGCTGTCGTATCGCGGCGAAAACTTCCAGCGGGCGCGGGAGCGCAACCAGAAATTCATCGCCGAAGCCGAGGCGCAGGGGCTGGTGAGCGTGCAGCGCAACTCGCAGGTGCGCGAGATCCGCGAAAAGACCGTGGTGCTGGACGTGGCCGGGAAGGCCGTGGAGATCGCCAACGACTACGTCTTCATCCTGATCGGCGGAGTTTCCCCCGAGGAGTTCCTCAAGAAAACGGGGATTGAAATCGTGGAAAAGTCGCTGGCTGTGGCCGCCGATCGGTCGTTCAACTGACGGGAAAGACGGCGTCCAGCACGGATTCCCGCCCCGCAGTATCTCTCTCCTGGCCTGCACTCTGATATACACTCTTGGCTGGAAGCAGTTGTTTCCCTGGGCTCCGACCACAGGAGGCTCGATGCACGACGACCTCTACCTCGCGCTGCGGCAGTGCATCATCGACGGCGATCCCGAACAGGCAATAGAGCTTTGCCAGCGAGCGCTGGCCGCGGGCATCGCCGCGCTGGACGCCATCAACGAGGGGCTGGTGCCGGGACTGAACCACGTGGGCGAGCAGTTCGCGCAGGGGGAGATGTTTCTGCCGGACCTGGTGATGGCCGGGGAAGCGATGAAGGCGGCGACGGCGATTCTGGAGCCGGCCATGCAGAAAGCGGGGGCGCGCCGCGAAACGCTGGGGAAGGTGGTGCTGGGCACGGTCCAGGGCGACATCCATGAAATCGGGAAGACGCTGGTGGGCACGATGCTCTCGGCCAGCGGATTCGAGGTGCACGACCTCGGCGTGGACGTGCCCTTCGAGACCTTTGCCGTGAAGGCCCGGGAGCTGAACGCCGACGTCGTGGGAGTTTCGGCGCTGCTGACCACCACGATGACCGGGCAGAAGAACGTGGTGGAGGCGCTGGAGCGGCACGGGCTGCGGCCGCGCGTGAAGATCGTGGTAGGCGGCGCGCCGGTGACGCGGAGCTGGGGGGAAGAGATCGGCGCGGACGGCTACGGGGAAGACGCGCTGGCGGCGGTGGCGCTGGCGAAGACGCTGCTCGGGAAGTGATCGGGCGGGCGCGCGGGAACGATTTACGGTGGGCGAGCGATGCAGCCAAAGCTGGAGATTCTGGAACGCGAACTGATCGAGCGGATCCTGGGCGAGGCGTTTACGCTCATCGCCGAGCCCGGTGTCAAAGTGCAGGCGCCGGCCGCGGTGGAGCTGCTGGCGGGGGCGGGGGCGCGCATCGAGGAAGGCGTCGCGCACATTCCGGAAGCGCTGGCGCGGCGGGCGCTGGCTTCGGCGCCGCGCGAGTTTTTCCTGCACAACCGCGCGGGCGAGGCGGTGGTGCGCTACGGGGGCGACGCGGTGCAGTTCGATCCGGGCTCGTCGTGCGTGCACATCCTGGATCCCGCGACGCTCGAGCATCGCATGACGCAGGCGGCCGACCTGGTGCGGCTGGTGCAAGTGGCGGAGATGCTGCCGCAGTACGCGGCGCAGTCCACCGCGGTGGTTTGCAATGACGTGCCCAAGGAGACCGGCGACCTGTACCGGCTTTTCCTGGTGCTGCTGCACTCGAGCAAGCCGATCGTCACCGGGGCGTTTGCGGCGCACAGCGTGCCGGTGATGATCGAGCTGCTGGCGGCGGACAGCGGCGGGCGCGAAGCGCTGCGGCGCAAACCGCGCGCGGTGTTCGACGTGTGCCCCTCGCCGCCGCTGCACTGGTCGGAGTTCGCGGGGCAGAATCTGGCGGACCTGGCGCGCGCGGGAGTGCCGGCTGAGGTGGTGTCCGTGCCGCTTGCGGGCGCGGCGGCTCCGGTGACGCTGGCGGGCACGCTGGTGCAGCACGCGGCGGAGTGCATCAGCGGGATCGTGATTCATCAACTGGCGCAGCCCGGAGCGCCGGTGGTGTGGGGCGGTGCGCCGGCTATTTTCGATATGCGCAGCGGCATTACGGCGATGGGGGCGGTGGAAACGGCGATGCTCAATGTGGCCTGCGCGCAGGTGGGGAAACACCTGGGTCTGCCGACGCACGGGTATCTCACGGGCAGCGACGCCAAGGTGATGGACGCGCAGGCGGGAATGGAAAGCGGAGTGGCGGCGCTGATGGGGGCGCTGGGCGGGATCAATATGATTTCGGGCGCGGGGATGCTGGACTCGCTGGCGTGCCACAGCGCGGAAAAGCTGGTGCTGGACGCGGAAACGATCGCCATGGCGCAGCGCGTATTGCAGGGCATCCGGCCGCGCGGGGAGTCGCTGGCGCTGGCCATGTTCGCGCAGGCCGGTTTGCGCGGGGAATTCCTGAAGCTTGCGGAGACGCGCAAGCTGTTCCGCAGCGAGCAGCATTTGCCCTCGAGCGTGATCGATCGCGGGTCGCTGCACGCGTGGGAGCAGAGCGGAGCGAAGGATACGTTCGCGCGGGCGCGGGAGCGCGTGGCGGAGCTGCTGGCGGCATATCGGCGGCCGGCGCTGGCGGCGGAGGTCGAGGGGGAATTGAAAGCCATTGTCGGGGAGCAGGCGCGGCGCGCGGGCATGGAGCAGTTGCCGGGGCTGGGAACGTGAGCGAGATGCAGCGGGAAGGCATGGCGGCGGGTTCCGTGCAGCTTCTGCAGGATTGGCGGCTGCAAATCGACGTGGACATGGTGCTGCGCGGGCAGGGCGCGGACGCGGGAAAGATGCGCGCGCGAAACGCGCGGGCGGTGGCCGTGGCGGAGAAGGCGTTGCGCGAAGGGATGGGCTTGCTCGATCCGCGCGTGGCGTATCGCCGGCTGGCGGTTCATGCGGTGCGGCACGAGCGCGTGCTGCTGGAAGGCGGCGGCGCGCTGAGCGGGCCGTTGGTGACGCGGCATCTGGGCGGCGCGCAGTGGGCCGTGGTGGCGGTGGCCACCATCGGGGCCAGGCTGGAAGCGCGGATCAGCGAAACCTTGAAGGAGGATCGCGCGCTGGGGCTGGCGCTGGATGGCTTGGGGACGGCGGCGGTGGAAGCGCTGGCGGCGGCCGCTTGCGGGCATTTCGATGAAGTAGCGCTGCGCGAGGAACTGCGCAGCACGACTCCGCTGAGCCCGGGCATGAGCGGGTGGAAGATCGAAGCGGGGCAAAAAGAGATCTTCGGGCTGCTGGATGGCGGCGCGGCCGGCGTGCGGCTCAGCGCGTGCTGCCTGATGACGCCGCGAAAATCGCTGTCCCTGGTTGTGGGGCTGGGCAAAGAGGTGCGCATGGGCGGGGAGGTGTGCGACTTTTGTGGGTTGCGCGAGACCTGCCGGCACAGGAAACAGTACGAAGCGCTGGCCCAGGCGGCGCGGGAAAAATAATTGTCGAGTTGAAGCGCGAGTGACGTTCCCTGCAGGAGCGAACCGCGTCGCAGTTCTAGGATCCGCTGCGTGTGGGAAGGGGATGGCCCCAGGGGAGTGATGTGGACATGGCGCGGATGAAGTCGGGGCTGGTGCCGCAGCAGCCGCCGACGAAGGCCGCTCCGGCGGCGACCAGTTCCCGCGCCGCCACGGCGAACTCCGCAGGCGTCGTACGATATTGCAGCTTGCCGTTCACTACTTCGGGCAGGCCGGCATTGGGTTTCATCCACACAGGCAGCGGGGAAGCCGCCACGAGGCGGCGGCAGATGGGGATGTATTCGCGGATGCCGTTTCCGCAGTTCGCGCCGAGGGCCTGAACGCCGGCCGCGGCCAGCGCGGTGGCCGCCTGCTCGGGCGTGGCGCCCATGATGGTGCGGTCGCGATTTTTTCCGGAATCGAAGACGAAAGAGACGAGCACCGGGAGACCCGTATCGAGAGCGGCTTCCGCCGCGATGCGCGCTTCGGTGACGTCGCTGAGGGTCTCGAGCAGCAGGGCATCGGGACCTTCGGCGGCCAGGGCGCGGGCCTGCGCGGTGAAGGCGTCCTTCATCTGCTGCGCGGTGATCTCTTTGGTGACCAGCATCTTCCCGGTCGGGCCGAGGGAGGCGAAGACCAGGGCCGCGCCCTGCGCGGCTTCGCGGGAGATGCGCACGCCGGCGCGATTGATGGCTTCCACCTGCGCTTCCAGACCATGCAGGGCGAGGCTGACGGGATTGGCGCGGAAGGTGTTGGTGAGGATGACGCGGCTGCCGGCCTGCACGTAAGCTTCGGCGACTTCGCGCACCCGCGCGGGCTGGGTGAGGTTCCACTCGTCGGGATCGGCGCCGGGAGGCAGGCCGCGCTTCTGCAGTTCGGTGCCCCAGGCACCGTCGGCCAGGATGGGAGCGCCGCGAATCCATTGGGCAAAGGGCATGGCGGTAGTTGACTGCGTTTGCGGGAATGCCGCTACTCAAACTGCTTTCGGAAGTCCGCGAACTGCCGCTGCAGGTCGGCGATGCCGCGCTGCAGACCCGCGACACTCTCTTCCAACTGGGCAATGCGTTGGGCGTCGGCGGAGGCTGCGGCGACGGCCGCTCCCGTTTCCGCGGGTGGTTCCAAGGATTCTACATCGCCGGCGAGAAGGTGGGTGTAGCGCGCCTCCTTGGTGCCGGACTGCTTGGGCAGAACTTTGACCAGGGGAGGATCGCGCTGCATCAGGCGCTGCAGGGTGGTGTGCACGACGCTGAGGTCGTCGAAGTGCTGCATGCGCTCGGCGCGGCTGCGCAACTCGCCGGGGGTCTGCGGGCCGCGCAAGAGGAGTTCGCAGAGGATGGCGCTCTCCTGGCGGGTGAAGTTGAAGAGTTCCTGGAGGCGGTGCTCGTATTTGGCCACGCGGCTGTCGGAAGTGGTGCCGAGGGCGACGAGATTGTTGTCCTTCAGGCTGCTCAAGGCCTGGCGCACGGCGGGTTCGTCCAGATTCATGAGGGGATCGCGGTTGGATTTCTCACCCCAACCCTCCCCCCTCGAGGGGGAGGGAGTAAAATCCTGAGAAAACTCAGACAAGGTAGTCCTGGGACCGGGCACTAAGGCGATCATATCCACAACTTTCTGACATTTATGTGGCCATCGGGGCGGACCGGCGGGCCAGGGAGCTGCCGGAGCGGATTAAAGCAGCCGTGTCTCAGGGAAAATGAACCCAGGCCTCAACGGGGAGAAATGAGGATATATAGCAGAACTCTGCAGTTCTGCTAGGTTGTTTCAGCACTCGCCTGAGCTGCCTTCACGTGACGCAGCTTCATAATAATCTGCTCCGGAGTAAATCCCTTTCTGCCCATCTCCCTGACTCCCTTCAATCCATCACTCTAACTTTTCATGTGGATCAGTTTTGGGGGGGCAGGTCATTTCCGCCCCCTTGCCTCGCGGGAACTCGTGAAAAATTAGATAATATAGGTATTATTGCCTATGCGAAAATAAGCACTTTTTCTAATTTACTTTGGATGAGGCGATGACAATCTTTAGTCCATGGAGATTTCTCAGTAACGAAAGTTTGATCTTCAAAAGCCGCACCCCCTATGACCGTGGGCTTTCTCTTAACGATAAGGAGATAACGCCATGGTTCTTATCATTTTTGTCGGAGGCATTTTCCTGGGATTTGCCCTGGGCTTCGCAACCATGGCTCTCTTGGCCGCAAGGGGCGATCGCGTCCAATTCGAAAAGGCGGTAGAGACGAGCGGTTGTTATCCTCGCCAAAGGGTTGGCCGTGTGTTTCCGGTATTTCAAGAGTCCCCTGGGATGGGCCAAGGGCAAGAAAACCGGTTGGGGGGTCGCATCATTGCCGCCGGGGCAAATGAAAAAATTGGAGCGAGGCGGTTCTTTGCCCCCGGATACGTTTGAGACTATGAATGTGAGGTGAAATTATAACGGAGTACGAGCGTGTCTATCCTAGATGGCATCCTTAACAGGGTGACCCAGCGTTTGAGATTGTGCAACAGGCTCATACTAGCGCCAATACAAAATAAGCGGAAACTTATGAAAACAATACTTTTGTTGAGTGGTGCAGTAATTTCAATGTTACTTTGGAGTCCATCAGTTCGAGCTCAAGGCATGGAGCATAATAATCCTATTTATGAGGAATTGGCTGCACGGGGAAGGATGACCTCAGGACAGATAACTATTGTTTATGGCGTGCCATGCGTAGAAGTTATGCTGGAGAGTGGTGAAAGCATAAGGACATTTGTCCAATCCATATCTTCTTTAAAGACAAAGTCTCTTATGGTTCAGGACAGGATTGCTCTTCTTAATAGAACGCACTATCTCTTGATCGTGAATGGGTCCGGTAACATCAGCACCGATAAGGACAAAATATTCGTGCCCCTCGACTATTCGATCGAGCCGCAAATTCTGCCGGAATTTTTGCCTGGTGCGGCCAATCATGAAAAGTACATTCTGATAGATCGCCGCCAGCAATATCTCGGCCTTTATGAATGGGGAAATTTGAAATACTGTTATCCAATTTCTTCCGGAACCTCGAATTCGACGCCTTTAAAAAAATTCGTGGTAAATTATATGGATGAAGTTCATAACTCCAGTATATTTGATCAGGCGCCTATGGATCATGCCCTGAATATTGGCAATGCTTATTTCATTCATGAAGGAATAGTTCCTGGATATCCCGCATCCCACGGTTGTATCCGGGTGTTTCCCCTTCATGCCCGTTTTCTTTTTTATCAGTGGGCCAAGCCGGGAATTCCCGGGAAAATTATAGGTTGAGGCCGTTGCAAAAAGGTTAATTTTCGGCGTTTCGTTTGCTGGTGCCAGCCAGTTAGCCGCAACGTTAAGCTAACTTGCCACTATCAGCAATCTGAACAGGACGCAACCTTCTGCCCACAACCCACCCACTAATTGTCAACTGCTGACCGCTATCTCTTCTTCACCACCAGCACGGGGCAGGAGGCCAGG
>JAIQEV010000027.1 GCA_020073585.1 Terriglobia bacterium
CCCGGCGCTCTCCGGCCTGGTGGAGCACCCCACGCGCGCGGAGATCTGGGGCGTGAGCACTGCGGGCGGCTACGCCTGGGTTCTGGACGCCAAAAGCAACCAGGTCGCCGCGCGCATCCCCGTCGGCGCTTCCCCCTATGCCGTCTCTTTCTCCCCGGACGGCCGCCGCGCCTACGTCACCGCCGCTGCTGGCGAATCTCTGGTGGTCGTGGATTGCGCCTCGCGCCAGGTGCTGGCGCGCACGCACATCCCCGGCGAACCCGTCCTCGTGCGCGCCACCCCCGACGGCAAATCCCTGCTGGTGCTCAACGGCCGCGAAGGAAAGTTGGACGTCTACGACGCCGCTTCGCTCGCCCCGCGCGAGGCCATCCCGGTCGTGCCCCGCCCCGGCCAGATCGCCGTCCTCCCCGACAGTTCCTTGGCCTTCATCGCCAGCCGCGAGAGCCGCCTGCTCTCCGTCGTGGACCTGCGCCGCGGCGTCCTTCTCGCCAACCTGGAGCTCGCCGGCATTCCCACCGACCTGCTGCTCAAGCCCGATGGCGGCGAACTCTACGTCCTCTCGCCCGGCGCCCACGGCCTGCAGGCCATCAACACCTGGACCCACGAGGTCGGCGACTACGTCCTGCTCGGCTCCGCGCCCACCCGCGGCATTCTCAGCGGCGATGCCAGCCTGCTCTACGTTTCGGACACCGCCGCGGGGCGCGTCGCCCCCGTGGACATCGCCAACCGCCGCGTCAGCCGCCCCGTGCAGGCCGGCGAGAATCCCGCCGTCTGCCGCTTCGATCCCGGCGAAAACCTTCTCCTCGTGGCCAACGAAGCCTCCGGCGACCTCGCCGTCATTCGCGTGCGCACCAATAGCCTGCTCACCCTGATCCCCGTGGGCAGCCGCCCCCGCGAGCTCGCCGTGAAATTATTCTGATGGCTCCCGGAAAGAAGCCGAGCGATGTACCTGACTTCGATTGGAAGTTTTTTTATGAATGGTAGGCTGGCAAACAAACCACCGTCATTCCGAACGCAGCGAAGAATCTCTCTTCGGTCTTTGGCAGCGGAAGAAATTCCCGCCGCGCGTTACGTGGCGGGTTCCAGCTCCCACGCGGAATGTTCCTCGCCCAGCCCGATTTCCAGCGCGCCTTCCGCCGGCAGCACGTCCACCGGCAAGCCCCCGTGCCACAGCGCCGCCCCCAGCAGCAGTTGCGTCTGCCCCGCCAGGCTCAGCAGCTCCTTCTGCACCGACACTTCCAGGATGCGGTCGTACGCCACGGTCGCGACGCTGCGCGGGTTCAGCAGGCAGATGCGGTTTTTCTCCACCGCAAATTCGCTCACCCGCCCCCGTTTCAGCATCACCACGATCGCGATCTCTTCCCCCGCGCCGATGCTGATGCGGAACTCCGGATCGTCCAGTTGCTCGATGGCCTCCCGGAAGGGATCGATGCGCACGAACAGGCAGTCCTCGCTGAATCCGTAGCGCAGCTCGTGCAGGTAGTAGGTGCGCCCGTGCATCGCTCCCCCGCGTCGCTCCGGGGAGTACAGCCCCGCGCCCAGCCACTCGAAGTACGAAGTGTCCCGGCCGTCCACGGTCACCCGCAGCAATCCCGCGGGCGCCAGCTTCACGGCGTGCTCCGGCTGGCGCTTGATCGGTTTGCCCAGCTCTTCCGGCGCCGTGCGCCCCAGCGCCAGGTACACCCCGGTCAGGTGCTTGCGGAAGAGCGCGTCGAACTCCGCGTCGTTCGCCGTGCTGTGCTCCGGCCCGAACCACCAGCACCAGTCGCTGCCTTCCGCGGTCAGCAGCGATGCGTAGGCCGCGGCCAGCGCCGTTTCCGCCGGCGCGCTCTGCACTCCCTTGGCCCGCGCTTCCACCGCACGGGTGTACGCTTCCCGCGCATCCCACAGCAGATCCCAGGCCGAGACGTCCTCGCTGTGCCCGATCCACACGTCGAAATTGGCGTTGATCCACGAGGCCGGAAAGATCACCCGCGACGCCGGCAGCTCCCCGTCCGCGGCGATCGCTTCCGAACCCGTCAGCGGGCGGATATCCGCATCGTCCTGCACGCGGCGGTAGAACTCGCGCAGGAATGCGCGCCCGTTCCCGGGATAGTATTCCCAGGCATTTTCGCCGTCGAGAAACAGGCAGACCGTCAGGGGATGCTCCGCGGCCACGCTCTCGCCGATATGCCGCAGCCGTCCATGCAGGTCGGCCGCCGCTTCCTTGCCGTCCAGCCGGCTGTAGACGAACCCAATGAGGTCCGAGAGGTGGTGGTCGCGGAAGAGTCCGGCGATCTCCTTCCCGCCGGGCTGAAAGCGCCACGGCTGGTACAGGCGTTCGGCGTTCGCGGGCAGCCCCGCGGCATCGCGGAAGAAGCCCACGTTCAGCGTGCGTCCCAGCACGCCCTCGTCCGTGCCGAACCAGCGGAAGCCCTCTTCCGCGGCCAGCAGCAACGTCTGGTCGGAGACCGAGCCCTCCGACGGCCACAGTCCCGCCGGCGGCGCGCCGAACACCCGCTGGTGATACTCGCGCGCGCGCCGCAACTGTTCCCGCGCATCCTCGGGGTGGCGAAACGCCCGCCGCGGCAGCGGCGTGCCCGGATTGGCCACCCGCGCAATGTCCGAATCGCACAGCAGCGGCAGGATCGGGTGGTAGAACGGCGTGGTCGTCAGCTCCGCCTGCCCGCGCGCCGCCGCCTCGCGGTAGGCCGGCAGCACCAGCCCCAGCAATTCCAATTGCTTGGCGCGCAACTCCGCCTTGTCTTTCTCCGTGTAGTCCTTGCCCTTGGTCGCCAGGCGGCTGACCACGGGATCTTTTTCCAGCCAGTATTCGTCCATCCACGCCAGTTGCGAGAGCAACTGCAGGTCCCGCCAGTCACGCAGCGAAAAGGTCACCAGGGCCTGCGCGCCGCCCGCCGCCCGCGACCATTCATACAGCTCGACGAAGCGCGGCCAGCGCGCCAGCAGCCGCTCGTGATTCACCTGAAACGCCCGCGCCAGAATCTCCCGCTTGTCCTCGCCGCTCAGCTCCTCGGCGGGCCGGAAGGCCAGCGCGAACCACGGCTCGTTGAACGTGCCGCCGGCGTACTCCTCGAGCTGCAGGCCCAGCGAAGGCACCACGTTGAACGTCGCGTGCACCCCGGGGAACTCCCGAAGCAGCTCGACCATGCCCCAGTAGTCCTTGAGGGCGTGCAGGCGCGTCCAGGGCAGCACGTAGGTTCCGCTCTCCGGATCGCGATACTGCGGCTGGTGCATGTGCCACAGCAGTACCAGGTGGACCTGATTCATTTCTCGCTCCGTTCCCCGGACTTCTCCCGCATCGTGCTACACTGGGCTCCCGTTCTATGCGCATCCTGGACCGCTACATCGTCCGCGAAATTTTTCGTCATGCGCTTCTCGGGCTAATCGTCTTTTCGTTCGTTTTCTTCATTCCCCAGCTCGTGCGCCTGATGGAACTCTTCGTGCGCCACGCCGGCTCCAGCGGGCAGATCCTCACCTTGCTGCTCTGCGCCTTCCCCGGCATCCTGGTCTTCACCCTGCCCATGGCCGTGCTGGTCGGCGTGCTGCTCGGCCTGGGGCGCATGTCCGCCGACAGCGAATTGATCGCCCTCACCGCCCTGGGCATCGGCCGCCGCCGCGTGCTCCTGCCCGTCGCGGTCCTGGCCGCCGGGGGCACGCTGCTCACCCTGCTCATGACCCTGTGGGCCAGCCCTCTGGCGCTGCGCACCTTCCGCTCCATCGAGACCGGTCTCATCGCTTCCCAGGTTTCCTTCCAGGTGCAGCCCCGAGTCTTCGACGAGCGCTTCCCCCGCCTGGTCTTTTACGTCAACGACGTGTCTCCCAGCGGGACGCAGTGGCGCGGTGTTTTCCTCGCGGAGGCCGGCGGGGAGAGCGGTTCGCGGCTCACCTTGGCGGAAGAAGCGATTGTAATTGCCGAATTGCAGCGCGGCAAGCTCGAGCTGCACCTGCGCGGCGGCACCACCCACGAATTCGCCCGCAAGGAACCCGCGCGTTACTCGGTCACAGCCTTCGGCGACAGCGACTGGCCCCTCGAACTCACCGATCTGGCCCCCGTCTCGCAGCGCCCGCTGAGCAACGCCGAGCGCTCGGCCGGCGAACTCCTCGCGGTCACCGGCCCCGCGTGGCGCGAAGCCCGCGTCGAACTGCATCGCCGCCTGGCCTTCCCCGCGGCCTGCCTGGTCTTCGCCCTCGTCGCCGTGCCCTTTGGCGCGCGGCCCCGGCGCGGCGGCCGCGCCGCCGGCTTCCTCCTGGCTGTCCTGCTCATAGCCTCCTATTACCTGCTGCTGGTACTTGGCGCGGGATTCGCGCGCCAGGGATTCGTTCCGCCCGCCGTGGGCATCTGGGCCGCCAACGCCCTGCTCGCCGCGCTGGGCCTGATCCTGCTCCCGCAAATGGAACAGTACCGCGGCGACAGCCCCCTGGTGCACCGCCTGGAAAAACTTGCCGCCTGGTTCCGTCTGCTGCGCCGCCGCCTGCGCGCCCGCGCCGCCGAGCGTGCGGCCAATGGCGCGCGCAGCGGCCGCGAGGCCGCCGTGCCTTCCGGCTCCAGCTTTCCCCGGCTGATGGACTTCTACATCCTGCGCCGCTTCTTCTCCTTTTTCCTGCTGCTGATGGGCGCCTTCGTCTTCCTCTTCGAGACGTTCACCTTCTTCGAGCTGCTCGACGACATCGCCCGCCATCGCGTCCCGTTTCTCGTGGTGATCAACTACTTCCGCTTTCTGACGCCCTATCTGCTCTATCAGCTCGCCCCGCTCGGCGCGCTTATCGGGGTCCTGGTCACCCTGGGAGTCATGTCCAAGAACAACGAGATCGTGGCCTGCAAGGCCAGCGGCATCAGCCTCTACCGCCTGGCCCTGCCGCTGCTCCTCGCCGGCCTGGCCCTGGCGGGCACCATGGTCCTCCTCGACGATACCTATCTGCCCTACGCCAACCAGCGCCAGGACGCCCTGCGCAACCTCATCAAGGGCAAGCCCGCGCAGACCTTCTTCCACCCGCACCGCCAGTGGATCTTCGGGGAGAACTCGCGCATCTACAATTACGACCTGTTCGACCCCGCGCGCAGCTTCTTCGGCGATTTGAGCGTTCTGGAGCTGGACCCCGCCTCCTTTCAGATTCGCCGCCGCGTCTACGCCGAGCGCGCCCACTGGGAGGAAACCCAGAAGCTCTGGATTCTGGAGTCCGGCTGGATCCGTGACTTCTCCGGCGGCACGATTACCCGCTTCGAGCGCTTCACCGTCACCTCGCTTCCCGAGCTCACCGAGCCGCCCAGCTATTTCCACCGCGAGGTGCGCCCGGCCTTCCAGATGAGCTGGAGCGCTCTGCGCGCCTATATTGACGACCTGCACCAGGCCGGCTTCGACGTCTCCGCGCTCACCGTGCAGTGGCACAAGAAACTCGCCTACCCCCTGATCGCCCCCATTAGCATTCTCCTGGCGATTCCCTTCGCGTTTTTCGTGGGCACGCGCGGCGCCGTCGGCGGCGTGGCCCTGGGTGTACTCATCGGCATCCTGTACTGGGCCGTGGCCGCCCTGCTCGAAGCCATGGGCGGCGTCGGCCAGCTTCCCCCGTTCCTCGCCGGCTGGTCTCCCGACCTGATTTTCCTCTTCCTCGGGCTGTACTTCTTTCTGAAGATGCCCACCTAAGTATCGCCGCCCCTATCCTCCCGCTACCGGTTACCGCCACGCGTGACCTCCATCACTGACTCTGCGTGGCGCCCCAGCCATACTTGTCTGGCCGCAAGCAACGGGATGTTCCCAGTCCCCCCTCCCGCACTTCCAGCCTCGCCGGAAAGGATGGCAAATTATGCGCAAACTCTTCTTCCTCCTGGCCGTAACTCTCCTCGCCGCCGCGCCCCTGGCGGCGCAGCGCAACGAGACGCCCCTGGCGGAACTCTACGCCGGCGCTTCGCTGCTGCGCAATGACGCCTTCGCCTTCGGCGGACGCGAACTGTTTGGGGGATGGCAAGCCAGCCTGAACTGGAATCACTCGGACGTGCTGGGCTTCAAGGGCGACTTCGGCGGGCACTACCGCAGCATCGGCGGGATCAACTTCCACCAGCACGAATACCTCTTCGGGCTGCAGCTTTCCGCGCGCTCCCACCGGGCCACGGGATTCCTCCATGCGCTGGCGGGCGCCGTGACCTTCGGCGGGGCCGGCATCAGTTCGACGGGCACGGCCCTGGCCTTCGGCGGCGGCGTGGACATGCATGCGGGCAAGCATTTCGCCATACGCGCCGTGCAGGTGGATTACCTCCCCAAGCACCTCGAAGGCGAGTGGTTCCACGACGTCCGCGTCAGCGCCGGCATTGTCTGGCGTATTGGCGAAAAATAAATTCGCGCGCGAAATCCTTCATGCGGCGGGCGGCGTCCGAGTGTCTTTCGGCAGGAGCAGAACCAGCCCCACCCCCGCCAGCAACGACACCCCCACCGCCGCAAAGCCTCCCTGCACGCCCCACTTGGTCTGCCGGATCGCCCCGATCATCCACGGCCCCGCGATCCCGCCCAGATTGCCCACCGAATTAATGAACGCAATCCCGGCCGCCGCGGAAAAGCCCGTCAGAAACTCGCTGGGCATGGACCAGAACGGCCCCAGAAAGCTGTAAATCCCCGCAATCACCAGGGCCAGCAGGGTCACCGAAAAGAACGGCGAGCGTGCCGTGCCCAGCAGCATCAGGGCCAGGCCGCCCACGGCCACCGGAATCGCGGTGTGATACCGCCGCTCTCCGCGCCGGTCCGAACTCCACGACACCAGCAGCATCCCCAGCAAACCCGCGAGGTACGGCGCCATCACCAGCAGCCCCACCGTGCTGTTGGAGTACCGCGCGGAAAGCGCCTTCACCGTCTGCGGCATCCAAAAGCTCATCGAGTACAGCCCGATCATCAGCGCGAAGTAGGTTCCCGCCAGGTGCCACACCCGCCCGTGCCCCAGCGCCTGCAGCGCCGACGCCCCATGCGCGCCCCGCTTCTGCTCTTCCTCGCGCCGCAGCTCCGCCACCAGCCACTCTTTTTCCTCGCGTGTCAGGAATTTGGCCTCCGCCGGACGGCTGGGCAGCAGGAAGTACGTGAGCACCCCGCACGCCACCGCGGGGATGCCCTCGAGCACCAGCAGCCAGCGCCAACTGCTGATCCCCAGCCAGTGCACATGATCCAGAATCAGCCCCGAAAGCGGCGCCCCTACAATCGAAGTTACCGGCAAGCCCGTCAGAAAGAGCGCCAGGGTCTGCGCCTGCTCCCGCTGCCGGAACCAGTAGGTCAGATACAGAATCATCCCCGGGAAAAATCCGGCCTCGGCCACTCCCAGCAGAAAGCGCAGCACGTACAACTGCGTCACGCTGTGCGCCAGCCCCGTCAGCACCGCCACCAGCCCCCACGTCAGCAGAATCCGCGCCATCCACACCCGCGCCCCGGTCCGATGCAGCAGCAGATTGCTCGGAATTTCGAAGAGGAAGTAGCCGATGAAGAAAATGCCCGCCAGCAGCCCGAACTGCCGGCTGGTGATTCCCAGCTCCTGGTTCATCGTCAGCGCCGCAAAGCCGATGTTGATGCGGTCCAGAAACGCCACGATGTACAGCACAAAGAGAAACGGCAGCAGCCGCCCGCGCAGCTTGCGCCGAATCCGCGCTTCCATCCCGCCCGCCGCAGCCGTCAAGTAACCCGCTCCTCAGCTGGCGGCGAATTCATCGCGCCGCGCTTTTCCGGAAAGACCCGGCGCAACAGCAGATGCGCCGGCACATACGCCACCGCCAGCAACCCTAGAAAAATCACGCCCAGGTGCACGGGCCCCGGCCCCCAGGCGCGGTGCAGCAGCGGATCCCGGAAGGCAAAATTGAGGTTTAGTTCCGGACGCACGAAGCGCGACACCAGCAGCAGCGCCGCGGCAATTCCCGACTGCGCCGCCAGCCCCCGCCGGTCGTAGCCCGTCTTGCG
The DNA here is from genome assembly GCA_020073585.1 of Terriglobia bacterium. Classification (GTDB taxonomy): domain Bacteria; phylum Acidobacteriota; class Terriglobia; order Acidiferrales; family UBA7541; genus Acidiferrum. The sequence continues at coordinate 7,929 of JAIQEV010000027.1, forward strand.
CAGCGTCCACAGCAGCACCGCGGGCAATCCGACGTGAAAGAGCGAGAGCAGCCGCACCCACGCGGGGTAGCGCGCGTCCCACAGGTACTCGGTTCCGCCGAAGAGATGCCGGCCCAGGGCGAGCCGCCAGCCCGCGTCCAGGCCCCACAACAGCGCGGCGACCAGCGTGCTCACCGCCTGGCTGGAAAGCAGCAAGCGGCTCCCCCGCCGCAGGCCGAGGCACGTGAGGATCACCGCGGCGTCGCACCAGAGCAGCAGGTTGGCCCAGCCCCACACCCAGGCATACGCCGGCAGCCACAGCGCCATCCACAGCAGCGCCAGCCAGCGCAGCACCGGAAACGGATGTGTGGTGGATGACGCCGGCATTCCCTGTTCTTCGGGCGCACCGCTGCGCATCACTTGCGGCCCACAAAGCGCAGCCGCATGGTGAACGCCCGGCTCTGCCCGCCCGCGAACGCCAGATAGTTCGGCGCGGTGATGTTGTTCACCACGGTCTCCGGATTTTCCCGGGCGAGCACATTCACCGCGGAAATTCGCGCCGCCCAGTAGTAGCCGCGAAACTGGAAGCGCTTCTCGAGGCCCAGATTCAGGCTGGCGTAATCCGGGAAGCGCTGCGCGTTGGCCGCACCAGCGAGCTGCTGGTACTGATCCACGCTGCCGAAGGGATAGCCGCTCCGATACTCGAAGAAATAGCTGAGGAACAGGCCCCAGAAGGGTGTCTGCGCCCAGCCCCAGGTGAGCAGGCGGTTCGGCGCGTCCCACGGAAGCGGCCCGGACTGCTGCGCGGCAAACTGCAGCGGGCCAAGCGCCGGGTCCAGCGCTTCGTTGGAATGCGCGCGCGACCTCGTGTAGCCGGCGAAAAGCTCCGCCTGCTGCGCAAAGGCGTGCCGCGCGGAAAACGTCGCGGAGCGGTAGCGGTCGCGCCGCGTGTTCTGCAGCACGAATACCGTGCCGGGCTGTCCCGGCTGCTGCGCCGCGTACACCAGCCCGTCGCGGCCGTTGCGGGCCAGCAGTTCCACGCCGAGCAGCGTGTCCTTTCCGATTTTCTGCTGCCAGCCGGCGCTCGTGGTGGCAAAGCGCGGCTGCGTCAGCCCGCCCGCCGGCAGCGCAAACCGGCTGGCCGCCGGTCCGGCCACAGGCACGACTCCGCTCGCGTCATAGAAGGTGTCCACCTGCGCCTGATCCCCGGCACGGCCGAGTAGCGAGAGATCGAGCGGCGCGTTCGTCAAGCTCCAGCCGAGCGAAAGCTTGGCCGTGTCTTCTTTCTGGAACGGCAGAATGTTCACGGCCACGTGCGGCCCGGCCATGGCGTGCTGCACGAGACGGTCCCAATCCGCGCGCACGCCGGCCTGCACGATCAGCCGCTGTGCGATCTTCCAGGTGTCCTGCACGTAGCCGCCGGCCTGGGTGTTGGAGAGGCGCAACGCCGCATTCCCGCTGAAGGTGCTGAGCCGCGCCAGCGTACCGTCGCCGCGCAGCACGTCCATTTCGCCGCGCATCGCGGCCTGCGAGAACGCCAGCGCATTCACGTTAAAGCCGGCTGCCAGCTCGTGCGTGCCGTGCCAGCGCCGCGAGGGAGCCGCCACGCTGCCCATGCCTTGCAGCCGCCGCCCGCGCCGCCGCAGGCGCTCGAAATAGTTGCCCGAAGAGCCCGCCGGCGTCAGGACGTATGGCGCGCTGCCCTGCGGCATCCGCTCCAGGACTCCGCTGTCCACGGCGAACCCCAGCGTGATCAGCGTGGAATGCAGCCAGAGTTGATCCTTGAGCGCCACAAACGAGCGGCGGAGTTCGGCGTCGAGCGTCGTGGAAACGGGGTCGAAGGCGTCCAGACCCAGGTGCGTGCCGCTCTCGCGGTTGTAGAGATAACTCGCGGAGAGGATATGCCGCGGCGTGAGGTTCCCTTGCAGCCGCAGCAGACTCTGCCCGGCCCACTGCGACGTCTCGTCCGCGCCGGGAGGCTGCTGCTTCACCAGGGTAAAGGTGTGCTGCAGGCTTACCGCTTCCGAAAACCACGCCCGTCCGCGCGCCAGCGGCCCCGAAAACTGAAACCGCGGATACCAGTTGCCGAGGTGCCAGCCGCGCTCGACGTGAATCCCGGGGATAAAGTTCGTCGTCCCAAACCGCCAGCGGTCGTCTCCGGAGATCGAGTCCAGCGTGAGGATGCCGGCCCCGGGATGCGCGTAGCCGCTGCCGAAGCGCCCCGCCTGCACCTCCGCCGAGCGCGTGGCATCCACGCTGAAGCGCGCGTTCAGTCCGCCGGTCGCGGGGTCGCCAATCTCGAAGCCGTCGAGCAGATACTGCGTTTCCCCGGTGCGCGCGCCGGCAACGTGGATCGCCCCGGCGTTGTCGCGGACGATGTCCGGCAAAACCACCAGGCTATTGAGAAGCGTATGCGTGTTCGGCACGGGAACGTCGCGAATCTCCCGGGCCAGCAGCGTGGCGCGTTGCGCCGTCTCTTCCGGGTCCATGCGGCCCGCGCCGGCGGAAACTTCGACCTTTTCGTGGAGCTCCTGCTCGTGGTTCAGGGTGTAGGAGACTTCGTTCTGCCCTGCGCGCAGCGTGAGCGGCTGGCCGGCCAGAACGAAGAAGCCCGGTTTGCGCAGCGTGACGCGGTAATCGCCTGGGCGGAGGTTCGTGAAGGAAAACCGGCCCAGGTGATCGGTCAGGGCGGTCAGGACCAGAGAAGCCAGCGGGGCGGCTGGAGGTTTCGCGCCCGCGGTCCCTCCGGTGGCCGATTCCAGCAAGACCTCCGTGGCGGGAACTGGCATGCCGTTTTCGTCAACCACCTCTCCGTGAAGCTGCGCTGTGGTTTGCGCACAGCTTCCGTCGAGAGCACCCAAGAGTGTCCACAAGGCAACCGAAAACAGCACTCTCCGCACGTTGCACACCCCGAGAGGCCTTTTCCCCTGTCCCCGTATCCTCTACCGTTACTTTCGATTTCGGACTCAGCGCTTGCCGTTGGCCTTCTTTTTCGGCTTTTTCGCTTCAAGTTTTTCTTGAATAGCCGCCTGCGCCGCCGCCAGCCGCGCAATGGGCACCCGGAAGGGCGAAGCGCTCACGTAATTCAGCCCCAGCTCGTGGCAGAACTTCACGCTCTCGGGGTCGCCGCCGTGTTCGCCGCAGATGCCCACCTTCAGATTGGGCCGCGTCGCGCGGCCTTCCTTCACCGCCCAGCGCATCAGCAGCCCTACGCCGGCCGTATCCAGCGACTGGAAGGGGTCGGAGGCGAAGATGCCGGCCTTCTTCTCGTCCACATAGTCGGGCAGGAAGCGCCCGGCGTCGTCGCGGGAGAGCCCCATGGTGGTCTGCGTCAGGTCGTTGGTGCCGAAGGAGAAGAACTCCGCCACCTTGGCGATGCTGCCCGCCAGCAGCGCCGCGCGCGGCAACTCGATCATCGTGCCCACGGCGTAGGGCAGCTTGACCTTGGCCTTGGCGATGAGCTCCTCGGCCACGCGCCGGGTGCCCTGTTCGAGAATGCGCATCTCCTTCTCGTCCAGGGTGAGGGGATGCATGATCTCCGGTATTACTTTAACTTTTTCGCGCTGGCATTCGATCGCCGCCTCGATGATCGCCCGCACCTGCATCTCCAGAATTTCCGGATAGGTGATGGCCAGGCGGCAGCCGCGGTGCCCCAGCATGGGATTGGCTTCGTGCAACTGCTCGACGCGCCGGGCCACGTGCTCCACGGTGATCCCCAGCTTCTTCGCCAGCTCCTCCTGCTTCTCGCGCTCGTGCGGCAGGAACTCGTGCAGCGGGGGATCGAGCAGGCGGATGGTCACCGGATAGCCGTCCATGGCTTTGAAGATGCCGATGAAGTCGCGCCGCTGGAAAGGCAGCAGCTTTGCCAGCGCCTTCTCGCGCGCTTCCCGGGTCTCCGCCAGGATCATCTCCTGGATGGCCAGTTGCCGCTCGTGGCTCTTCTCCGGCTGCTCGAAGTCGGTGAAGAACATGTGCTCGGTGCGGCAGAGGCCAATGCCCTCGGCGCCCATCTCCCGGGCCTTGCGCGCGTCCTGGGGCGTGTCGGCGTTGGTGCGCACGCGCAGGCGGCGCAATTCGTCGGCCCACTTCATCAGCGTGGCGTACGCCGGCGGAAGCGTCGGGTTGCCCAGCGGCAACTGCCCCTGGTAGACGAGGCCCTCGCTGCCGTCCAGGGTGATCCAGTCGCCCTCGCGGATGACCCGCCCGCCGGCCTGCATCTGGTGCGCGTTGTAGTCGATGTCCAGGGCATCGCAGCCCACCACGCAGCACTTGCCCCATCCGCGGGCCACCACCGCGGCGTGGCTGGTCTTTCCGCCGGTGGCCGTCAGAATCCCCTGCGCCACGGCCATGCCCCCGACGTCCTCGGGGCTGGTCTCGCGGCGCACCAGGATGACCTTCTCGCCGCGCTCGGTCCACTCTTCCGCGCTCTGCGCCGAGAACACCACTTTTCCGACGGCGGCACCCGGCACGGCATTGATGCCCCGCGCCAGGAGCTTTTTCGCCAGGCCGTCGGTGTCCGCGTTGGCCTTGATCACCGGATAGAACAGCCGTTCGATGTCCGCCGGCTGGATGCGCTGCACGGCATCTTCCTTGCCGATCAGCTTCTCCCGGACCATGTCCGCGGCCATGCAGAACGCCGCCGCCGGGGTGCGCTTGCCGGTGCGCGTCTGCAGCATGTACAGTTTGCCGTCCTCGACGGTGAACTCCATGTCCTGCATGTCGCGGTAGTGGCGCTCGAGTTTGGCGCGAACTTTTTCGAGCTGCGCGTACACCCGGGGCATGCGCTTTGCCATTTCCTCGAGATGCATCGGGGTGCGGATGCCGGCCACCACATCCTCGCCCTGGGCGTTCACCAGGTAATCGCCATAGAAAATCTTTTCGCCCGAGGACGGGTCGCGCGTGAAGCACACGCCGGTCCCGGAGTTGTCCCCGGTATTGCCGAACACCATCTGCACCACGTTCACCGCCGTCCCCAGCAGTCCGGTGATTTTTTCCACGCGGCGGTAGGTCACCGCCTTTTCCGCCATCCAGGACCCGAAGACCGCGCCGATGGCGCCCCACAACTGTTCCTGGGGATCCTCGGGGAACGCCGCGCCGGTCTTCTCCTGGAAGTATTCCTTGTAGTCGCGGATGAGGTCTTTCCAGCCCACGGCGCTGACCTGGGTGTCTTCCTTCACGCCCAGGCGCTGCTTCATCGCGCGCAGGCGCTCTTCCAGATGCTCCTTGGGCAGGCCGGTCACCACCGTGGAATACATCTGCACGAAGCGGCGGTAGGCGTCATAGGCGAAACGCTCGTTGCCGGTGGATCCGGCAATGCCCTGGACCGAGCGGTCATTGAGTCCCAGGTTGAGGATGGTTTCCATCATGCCCGGCATGGAGCGCGCCGAGCCGGAGCGCACGCTGACCAGCAGCGGATTCTGCGGATCGCCGAGCTTTTTGCCGGTGATGCGTTCGAGCCGCGTCAGGGCCTTGGTCACTTCTTGGCGCATGCCGGGGGGATGTTTGCGGCCGTTCTTGTAGAAGTGATCGCAAGCTTCGGTGGAGATGGTGAAGCCCGCGGGAACCGGCAGACCGATGCGGGTCATTTCGGCGAGCCCCGCTCCCTTTCCGCCCAGCAGGTCTTTCCAGTCGCCCCTGCCTTCTGCTTTACCCACGCCGAAAAAATAGACCCATTTCTTCACGGTGTACCTCGCTCTTCATTCCCGGCGAATCGCTGCCGAAGGAACTTGTCCCGAAGACCGTTTCACACTCGCGTTGATGGTCGGCGCGCCGACATCCGGCCGCGCCGCAGTTCAACTCACTTCAAGTAACACTTTCAATTCACTCAACGCGTTTCTTCCCCGCCTAATTCCGAAAAATCGGCAATGGTGGTGAATTCCTTGAGCAGCTCCGCCAGGAGCGCCAAGCGGTTGCGCCGCACCGCTTCCTGCTCCGCCATGACCATCACATCCACGAAGAAGCGGTCCACCGCTTTGCGCAGGCCCGCGATCGTCTCCAGCGCCTCGCGGTACTTCCCGGCCCGCTTCTGCACCTGCACGCGGGCCGCGGCCTCGCGCACAGCGGCATGCAGTTCGCGCTCCGCCTCCAGTTCGAAGAGATCCGGTCGCAGCGCGTGGCCCTTCTCCTTGGCGTCCGCCTTTTCCAGAATCTTGCGGGTGCGTTTGAAGGAGACGGCCAGGGGCTCGAAGTTGCGCGTCTTGCGGATGGCGCACAGCGCATCCAGCCGGTGATGCGCATCCACCAGGTCGTCGGCGCCCGCGCGGAAGACCGCGTTCACTTCGTCGTAGGCGAAGCCCAGCTTCTCGCGGAAGACGAAGCGCGCGCGGTCGAGGATGAACTCCAGGATCTGCGCCTCGCGCTCGGGAGCGACCGCCAGCTTCGGCGGGTTGGCGTGCAGGGCGCGCGTCGCGGCCCCCAGCGCCTGGGAGAGCGAGAGCGTCAGCTTGCGCTCCAGGATGATCTTGACGATGCCCTGCGCGGCGCGGCGCAAGGCGTAGGGATCGCTCGAGCCCGTGGGAATGATCCCCACGGCGAAGCAGCCGGCCACGCTGTCCAGCTTATCGGCGAGGGCCACGGCGCAGCCCGTCAGGTTGCCGGGGATGGGATCATCGAGCCCCAGGGGGCGGTAGTGGTCGTAGACCGCGTCGGCCACTTCGGGAGCTTCGCCTTGCGCGCGCGCGTACAGCCCGCCCACGATGCCCTGCAGTTCCGTGAACTCCTTGGTCATCTCCGTGGCTAGGTCGCACTTGGCGAGTTCCGCGGCGCGGTCCGCGTCCGGCACGTGCGCCTGCTTCATGCCCAGGTTGTACCACTGCTCGGCCAGCCAGCGGGCGATGGCCCGCATGCGCTCGACCTTGTCGCGGTAGCTGCCCAGGCGCGATTCGTAGGTGATGCGCTCGAGCTTCGGCAGATAGTCGGCGAGCCGACATTTCTGGTCCGACTCCCAGAAGAAGCGGGCATCCGCAAAGCGCGCGCGCAGCACGCGCTCGTGCCCCGCGCGCACCAGCCCCTTGGGATCCTTGGGCAGGTTGATCACCGCCAGGAAATGCGGCGCCAGCTCCCCGTTGCGCTTCTCCACGGCGAAATATTTCTGATGCCCGCGCATCACGGTGACCAGAATCTCGTCCGGCAGATCCAGATAGGCGGGATCGAAATCGCCCTGCAGCACCGAGGGGCACTCGTTCAAGAAGGTCACCAGGTTGAGCAGTTCCGGATCTTCGTGCAGGCGCCCGCCGGTTTTCCGGATGAGCGCGGCAATCTCTTTTTCGATTTTGGCGCGGCGCGCTTCGGGCCGCAGCAGGACGCCATTGGCGCGCAGCTTGGCTTCGTAATCCCGGAAATTCTTCACCCGCAAATTCGGGCGGCCGAGGAAGCGGTGGCCCTGGGTGCGGTCGTCGCTGCTTACGTCGCCGTAGCTGAAGCGCAGCGGCTTGCCGTCGAAGAGGGCCACGATCCAGCGGATGGGGCGGATGAAGCGCGCCCCGGAAAGTCCCGTCCAGGTCATGGAGCGCGGCCAGGAGAGGTCGTGAATCACGCGGGGCAGCAGCTCGGCGAGAATCTTCTCCGCCGCGCGCCCGGGGATGACCTGCCGCGCGGCAAGATATTCGCCCTTGGGCGTGGAGACGAATTGGATTTTGTGCAGGGGGATGCCCTGCTTTTCGGCGAAGCTGACCGCGGCGCGTGTCGGCGCGCCGACCGAATCGTAGGCCACCGACTTCGGCGGGCCGGTCACCTCTTTCACGGCATCGGCTTGCTTTACGCGCAGGCCATAGACCACGCCGGTGAGGCGCCGCGGCGCCGCATAGGCCGCGACGCTCGCGCCCTCCAGGAGATTTTCCGCCTCCAGGGCTTTCTCGAGAAGCGCGCGCAACTCCACTTCCGCGCGCGGCAGCATTCCTGCGGGAATCTCTTCGCAGCCGATTTCAAACAGCAATTCCGCGCGCCGCTCCAGGGACTTCTTCATGCGCGCACCTCGCCCGCCGGAACGCTCTCTTCCCCGCTCATCTGCTGCACGAAATATTGCGCGGTGCGGCAGGCCAGCGTGCGCACCCGGGCCATCAGCGCGGCGCGCTCGGTGGTGGAAATCACCCCCCGCGCATCGAGCTGATTGAACAGGTGCGAACACTTCAGGCACAGATCGTAGGCGGCCACCAGCGGATAGCGCTCCCGCGCCGGCCCCTTGGCGCGCTCGAACCCCTCCAGGAGCCCCTTGGCCTCCTTCTCGTGAATCTCGAACTCCGCGCGGATGGCCGGTGCGTCGCTGCGCTCGAAGCTGTACACGGAAAGCTGCTGCTCTTCGCGCAAGCGGATCTCCCCGTAGCTGCGGTCCTCGGACCAGCGCAGGTCGTAGACGCTCTCCACGCCCTGCAGGAAAGAGGCGATGCGCTCCAGTCCGTAGGTCAGTTCCACGGAGACGGGATCCAGATCCACTCCCCCGCACTGCTGGAAGTAGGTGAACTGCGTGATCTCCAGGCCGTCGAGCAGCACCTGCCAGCCGATGCCCCAGGCGCCCAGCGTGGGCGACTCCCAGTTGTCTTCTTCAAAACGAATGTCGTGCTCGGCGAGGCGGATGCCGATGGCCTCCAGACTTTCCAGGTACACGTCCTGCACGTCCGCCGGAGAGGGCTTCAGGACGATCTGAAACTGCAGATGCTTGTAGAGGCGGTTGGGATTTTCGCCGTAGCGGCCGTCGGCGGGCCGACGGCTCGGCTGCACGTAGGCCACGCGATAGGGAGCCGCTCCGAGAACGCGCAGAAACGTTTCCGGATGCATGGTGCCGGCGCCCACTTCCACGTCGTAGGGCTGCTGGAGCACGCAGCCGCGATGCACCCAGAATTGGGAGAGCGCGAGAATCAAATCCTGCACGGTGAGTCCCTGTTTCTTTTTCTCAAGTTTTACTTTAGCTTTCACGCCGTCTCCAAGAGTCCCCGGGTAATCAATTTTCGTTCCGTGTGATGCTCGATCCAATCGAGAGCGGCTGCGAGCAATTCCGCCGCGAGCGCCGCCGGCACGGCGGCATCTGCGATTTTGTCCAGACGCTCGCTTTTCAAAACCGCCGCAAGCTTGCGCGCCGCGGGCGAAAGCGATTGCATTCCGGGACGCCGGCAATCCTCGCACAACAATCCCGGGCTCCAGGAGGCATGATACCCCGGGCGCGCACCGAGAACCGCGCCGCACTTCCCGCAGCGCTCGAGAGGCGGCAGCCAGCCTCCGAGCTTCACGGTCCAGAAGGCGAAATAACTGGCCGGAAGGCGCCAATCCTTGCGCCGCTCAATTTCTCCCGCGGCCAGGAGAATCAGCCGGAACATGGCCTCCGCCGGTTCGCGCTCCGGCAGGACCATCTCGGTGATCTCGCTGATCAGCGCCAGCCCGGTGGCCAGCGCGTACTCGCTCTGCGCCGCGTGAAACGATTCCAGCAGGTCGCACTGCTGGATGCGCACCAGGTCGCGCGTTTCACGCTCGATGTAATCCATCTGCACGTGCGCCAGCAGTTCCAGCGTCGAGCCGTAGCGGTTCTTGAGCCGGCGCGCGCCGGAAGCCACCCCGCGCATCCGGCCGCTGGTCCGCGAAAGAAAACTCACCAAGCGGTCGGCCTCGCCCAGAGGAAATGTCTTGAGGATGATCGCTTCCGTTTCCAGGGCAGGCATATCGCTGTCGGCGCGCCGACTCGCGCTTGCACGGAGCAGAAGAGCCGGCAAACCATCGTCGAAGCGGCTCTTGTTTACTTACCACACCCGCCACGCCGGCGCAATGTCTGCTTCACCCCGCGGCACAAAAAAAAATCTTGCTCGCTTTTCCTTTCTCTTCCCCGCAACCACTTGCCGCTCTGCACCATCCGGTCATTCCCACGTTCTGTTAACTACGAATTTCCCTGGAAAGTAATTATCGGACGCACCTCTTCTTCCCCGCCGGCCTTTGCAAATTCGGTTGCTTCCGCTACATTCCTCAAGACCCGGACAGACGACATGTTCATCCCACTCAAAGACCTGAATCCGCGCCGCGGCATACCGTTCATGACGGTGCTGCTGATCCTTGGCAATGTGGCGGCATTTGCCTACCAGACCACGCTCACGCCGCACGCCGAGAAGGCTCTGGTCTTTGCTTACGGTACGGTTCCGCAGCGCTTCCCCGCTTTGCTGGCCGGGCACGGAGAGTGGACAGCGGCGCTGCTGCCGCTGGTGACCAGCATGTTCTTGCACGGGGGATTGCTGCACCTCGCGGGGAATATGCTTTTCTTGTGGATCTTCGGGGATAACGTCGAGGATTATTTCGGGCACTTCGCGTATCTGCTGTTTTATTTTGTGTGCGGAATCGCGGCGGGGCTCCTGCATGTGGCCACGAATGCGCATTCCGCACTTCCCGCGCTGGGGGCCAGCGGGGCGATCTCCGGGGTGATGGGGGCGTACCTGGTGCTGTACCCGAGGTCGCGGATTCTGACGCTGGTGTTCATTTTCCTGGTGCCAATTCCGGCGGTGATCATTCTCGGGTGGTGGTTCGTGCTGCAGTTTCTGAGCGGGATGAGCACGCTGGGAATGCGCACGGCGGGAGGAGTGGCCTGGTGGGCGCACGTGGGCGGCTTTCTGACGGGCATGGCGGTGACGATCGGGGCGCGGCGGAAATGAACGGAAGAAGAAAAGGAATTAACGCAGAGACACAGAGGACACAGAGAAGAAAACCGGCGGTGACGGAAAGAAGAGAAAGAATTAACGCGGAGGCGCTCCGATAGGATCGGAGCAAGCTCCGGGCGCAGAGAAGAAAACCGAGGATTTCGGGTAGCAGAGTTCAGCTTAAACAAGCGCTTTGAGTCGCTACTTCGCATTTTTGGCCACGTAGTCTGCCAGCCAGTCGCCTACGGCGGCGGTCTTGAGCGCGCCGCCGAGGTCGGGGGTGACTTTGTTTTCGCGCAGGGCGGCGCGGACAGAGTCCTTCAAGAGGGCGGCCTCGTCTTTCCAGCCGAGGAAATCGAGCATCATGCCGGAGGTGAGGACGGACCCGAGAGGGTTGGCGACGCCCTTTCCGGCGATGTTGGGGGCGGAGCCGTGGACGGGCTCGAAGAGCGACGTAGCGCCGGGGTGGATATTGCCGGAGGGAGCCAGGCCCAGGCCGCCGGCGAGCTGCGCGCCGAGGTCGCTGATAATGTCACCGAAGAGGTTGCAGGTGACGATGACGTCGAACTGGGAGGGGTCGCGGACGATCTCCATGGCCAGGGTGTCAATGTACAGGTGGCGGGATTCGATCTCCGGGTACTCCTGGCGAACCTCCTTGAAGACGCGCTGCCAGAGGTCGTGGGCGAAAGTCATGGCGTTGGATTTGTCGCTCATGCACAGGCGCTTGAGGTTGTGCCAGCGGGCGTGCTCGAAGGCGTAGCGGATGATGCGCTCGACGCCCTTGCGGGTGTTCATGTCCTCCTGGACGGCGACTTCGTCGGGGGTGCCCTTTTTGAAGAAGCCGCCGACGCCGACGTAGAGGCCTTCGGTGTTTTCGCGGAAGACGATGAGGCGGAGGTCGCGCTCGGAGCGGTTGCGGAGCGGGGTGAGGCGGTCGTGGAGGAGCTCGACGGGGCGGGCGTTGACGTAGAGATCGAGCTTGAAGCGCAGGCCGAGGAGGATGTCGGCGGCGTGCTGGTTGGAGGGCACGCGGGGATCGCCGAGGGCGCCGAAGAGGATGGCGTCGAATTCGTCGCGCAGCATCTCGACGGCGCCGGGGGGCAGGGTCACGCCTTCGCGGAGGAACTTGTCGGCGCCCCAGTCGAGGTCCACGAACTCCATGGGGCGATTGACGGCGGCGCGCAGGACCTTGACCGATTCGGGGGTCACTTCCCTGCCGATGCCGTCGCCGGGGAGAACCGCGATGCGGGCTGCCGGACCGCCTTTGCGCAGAGGGATGTTGGCCACGGAGAGAGCCTCCTGAAGTGTGGGAAATGAGTCAGGGCGCACGCTAACATGCGCACTGGCGGGCGTCAATCGGCGGGGAAAGTGACTGGTGACTGGGGGAAAGTGACTGGTGACTCGTGACTTGTTACTCGTGGGTGGGGAGAGTCGGACAGGCCCGAGATGGCCGGGGCGAGCGAGGTGCAGGGAGCGGCGGGGAGTCTGAAGGAGAGCAAACTTCAAGTACTGGTTTAGAATTCTGACTGGATGCCCTACCCCCACCCCGGGTGTTTTTGCAAAGAGTGCGTATTGGCTTGATTTTAGGAGAGTTGCGGCGCGCTCCTGTTTTTGGAAGAGCGTAAGAGTGTGAAAAGAAAGGAGGTAAAGAGGTAAGGAAGTACCGAGGCAATGAGTGCAGAGGGGACGCGGAGGAGGAGGGAGTGGGGTTGCGAGCGGATTTCGAACGCTGGATTGACGTGACACAAAGAAGGATAGCAGATAGGTTACGTTATTTCAAGTGATTACTGAGCGGTATTCGAATGGGCTGTGGAAAAGTGTTCGAATGCCCGGCTGCGCTGTGCAGGCGAAAACGAGAGCGGTGCTGGGGCTTGGATCGAAGAACACAGACTGAAGTCTGTGCTACTGAAGAGAAGGGCCACCCAAATCCGTCTTAGGGCTTTACGTCTGGGCTAACACTTGGCGACAGCGAGAGGCTTCTAGTTGGGCCTTAGTCGCCCAACCTATAGCCACGACCGTGCGGGATGAGCAGCACTCCCGAATCACTCTCGAACCGCCCCAACAGGAGACGATAGGGCTTTGGCCGTGGTGGACCGTAAGAGAGGCCTGAGTATTTGAGGTCAAGACCTGATTTCATAAAAGCCGGAAAAGCTGTTCTTGCTTTAAAGGGTCCGTTGAACACGACGAGCGCGAAGTTCTCTCTTGCTTCGAGCGGTCAATCACTACTACAGCAAAGTCTCTCACGCCATCACCGTTGAAATCGCCGGTCGCAGTGTACGGATGATAGTCTGGCACGGGCTTCCACGCTCCACCTGACCCAACTCTCATCTGCTTAATGTCGTCTGCGCAGTCGCAGTCTTCATCCGTGGCGACACGATATTCCGGGTGTCGAGTCAGCCAACTTTCCAGGACCTTTTTCTCTTCCGCTGTCAATGTGTGGCCACCCCAGGCTGGCACAACCAGCACAAGACAGGCCATCAGAAGAAACAGCCATTTGGTAACCAACGTTCGTTCCTCCAAGGGACGGCAACGCACGGCGAGAGGATAGCACTATTTGAAAAAGAGAATCCCGCCCTCTGAAGAGGGCGGTTACAGCACCACACGCCGAGGCGAAAGCGAAGAGAGATTCCTCACTCCGCGGACTCCGTTCGGAATGACGGCGTTGGCGGGTGGCGCAGCGTGTGTGCGCTGCATCGCGGTCTTTCTTGATGACATAGCCACGGCGAGAGGATGGCACTTCTGCAATTCATCGGGGAGTTGTGAGACGGGGTGGGCAGGGTAAAGGGGCGGGGCGTGTCGACGGGAGGATGAAGAGCACAGCCAGGTTGGCTGTGCCACAAGGGCAATGGCCGGGCTGGTGTCGCTCGGGCGGGTGCCCACGGCTAAGGTTTTAGCAGGCTGCGGGGAAAAGGCTGAATACAGGAGCAGCGGCTGAGTTCAGGCGGACAACGCATTGAATACAAGATGCCGGGCTCCCGAGCGGGTCGGGATAAATTCCGCCCGGCATCTACATAGTCGAGAGAAAGGAGAGCAGCCAGTTAAGGCTTGGGCAGCGGGCTATTGGTGTTTGGCGGGGGGATGAGGGGGGCGGGGCGGGGCGCGGGGAATTCGGCTTCGTGGAGATTGCTGAGCAGCCAGCGGCCGTTTTGCTTGGTCAAGACGGCGATCAGCAGGCCTTTGCGGTCGGGGAGGTCCGAGCCGTCAGGCGCTTTGGTGCCGGAGATGAGGGTATCGGCGTCGAGGAGGGCCACCTGGGGTGTGAAGAAGCGAATGCTGCGCACCGTGTCGGCGCGGTGCGCGGAGCGGAGAATGCCGGTGAAGAGAGCCGAGAGGCGCTCTTCGATGGCTTTGCGGCCATGGAGGAGAATTCCGTACATATTCGTTAGATCGCCGTCTTCGGCAAAGGCCAGGGCCATGGCGTGCGCGTCGTGGCGGCTGAAATTCGCGGAGAAATCGGCGATGACCTGCTGGATCGCGGCGGAGTCGGCGTCCGCGGGCTTCGCGGGAGCCTGCGCCTGGGCGGGCGGAAGCGAGAAAAAAAGGAATAGAGCAACCGCCAGCGTTGCGATCCTGCGCGTCGAAGCCATGGCGCCCTCCAGGGATGGGATCACGTGAGGCAAGGTGACCCAGTGTCGGCTGCGGGATCATACAACGGTTCAGCGAGGAGGAAGAGTTAACAGATCAAAGTCGACAGTTAACAGTTGAAAGTTGAGAAAGGAAAGAGGGATGCCGGCCTAAAGGCGCGGCGCTACAGTGGTCCACGCCTGCGCTTCCATCGAGGGGTATCCCGACACTGCGCACGCATCGAGCCCGGGCCGCCCGCCGGTGAAAATCCAAGGACAAAGAGAGATTTCCCGGCGGCTTCGGCACCTCGAAAGGACTCGATTAAGCCGCAGGTGATGGCGCGTTGTGGAATGGCGGGTTAGCGGGGATGGTCCTGGCAGAAATTCTGGCAGATGGCGTGGGCTACGTAGCCGGCGGCGGTGGCGAAAGCGCGTCCGGGGTAATCCACCACCGCGGAGCTGGGGTCCAAACCTTCGGAGACGATTCCGCCGTCCCAGCCGCTGGTACGGAGTATCTTCAGGGCCCGTTCGCGGCCGCGCGTCAGAGCCAAATGATCGGCGATACTCCAGGAGGTGGTGATGGGCAGGCGGTAACTGCCGGGCAGGCCGGAGGGGCGATCCGAGTACGAGAACTGGTAGCTCTGGGAATGGAGCCAATCGTAGGTACGGAGGAACACCGGGTCGTTCTCGGAGACGAAGCCCAGAGCGGGGAGCTTCATCAGCGAGCCGGGAGGAACGTCGGCAAAGAGGGGATTCTTGCCGTCGGTTGCGCAGACGAAGATCGAACCAGAGGAGCCGGGGGCCTGATCCGAGAGGCTGTAGTGCAGGATCGCTTTTTTGAGGGCCTCGGCGCGCTGGGTCATTTCCTGTGCGCTGGAGGGATCCCGCAAGCGCTCGAAAAGCGCGGCGAGGTCGAGCAGCGCGCGCCAACACAAGACATTGTCGTAGGTCAAAAACGGCTTCTTCTGGTATTCGTCCTGGGAGTCCTGCAGCGTGGAATAGAGGCCGGTTTCCGGGTCGCGACGGGCCAGGAGGCGGTCGCGCAGCAGCAACAGCGCGGCGCGATGGGAGGCCAGAAAGGCCTCGTCGCCGGTGCGCCGGACGTATTCCGAGAGGGCCACAAGCGGCGCCGACGCCTCATCCAACTGGAATCCGTCCTCCAAAACCACGCCGTCAATGAAGCGGCTGTGGATGCCGGTGTTGCGCAGTTGGGTGGTGAAGGCGTACTCGAGGGCTTCCCGCGCCAAAGAGGGGTCGATGTCCAGGAGTCCGGGGAAGCTCCAGAGCATGGCATCACGGTCCCAGTAGGCCGCGGAAACGTAATACAGCGGGCTGCGGGAAGTGACGCCGACAAACTGTTCGGTGTCCATGGTCCGGCCCCAGGCGTACAGCGCGGTGAACAGGAAATTGCGGTTCATCAGGAGATCCAGGTCCGCTTGCCCCGTGGTCCGGGTGCGCTGGCGGCACCACTCGGCGGCTTGCGCGATGAGCGCGGCGGCGCCGTTGCGGTCGAGCTGTTCCCAGAGAGCTTTGGCGTTATGCGGGGCGCTGAACTCCTCGAGGCCCGCGCCCAGCACGAAATCCGCTTCGGCTGTTTCGCCGGCGCCGAGGTCCACGCTGCGCTGGGTGTCGAGGGCCGGCGAGAGCGTCAGCGGCGGTACGGCCACCTGGGCGACGGAGCCGCGATGGATCAGGGACCAGGCAAACTGCGTGTCGTGAGTGACGAAGCTGAAGACCTCCGCGGCATCCACCCAGGGGGCCGCGCCAATCGTGCGCGTCCCGCGCAATTCCACGGGCGTGTAGGTGACGCGATTCAAGGCGCCCCACGAGGCTTTCACGCCCAGCGTGGCGGCGGCCGCCGCAGTGCGCCGGTTGGTCAGGGTCATGTGCAAAAAGGCCGCGCGCGCTCCCGGGGGCGCGCAATAGGTCAGAGTGACCTCGACGCCATCCACGGTCATGCGCGCCACGGGAATCCAGAATTCGAGCAACTCCCATTGCAGGTTCCGCAGGGGAAGGTTCTTGCCGTTCAGCCGGAAGTACGGCTGCAGGACCGGAGTGCCGCGCTCCCCGAGGACTTCCAGCAATCCCCGGTCGCGCATGGAGAGCACGTTAAAGCTGGTGAGCGCGCCATCGGCCGCGCGGATGGTGGGGAGGGCGATCCACTCATTGCCCGTAGCGATGACGTCATCGGGCTTGACGGGCAGGGGAATATGCCGGGGAACAGCGGCAGCGAGAAGCATCTGCGCCGACAGAGAAAGAATCAGGAGAGCGAAAAACTTCAGGAAGCTTGGGAATGTCTGCCGCATACAATTTTGCCGGGAATTTCCTTTGGGACCGCGAAAACGGGAGTCATTCTACACCCATCTCTCCTGCCGGCGACGTGGTAAAACGATTTTTCTGTGACAGTAGCGGGCATGACTGATGCGAAGAAGGACGGGCACGGCCCCGGCTGCTGCCCGGGGCGTGCGTACCGTGCCCCAACGGGGATTATTCGGCGGGGGCGGCGGAGCGGTCCGAACTGCTGGCCGGGGCGCGGGCGGATTCTACGGTGTAGACGCCGAGGAGGACGACGGCGGCGCCGAGGAATTCGCCGCGGGTGGCCTGCTCGCCGAGCCAGAGAATGCCGAGGATGGTGGCGGAGACGGGGAGGAGATAGGTGAAGGCGCTGACCTGGGAGGCGGGCATGAAGCGCAGGAGCCAGTAGTAGAAGAGATAGGCGATGACGGAACCGAAGACGGCCATGTAGGCGGTGGCGGCCCAGGTCTGCCAGGGGATGGCGCGCCAAGCGGCGGCGGGGCCCCGACTGCTGTCCGGGGCGAAGCCGAGGCGGCGGGCTTCGAAGAGGGCCAGGGGGAGAACGAAGAGGGCGCCGGCGAAGTGGTTGTAGGCGGTCATGGTGAGGGCGTCGTAGCGGCCGGCGACGCGCTTGCCGAGGACGGCGTAGATGGAGAAGCCGACGGAGCCGCAGAGGGTGATGAAGTCGCCGTGGAGGGTCGGGGAGTGCGTGGAGATGCCGCTCTTCCCGGCCATGAGGGTGACGCCGGCGAGGGCGATGGCCATGCCGCCGGCCTTGCGCCAGGTCCAGCGCTCGAGGCGCAGGAGGACGGCGAGGACCAGGATGTAGATGGGGCCCATGCCGACGATGACCGAGGCATGGGTGACGGAAGTGTAGTGCAGGCCGGCGGTGAAGCAGATCTGGTTGACCACGACGCCGAAGAAGCCGAGATAGGCGAAAGTGGCGTAATCGCGCAGGGAGAAGCGGCGGCGGCGGGCGGCGGCGGCTTCGGCGAAGGCGGGGAGGCGGAGGCAGAAGAGATAGGTGGGGAGCATGGCCAGGCCGGCGAAGACGACGCGGAAAGAGCCCATGGTCAGCGGGGAGAGGTGGCGCAGGCCGATCTTAGCGGCGATGAAGTTGACGGCCCAGATGGCGACGATGAGGGCGACGGAAAAGACGATGAAGGCGCGGCCGGGCGCGGACTTTGCGGGCGAAGGGGCCGAGGAGGAGTTCACGGGACTAGGCCAGCCTCTCCTTGCGGACGGTGAGTTTTTCGATGAGATCGCGGCGGGGCGCGAAGCCGATGCCCGGGGCGGTGGGCACGCGGATGGTGCCCTGGGGGGAGACGGTGACTTCGGGGTCGATGATGTCCTCGAGCCAGTAACGGCGGCTGGCGGTGATATCGCCGGGGAGGGAGAAATTGGGGAGCGTGGAGAGGGCGATGTTGTGGGCGCGGCCAATGCCGGATTCGAGCATGCCGCCGCACCAGACGGGAACGCCGTGCTGCTGGCAGAGGTCGTGGATGCGCTTGGCGGGGGTGAAGCCGCCGACGCGGCCGAGCTTGATGTTGATGATTTTGCAGGCGCCGAGGGCGAGCGCGGCGCGGGCCTGCTCTTCGGTGTGGATGCACTCGTCGAGGCAGATGGGGGTTTGCAGCATCTTCTGGAGCGCGACGTGGCTGTAGAGGTCGTCCCAGCCGAGGGGCTGCTCGATCATCATGAGGTAGAAGCCTTCGAGCTGCTGGAGGAGGGGCAAGTCGGAGAGGCGGTAGGCGGAGTTGGCGTCGACCATGAGGCGGATCTTGGGAAACTCCTGGCGCAGGCGCTGGACGGGAGCGAGGTCCCAGCCGGGCTGGATCTTGATTTTGACGCGCTGGTAGCCGGCGGCGACTTCTTTGCGGACGGCGGCGACGAGTTCGTCGAGGGTGGGCTTGATGCCGATGGAGACGCCGCAGGCGATTTCTTCGCGGGTGCCGCCGAGGAGTTTCGCCAAAGGCAGGCCCCGGAGTTTGGCTTCGGCGTCCCAGAGGGCGGCTTCGAGAGCGCCCTTGGCCATGTTGTGGCCGCGGACGCGGGCGAGGAGGTCCCAGACCTCGGAGGCGGAGGAGAATTCCCTGCCCCGGAGGAGCGGCCAGAGATGATCGCGGAGGATGTGCCAGGCGGTCTCGACGGTTTCCGGGCTGTAGGAGGGGTCTTCGCCGGCGACGCACTCGCCCCAGCCAGTGACGCCGTCGACGGCGGCTTCGAGAAGCATGATGCGGCGGACGGTGGTGACGCCCATGCTGGTTTGGAAGGGGGCGACCAGCTTCATGGGGAGTTCGCGGAGAGTGATTTCCCGGACTTTCATGCTGTCGTCGGTGTCCTTTCGTTGCGGGAAGAAACCATAGCTTAAAATTCGCTCCACGGCGCGAGCAGATAGGCCGAGCCGGCGGAGGTGGTGCGCGTGGCGATGGCGGCATAGCCGCGCGCGAACCAATCCTGGAACTCCTGGCGGGTGCGGGCCTGCACGCGCGCGACTTCTTCGGGATTGCCGCGCTTCCACTCGTCCAATTCGGGGGGAAAGGAGATCAGCGCGGGGGCGTCCAGCGGCTCGGGAACTTTTTCCGAGAGGATGGCGATGACCCGCGGGGAATCGAGATGCCATTCGGCGACCAGGCGGTCGGTGGGCAGGCCGCGGTGCAGGGGGCTGGAGGTGACGCCGTAGAGATTGGGGAGATAGGTGCGGGCGATGGCGCCGAGGCGGTTGAGATTGAAGTGGGCGTTGCGCAGCTCGAGGGGGTCGAAGGTCCACTCGATGAGGCGGATGCCGCGGGCGAGGGCCTCGTCGCGCTGGAAGAGCTTGAGCTGGCGGCCGACGCCGCGGTCGCGGTAGGGATCGAGGACGCCGGTCATGTGGGAATGCAGGAAGGGCCGGCCCTGGCGGACGCCGGGCAGGGCCAGGGTGAAGCCGATCATGAGCGGGCCGTCGAAGGCGCCGAAGACCTGGCCGCCGACGTGCGCGGCGACGACGAAGACGGAGCTGGGGGTGACTTCCAGGTCGGCCTCGCCCCAGATTTCGCGCTGCAACTCGATACAGCGGTCGATCTCGGCGAGGGCGTCGCAGCGCCGGATGAGGATTTCCGCGCTCATGGCTTGGGCGGACCGCCTTGCGGCGCGTGCGCGGGTGCGCGCTCGGAGTGCTTGGCCGCTTCCCAGAGGCGCTCGAGCTCGTCGCGGGGAACGCCGGCGAGAGGCCTTCCCTGCTCCGCGGCGAGCTTTTCCATGGCGCGGAAGCGGGCGGAGAATTTGCGGTTGGCCTTTTTCAGGGCGATCTCCGGGTCCACGTGGAGGAAGCGGGCGAGGTTGACGGCGACGAAGAGCATGTCGCCGACTTCTTCTTCGATGTGGGCGGCGTCTTTGGCCTGGAGGGCGCGCTGCAGCTCGGCGGATTCCTCGCGCCACTTGTCGAGGATGCCGACGGGGTCGTCCCAGTCGAAGCCGATGCGCGCGGCGCGGCGGGTGAGCTGAAAGGCTTCGAGGGTGGCCGGGGCGGTTTTGGGGACGCCGTCGAGCAAGGAGGGGGAACCGGCGCCGTGTTCTTCTTCGGGGCCGGTGAAACCGGCGGCGGCGCGCTTGGCTTTGCGCTCCTCGGCCTTAAGGTGCTCCCAGTGCTTGAGAACTTCGCCGGCGTTGCGGGCCTGCACTTCCCCGAAGACGTGGGGGTGGCGGCGGACCATTTTGTCGTGGATTTCGCGGATGACGTCGGCGACGGTGAAGCGGGCTTCTTCGCTGGCGATCTGGGAATGAAAGACGACCTGAAGGAGGAGGTCGCCCAGTTCCTCGGCGAACTTGGCGTCATCGCCGCTCTCGAGGGCCTCGAGGACTTCGTAAGCCTCCTCGAGGAGGTAGGTGCGCAGAGAGGCGTGGGTCTGCTCGAGGTCCCAGGGGCAGCCGCCGGGAGCGCGCAGGCGGGCCTGAAGGGCGACCAGCTTCTCGAACCAGGCGCCGGGGCCGAGCGGGGGGGCCTGCTGGACAGGCTTTGCCGACTTGGCGGGTTTAACGGGGCGCTGGGCGGCACGGGCCGGCTGGCCGGCGCGCCGGGGGCGTTTCCGCTTGGCAGGTTTGGAGTGAGTGGGGCGCATGAGCGAATCGAAACCGTGAAACAAGTGTTCCACTTTACGGTGCCGGCGCGGGTTTGACAAGCGGGCGCGGAGGCTGCCGCGAGGGGCCGTGGCTACCCAAAGAAGAAACGCGATGCTAAACTAATGAAGTTTACAAACAGTGAGGGACATTTCTTGGCTGACCAAAAACCAGAAGAGACATTCCGCGTCATAGACCGGAGGCCGTTCACGGCGGAAGGCGAGATCCGCAAGGAGATCGTGGAGCAGGAGGAGCGCGAGGCGGCCAAGGCCGCGCAGGCCCCGCCGCCCGCGCCGACGGCGCCAACGGCGATCGATGCGGGGAAAGTAGCAGCACCCGCCAAAGAAGCGCCGCGGCGCTCGCCGGCGTTCGAGAACCTGGTGCGCATGCTGGGGAGCAACGCGGCCATGGTGCTGGGGGCGTATGCCGACCCGCGCACCGGGCAGCCGATGATCGATCCGGACGCGGCGCGGGAGCTGATTGATATGCTGGACGCGCTGCACGAGAAGACCCAGGGCAACCTGGCGGCGGACGAGGAGAACCTGCTGGCGGACCTGCTGGGCAAGCTGAAGATGACCTATCTGGAGATCTCGCAGGCCACGGCGCAAGCGGCGCCGCCCCGGGCGAAGACGCGCGGTTGAAGCCGGCGCACGGCGCGCCGTGCCCTCCATGCACAAGCGTAAATCCGCGATGAAGACGACTTCCCTACGGCTCACAGTACTCGGTTCGGGCACCTCGATGGGGGTGCCATCGCTGGGGTGCGCGTGCCGGGTGTGCCGGTCCGCGGACCCGCGGGACAACCGGCTGCGGCCGTCGGTGCTGCTCGCGCGCGGGGAGCAGAACGTGGTGGTGGACACCACGCCGGATTTCCGGCAGCAGGCGCTGCGCGTGGACCTGCAGCGGCTGGACGCCATCCTGCTGACGCACGGGCACGCCGACCACATCCTGGGGTTCGACGACATCCGGCCGTACAACATCCGGCAGAAAGCGGCGCTGCCGGTGTACGGGTCGGAAGAGACGTTTGCGGTGATCCGGCGGACGTTTGCGTATGTGTTCGACGACGGGCCGACGCTGAGCACGGTGCCGCAAGTGTCGCTGCGGGTGGTGGACGGGCCGTTCGAACTGCTGGAGACGGCGATCACCCCGGTGCCGATGCGCCACGGGGGCATGGAGGTGCTGGGCTACCGCTTCGGCGGAGCGGCGTACCTCACCGATTTCAGCGAGCTGCCGGCGGAATCCATGCGGCTGCTGGGCGGGCTGGACGATCTGATCCTGGACGCGCTGCGCGACATTCCGCATCCCATGCACCAAACGGTGGAGCAGGCGCTGGCGCTGGTGCAGGCGCTGCGGCCGCGGCGGGCGTGGTTTACGCATATCGCGCACGACCTGGCGCATGATGAAACCAACAACCGCCTGCGCAAGATGGGTTTTCCGCACGTGCAACTGGCCTACGACGGGCTGGGCTTCGAGGTGCAGACGGCATGAGCGTAACGGTGTTTACCTCGGCGGCGGAGTGGGCCGCGCGCTACGGCGCCGCGGGGCGCGGCAGCATCCTGGCCATCGGGAATTTCGACGGCATCCACCTGGGGCACCAGGCGATCCTGCGCGGGGTGGTGGCGCGGGCGCGGGAGACGGGGGACGTGGCCACGGTGCTGACGTTCGAACCGCCGCCGCTGAAGATTCTGCGGCCGGAGAAGGCCCCGCCGCGGCTTTCGACCAACGAGCAGCGGCTGACGTGGTTCGCCGCCGGGGGGCTGGAAGCGGCGGTGGTGCTGCCGTTTACGAGGGAGCTGGCGCAGGTGGGGCCGGAAGCGTTCGTGGAAGAGATTCTGCTGCGGGGATTGAATCTGCGCGCGGTGCTGGTGGGGGAAAATTTCTGTTTCGGGCACCGGCAGGCGGGCAACGTGCGGATGCTGCGCGAGCTGGGGATGCGGCTGGGCTTCGAAGTGACGATTGTGCCGCCGGTGGAGTTCCGCGGGGAGATCGTCTCGAGCACGGTGATCCGCAGGGAGATTGCCGCGGGGAACGTGAGCCATGCGGCGCGGCTGCTGGGGCGGCCGTTCGTGCTGACCGGGCCGGTGGTGGCGGGAACGGGGACGGGAAGAAAGTTTACCTTCCCGACGCTGAATCTCGCGGCGGAGCAGGAAGTGCTGCCGTGCGAGGGCGTGTACATCACGCAGACAAAGATCGGGGATGTAAGCTACGACTCGGTGACCAACATCGGCAAGCGGCCAACGTTTGGGGGAACGGAGCTGAGCGTGGAAACGCACCTGCTGGGAGTGTCCGGAGAGGTGCCTGCGGAACGGCTGAAGATACGCTTCTGGAAGCGGCTGCGCGGGGAGCAGAAATTCCGCGGGGCGGACGAGCTGCGGGCGCAGATTGCGCGGGACATCGCGCATGCGGGGCGGTTTTTTGCGCGGCTGCGGCGATTCCGGGCGCTAAGGCGGGCGGGATCTCTGCCAGCGAACAAATCATAGGGCGACCTTCCAACAATCCTGGCGGGCGGGCTTGGGCCGGGAAAATCAAAACCAAAAGAGCAAGAGAGCGGCGTGGGAATTACAGACCGACGTGCTTGAGGCATTCGGCGCAGTAGCCGCCGACTTCGGTGCGGGAGAGGGTGACCTTCATGTGGAAGTCGCGCTCGATCTGCTGCTTGAGCTGCTCATAGAGGCGGCTTTCGAATTCGCGGACCTTGCCGCAGCGCAGGCAGGCGACGTGGATGTGATCGCGGGGGCCGTGGGACTCGTAGTAGTGCTGATCGCCGCGAAGGTGCAGGAGGTCGAGCTCGTCGATCAGGCTGTGTTTCTTGAGCAGGTCGAGGGTGCGGTAGACGGTGACGCGGTGGACGCCGGGATCGATCCTCTGGGCGCGCTCGAGGATGCTGCCGGCGTCGAGGTGGCGCTCGGCGCTGTCCATGACCTGAAGGATGACGCGGCGCTGGCGGGTCAGGCGGATGCCGCGGGACTCCAGGGCCTTCTCGAGTTTTCCGCTGGCGTCCGGGGCGTTGATGCGCTCGCCGGTGGAAGCCCTGTGCGGGGAGGTGGCCATGCTGCTTGACTCCAAGAACGGAGCACAGGCTCCCGACCGAGCCGGGAGAGATTCCGCCTGTGCTACTCCTGCTGCGAACGCGGATCAGCGGACGGGCAGAATCCGCATGACATCGTTATACATCACGATGACGAAAAGCAGCAAAAGGAAGACGAAGCCCACCTGGACGAAGCGCTCCTTGAAGGCCAGGCTGAGGTCGCGGCGGCGCAGGCCCTCGATGGCCAGCAGGAGAATGTGCCCGCCATCGAGAATGGGGATGGGGAGCAGATTCAGGACGCCGAGATTGAGGCTGATGAAGGCCATGAGCTGGAGGACCGAAGAAGGCCCCCTGCGGACGGCCTGACCGGACTCGCGGGCGATGCCGACAACGCCCTGCAACTGCTTGACGGAGACGCGGCCGGAGAAGAGCTTGCCGACGACGCCGAGGAGCTGATCGATGCCGGCGGCGGTGGTCATGACGGCGTACTTGCTGCCGCCGATGAAGCCGACGCGGCGGTAGGCGATCTCATCGCGGCGCTGAATGCCCACCTGCCAGACCGGCTCGCCGCGCTCGCTGGCGCCCTGGCGCGGGGTGACCTCGAGCTGCAGGACCTGACCGTTGCGCGCGACGCGCAGGGCGAGCTTCTGGCCGTTGGAATGCTGGACGCTATCCACGAACTGCGCCCAGGTTTCGATGGGCCGGTCGTTGATGGCCAGAAACTTGTCGCCGGGGCGCAGGCCCGCGCGATAGGCGGGGCTGCCAGAAACGACCTCATCCACAACAGGGAGAACCGGGGGATAGCCGAGGAGACGCTCGGCATCCTTGACGGGCGCGGAGAGGGTGCGGCGCGCGCCGGCGTTTTCGACTTCGAACTGCAGGGTGCTGCCGGGAGCGGCCTGACCGACGAGGTCCAGGGCCTTCTCCCAAGTGGGATTCTGGACGCCATTGAGAGCGAGGACGCGGTCACCGACCTGGAAGGGCGTGGCCGCGGCATCCGGAACGGCGGGCGGCAGAGCGGTCACCCGCACGGGGAGATCGAGAAAGGCCGGATAGGGGACGCCGACGCCGATGAAAAAGACGCCCAACAGAATAACCGGGAGAATGAGATTGACGAGCGGGCCGCCGAAGGAGATGAGGGCGCGCTGCCAGCGCGGCTTGCTCATAAGCTCGTCGGGAGCGCCGCTGGGGCCTTGCTCGCCGGAATCCACTTCGGAGAGGTCCTGGCCCGCCATGCGCACGTAGCCGCCGAGGGGCAGAGCGCTGATGCGGTAATCGGTGTCGCCGCGCTTCCAGCCCCAGAGGCGCGGGCCGAAGCCAATGGAGAAGACGTCAACGCGCACGCCGAAGAGGCGGGCCATCGCGAAATGTCCCCACTCGTGCACCAGGATCATGATGCCGAGAACCAGAACTACGCCAAGCAGAACATGCATCGGGTATTGCTTCCCTTCTCCGTTGGTCTTCGCCCGCCGGGGGGCAATGAAACTTTACGGCGCCGCCGTGGCGGTGGCCGTCAAACGCTGCACTTCTTCGCGGGCCATGCGGCGCGCTTCCGCGTCCGCGGCCAGCACCTCATCCATCATAGCAAAGCGCGCGCGCGGGGTGCGGCTGAGTACCCGTTCGATTACCTCGGGGATGCCCAGGAACGGCAGCCGCCCTTCCAGAAAGGCGGCCACGGCAACTTCATCCGCGGCATTCAAAGCGCAGGGTAAAGCGCCGCCCTTGCGCATCGCCTCCCGGGCCAGACGCAAACAGGGGAAGCGCCGAGTGGAAGCCGGTTCGAAATCGAGGCGCCGCAAACGCGCCCAGTCCAGCTCCACCTGGTTGGATGCCACACGCTCGGGATAGGTTAGCGCATATTGGATGGGCATGCGCATGTCCGTGGGGCCCAACTGTGCGAGAACGGAACCATCCACGAATTCGACGAGGGAGTGCACGGTGGACTGGGGATGGATGACGACCTCGATCTGATCGGGGCGCACGCCGAAGAGCCAGCGGGCCTCGATAATCTCGAAGCCCTTGTTGACCATGGTGGCGGAATCGATGGAGATGCGGTTGCCCATTTTCCAGTTGGGATGGGCGAGGGCCTGCGCGGGGGTGACGGAGGCCAGATTTTTCAAGGGCGTTTTGCGGAAGGGGCCGCCGGAAGCGGTGAGGACGAGGCGGCGGACCTCTTTGGGCGTGCCGCCGCGGAGGCACTGGTGAATGGCGTTGTGCTCGCTATCCACGGGCAGGAGTTCGCGGCCGGCTTTCTGGGCCGCGGCCATGACCAACTCGCCGGCGGCGACCAGGACTTCCTTGTTGGAAAGGGCAACCTGCTTGCCGAGGCGCACGGCTTCGTAGGTGGCCTCGAGACCGACGACGCCGACGGCGGCGGAAACGACGATATCGGCGTGGGGATGGGCGCCCACGGCGCGCATGCCCTCGCGGCCGTGGTGAATTTCCGGCGCGCGGATGCCCTTCTCGCGGAGGAGGGCGGCGAGCCGGGCGGCGCAGGCGGCATCGCCGACGGAGACAAGCTCGGGGGCGTGGCGCTGGATCTGGCCGAGGAGTTCTTCGAGGTTGGCGCCGGCAGCGAGCGCGGCGACGCGGAAGCGCTCGGGCAGGGCCTCGACGACGGCGAGGCATTGCCGGCCGATGGAGCCTGTGGAGCCGAGAATGGCGAGCTGTTTCACTGGGTCATCTTCCTTGCAAAGTACAGCGGTCCGGCCGTGGGCCAAAGCGCCGCGAGTTTCCCGGCTGCGCACGGAAAGACGGCCAGCCGGCGTGCCCGGGAAACTCCCAAAGTTCCGGCCTTACTTTCCGGGGGAAATGAACAAACTCCAATAATACCAGACAACGGGGATGGCCAGGATGAGGGCGTCGATGCGGTCGAGAATGCCACCGTGGCCGGGGAGGAGCGAGCCGGAGTCTTTCACGCCGGCGCTGCGCTTATAGGCGGATTCCAGGAGATCTCCGGTTTGCCCGGCGACATTGCCGACCGCGGCCATGGCGCACAGTTGCGCGGGCACGATGTTGATCCAGCGGGTGAAGACCAGGGCGACGAGGAGCGACCCGGCCATGCTGGCTACGGCGCCTTCCCAGGTTTTCTTGGGGCTGAGGTGCGGAGCCAGAGCATGGCGGCCGAAGGCGCGGCCGACGAAATAGGCGGCGGTGTCGCCCACCCAGGTGATGACCAGGGCGAAGAGGAGCAGCCAGGGGCCGACGGAGGGAACGGCCTGGAGGCGCACGGTGAAGCTGAGGGGAAAGGCGACGAGCAGCAGGGCGCTGGAGCTGATGCCCGCGGCGGGCAGGCCTTCGACGAGGGGGCGGCGGGTGAAGAGGGTGATGACGGCGAGGCCGGCGACGAAGAGGAAAAAAGCGTCGTGGACGGCGAGCAAGCCGAGGAAAAAACGGCCGAGGGCGCGCCGCAGGGTGAGGCCGCCGGCAAGTTCGTAAGCCGAGGTGACGGTGGCGAGCCACTGCAGGTAGAGGAGGACGAGGGCGCAGGTGGCGGTCCAGAAACGGTAGGCGCGGTGACCGATGGCTTCGCCAAGGGCGAAATATTCGAAGAGCGCCAGGAGGGTAACGAGGGCGATGGCCAGAGTGACGGCGGCGGTGGAGCCGCGCAGGACGAGAGCCACGACCAGGGGGATCAGGACGGCGGCGGTGAGGATGCGTTTCCAGGTCATGCGGCAGAGATCCCCTGCGCGGGTTGGCGCGACAGCGAAGCGAAGGAAGCAAGCACGGGAGAAGTTTACGCCGGAGGGGGAGGAACAATCCAGAGGAGCGGGGTCAGCGGGCGGAGGCGCGGACGGGCGCGGCGACGAGGGGCTGTTCGCCCTCGCGAAGGGCGCCGTAGCGGCGCTCGCGCTTCTGGAATTCGAGGAGCGCTTCGATGAGGCGGGGGCGGCTGAAATCGGGCCACAGGGTTTCGGTGAAGTAGATTTCGGCGTAGGCGATCTGCCAGAGGAGGAAGTTGCTGACGCGCATTTCGCCGCTGGTGCGGATGAGGAGATCGGGCTCGGGCATGCCGGCGGTGTAGAGATGGCCGGCGAGCTGGGATTCCTGCACCTGCTCCGGGGCGTGGGCGGCGCGCTGTTCGGCGAGGATGGAATTGACGGCGTCAACGATTTCGGCGCGGCCGCCGTAGTTGAGGGCCAGAGCCAGGATCATGCCGGTGTTCCGCGCGGTGAGCTCGGCGGCTTCGCGGACCTCGCGCTGGACGCTGGCGGGGAGTTCGTCGCTGCGGCCGAGGACGCGGAAGCGAATGTTGTTCTTGTGAATGAGGGGCAGCTCGCTGCGGAGATATTCGCGGAGGAGCTGCATGAGGAAATCGATTTCGGCCTTGGGGCGGCGCCAGTTTTCGACGGAGAAGGCGTAGAGGGTGAGGGCCTCGATCTTGAGGCGGGCGCAGGTTTCGATGGCCATGCGCGCGGACTGCACGCCGGAGCGGTGACCGGCGACGCGAGGGAGGTGGCGGCGCTGGGCCCAGCGGCCGTTGCCATCCATGATGATGGCGACGTGGCGGGGCAGGCGCTGGAGATCGAGCTCGGCAAGCAGGAGCGCTTCCTCGGCGGAAACAGTTCCGAGGAGCCCGGAGGCGGCGACCTGCAGGGTGCGATGGTCTTTGGTGTGCGGCACGGTCAAAGAGACCAGTCTTCCTCAGCAATCTTCTCAGAGTGGACCGCGAAGCGGTCCAGTCAAGTGTGACCGCAAAGCGGCGGCACTGCAACTTTATGCGGCAAAGTTAACATACCGTTCGGCACGGGCGCAATCCTGGGTTACCCGCGGAGTTACCCAGGAGTGACCCCGAGCGCGGTGGGATGAAAGACGGTGGCGTAGAGGAGGATGAAGGTGAGGACGATCATGGCGATGGCCGTGGTCCAGGCCACCAGATTATCGCCGAACTTGTTCGTATGCTCGCCCAGCAGGTCCTTGCGGTTGATGAGCAGAAGCATGAAGACCAGGACGATGGGCAGCCAGATGCCGTTGCCGACCTGCGAGAGGATGAGGATCTTAAAGAGCGGGGCATGCGGGAGGAGAATGAAGCCCGCGCCCACGACGATGAGCACGGTATAGAGCCAGTAGAAGATGGGGGCATCCTTGAACTTGTGATCGATACCGGCTTCGAAGCCCAGGCCTTCGCAGACGACGTGGGCAGTGGAGAGGGGGAGGATGGAAGCGGCGAACAGCGAGGCGTTGAGCAGGCCGAAGGCAAAGAGGTAGCTGGCCCAGCGTCCGGCAAGGGGGACGAGGGCTTTGGCGGCGTCGGCGGCGTCGGTGATGTTGCGGTGGCCGGAGACGTACAGGGTGGCGGCGGTGCACACGATGATGAAGAAGACGATGACCATGCAGGTGATACTGCCGGCCAGGACGTCGGCGCGGGCTTGCTTGTACTGGCGGGGGCCGACACGCTTTTCGACGAAGCCCGCCTGGAGATAGAAGAACTGCCAGGGGGCAATGGTGGTGCCGACCAGCGCGGTGAGGGTGAGCAGGTAGCCGGAATCGAATTGGATGCTGGGAATGGCGACGTATTTGGCGGCCAACAGCCACTGGGGCTTGGCGAGAATGGCGGAAAACAGATACGTCAGGTAAAAGGTGCAGGCGATGAGAAAGATTTTTTCCACCTGCTTGGAGGTGCCGCGGACGACGAGAACCCAGACGAGCAGCGCGGCGAGGGGGACGGAAACGTATTTGCTGACCCCGAATATCTGCATGGCCGCGGCCACGCCGGCGAATTCGGCGACAACGTTGAAGAGATCAACGAAAAAGCCGCCGGCCATCATGAAGAACGTGGAGCGGAAGCCGAACTCCTCGCGGATGAGGTCGGAAAGGCCCTTGCCGGTGACCACCGCCATGCGCGCGCACATCTCCTCGGTGACATAGAGGGCGATGGTCATGGGAATGAGCGACCAGAGGAGAGCGTAGCCGTACTGGGCGCCGGCGAGGGAGTAGGTGGAGATGCCGCCGGCATCGTTGTCCACGTTGGAGGTGATCAGGCCGGGCCCCAGGACGGCCAGGAAGAGGGCCAGGCGGCGGCGCCAGCTGCGGCCGCGCTTGCGCAGTTCTGCGCCGCGATCGCGCCAGGCCTGCACACGAGAAGTAAGCTGCATCCAATTCATCATCCGGCCTGGGCCTTCCTGATAAAATCGGCTTTACCGCGACCGCAAAATCGAAGAGAGATTCCTTCCGACACGGTCGGAATCTCCGATCGCTGCGCTCGGAATGACGGCATTCCATACGCCGTCCGCTTATCCATGAAACCGGCGCTACGCACGGACGAGCCGCGAGACCACGTCGTCCACGGTGATGGTGCCGATGGGCAGATTGCCGTCATCCACCACCGTGAGCATGCGCAGGTTGTACTTGTCGAACAGCTCGAAAACTTCCTTTTCCTCGGCGTCGGGCTTCACGCTGACGAGCGGCTCGGGCCGGAGATCCTTCATGAGCTGGCCGGGCGCGGCCAGGAGCAGGCGGGCCACGGGCACAATGCCGGAAAACTGCGCGGTGGTGTCCACGAGCACCACGGTATCCAACTGGTCGAGGTTGAGGTCCTGGCCGCGCATCCAGGCGAGGACCTCGTCGCGGGTGGCGCTTTCGCCGACGAAGGCGAATTCCGGGTTCATCATGCCGCCGGCGGTGGCGGCGTCGAACTGCAGGAGTTCGCGCACTTCCGCGGCTTCTTGGCCGGGCATCTCATCGAGGAGTTCGTCGGAGGTTTCCTGGGGCAGCTCGGCGAGGACGTCGGCGGCGGCGTCGGGGGCCATCTCTTCGAGAATGTCGGCGGCTTTTTCGGGATCGAGCTTTTCGACGATCTGGGTGGTCAGGCGGGCATCGAGCTCGCCGAGTACGCCGGCGGCGGTCTCCTCGTCGAGGGAGGAGATGATGGCCTGGCGCTCGGAGGCGGAGAGGTCCTCCATGATGTCGGCGAGGTCGGCGGGATGGATATCCTCGAGTTTTTCGTGGGTGATTCGCAGCTTGACGCGGCGCAAGGGGTCGGGCTCGATGAGGTTGACGAACTCCCAGAGAATGGCGCGGGCGGGCAGCTTGCTCTGGAGCTTGCGGATGAGCGCGGGGGAGGCGATGCCCTGGAGCAGGCGGCGAAAAGCACCGGGCAAGCCCACGTCCACCTGCAGGAGGCGGAGCTCGACGTTGCCGTTGACGCGCTGCTCGGCGAGGTCCACGTCGTTGACGCGGACGACTTTGCGGCCGCTGGTGTCAATGATCTGCTGGTCGAGGAGGTCCTTGCGGACGGCGAGCCAAGCCTCGTTGGGCTCGTAAAGATCCAGGGCCCGCTCGCTGCAGTTCAGGCGCAGGTTGCCGGGAGAGATGGAAGCGATCTGGTCGTGGCGGGCGACGAGGGGCTGAAAACGGCCCCGCGAAAGCAGAAAATGAGCGATGCGGTTGGGGGCCTCGGCGGGCTCAATAAAAAGTTCGCGCACGCGGCCAACGAAGTTGCCGTGCGTGTCGTAGGTTTCCGCGCCCATGAGTTCGGTGGCGTGCAGCATAAAACGAGTCCTCGATCAAAGTGACCGCGAAGCGGTCAAATCTTTGTGACCGCAAAGCGGTCAACAATCTCTGTGACCGCTTTGCGGTCAACAAAACCGAGATGGTCCTGCGCGCGGCGCCGGGGGCGGGAGAAATAAAAAGCCCGCGAACCCCAGCAGGGCGGCGCGGGCAAGTCCTTATGCTGCTGGAACTTACCTCTAGCCGCGGGCAGCCCCTCCCCGAACAACCGGCCGGCAGGCTGTGCTCCGTCCATCCACAATCGCTATCGGCCTGACCAGGCGAACCCTTACCCCACAGCGCTCCGCGAGGGAGCTACTAGGGCCAGGGTCGTGTTCGCTGGGCGTGCTCATCGAGCAGAATCCACCTCTGTATGCGTGACCGCGAAGCGGTCAACACTTGTAGAAATAAGCTGCGCACGCAACAAAGTCAAGGCTAGAGTGGCTGGAAAACGAAGTTTTTTAGGGGGTTATGGCCTTTTAGCAAAGAGCATGTCGCGCGGAGGCTGGCCCCGGCGGCGGCAATCGTCGAGGTAGAGCTGCAGATAGTTGGTGAGGAGATAGTCGCGGCGGGAATAGCCCAGGAGCGCCGCGGCACGGTCGATGGCCGCAGCAGGCCCCTCGAGTTCGACAAAGGTGCCGATGGGGGTCTCGTCGAGCTCGATCAGGAGGCCGCGGGCCCAGCGCACGGCGGCGGGCAGGAGATAGGTGGTGCGGTATTTCTCGTAGCGGAACCAGCCGCGCAGGCCGAGGCCCTCGAAAATCCTGGTGAGCAGCTCCGCGCTGGCCACTTCGACTTCCCTCTCTTCGCGGACCTTGTGGGGGCCCGCGGCGTCCACCACGGAGGCGACGGGGCTCTTGAAGGTGCAGATGACGCGCGCGGGCGGTGCGCCGCGCTTTTTGCGGCTTCCCTGCCGCGGGGTTTCGGTGCGAATGCGCAGAAGCTGGCCGTGCTTGGCGAGGCCGCCGTCGGGAGTGTCGAAGATGACGTTGAATTCGTGGACGCGGACGGGGGCGCTGCCCCGCGCGGCACGGGCATGGAGCTTGCGCAGGGCGCGCAGGAAGAGCTTGCGGTCGGGAATGCGCAGCTTGATCTCGGTTTCGCGGGCCATGGTTCGCCGGTGCGCGGCGGGCAATGTCTGGCTACCGCCGCGGACTTTGGTTAGTATAACGGGCGCGCGGTGCTTTTGCTGGTGCGGCGGGGGCGGAGTTCCCTGCCGCGCGCAGCCAGCCGACCTCTGCTCAAAATGAGACCCATGACCAGCGAGACGCATTCCATGAAGCCCACAGCAGCACGGCCCGCGGCGGGCACGGGGGCGCCGCAGCCGCCGGTGGCCAAGCGCCACACGGTGGAGCATGTCATCCACGGCGAGCGGCGGGTGGACGACTACGCGTGGCTGCGCGAGAAGAAGAATCCGGAGGTGCTCGCCTACCTGGAAGCGGAGAACGCCTACAGCGACGCGGTGATGAAGGGGACGGAAGGGTTTCAGGAAGCGTTGTATCAGGAGATGCTGGGGCGGATCCAGCAGACGGACCTGTCGGTGCCCTACCGGCTGCGCGGGTATCTCTATTTCACGCGCACGGAGGAGGGCAAGCAGTATCCGATCTATTGCCGGCGGCGGGACGCGGAAGGCAGCGCGGAAGAGATTCTGCTGGACCTGAACGAACTGGCGCGGGGGCACGCGTTCATGTCGCTGGGAACGCTGGAGGTGAGCGACGACAACCGCTGGCTGGCCTATACCACGGATACGACGGGGTTCCGGCAGTACACGCTGCAGGTGAAGGATCTGCTGCGGGGGAGATTGCTGGGCGAGCGAATCGAGCGGGTAACCTCGGTGGCCTGGGCGGCGGACAACACCACGCTGTTCTACACGATCGAGGATGAGGAGACGAAGCGCTCCTACCGGCTCTACCGGCACACCCTGGGGGCGAGCGGGGCGGATGCCCTGATTTTCGAGGAAAAAGACGAGCGCTTCCGCGCGGGGATCGAGCGGACGCGCAGCCGGGCGTTTCTGCTGCTGACGACGCAGAGCCACACGGCGAGCGAAGTGCGCTATCTGGCCGCCGAGCAGCCGGGCGGAACGTTCCGGCGGATCGCGGAGCGCGAGGAAGAGCACGAGTATTACGTGGAGCACCACGGCGGGCTCTTCTACATCCGGACGAATTCCGGGGGGCGGAACTTCCGGCTGGTTACCGCGCCGGTGGCGGAGCCGCGGCGGGAGAACTGGCGGGAGGTGCTGGCGCACCGCAGCGAGGTGATGGTGGCGGGGCTGGATGCGTTTGCGACGCACCTGCTGCTGCTGGAGCGCGAGGGCGGGCTGCCCTACCTGCGGATCGTGGATTTGCAGGGCGGCGCGGGAGACCTGCTAGGGGCGTCGAAGCGGATTGCGTTCGACGAGCCGGCGTACAACGCGGCGCCGGGTGCGAACCCGGAGTTTGCCACGGAATTCGTGAGGTTTCAGTACGAATCGCTGGTGACGCCGCGGTCGGTCTACGACTACCACGTGGGGACGGGCGAGCGGGTGCTGCGGAAGCAGCAGCCGGTGCTGGGCGGCTACGATAAGTCGCTGTATGCCAGCGAGCGGATCCACGCGACGGCGGCGGACGGAACGAAGATCCCGGTGTCGCTGGTCTACCGGCGGGACACGCCGCGGGACGGCTCGGCGCCGCTGCTGCTGTATGGATACGGCTCGTACGAGATTTCCATGCCGGTGACGTTCGGTTCGAACCGGCTGAGCTTACTAAACCGCGGGGTGATCTACGCGCTGGCGCACGTGCGCGGCGGCGGCGAACTGGGCAAGCCGTGGCACGACGGCGGGCGGATGATGAAGAAGCGGAACACGTTCACCGACTTCATCGCCGCGGCGGAGGATCTGATTGCGCGGCGGTACACGGCGGCGGAACGGCTGGTGATCGAAGGGGGCAGCGCGGGCGGGCTGCTGATGGGCGCGGTGACGAACCTGCGGCCGGAGCTGTTCCGCATGGTGATCAGCCACGTGCCGTTCGTGGACGTGCTGAATACGATGCTGGACGCTTCCCTGCCGCTGACCGTGGGGGAATACGAGGAGTGGGGCAACCCGCACATCCCGGAAGAGTACGAGTACATGAAGAGCTACTGCCCGTATACGAACCTGGAGCGCAAGGCTTATCCAACGATGCTGGTGAAGACGTCGCTGCACGACAGCCAGGTGATGTACTGGGAGCCGGCGAAATACGTGGCCAAGCTGCGCACGCTCAAGACCGATGCGCACCCGCTGCTGCTGAAGACGAACATGAAGGCGGGGCACGGCGGGGCGTCGGGGCGCTACGACTATTTGCGGGAGATTGCGTTCGACTATGCGTTTCTGCTGACGCAACTGGGGATGCGCGGGTGAGCAAGCGGGAGATGCGGTGAGGCGAGCGATGGCCAAGCAATGAGCGAAGCGACGACACCCCTGATGCGGCAGTATCACGCGATCAAGGCGCGCTATCCGCACGCCTTGCTGCTGTTCCGGCTGGGGGATTT
Organism: Terriglobia bacterium; assembly: GCA_020073585.1. Classification (GTDB taxonomy): domain Bacteria; phylum Acidobacteriota; class Terriglobia; order Acidiferrales; family UBA7541; genus Acidiferrum. The sequence continues at coordinate 42,488 of JAIQEV010000027.1, forward strand.
TTACGAGCTGTTCTTCGAGGACGCCATCTCGGCGGCGCGAGAGCTGCAGATCACGCTGACGTCGCGGAACCGGGAGAGCGACCAGGCGGTGCCGATGTGCGGGGTGCCGTATCACGCCGCGGACAACTACATCGCACGGCTGATCCGCGCGGGGTACAAGGTGGCCATCTGCGAGCAGATGGAGCAGCCAGGGCCAGGCAAGAAGCTGGTGCGGCGGGAAGTGGTGCGGGTGATCACGCCGGGGACGGCGACGGACGCGGCGATTCTGGACGCGCGGGAGAACAGCTTTCTGGCGGCGGTGGCGCGGCATCCTTCGGGGTCACCGGTGGGCGTGGCCTACGTGGATATTTCCACGGGCGAATTCCAGGCCACGGAATTTTGCGGAGAACGCGCGGAAGAGGCGGCGCGGGAGGAGTTGCTGATCCTGCGGCCGCGAGAAACGCTGCTGGCGCGGCCAAGCGGGCTCTTCGACACGACGCGGGCGTCATTTCTGGAAGGCGCGGGCGGGGTGGAGACGCGGCTGGATGACTGGATCTTCCAGCGCGACTATGCGGAGCGGCTGCTGCGGGAGCAGTTCGGGGTGGCGGAGCTGACCGGGTTCGGGCTGGACCCGCACGGGCAGGCGGCCGCGGCGGGCGGGGCGATCGTGCATTACCTGCGGGAAAACGCGGCGCGCGGGGAGGACGGAACGGCACGGGAAACGCTGGGACATCTGGACCGGGTGCGCTACTACGAGCAGCAGGAGGCGCTGGCGCTGGATGCGGTGTCGGTGCGCAACCTGGAGCTGGTGACACCGGTTTTTTCCGAGGACGGAGCGCGGAGCGGGCCGGCGACGCTGCTGGCGGCGCTGGACGAGACGGTGACGGGGATGGGGGCGCGGCTGCTGCGCGCGTGGATTCTGCGGCCGCGGCTGTTGCGCGAGGAGATCGAGCCGCGGCTGGACGCAGTGGCGCGGCTGAAGCAGCAGACGGTGGTGCGCGACGAAGTGCGCCGCGAATTGCAGGGGATCCTGGACCTGGAGCGGCTGACCAGCCGCATCTCCATGGGCATCGCGGCGCCGCGGGAGATGGTGGCGCTGCGCAAGTCGCTGGCGCATCTGCCGATGCTGCGGAAATTCCTGGAGCCGCACGCCACGGGCGGGACTGGGCGGCTGGGCGATCTGCAGCGGGAGATCGACGATCTCGCGGACGTGCGCGAGCGGCTGGAGCGGGCGATTGCCGACGAGCCTCCGGCGCAGGCGACGGAGCCGGGGATTATTCGCGCCGGCTACCACGCGGAGCTGGACGAATTCCGCAGCCTCAGCCAGCACAGCAAGCAGATCATCGCGGCGATGGAGGAACGCGAGCGGAAGCGCACGGGAATCGGGTCGCTGAAGATCCGCTTCAACCAGGTGTTCGGGTATTACATCGAGATCTCCAAGCCCAACCTGCATCTGGCGCCGGCGGATTTCGAGCGCAAGCAGACGCTGGTGAACGCGGAGCGGTTCACTTCGCCGGAGCTGAAGGAGTACGAGCGGAAGATACTGGCGGCGGACGAGCGGATCCTGGAGATCGAGCGGCAACTTTTCGGCGAAGTGCGCGCGGCGGTGGCGGCGGAGGCGGGGCGGCTGCGACGCACGGCGCTGGCGGTGGCGGAGCTGGACGTGCTGGGGACGTTTGCGAAGCTGGCGGCGGAGCGGGGGTACACAAGGCCGGAGTTCAACGCGCGGGGCGAACTGCTGATCGCGGGCGGGCGGCATCCGGTGATCGAAGAGCTGCTGCGGCAGCGCGGCGAGCGGTTCGTGCCCAACGATCTGTGCTTCGAGCCGGGGCGGCAGCAGATTCTGCTGATCACCGGGCCGAACATGGGCGGGAAGTCCACGTACCTGCGGCAGGCGGCGCTGATCGTGTTGATGGCGCAGATGGGATCGTTCGTGCCGGCGCGGGAGGCCAAGCTGCCGCTGACGGACCGGATCTTCACGCGCATCGGGGCGTCGGACAATTTGGCGCGGGGCCGCTCGACGTTTCTGGTGGAGATGAGCGAAGTGGCGGCGATTCTGAACGATGCCACGCCGGCGAGCCTGGTGCTGCTGGACGAAGTGGGGCGCGGGACGGCGACGTTCGACGGGCTGTCCATCGCGTGGGCGGTGGTGGAGCACCTGCACAAGAAGACCAAGGCGCGGACGCTCTTTGCCACGCACTACCACGAGCTGACCGATCTGGCCGAGCTGCTGCCGGGCGTGCAGAACGTGCACGTATCGGTGAAAGAGACGCCGAACGAGATCATTTTCCTGCGGCGGGTGGAGCCGGGGAGCGCGGACAAGAGCTACGGGATCGAAGTGGCCCGGCTGGCGGGATTGCCGCGCAGCGTGATCGAGCGGGCGCGCGAGGTGCTGAAGAAGCACGAGCAGAGCGAACACCAGCTAACGGAGACGCTATCGCCGGGCGGGGCGGAGGCGGCGGGGGCCAACGGGCACCAGGAGGTGCTGTTCACGGCGCTGGACCGCGCGGTGCTGGAGGCGCTGCGCGCGGCGGACCTCGATCAACTGAAGCCGCTCGAGGCGCTGAATCTTCTGGCGGAGCTGAAGAAGCAGATCTCATGAGCGCGAAGCCCATGCTGGTTCTGGGGATCATGTCCGGGACGTCGGCGGACGGCGTGGAGGTGGCGCTGGCGCGCATCGCCGGGGCGCCGCCACGGCTGAAGGCGAAGCTGCTGGGGCACACCAGCGTGGGATTTCCGGCGGCGCTGCGCGGAGAGATTCTGCGCGTGGCGGAGGGTGGGCGGGTGACGGCGGGCGAACTGAGCCAACTGCATTTCCGGCTGGGGGAATGTTTTGCGGAGGCGGCGCTGACGGCTTGCCGGAGGTTCCGCGTGGCGGCGTCGCGCGTGGCGCTGATCGGCAGTCACGGGCAGACGGTGTATCACCAGGGACGGCGTACGGCGTGTTTCGGGCGGGCGACGGCTTCGACACTGCAGATCGGGGACCCGTCGGTGATTGCGGCGCGGACGGGGATTACCACGGTGGGGGATTTTCGTCCGGCGGATATAGCGCTGGGCGGACAAGGGGCGCCGCTGGTGCCCTATGTGGACTATCTGCTCTACCGGGATGCGAAGCGCGGGCGGGTGGCGCTGAATCTGGGCGGAATCGGGAACGTGACGGTGCTGCCGCGGGGGGCGCGGGCGGAGCAGGTGACAGCCTTCGACACTGGGCCGGGCAACATGCTGATTGACGCGCTGGTGCAGCAGTTCACGCGAGGACGCGAGCGCTACGACAAGGACGCGCGGATGGCGATGAGCGGGCGGAGCATTCCGGCGCTGGTGGATGAGCTGCTGCGCGATCCGTATCTGCGGCTGGCGCCGCCGAAGAGCACCGGGCGGGAATACTACGGGCGGGCGTACGTGGAGAAGGTGCTGGCGGCGGGGCGCAGGCATGGCGCGAAACCCGCGGACCTGGTGCGGGCGGCGACGATTTTTACGGCGCTCTCGGTGGTGGATGCGCTGCACCGGTTTGTTCTGCCGCAGACGAAGATTGACGAGTTGATCGTGTCGGGCGGCGGCGCGCGCAATCCGCTGGTGCTGGGGCAGATTGCGGCGGCGCTGCCGGGGATCGCGGTGTTTCCTTCCTCCCGGCTGGGGATTGCGGTGGACGCGAAGGAGGCGTACGCGTTTGCGCTGCTGGCCTATGAGACGTGGCACCGGCGGCCAGGGAACCTGCCTTCGGCGACGGGTGCGCGGGGGCCGGCGATTCTCGGGAAAGTTTGCTATGCGCCTGGGCGATGAGATGGGGCTTGCCCGTGGCGGACATCGAAGAGAGATTCCTCGTTCCGTAAGACCATCCGGGACGCACAGAACGCGCTGCGCTCGGAATGACGTGATCTTTGGGCTCGGGCGACAAATTCGCAAATCTCGGCCTTTCTTTACTTCCTTACTTCTTTGCGTCCTTACTTCCCTGCTCCTGATGGGCTGCGCGCGGCCGGCGGCGTTCGACCCGTCTTCGCTGACGTTTCTGATTGAGGCCAACCCGACGAACCTGGATCCGCGGTTTGCGACGGATGCGCAATCGCAGCGGATCGACGGGCTGCTCTTTTCGAGCCTGGTGGAGCGCGACGAGCAGATGAACCTGCGCGTGGATTTGGCGGAGCGCTGGGAAACGCCGGATGCGCTGACGTATGTGTTTCACCTGCGGCGGGACGCGGCGTTTCACGACGGGCGGCGGGTGACGGCGGCGGACGTGAAGGCCACCTTCGACTTTCTGCTGGATGCGGCGAACCGTTCGCCGAAACGCGGCGCGTTCCGCATGGTGGCTTCGGTGGAGGCGCGAGACGCGGCGACCGTGGTGTTTCACCTGAAGGAACCGTACGCCTCGTTTTTGTGGAACGTGTCGCGGCCGGCGGTGGGGATCGTGCCGGCGGGCGCGGGAGCGGATTTTGCGCGGCATCCGGTGGGATCGGGGCCGTTCCGGTTCGTGAGCCAGGCGCAGGACGACGAGGTGGTGCTGGAGCGCAACACCGGCTATTTCCGCGGGGCGCCGGCAATCGCGCGGGTGCGCTTCCGGGTGGTGCCGGATGCGGTGGTGCGCGCGCTGGAGTTGCGCAAGGGCACGGCGGACATGGAGATCAGCTCGCTTTCGCCGGACAGCGTACCGGTGCTGGCGCGGCAGGGGCACCTGGAGGTGACGGAGCGGCCGGGCACGAACTTCACCTACCTGGGATTCAACCTGGAGGATGGGGTGCTGGCGCGGCGCGAGGTGCGGCAGGCGCTGGCGCTGGCCACGGAGCGCGCGGCGCTGATCCGCTATT
>JAIQEV010000086.1 GCA_020073585.1 Terriglobia bacterium
TCTCCGCGCGGGAAGTGCTGGGAGTTTCCGTTCAAAGCGCATGTTCTTGATCGAGTCGTCCTTGAGCAGCACATGGCAAAGGAGGCCCATAAGCTCGGTGCGGAGACTAGGCTTGGACGTACCGTTCGCGTCTTTGAAAGTGACAGTAAGATCAGAGTCGGCGCAAGAGCTGGCGCCAGATGGTCATGTACAGGGTGCGGCAGGCCGGGCACTGAAAATCGCTGAAGACCTCCATGGTGATGGGCGCGGACTTCGAGCCGAAGGCCTTGTGGGGGTCGACCTCGGCGGCGGGTTTGGCCTGCGGCGGAGCGGCGGTAAGGGCCAGTGAAGCCGCCAGACCCAAAACCACCGTAAGAATGATCGCCGGCAACAGTCGCAGTCGAAGCACGCGCGCCTCCCGAGGCTCCTCGCTGGTTAGACCAACCCAAGCAAGGTAATGATAGCAAAGGCCGAGATTGTACCCCGAAACCAGGCCGGTTGGAGCGGTGGAGGAGAAAAAGCCGGCCGGGGGCTCAGCCTGTAAAGGATGGGATGCGGAAAGGGGCTGGAAGTTTGTGTGGTGGAAGAAGATGGCGAGAGGGAAAGCAAGATGGCTGGCAAGCGCTTGTAAGCATAAGAATAAAAGCAGCTTACAGCTAACGCCAACCATCTTGACAAGGAGGCACTCAACTCGTATACTTGCGCTGAACTGAGGCCGTAAGAGCTATAGGGACGCGTCGGCGGTATGGCTGCCGCGCTGTACTCATAGAATTACAGAGATTTCGGAGGGAAAGCGGCGATGAGCAAGATCATAGGAATTGACCTGGGAACGACGAACTCGGTGGTCGCGGTCATGCAGGGCGGCGAGCCGGTGGTGATCCCCAACCAGGAAGGCGGGCGTACGACGCCGTCGGTAGTAGCCATCACCAAGACCGGGGAGCGGCTGGTGGGGCAGGTGGCCAAGCGCCAGGCGGTGACCAACCCCGAGAATACGGTCTATTCGATCAAGCGCTTCATGGGGCGGCACTACAACGAAGTGAGCGAAGAGATGAAGCGGGTGCCCTACAAGGTGGTGAAGGGCACGCACGACGACGCGCGCATCGAGATCTTCGACAAGGTGTACAGCGCGCCGGAAATCTCCGCGATGATCCTGACCAAGCTGAAGACCGCGGCGGAAGATTTTCTGGGCGAAAAAGTGAGCAAGGCGGTAATCACCGTGCCGGCGTATTTCAACGACGCGCAGCGGCAGGCCACCAAGCAGGCGGGCGAGATCGCCGGGCTGGAAGTGGTGCGCATCATCAACGAGCCGACGGCGGCGGCGCTGGCCTACGGGCTGGACAAGAAGAGCGACGAGACGATCGCGGTCTACGACCTGGGCGGCGGAACGTTCGACATCTCGGTGCTAGAAGTGGGCAGCGGGGTGGTGGAAGTGAAATCCACGAACGGGGACACGCACCTGGGCGGGGACGACGTGGACCAGCGGATCATGGACTGGATGATCGAGGTCTTCAAGCAGGAAGACGGGATCGACGTCAGCAAGGACCGCATGGCGCTGCAGCGGCTGAAGGAAGCGGCGGAGAAGGCCAAGATCGAGCTGTCGCAGCTGATGGAGACGGAGATCAATCTGCCGTTTTTGACGGCGGACGCCACGGGACCGAAGCATTTCCAGAAGAAGCTGACGCGCATCCGGCTGGAGCAGATGATCGGGGACCTGCTGGACCGCTCGATGCGGCCGGTGAAGCAGGCGCTGGAAGACGCGAAGATGTCGCCGACGAACATCCAGGAAGTGGTGCTGGTGGGCGGTTCGACGCGAATTCCGAAGGTGCAGGCGCTGGTGCGCGAATTTTTCGGCGGCAAGGAGCCGCACAAGGGAGTGAACCCGGACGAGGTGGTGGCGGTGGGGGCGGCGATTCAGGGCGCGGTGCTGGCGGGCGAGGTGAAGGACATCCTGCTGCTGGACGTGACGCCGCTGTCGCTGGGAGTGGAGACCCTGGGCGGGGTGATGACCGTGCAGATTCCGCGGAACACGACGATCCCGACGCGGAAAGTGGAAACGTACTCGACGGCTTCGGACAACCAGCCGGGAGTGGAGATCCACGTCATGCAGGGGGAGCGCAAGTTCGCCAAGGACAACCGCTCGCTGGGGACGTTCAAGCTGGACGGGATTCCGCCGGCCCCGCGCGGGATACCGCAGATCGAAGTGACGTTCGACATCGACGCCAACGGCATCCTGAACGTGACGGCGAAGGACAAGGCCAGCAACAAGGAACAGAAGATCACCATCACCGCGTCCACGGGGCTGACCAAGGACGAGGCCGAGAAGATGCGCGTGGAAGCGGAATCGCACGCCGAAGAGGACCGGCGGCGGCTGGAGGAAGTGGACGCGCGCAACCGCCTGGACGGGCTACTGTACCAGGCGGAGAAGATGCTGCGGGAAAACCGCGAGAAGCTGGCCGAGGCGGACGTGAAGGCGGCGGAAACGGCCATCGAAGAGGCCAAGAAGGCCATGGCCGTAGCCGATGGGGGCACGGCGGCGCTGCGCACGGCGACGGAAAACGTGGAGCGCGCGCTGCACAAGATCGCCGAGACGCTGTACCAGGCGGGCCAGGCGGCGGGAGCGGCGGGCGGCGCGGAACCCGGCGCAGCGGGTCCGGCGGGCGGGGCCGCACCGGGCGCGGCGGCGGGCGGAAAGAAGGAAGGCGAAGTGATCGACGCCGAGTACGTGGACGTGGACGAGAAGAAGCGGCCGAATTAAGTCTCAGCCGCAGGGGCGCGATGCGTCGCGCCCCTGCAACCACTCTCAGGAGAGTTCCGTGACTCAAGTCGAAGGCGTGAAGCGTGTGGGGCCGCCGCAGGCGGTGCAGAAGCTGCGGGAAAATTTCTACCTGGTGCAGGTGCCGGTGAACGAAGTGCCGTCGGCGGACTGGAAGCGGCTTTTTTACGATACCCAGCAGGCGCCGCCGGCGGATTTTCCGCCTCGGTCGGTGGAAATGCTGGGGCTGTCGCTGCGTTTCCGCTCCGAGGGGCCGCTGGTGGAACAGCGGATCGCGCTGATCGACAAGTGGATCGAGCGCGCCAACCAGAAGGAAACGTCCATGGGCGGGCGCAGCGAAGAGCGGCAGAAACGGCGCGAAGAGCTGGGACGGGAGCAGGCGGAACTCGCGGAGTGGAATGGGAAGTGGGCGAAGCTGTGAAGGAAGTTGACAGTTGACAGTTAAAAGTTGAAAGCGGGAGCTGTGCGGGAAGGATCTCTTCCCTTCCCGCTATTGACTGCTGACTTTTAACTGCGGTCCGGACATCAATGCCGCCAACATCTAAAACCGATTTCTACGAACTGCTGGGCGTCTCGCGCAAGGCGGGGGCCAAGGAGATCCGCGCGGCGTTCCGCAAGCTGGCGCGCAAGTACCATCCCGACCTGAATCCCGGCGACAAGGCCGCGGAAGAAAAATTCAAGCAGATCCAGGAAGCCTACGACGTTCTCTCCGACACGAAGAAGCGCCAGATGTACGACCAGCACGGCTTCTACAGCGAGAGTTTTCCGGGCGGGGCGGGGCCGGGCGCGGGAGAAGGACCGGGCGGGGTGCAGTTCGATTTCGGGGGGTTCGATTTCGGCGGGGCCGGCGGGGCCGGCGGGGGCGCGAGCTTTCGCGACCTGTTCAGCCAGTTCTTCCGCGGCGGCGCGGGGGCAGAACGCGCGGAGGCGGGGCGCGAGGCGGGCGGGGACCTGGAATACCAACTGGAGATCGACTTCAGCGAGGCGGTGCGGGGGGTAGTGAAGAAGCTGTCGATCGTGCGGCTGGACGGGTGCGAAATCTGCCACGGCACCGGGGCCCTGGGCACGCCGCAGACGTGCACGGGCTGCGGGGGCACGGGAGTGATCCAGCAGGCGGCGGGCAAGATGCGCTTCAACGTGCCGTGCACGCGGTGCGGAGGCACGGGCAGGCTGCACACGGCGTGCCGCACGTGCGGCGGCGAAGGGCGCGTGCGGCGCACGGAAACGATCGATGTGCGCATCCCGGCGGGCGTGGCCAGCGGGTCGCGGGTGCGCGTGCCGGGCAAAGGCAACGCCGGAACGATGGGGGCGCCGCCGGGCGATCTGTATTTGCGGGTGGTGGTGAAAGAGCATGCGGTGTTCGAACGGCAGGGCAACGATCTGTACGTGAAGGTGCCGGTGACGGTGGCGGAAGCGACGCTGGGGGCGAAGATCGAAGTGCCCACGATCGACGGGCGGGCGCTGGTGCGCATCCCGCCGGGGACGAACAGCGGGCAGCGGCTGCGCTTGCGGGAAAAGGGCGTGGCCAGCGCGCGGAGCGGGGCGCGGGGCGACCAATACGTGGAAGTGCAGGTGGTGGTGCCGCAGCCGACGGACGAGCGGGTACGCAACCTGATGAAGGAACTGGAGAGCATCGCGCCGGAGGATCCGCGGAAGGAATTGTTCGGCAAAGCGGGCGTGTGAGAGGCACAAAGAGAGCGATGTCGCCGCGAGGGAAAAAACGGGCCAAGGCCGGGTACATGATCAGCGCGGTGGCGGAGCTGTACAAGCTGCACCCGCAGACGCTGCGGCTATACGAGCGCGTGGGGCTGCTGAAGCCGTCGCGCTCGCAGGGGAATACACGGCTGTACACGGACCAGGACCTGCAACGGCTGGAAGTGATCCTGACGCTGGCGCGGGACATGGGCGTAAACCTGGCGGGGATCGACATCATCCTGAACATGCGCGAGAAGATGGCGGAGATGGAGCAGCAGATGATGGAGTTTGCGCGGGTGGTGCAGGAAGAGCTGGGACGGATGGCGTCGAGCATGGCGGAGCGCGCGCCGCGGAACGCGATCGTGCCGGCGCGGCAGCGCGCGCGGTAGGGTTGTCGGGCGGGGCGGCAGCTCCGCGGTGGGTAAGCTTCCCAATAAGAAAAGGCCGCAGGGCTCCCTGCGGTCGCCCTGCGCTACAGGCCTGCGGTACAGGGGCAGATCACCTTCCACACATTTCCACATGCTAGGGAGCTTGCCGGGCGGGCGGCGGGCCCGTATGCTGTGGCCATGGCGAAGAAGGAAGAGTGCGGGAAGTGCCAGGGGACGGGGTGGCGGGTGGTGCCGCGGAACGACGGAACCCCCGGGAAAGTGGCGGTGGCGTGCGACTGCGGCGTGGCGGACCGCGCGGCACACGTGGTGGAGCGGGCGCGCATTCCCAAGCGCTACGAACACTGCGATTTTGGGAGCTACGAGACGAATCTGGCCGGCGGCGCGTATACGCCGGAGGCCGAGCGCGCGCTGAAGCAGGCCAAGCTGCAAGCCGAATGCTTTGCGCGGGACTATCCGGTGGTTGACGAGTCCGGTCTCCTCTTCATGGGGAATGCGGGCGTGGGAAAGACGCACCTGGCTGTAGCCATTTTGAGAGAGCTATTGAAGCGCGGCCATAGCGGATACTTCTGCGAATACGGAAAGCTGCTCAGAGAGATTCAGAACAGCTACAACGCCGCCAGCCAGGCTACGGAGATGTCCATTCTGGAACCAGTGCTCAAGACGGAAGTCCTGGTTATCGACGACCTGGGAGTGATCAAGCCTTCGGACTGGGTTCGCGACGTAATCGGGTTCATCCTAAACACGCGCTATTCCGACGCCTCCCAGGATCTCAACCATCGCCGGTGCACGATCATCACCACGAATTACCTGGACGAGCCCCGGGATCGGAAGGGGCCGGCGAAAGATCCTTCCGGCCGGTCCATAGAGGTGCGCGAGGACACGCTGGCGGACAGGATCGGCGCACGCACCCGCTCGCGCCTCTACGAAATGTGCAAGACGGTCGAAGTGGCCGCGCCGGATTTCCGCCGGGAAGTTCGCCAGGCGGGGCACGTGCGGGCCTGACCGCGGGGGCGGGTTGATTGACAAGGCGCGCGAGCGGCGGGTATCCTTTATCCTGTTGTTGTTGCAGCGTTTTTGACGCCCGCAGCACTTCTCTCCTTGCACTAGACCCAAGACGGGATACCGCAAGGGTATTTGTCGTTAACTGACGCAAACTAACGCACGGATCATCCGGAGGCCATCAACCATGTCACACGACCACGACAACCCCACGTCGGCGGCTGCCGCCGAGCCTGTACCCGAAGCCGAAACGAATCCGGCTCCCCACGCACCCGAGGCAACCCCCGAAGAGAGTGCCAGCGCAGCGGCGCATGCGGCCGCCGCAGTGGAAGCCAACGCCGTGGAAACCCAGGCGGCGGAAGAAGCGGCGGGCGCGGAGGAACTGAGCAAGCTGATCGACCAGTACGGCGAGCAGCAGGAAGCGCACGCGCAAAACGAGATCCTGGAAGTAAAAGTGGTGGCGTACACGGAACACGGCGTGGTCGTGGACCTGGGCACCAAGACCGAGGGGCTGATCCCCGCGGCGGAATTTACCGAGACGGACGTGCCGCGGCCGGAGCCGGGCGCGACGATCGAAGTGCAGCGCACCAGCGAGCATAAAGAAGGCTACGTGGTGCTGTCGTACCAGAAGGTGCTGCGGCGGCGGATGTGGGAAAAGATCGACGCGGCGCACAAGGCCAAGGAGACGGTCACGGGCAAGATCGTGGACCGCATCAAGGGCGGGCTGGTGGTGGACATCGGAGTGCGGGCGTTTCTGCCGGGATCGCAGTATGACTTGCGGCCGACGCAGAACCTGGACGGCCTGGTGGGCCAGGAGATCCCGGTACGAATCACCAAGCTGAACCGGCGGCGGGGGAACGTGGTGGTGAGCCGGCGGGCACTGCTGGAGGAAGAACAGCAGGCGAAGCGCGCGGCGCTGCTGGAGCAGCTGAGCGAGGGGCAGATCGTGCACGGGCACGTGAAGAACATCACCGATTACGGGGTGTTCGTGGACCTCGGAGGGATCGACGGGCTGCTGCACGTGACGGATCTGAGCTGGGGCCGGGTGAAGCATCCCTCGGAAGTGGTGAAGCCGGAGCAGGAACTGGACGTGCAAATCCTGAAGTTCGACAAGGAAAAGCAGCGGGTGTCGCTGGGGCTGAAGCAGCTGACGGTGGACCCGTGGCTGACGGCGGTGGAGAAATACCCGGCGGGAACGCAGGTGAAGGGCCGGGTCGCGGGCGTGGTGGACTACGGCTGCTTCGTGGAGCTGGAGCCGGGCGTGGAAGGGCTGGTGCACGTCACGGAGATGAGCTGGTCGAAGAAGCAGCAGCATCCCTCGAAGGTGGTCAAGGTGGGCGAGGAAGTCGAGGCGGTGGTGCTGGACATCAAGCCGAGCGACCGGCGGATTTCGCTGGGCATGAAGCAGGCGCAGCCGGATCCGTGGCTGCAACTGGCGGCGAAGTATCCGGTGGGCACGGTGGTCACCGGGAAGGTGCGCAACATCGCGGAGTTCGGCGCGTTCGTGGAGATCGAGGACGGCTTCGACGGGCTGGTGCACGTCGGGGACGTGAGCTGGACGGGGCGGGTGAAGAATCCGCACGAGGTGTTCAAGAAGGGCGAGACGGTCACGGCACGGGTGCTGAAGATCGAAGCGGAGAACCGGCGGGTGTCGCTGGGAATCAAGCAGGTGAACGACATCTGGGGCGACTGGTTCAAGCAGCACAAGGTCGGGCAGGTGGTGAAGGGCAAGGTGTCGCGCATCGCGACCTTCGGGGCGTTCGTGGAGCTGGGGGAGAACATCGAGGGGCTGTGCCACAACACGGAGATCGAAGAGCGCAAGCGGCGCGATGAAGGGCCGGCGCCGATGCACCGCACGGGCGGGCCGCTGAAGAGCGCGGGACCGCTGGAGCCGGGCAAGGAATACGAGTTCAAGATCGTCAAGCTGAGCCCGGAGCAGCGGCGGATCGGGCTGAGCTACCGGGCGGCGGTGCGCCAGGCGGAGCGGCGGGAGATCGAGGAGTATCGCACGACGAAGACGTCGGCAACGGCGACAATCGGGGATGCGATCAAGTCCAAGTTGAAACAGTAAGCTGTCTGGCGCGAGCCGGATAGCAGGAAATTTCGTTTTACCTGCGGGTCAATTTAATGATATGGAGTGAAGCAGCACCAGCGGGTGAGCGCGTGCTCTACTGCATTTGCCGGGGATTTGCGTCGAATGGTTCTACTGTGATGGAATGAGGCGCACGGACGATGACCAAACAACCCACATTAACGAAGGCCGATCTCATCGCCGAGGTCGAGCGCATCACCGAGCTGAAACGCACGGAATCGGAAACGATCGTGGAAACCATCTTCGAGAGCATCATTGAGGCCCTCCAGAAGGGGGACAAGATCGAGATCCGGGGCTTTGGCAGCTTCCGCACGCGGCAGCGGCGCGGGCGCACCGGGCGCAACCCCAAGACCGGAGCAAAGGTGGAAGTGCCGCCGAAGAAGATTCCGTTCTTTAAGCCCAGCAAAGAGCTGAAGGACTTCGTGAACAACTCGGCGAATGAAGGGGCGGCGCAGATCCCGGCGTCGGCCGCGGGCGAGACGCCGGGCAGTTGAAGTTTCCTACAATCCGCAATGATGGGGATACGCCGGCATCTTGCCGGCGTTTTTCTTTGGGCCGCGGGAAAGCACGGCCGTCAAGACACCGTCCTGGGAGCCGCGATTTTGCGATATGCTGTGCGGGCAGTTTGCGCAGAGAGGCAGAGGACGCGATGGATTACCTGTGGACACCGTGGCGGTTCAAATACATGGCGGAAGCCGGGAAACAACCGGAGTGCTTTCTGTGCACGGCGCCCGCAGCGCAGCAGGACGCGGAGAAGCTGATCGTGCTGCGCGGGGCGAAGAATTTCGTGATTTTGAACCGCTATCCCTACACCTCGGGGCACGCGATGATCGCGCCGTACGCGCACGTGGCGGACTTGCAAGGCTGCGAAGCGGAGACGCTGACGGAGATGATGCAATTGGCGCGGCGCACGGAAGCGGCGCTGGCGGCGGCCTACAAGCCGGACGGGATGAACCTGGGGATGAACCTGGGACGGGCGGCGGGCGCGGGGGTGGCCGGGCACGTGCACCTGCACATACTGCCGCGCTGGTTCGGGGACACGAATTTCATGACCGTAACGGGCGAGACGCGGGTGCAGCCGGAAGAGCTGGCCACCACCTATCAGCGCCTGCGGAAAGCGCTGGCATCCGCATGAGGCGCTCTTCCCGGCTGCGCAAACAGAGACGTCCCGTTCCGTTTGCATTCCGGGAGAATCATTCGGATTCTTGGAAGAAGGGCAGTTCAGAGGAGTTGCGCATATGCAAAAACCGATCGTCTACTCTCAGCCAGGTTGAATCTTTTGTGAGCGCGTGAAAGAGTATCTTTCACAGAAAAACATTTCCTTTGAAGAACGCGATGTCGCGGCCAATCCCATTGCACTCGAAGAACTCAAACGCCTCCGGGCGATGACGACACCAGTGACGGTCATCGGCGACCAGGTCATTATTGGGTTCGATCCTGACAAGCTGGATGTGGCATTGGGGAATTAGGGGAACGCGAGGATCGTTGCCGGCGCCAGTCCGTGCGTGCAAAGAAGCATAAATCGCGCTAGACTGGCTCGTTCAAACAACTGTTTGGTAATCGCCCAGGGAGAACCACGGTGAACCTGCAACTGACGGAAGAACAGCAACTGCTGCAGAAGAGCGTGCGGGATTTCGCGGAAGCGGAAGTGCGGCCGCTGGCGAAAGAACTGGACGAGACGGGCCACTTCCCGCGGGAACTGTTTAAAAAGGCCGCGGAGCTGGGGCTGACCGGGGTGGCGCTGCCGGAAGCGGAAGGCGGCGCGGGTTTCGACCACATCGCCTACACCATCGTGATCGAGGAGATTTCGCGCTGCTGTGCTTCGACGGGGGTGATCCTCTCGGTGCAGAATTCGCTGTACTGCGATCCCATCCACCGCGCGGGGACGGACGAACAGAAGAAGCGCTTGCTGGCGCCCTTTGCACTGGCTTGAACAATTTCTAAACCTTTAGCGGCTTCCTGAGGTAAAATACGGACAATCTCAGGAGGGCTTCTAAGCTTTGGCTCCTCAATGATTGAAGAAATAAATTCGTCTTCTCTTGAAATAATCCTCATCCCTTCGGAAACTTTTTGTATTGCGTCTGAAATCACGGTATAAACAGCCGGATTTTTCTCTTGAGACTTTTCCGTCTTGAGCAATCCGAGCGTGTTAATGTGGATCGGCATCATTTCACCGAGGATTTCCGCAACTGCCGAGCGGACATCCGGATTTATATTCTCCAATGCTTTAGCTAACAAATTATCCAATTCTATTTTTTCTTTATCGCCTTTAACCGGCGTGACTGCTTCAACAATCGCCCGCCAAATTTCTTTTTCTTCCTTACGATTTAAAGCTTCCAGACTCCTTTCCCATGCGGGAATCCAAATATTTTTATCGGCGCTTTCTAACATCTCGGTAAGTATTTCCTTGGCATTTTTCCAAAGTTCTTCGTCTAAAGTTTTCTTTGCCATAGCATTGAATATTATCTCTAATGCCTGAAGCCTGCGGTTTACTTCTAAATTGGTTGCAAAATAGATATCTCTAAATCTCCATAACGCTCGGATTCTCGTAGTTAATAAAATTGCTTTTAGGCTATCCGGATTAGGCCACAATATTTCTCCAGCCATCTTTTTCTCTAAAGGACTGCTTTCCTCTATGGCCTTGCGCAAAATCCCGCGGCCCCAGCTTTCAAAACCATTTATATCTAATTGCACCACAAGCATTGCCGCGTTAAATCTAGCTAAATTATTTTCTAATTTCTCGGCAACATCTATAAATTCCTTAGCTATTTGCCTGTTTGCTCTTACTTGGCTGGAATAACCATAATAAGCCGGATACTGTAAAATAGCCCTGGCTTGAATAACAAATTTCGAATCCTGATTTATCCTCTCAATAACATCCGTAAGTAATCTAAGGAATATTTCGAATCTTAACTCATAATTAATATTTTTATCAGCGTTAATAATCTCTATAAGATTAGCTACGCCGGCTTGTTCATCGTAGGCCGCTTCAACAGCATCTTTTTTGTCAGCATATCCTTCCGGGTGGCTTCTGTGCCATTGCCAAGCGCTCTTGACAATCGCCTTCAGGTTATTTTTAGGCTTCCATCCCAATTCTCTTTTTGCCAACGCATAACTGGCGGTTAATTTTGCCACACCGCTTGTTTCTCTCTCCGATGTCTTTTTAGGCAATATCCTCCCGGTTATTTTTTCAACCATCTTAATCACTTCATTAACCGAAGACCCCTTACTTGTTCCTAGATTGAACACTTTATATTGCGCTCTTTTTTCCAAATAACCTAACGCCATAATATGCGCCCTGGCTAA
>JAIQEV010000028.1 GCA_020073585.1 Terriglobia bacterium
TGTAGGTTTGCTTGCTCGCGGCGCCCGTAATGACCTGCGCGCCGGCGGTCTGGTTGATAACGAAAGCCGTCCGCGTCAGCGCGGAATTCGCGCACGGGTCCACGATGGCCGTGTTCGTGCCGTCGGTGATCTTCTGGAAGCCCGCGCGCGCCCCGGCGTCCATCGCCGGCATGGAGTTCGTGCCGTCGGTGACCTTCACCGGCCACGCGCCGGCCAGCGCGGCCGCCGTGCCCTGGTTGGCGCTCGTGCTCGTGAGCGTCACCGCCTGCGCACTCGGGAAGACCACGTTGAAGGGATTCGCCGATGTGCCGCCGGCCACCGCGCCGCCCGACGCCGGCAGCGCCAAGCCCACGAGCTTCATCGTCTGTACGCCCGCGCCGGTGTCGTAGTCCGCGGTGATCTCCGTGTTGACTTTGGTGTTCAGCGCGGAGAGCGTCGCTTCCGTCGCCGCGCCCGCCGGCAGCGGCAGGCTCGCCGCGGAAACCGGCTGCGTCGCTTGCCAAAACGTCCCGGAAACCGGTTGCGTCGTCGTGCCCACGGGGTCCACGCGCAGCGCGGCTCCCGCGGTGCCGATCTCCGTTCCGCTGGCGTTGCGCAGATTGACGTGGAAGGCGCGGTTATTCGTGAGGCGCGCCGCGCCGCCCTGCCCGCTGGTCAGCGCGGCGATGGCGTCGTTGAAGACGCCGCCGCTCGGGGTGAATTGCGTCGTGCCGCCGGTGAAGGCGCCCGTGTCCGTCATGGCCGTTCCCCCGGTGCCGCCGCCGCAGCCGGAATCGCAGGTCATGTGGATCGAGCGCCCGGCCGCGTCGCCCGTCGGCATGGAGTTGACGCCGTCCGTCACCTTCACCGGCCACGCGCCGCCCAGCGCGGCCGCCGTGCCCTGATTGGCGCTCGTGCTCGCGAGCGTCACCGGCTGCGCCGTCGTGCCGGTAGGATCGGTGCGCAGGGGATTCGTGGACGTCCCGCCGGCCACCGCGCCGCCCGACGCCGGCAGGGCCAGGCCCGTGAGCTTCATCGTCTGCACGCCCACGCCCGTGTCGTAGTCGAGCGTCACTTCCGTGTTGACTTTCGTGTTCAGCGCGGAGAGCGTCGCTTCCGTCGCCGCGCCCGCCGGCAGCGGCAGGCTGGCCGCGCTCACCGGCTGCGTCGCCTGCCAGAATGTTCCGGTAACGGGCTGCGCGGTCGTCCCGGCCGGATCCACGCGCACCGTGCCGTCGTTGGCCATGCGGATCGCATGAATGAAGCCGTCCGCGCCTTTCCCGGCGACCCACACGGGATTGTTGACGGGTGCCGCGCCTTCGGCCGCCGGGCCGCTGACGATGGGATCGCCGGGCACGTACTTCGATTGCGCCGCATTCCAGATGGGCACCTGGCCGTCGGAGCTCGGCGCGGCACTGTTGTTCAGCCCGCCATTCGCCACGCCCACAATGCCCAGCGTCGCCTTGACGTTTCCGAGCGAAGGGTTCGACCAGGTGATCGGCCCCTGGTCCTGGAAGTTGACCGGATTCTGCGCCGCGAGCGCGATGCCGTTGAGCTGATGCGTCGCGCCCCCGCCGCCCGTCGCGGTGCAGTCCGTCGCCAGCGTCAGCGCGTTATCCGTGCAGCCGCCGCCCGTGAAATTCAAGATATTGCGGAGGGGCAAACTCACGCCCGCGTTTTGGACGGTGGAGTAGCCGGTATAGGTCGGCGCGGTGATTCCCGCGGCGGCCAGCGCGCCCCAGTCCGCGCTCACCTGCTGCGGGATCTGCTTATCCTCGCTCCAGGAGACGCTGGGAACCCGTCCGTCCGCGGAAGGAGCCAGCGTCACGAACGAGCGCATCACCAGGCCCGATGGCGTGCAGCCGATTTCGGGAACGAGGTCCACGCCGGCGGCGCCCGTGTAGTTATCCACCAGCGTGCCATCGCCCTTGATCCACCCGCGCACGCGCTGCGGGAGGTAGGTGATTCCGCCGCAGAGGATCCGCGCGGGCTTGTTGCCCTGCGAATCGTAAGGCTGGAAATCCACCGTGCCGTAGACGCCCACCGCGCCGATCGTGGCGATCTGCTTCAGCCCGGCCGCCGCGGGCGTCTTGCCTTCGGGTGTTTTGAATGTTCCGGTGACGTGCGGAATGGTCTGCGCGGCCGCATTGCCCGCGCAGAAGAGGAAGAACGCGCAGAGGGCCGTGTATGGCCATCCGCGAAGAAGTCGTCGCATCGAGCCTCCGCGTGCGAAACGGAAGCCCGTCCGTGATATCCCCGCCGCTACTTTACTCCATCCTGCATTGCCTGAACATGCTTCCATTTATTTGGTCCTCTCCCGGTGAACAGCGCCTCCGCGCCGCGCCTTCGGTTCGCGCGTGTTCCGCCGGATCTGCCGGAGAGTTTCGGGAATGCTCACGAAGTTGGGGCACTGGAGGAAGTCATTCAGTTTCTTCAGCTCGTCGCGCACCTCCTCCATGACGTTGCGGCAGGACTCCAGCATCTCGATTTGGGAGCAGTCCATGCTCTGCGTTTCTGCCGTTGGATAGCGCCAGGTCGGCCGCTTTTCGCCATCTGGTCGAGTGACCTTGCTCACGCCGCACGTCCCTTCGCCTATCGATCGACGTAAAAGAACCTTCCGTCCTTCCGCTTGATGACCGTTCCTCGCCCGACGCAGGCCCACATCGCCAGCGCGGCTTCCATCCACGAAATCTTCAAGCTCTGTGCGATCTCGGATGGTCGCCAAAAGCGGCGATCAGCCTCCATCATTTGCTCCACTTTCAGGACCAGGCGCTGCGGGGTCACGCCACGCCTCCCGGCAGCCACACCGGCCGCCCGTTTTTGCATTCGCGATCCGCCGGCAACGGAAGCGGCAGCCCCAGGGCCTTGAAGATTTCTTCCTCGGTTTGCGCGCGGATCACGCGCGAGTTCACCACGCGCTGCGCCAGCGGATCGTACTGGCCGGGCACCTCGAGGCCCGAGCCGTCGGCATGCAGCTTCCCGCCGCAAGCCTTCGCGCGCTGCGCCAGCCAGATGTTGTGCTCGGCCGAGCCGGTGCGGATCAGCAGCAGCGTCGCCCAACTCTCCGGCGTCGCGAGGTAGCAATCGACCTGGATCTCCCCGGCAGAGCCGGACTTTTCCCACCTGGTCTTGAATCGGACGATCTTGTCGCCCATGCAGTTCGCCCGCGAAATGCCGTCATCATCCTCGGCGAAATCGAGCAGCGCGGCCATGAAGTCCGTCTCCGCCAGCGGCACGGGGCCGAAGAGCGAGGACTTCGAGGCGAACCGCGGAATCGCCACGAGGTCGATGTCGCCGATGGTGGGGCGCAGCCTGCGCAGCGAGCCCGCGATCTCGATGCGCTCGCAATGCGGCGCCAGGCCCTCGACGATCTTGTCCGCGACGAGGCGGCCGACGTGATGGGGAACTCTCATGCTTTTTCTCCCGCGGCACACTGCGGCTCTTCCCGCCCGAAAAGCAGATCCTGAATCTCGTCCATCGAGAACGTTTCCGGGCAATCCGCGCAGCGCCAGATGCCGTCGGCGAGGCGCTGGATGTTCGGGTGCTCGCATTCCTTGTAGCCGTCGCCCTGGCTGTCGCTCATGCGGCCTCCTGCGCCTGCTTCGAAGTCCGCCGTTTGACGCCTGCTTTGTACTTCTTCAGGTATTCCCTCCGGCAGGAGCGGCAGATGTTGTTGCCGTGAAGGCGGCCGGATCCGTCGCTCACTCCTCCGCAGCCCGGGCAGCTTTTCCGCGCCATCTTCGCGGCCTCGTCATCGCTCGGCAGGTGAGGGGCCACGCGGCCGCACCCCGCGATGGGGCAGCGCCAGGCCCTGCGGGCCAGCGCGGCCGCTTTCTCCTCCGCGTCGTCCGTGTTCAGATGGATCCACCGCGGCGCGGGCATGGGCACGAGCTCCATCCTCGCTCCGGTATGCAGCGGACAATGCGGCGCGGCGGCGCCCGCCGACCGCCGGCGAAGGCGGATCATTTCAGCACCTCCAGCTTTTCCACCGGATGGATCTCCGCCCAGTTGTGCATTCGATTTTCGGCGTCGAAGCGGTAGATGCCCCGCACCTTCACGCGCTGGCCCACCCGCGGCGCTGCGCAGGGAATCTCCGGGATGCATTCCGCGACCACGCAACGGGTGCGGTCCATCGTTTTGATGGCCGCCGAATCGCAGATGCGGATGTGGATGTCCGAGTCGGCCTCCAGCTTCACAAAGGTCGCCCATCCGGTGATCTCGACGTGCGTGTGAACGTGCGCCCACTTCGCGGGATTGTCCGCGGCCATCTGCGCAATCGTGACGGGATGGTAGACGCGCGCCTCTTCGGTCGCGCGCACCCGCCGCAGAGCGAAAAAAAACGCCATCGCCGCGAGAATCCAGGTGAATGCGGTCGCCGCGGCGATCCGCCGAACGCCCTTGCTCATTGCTTTCACGCCGCCCTCCTCAGTAGTTGCGGATCAGCAGCTCGGTGGCCTTTTTCCAGAGGCCGCCCTGCAGCCCGTAGCGAGTCTTCACCTGCTCGATCGTCACGCCGCGCGTGCGATAGAGGTTCCGGATGAACTTGTCGTCGTTGTAACTCAGCAGCCACTTGCCTTTCACGCTCTGTTGCAGGACGTCGGCCAGCCGCGCGTGATCCTCGTCCGTGAAGTAGTGCCGGTAGGCCTTCGCGCTCTCTACGTGATAAGGCGGATCCACGTAGAAGAACGTCGCCGGAGTGTCGTAGGACTCGACGCACTTCTCCCACGGCAGCCGCTCGACCCACACGATCCGCAGCCGGTCGATGACCTTCTTCACTTCTTCCTTCGCTTCCGGCCAATACAGTTCCGGCCGCTTCATCCGCCGGATGCCGAAATGGTTCTTCACCCGCTTCGCCCCGTAGGCGATGCGCAGCACGGCGTAGAATTTCACCGCGCGCGCGATCTCCCCGCCGATGCCCGGCAGCTCCCGCCATTCCTGGAACAGTTCCCGCGAGGCCAGCAGCCAGCTCGCCGCCTCCGTGAACTCCGCGGGCCGGTGCTTCACCACGCGCCAGAAGTTGATCAGCTCCCCGTCCATGTCGTTCAGCACTTCCGACTTCGACGTCGCGGGGTCCTTGCCGAAGAGCACCCAGGCCGCGCCCGAGAAGAGCTCCACGTAGCAAACGTGCTCCGGAAACCTCTTCAGGATTTCCTCGCGCAGCCGTGATTTCCCGCCTACCCATCGCAGTGGACTCCTGAGCATGCATTTTCCTTTTCGGCACCGTTCGGTTTCAGTTACCATCTCCCACGTTCGTCATGGCGAACTGGGAGGCGGCCCCGAACGGGCTGTTTGGAGTTCATGCTCCATTCGTCCTGGTTCCGCGCTAACGGGACCAGGACGCCTTCCGACTAAACTCTTTCGCGGCCTTCTTTGCTCTGCGCCAGCTCGCGCAACATCTTCATGTGGCCATTCTTGCGCAGTTTGCGGATCGCGCTCCGGTACAGCATCCATGCGCCGCCTGGCGTGATGCCGAGCGCGCGGCCGATCTCCGCAAAGGTTCGCTCGCCTTCAGCCGGCGCGCCCGCCGAAGCCTGCGCCCCAGCTCCTGCGGTGGCGCAAGCCTGTTCCTGGCGAAGGCGGGTCACGCCGCCTCCCTGGGAAACGGAAAGATCAGCGTCAGGCGGCCGCGGTCCTTGGGATCGAGCCCCGCGGCCACGGCGTTGCCGTCCTCGACGTTTCCGCAGAAGACCGCCAGGTAAGCGTCGAGGCAGCGGTATTTGTCCTTCCACGCTTTCGCCAGCGCGGGGCCCCGCATGGTCTTGGCCATCTCTTCGAATTCGGCGACGGCCTCGGGGAAGAATTCCTTCACCCGCCGCTTGTGCGCTTCCCAGCAGCCCTTCTTCCGCGCGCAGCCGCCGCAATAGGCGTTGCCGGACGGCGCCGGCCCGTGCGCCGCCAGGCTCCAGCCGCTGCCGAATCCGAAGTAGCCGAAGCAGTTGAGCTGCTCCTCGATCTTCAGGAGCAAAGGTCCGGAGCTCATGCGGTTTCCTTCGGCAGCACGATTCGAAAAACGCGTCCCGGGCAGAACGGGCATGGCCGCTCGAACATCTCGCGCCGGCGCTGCGTGGACGCCCAGAAATCCAATTCGCGTCCGCAAGAAGTGCAGAACAGCCGAAAGAGAGGCATTCTCACGCGGCCTCCGACTGAATCGCCACTTCCATCTCATGGCGCGGACAATATTTGTGGCCAGGATCCGCGACGTAGCGGCAGGGAATCTCCTGATAGCAAAGGAACGCCCCGTTCTCGTTTTCCCATTCGGACCGGTCTATCTGGAAGTTCCCGAGAGACTTCATGAAGACCGGTATGCGCTTTATCCACTCACACTGTTTCACGCGGCCTCCTTGGGCTTTCCGGCTTCGGCATCGAGCTGCAGCATGGCCTGGCCGAAGAGGCGGGCGACGTCGGTCTTGGACGTCAGCGCGCGCAGCCGCCGCAGATGCGCGTAGACCTCGCCCCACAGCGGATGAATCGCCAGATCGAGATCTCCGGCGCTGGCGATCAGGAAATAGCCGTAGGGCTTCATGCGCAGGCCGCCGATGGGGATGCGGTAGAGCAGCACCGCGGTCTCGACCACGCCGGCGATCTCCCGCCGCGCGCGCTCGCACCATGCCATTCCCGCCTGCCTCGCCACTTCTTCCGCGCGGATGGCCTGCGCCGCGCCCCGGTGCCCGGCAATCACCCGCAGGACCTCCTTCTCGCGCTCGCTCAGTAGCGCCGAGCGCAGTGCCGCGGCGACCTTGGCGTCGAGCTCCGCCCAGCGGTCGGTCAGCGTCACCCCGAATTGGAGCTGCTCGGTCACTGGGCCTCGACGACCGATTTTTTGAGCTTCTTCACCGCATGCAAGTGGTACTCGGCGACGAACGTGTAGTCCTCGTCGTCATCCACGGCGTCGTCGCGATTGCCATATGCAAGAAAGTCCTTGCCATCCTCCTCGTCTGCCAAGCTTGGATTGCTTTCGCGGCGAACGAACATCGCCTTCGGAAAGATTTTTTCGTCCATCAGTTCACCTCCGGCAGCCGATTCAAAAGCGCCGCCTTCTTCTCAAGCGGCAATGCCGCCCAGATCCCGTCGCAGAGTTCCGGAGTCGCTATAAGTACAGGTTTCAAAGGCGTGCCGCTGAGCAAAGATTTCGCGGCCCGGCCGCGCCGAGCGGCCGCGGAGCTTTTGGGACGCCCCCCCCCCCATGCTTCCCGCCGTTTGCCTTAACAATCGCGTTCACCGTGCCCCATGCCATGCCATGTTTCGTCGCAATCGCGTTGATGCCCATCCCCGCGGCATGATCTTCCAGGATCTTCGCCCTCGTCCCTTCATCGGTCCGTTTCGGCATCGCCTTTTCCTCCTTCGTCGTCTCTATAGCCGCTCTGGCGGCAGCCACCGGGGAGATCCCGCGCGTCTCGGGCGGCATCCCCAGCCGCTTCCGCATGTGCTCGTCGCAGACCGGCGTCCTTCCGATCAGCCGCGTGGCCTTCACCTCGAGCTGCAGGTCGCGGCAATCCCTGCACAATGGATCCGAAAAAGGCGCCATCAGCCTTCACTCCGTTTCGGCTGATTTATCAGCAGCTCCCCGGCGCGGCCGTGCGCGAGCGCCTCGCGCACCGCCAGATAGGCTTCGTCGCATTCGCAGCAGCGCGTCCGGCCATCGCGGTTGACGAACCATGCATGCTCGCGCCCGCAGGCGCAGCCGCGCCTCGGAACGGCCAGCAGGATGTGCACGGCGTCGCCGATGAAGTGCCAGCTCTCGATCGCTCCGGCCATTTCCAGATCGACCATGCGCGCGAGAACCGGATGCGCGCCCCGATGCATCGCCGGCGCGCTCACTGCAGCCACCTATCGCGCCGCGGAACGCGCACGATCTCAGGCAAGGGAACATGGTCCCCAGGGAGAGCGGCACCCCTCGGTGACGCAGGGCGGGAACGGTCACCGTCCGTCCCGTTTTTTGGCACACTCCCCCTGAATCTCGCGAAAAAAGCTTGCGCCCGGACGTCGAGCCACTCGGCGGTTCGAACCGAAAGCGTGCCGCACCATTTCAGGGCAACCAGCGCCAGCGCCGCGCAGACCGCGATTATCAGCAGCGCCGCGGCCAGCACGCCCAGCACCAGGCCCAGGACAAAGCTCCCGGGACAGAGCATCGCGACCGCCATGATCTGGAATACCTTTTTCTTCGTCATCGTGACGCCTTTCCCTTCCGCGAGGGGCGCCGCTGCAGGCGCTCCAGCTCGTCTTCCGCATAAAACCGTCCGTCGTCCGTCTCGTACCCCGGGCGAGCCACGACCGCTCGGATCACTTCCAGAGGCGTATCCATGCCGCGCTGCACGACGATTTCGCCGTCGGCGAACTTCGCGCGCATCACGAACCGCCGGCGCTTGTCTGCCGATTTAGCCGTTCGCTTCATCGAGTGGACCCTTTTCTCCTTTTCACCGGCGCTCATGCGTTTCGCCGAGCCGCGCCTCGATATGCGGGACGCAGTCGCGAAAGCTGCTCACGGCCTGCCCGCGCTCGGCCGCGTGCGCGAAGGCCCGCGCGATCCCGGCCACGATGTCGCTGACCGGCACCGCCCACCTCTTCGCCCAGCGGCGCACGATCTCTTCCTCGGTCGGCTCGCGCGCGTCGCCCGGCTTCGGCCGGTAATAGAGCTCCGTCCGCGCGTGGCCGGAAAGCTGCAGGCATTCGAGGAAATATGCGCGGATGCCCGCGAACCGAGCCTCGATCTCGATGCGTTCAGGGTTCATTCGCGAGACTTCCTGCGTCCGCCGGCGGCGACCTTGCCAGCGAGATGCGCCGCTTCGAATTGCGGCGTCCCAGCGAGCGCCTTCAGGGGCACCATGTCGTAGACCGCGACCTGCAGAACTTCAGTGTCGATGATGTAAACATCGAACGGCCCGTAATCGATGGGGTGTTCGCGCCGTTTCTTATCTGCCTCGCATTGCTCGTTGAAGCGAAATAGACCGGACAGCGACGTGAAAACTTTGTGCTGCGGACCAGATTGGTCTTCGCGGAACACCGCAAGATAGAACACCGTGGGCGTTGGCTGGCTCATGCGCCACGCTCCGCTATGCGCGAATGGCTCATCAGGCCGCTTCCTCTCCCGCTTTTCGGACCTTGCTCTGAGCCGGTCGCAGTTCCCGGATTTCGAGCTGTGGCGCGAGTTCGCGCACGCGCAGCGCGCGCGCGAAGAGTGAGCGCAGATTCCGCGGCGCATGCTCCGGCAGTTTGGCCTGGTTGATAATCTCGTCCGCGCCATCCGCCAGCACGTAGGTCTCGACCTTGCGGAAAAGTTTTCCGGTGATCCTTCCGGCGCCCGCGCGCAGGCAGACCAGCTTCAGGATCCGCACCCTCCGCGCATCCACCGTCACCTCGACCGGACGGCTAACGCGGAGCTCGTACTCTTCCCCGCGCAGCGCCAGCGTCTTCGCCGCTCGCGCGGGGACCTGGCCTTCCTTCAGGACCAGGGTGATGATCCTTTCGCGGACTTTGCTCAAATCCTCCTCGGCGGCATCCGCGGCCTCTTTGGAGCGCCTGAATATCTCCACCAGTTCGTCGATCCGATTCTTGTCAGTCGCCACGGCTGCCTTCCTTTCCGGTAGAGGGAGCGGGAAGATCGTGAGGGTAAAAGTTTTCGACGATGAGCTGCGCCGCGATCTTCAGCCCGCAGTCGATTCCGCAGGCGTGTTTCGCGTTGAACATCTCGGCGCAGAAATCGTTCCACGGCTGAATAGAGACGCGGGCATAGATGTCCGTCGGCGGCGCCGCGGGCAAATAAGCCACGATCAGCCAGTGGTTCGTGTCGTTCGCGCGCAGGATCCCGCACGCCGGGTTGTCGCACTTCCACGGATTGGCGAGCTTGCTCATCGCGCCTCCGCGCTTCGCGCTACGGTCGCCGACGCGCCAAAGCCGCTTTGGCGACGGCGCGCGGATGCGTTCGCCGTAGCCGTTTTGTGGCGAAGGCGAATCACCTGGGGAACCACCCGAGATCCGAGAAGATCAGCGACAGCCCCGCCGCCGCGAGGATCATGCAGAGGAACGCCAGGCGCGCCCTCCGGGGATCCGCGAAGAACACTTCCAGGCGGCTGTTCATCCGCCGCACCCGCTCCTGCCGCTCCCAAACGTGTTCGTGAAGTTCCCGCATCACGCCACCTCCTTTTTCCCGCCCGCCAACACCCGGCCCAGATTCGCGTGCTTTTGCTGGCGCACCTTGTGGAGCAGCCGCCGCGCCGAGTAGTACTTCCGCGGGGCCGACTGCCGGCCCTCGGCGTCGCTGGCGTACAGGTCCTCGACCTCGCACGCCTCCAGCAGCTTTTCCTCCTGCGCCGGCGTGAACTTCGCCTTCGTGCCGTTCCCCCAGGCGCGCGCGGCGATCTCGATCACTTCCTCGCGGCTCATGCCCTCGAGCTGGATGCGGTTGGGCAGGCGCGAGAGCCACTGCTCGAGCCGCGGGCGCGCCGCCGGATGCATGAAGTTGCGGAAGAGGTTGTGGCTGCCGGCCAGGATGATTCCGCAGCCCGGCCGGTTCTTGCGCCGCGTGCGATCGTGCAGCGCGCGGATTATTTCCAGCGTTTCCACGGGCAGGTGCTGCGCTTCGTCGAAGACCAGCGCCGGCGGGAAGGGGCGCGCGTCGAACGCCGCCAGCAGCGCATTGATGTAGCGCTCGCGCGTCCATGCGCGCGCCACCCACACTTCCGCTTCGCGGGCGATCCGCGAGAGCAGCGCCAAGGGCGAGATGCCGGGGTCGCAATAGACGTACAGGGCGCCGGCTTCCCCCGCCGCGCGCCGCTCCGCGATCAGGTTCTCCAGCACGAAGCTCTTCTCCGCCGAGGGCGGCCCGTAGATCAGCGAATTGATTCCTCCCTCGACGGCCTCCTCGAAGCACCTGCGGATCTCCCGGTAACCCCGCGTGGCCAGCATCGTTTGCGCGTGCCCGTGTTCCCGCGGCTTGGGCCAGTTGCGGTTGCAGAAGTCCCACACCCGCGCGTCCATCCAGCGGGTGTCGTTGCCCGCGCCGTGCTCCCGGTAGCCGCCCCGCAGATAGACCAGGATGGTGGAACGCCCGCCGCGCCCGAATTCCCGCTGAATTTCCTCTCCGAATTGCGCCGCGGACATTCCGCTGCGCGCGCAGAATTCGTTCCCGCGCGCCACGCACTGCTCGTGAGGGGGCGGATTCACCGCGCGGAGGAAGTTTTGCTCAGTCGTCGGCAGCGGCATCGCCATCCTCCAGTGCGACCTCGGCGAAAACCTCCGCGTCGGCCGCGATGGTGTCGGAAACGAACGCCGCCCGCGGCTTCCTCGCCGGCGGCGGAAGCTGCGCCGGGCCGCGCAGCGCGCCCGGAGCGGCGGCGCTCAGCAGCCGGCCGTCCGATCCCGTGCGCGCGAGCGCGCGGCCGACGAGCGCTTCGCGCTCCGTCTGCCAGCCCAGGCTTGCGGCGATCGCGGAAAGCGCCGCGAGATATTCCGCGTAGCCTCGCCGCAGCGCGCGCTCGCGGCGCATCCCCGCCTTGATCTGGTCGCGGGTGATCTGTCCGTTGGGGCATTGCGCCACCAGCTCCTGGATGCGCAGCTCGCCCAGGAACTGCAGCGTCTCGGGATCCGCCGCCACCGCTTCGCCCAGGTTGTAGGGATCGCGCAGGATCATCGCCTGCTGGCCCTTGCGCACGTCCAGCGCGAAGAGACTGGCATCCGTCGGCTCGTAGCGCATGCCGTCGAGCTGCACGCAGCCTCCGGCCTGGATCACCCGCTTGTCGCGCTCGCTGAAAAGCACGTCCAGGAGCCGGGGATTGATCTGCGGGCGGTTGCGTTCCGGGTACTGTTCGTTCATCACTTCGTTCGGCGTGCGGTGCTGCAGCGCCCCGAGCGGCGCGTCGTTGAACTCCTCGATCCACTGCATGGCCGCGAGGATGAATTCCGCGTCCGTCGGCAGGGGGCTATCCGCGCGCCGCCCTTTCAAATGCTTCTGGTGCAGCGCCTCCGCCGTCCGCGCGCTCTCCGGCTTGTTCCCCGGCTGGTTTCCGAGATACGCCGGGCGCCACAGCACGTCGAAGCGTCGCGACCAGCGCGTGAAGTAAGCCTCGATCGGCTTCGAGCGCGGATGGAACGGCAGCGCGCTGGTGATCCCGATGCTCTCGCGTCCCATCACGGCCTTGGCCTCGTCGGACAGCGTGATCAGCTCGAGATCCCGGCGCACTTTCTTGTAGTCCTCGCCGTTGTCCCAGTAGAAGTTCTGCGGGAAGCCGTGGGAGAGAACCGCCAGGCGCAGCGCGGAATTGATCGTGCGCGAGGAAGGCGTCGGGGCGAAGCACCAGCCGACGATTTTGCGCGTGCCCCAATCGTAGATCGCCGTCAGCCACGGGCGGTAGGCTTCCTCCGGCTTCAGCTCCGCGAAGAGCGTGTTGCGCACCAGCACGTCGAACTTGCGGTGATCGGAGATCCACCACTCCATCGCCGGGCGCGGCCCGCGCTGCAGGAATGGCGAGCACCTCTTCCCGTGGGCTTCCGGCCCCTCGCGGCCCAGCACGCGCAAGGGCTCGGGCAGCGTATTCAGAAAGCGCCGCGCGGCGTTGTAGGAAGGGGCGGCTCCCGCCTTCTCGATCTGCTTCCATTCGCGGCGCAGCGCTTCCCAGCACATCTGCCGCGACAATCCCTCCTCGAGGAATTTGCGGTGCAGGAAGACGGCGGCGGCGGCGTGCTCCTCGAAGAAACGCGAGCGGCCCCGGTCCTTGCGCGGCCGTTCGGCCAGCGCCGCGTAGCCGCCGGCCTCGAAACGGTCGAGCCAGCGGAAAAGCGTGCGCGAAGAAACCGCCGGGCGCTGCTGCCCGGCCAGGTATTCCGCGAGATCGTTTAGCGTGTCCACCTTGCGCCCGCCGGGAAGCTCGATCACCGGGCGGTGCCCGTTGGTCCGCCGGCGAAAATCCAGCAACGGTTCGATGGCCGTGAGGCGCGCGCGCACCTGGTCCTCGAGGCCTTCCGGAACCGCCAGGCGCGCGGCGGCCGAAACCTCGGGGAGCGCGGCAAATAGCGGCAGTGAGTCCGGGGAGTGCCGCGGAACGATCGCCAGCGCGGCCTTCTGCCCCGCGCCCGCCGCGTATTTGAGCTGCGCTTTCGCCGGCAGGGAGCTCAACAGGTATTCGCGTTCGCGCTTGCCGTTGGAAGCCGCCGACCCCGAAAGGCGCGCCGCGTTCAGCGCGCGGCGCACATGCCGGCCTGTCCAAGCCGTCAGTTCCATCACCTGTTCAGTGCTGAGCCAGACGTCAGCCACGGTTCGCCCTCGCCAGAACTTGCGCGCGCGGAAGCAGCGCGGGAATCCAGCCCAGCTTTTCGAGATTGAAGAGGTGCTCGGGATTCGCGCCGACCCGCCAGGCCAGCGCCAGCCACACGGCGGAAAGAACCAGGACCAGCGCCGGGTAGGCCCACGCCCCCGGGCGCAGCATCCCGATGAAGATGTAGCCGAAGCCGTAAACGAGGAAGAAGATCCCCGCGGCGAGCCACAGCAGCCGGTCGGGCGCTTGCGCCCCCACCGATGCGAAAAGGAAAATCGCGCCGGCGAGCACCGCCGCCCAGGAGTTCAGCGCGAGGATCCTGCCCGTGGCGCCCAGCGCGGCGTTTTCGAAGATGAACTTGACGGAGAGGATAGCGAGGAAGAGAACGGCGGCGGTGGCGATCGAATAGCCCGCGGACCGCGCCACTCGCGAGCTCGCCAGCCAGATCGCCGGCGCGCCGTAGGTCCAGGCCGCAATCGTCAGCCAGGCGAAGACGGCCGCGTATTCCGGCGAGCCGGCCGGATGAACTTGCGCCAGGAAGAGCGTCAGGAGCGAGTAGACCAGCCAGGAGGCCAGAAAGAAGAACATCGCGCGGCGCTCGGTGTGCAGGTGCACGAACGTCATGCGCAGCAGCGCCAGGAGCAGGAAGGCGTCGGGGAGCAGGTGGAGGCCGTATCTCATCGGGGCACCGTGTAATCCCACAGGCCTAGATGGCCGCGGCATTTGAGCGGCGTAGGAAGTTCTCGAACGCCGCCTAGAATCCAGGCGTAGCGGCCGGGAGCGAAGTTCCCCATTTCGATTTCGCGTTGGCCGTAGACCTGCCTCCATCGGCGAATCAGGTCCTCGGTCATCAGAACGCAACCCAGCAATTTAACGATGCAGATGATCGCGCTCAGAGGGAGCGGGTAAGGCAGGTAACGCTCGAACACCATTGTCTCGAGATTGCGCGCAGCGTGGATCGCAAGATCGCCGCGATACGGTGTGGACCAGGAGCGCGTCTCGATTCGCTTGTACCTTTTCGCGATGAGCGAAGCCCAGGGCTGCGTCAACGTGAGCGCCTTCATCGCGGGCTCCCCGGGCACGGCAGAAACACGCGCTCTTCGCCGTACATGTGCCGCTGCAGCGGCACGTAAGTCTCGAGGTGCTTGCGCTTTTTCTTCGCGGGAGTAGACTTCTTCGAGGAGGTGTTCGATGCCACCGCTACCGCCGTGGCCAACGTCCCTTCCGGGGGATTGAGGCCGGTCAGGCGGCGGTCCGGCACCGACGTCGCATCGGTACCGGACCTTGAGCGGCCCCGGCCAGGCCGGGGTTTTTGGGCGCGCTCTTCGCCTGCCCCTCTCTTGGGGTGGCCCCTGAGAGAACCGCTAGATTTCGTGCGTCCCCCGCCGCCGCGCATCACCGCGCTCCAGCTTTCACCGCAGTTTTGATTTGCCCCGTCCAGAAGGCCGGCCGTAATCTGCCCGCGCGCACTTCCTTGCGGACGGCGGAGATGAGCACGTCGATCAGGTCGAGCGAATTCCACGGATGGCCCAGCTCGCGCAGCATGCCTTCGAGGAACTCGCGGTTTTCCTGGGAGAGGAAGCCGAGCGTGATCACCTGGCGCACGCACCAGGTGCAGAACGGCCCGACCAGGGGATCGCCGTCGCCGTACTTCCGCCGGCGCGCTTCGTCGTAGGCCCGCGCGTGCAGCTCGGGCTCCAGGCGGATCGTCACCAGCTTGCGCGTGTCGATCCCCATCAGCAGCGGTGCGTGCAGCGCGGCGGCTTGGCCGCCGAAGCCATTCAGGCGTAGGAGACTCATGCGGCCCTCCCGGGGAGAAGTTCCTTGAGGCGTTCGAAAATGCGGTCGGCGATTAGAGAGGCCAGCTTTTCGATGTCACCGAGTTCCGGGCGGCGCGCCGGCTGCTGGACGTGCACGTCGAACCAGCGGTGCAGCACCGACGGCGCCAGCCGTTTGGGAGAAAATTCGCGGGATAGCTCCGCGATCTCTTCCCACGTCTTTCCCTCGGCTCGCAGCTCCTTAATCCGGTCGCGCACTTTGGCTGGCAGCGTGTTGATCCAAAAGTGCTGGTGCACCCTCCGCGGCTCGCCGGTCCGGGGCCGCTTGTACCCGGGACGGTGCTCGCCCCGGCTCATGCGGCCCTCCGAAAGCGCCCGGACTCGGCCTTTTCGAGTTCGCGCAGGATCACACGCATTAAAGGCGTGGACTTGCGTTGCCCGGAGACGACGAAACTGACATGCGCGCGAGTCACGTCGGCCAAGTTGGCGATGTGCGCCATTAAACCGAAGAATCCGCGGACGCGTCGTGCCAGGTCCGGGCTGCCCGTGGTAACGTGTTGCCGTAAAGAGGTAGCCATAGGTGGCCTTACAGTAGCCTCACCTTTTGGCCTTGTCAAGAGAAAAATCGTCGGGGTGTCTGTGCCGCTAGCTAGTCTGACAAGAAGGGTACGTCGCAGCCTTGATTTGACTCAGGAGGAATTCGCTCATTCGCTGCAGGTTGCAGGCAGCAGTATCGGCAATTGGGAGTCCGGCCGGAAGCGACCGGCGCCTAAATATCTGCGTAAGATGGCGGGGTTGGCGCCAGCCTTCGCCCGCGAGATCGATGTAGAGTTGAGAAATTACGAATGGCATCG
Source organism: Terriglobia bacterium (assembly GCA_020073585.1). Classification (GTDB taxonomy): domain Bacteria; phylum Acidobacteriota; class Terriglobia; order Acidiferrales; family UBA7541; genus Acidiferrum. Next base: position 15,859 of record JAIQEV010000028.1, read on the forward strand.
GAAAGCGGCGCCAGCAAGCGCTCCCGATGAACTCCATGAACTCCCGCCCGATATCGGGAAGGAGATCCAACGCCTTGCGGGGAAGCATGAACTTGACACCTCTGTTATCATTCTTCAGGCTCTTCGCACAGGGCTAGCCGCCTTGTCCCGCGATTCCTCTCCGGATTGGAAGACCCTGGTTAAGCGCCAGGCCGATATCGCCCGAAAGGTCCATGACCGTGAGCACCCAGCCGAGCCCGGCAGGAAACATCCTCGTTCTAAAATTGCGTAGAAAGAATCTCGCGCGGTTCGCCCACACGATCTACCAGGAGGATCTCGAGGAGCTGCTTCTGAAGCGCCGGCTCGCGCGCGAGGCCCTCAAAGAAGTGGAAAAGAAGGAAGAATTCATCAGCACGGCGCTGCGCACCGGCGCCTGCATCGAAGAGGGTCTCCATATCGCGGAGTTGGTGCGTGTGGAACGGTGCAGGTTTCGCATGAAGTCCTGCAAATATTTTCGCCTCTCGGTCCGTTGAAAGAGGAGGCCAACCGATGTATGAGAGAATCGTTCATCAGTCGCTGAAGTTGATTATTTTCGTTCTTGCGCTGGCCGCTTTTGCTGACACGGGGAACCGCGCGCAGCCATCCGCCGCTTCACTGCGCGGGCAGACGCCAGAGCAACAAAAACGGGTACCTGGTTCGCAGTCGAATCTGCCGCGCAAAAACGCTCCACAGAAAGCCGACCGGGTCATGCCACCGTCGAAGGAATTTGTTGACCTAGCCGAGGATGCGATGGATGCGATAGATCGCGAAAGCGGCCAGCATCTGGGGCCTGAAATAGTATTTCAGACTGCGAAGCTTGAAGCTGAGCGCCTCATTCAAAAGCTTCTACGCACTGCGAAATCTCCGAGTGAAAAGAATGTCTATCAGGCCGTGGCTTCTTATTTTGTGCAAGTCGAGACCTGCCGGATAACAGAGCCCTTGGGCAATGATGCTTTTAAGAAATGTCTGGATGAAGAAACTGCGGCCCGCGACGGGGCGTTCCGATCCCTGGCGATATATAAGAAAGGGTCAGCCAGTCGGCGCGATGATCGAGTTGGCGAATGAGAGAAGAAAAATTAGTGTCGCCAGCGAAGCCTGGGCAGGGGCGAAACTAGGCGAAAGGTTTTGGCAAATCTGCAGGTTTGCGATGTCCGTTGGATGTCCGTTGGATTTTAGGAGTTGCACGTAATGTCCGTTGGATTAGTGGCTTATTATGAAGTACTTGCGCGGGCTAGGCGCGGAGTAAGTACTCATGTCCCTTGGATTGCTGTTTCGCCCGCGACGCGCCCGCTATAAATAAAGGACTTACTCCTTAATTCCAACGGACATCGCCCAGCGCACTGACACTCAATTCGGAGAGCGCGCCGCGCGCCGCGCGGCGCGAAAATCCACCCAACTCCAAACTATTCTTCATCTTACCCCACCTTATCCTCACTTTCTCCCACTGACAACGAACGCGGTGATTAACAGGGATGCGTGGCCCGGGAGGCGAAGGGATGTGCTAGAATCCCCGCGTGATGGCGGCCCATTCTTCGGTAGAAATCGCACCTTCCATTCTGGCGGCGGATTTCTCGGCGCTCGGCGAGGCGGTGCGCGCCGTGGAGCACGCCGGGGCCAAACTCATCCACGTGGACGTCATGGACGGGCACTTCGTGCCCAATATATCCATCGGCGTGCCGGTGGTGGCCTCCCTGCACAAAGCAACCCAACTCCCTCTGGACGTGCATCTCATGATCGAGCGCCCCGAGCAGTACATCGGGGCGTTTGCCAAGGCGGGCGCCGCCTGGATCACGGTGCACCAGGAAGCGACGGCGCACCTGAACCGCACCATCGGCCAGATCCGCGAGCAGGGTTGCCGCGCGGGGGTGGCCATCAATCCGGCGACCCCGGTGAGCACGCTGGCGGAGATTCTTCCGGACGTGGACCTGGTGCTGGTGATGTCGGTGAACCCGGGCTTCGGGGGGCAGCACTTTCTGCCCAGTGCGACGCGCAAGATCGCCGAGCTGCGGGAGCTGCGTTCACGTTATACTTATAATTTCGTGATCGAAGTGGATGGGGGAGTCGCCCGGGAGACGGTTCCGCAGGTGGTGCGGGCGGGAGCGGAGTTCCTGGTCGCGGGCACCTCGGTGTTTCACCAGCAGGACCCGGGAAAGGCGCTGCAGGAGTTGCAGCGGCTGGCCTCGGAGGCGTTCCTGCAGCGGGCTTGAAGGCGGATCCCCGTGCCGCCGGATGCACAACCGGGCCCCGCGGGGGGCCAGAACCAAATCGAGAGGTGATCGCTTGCGTCGTGCTTTACTGCTGCTGATTGCTGCGCTGCTGGGCCTGAACTTGTTTGTGAACGCGGGCTCCGGCTACGCGCAAAAAAGGAAGAAGCACGCGAAGAATACCGCGGCGGCGACGGACAGCTCCGCCGAGCCGGACAAGGTGCTCTACAATCGCGCGCTGGAGGACATCAAGCACGGACGGCATGAGATCGGGCGGCTGACGCTGCAAACGCTGATCAATACCTACCCGGACAGCGAGTATCTGGCGAAGGCCAAGCTGGGAATCGCGGACTCCTTCTACAAGGAAGGCGGGACGGCCAACATGGCCCAGGCCATCGCCGGGTACAAGGATTTCATCGTGTTTTTCCCGTTCCTGCCGGAAGCGTCCTACGCGCAACTGCAGGTGGGCATGGCGCACTACCGGCAGATGGAGAAGCCGGACCGCGACCGCACCCACGCGCGGGCCGCGGAAGACGAGTTCCAGACGTTTCTGCAGAAATACGGGAACGATCCGCTGGCGCCGGAGGCCGAGCAGCACCTGCGCGAAGTCCAGGAGGTCCTCGCGGAGGGCAACTTCCGCATCGGCAACTACTACTACCTCAAGCAGTCCTACCGCGCGGCGGCCGCGCGGCTGCTCACGCTGACCAGCCGCTATCCGCTCTACAGCCGCTCGGACCGCGCGTTGTGGATGCTGGGAGCGATCTTCGAGCGCGGCGAGCGCAAGGACATCGCCGCCAACTACTACGCGAAAATCGTGCGCAATTATCCGCTCTCGGGCCTCGCGGATGACGCCAGGAAAAAGCTGACGGCGCTGGGCGCGCCCATCCCGCAGCCCGATCCGCAGGCCCTGGCGCGCATGCAGCAGGAGCGCACCATAGAGCGCCCGCATGTCGGCGTAATGCACAAGGCCACGGGCATTTTGCACTCCGGACCGGATGTGCGCACCGCGGCCCGCGTGGGCAAGCCGAACCTGGAGCCGGAATCGACGTCCGTCGCGGGCGTGGACGTCCTCACGCCGGGCGGGCAGAACCGCCTGGGCGGAGGCCCCGGAACCACCGCCGTGGTGGCCACCGTGACTCCGGGCTCCTCCACCGGGAGCGCCGCCACAGCCGGAGCGGAGTCGGCGCCGGCGGCCACAGGCACGGAGAGCGCTCCCGCGCCCGATGCCACGGCCCCGCCGGCCACGGGCGCCGGAACCGTGGCGGACCCCGCGAAGGCTGAGGCAACACCCGCGGAAAACGCCGCAGGGAGCGGCGCCGCAGCCCCTGATGGCGCGTCTGCACCTCCGACGAACGTCGCGAATCCCCCGGACTCTTTCAGCAAAACGGGCGACGACAAGAAGTCCGCCGACAAGAAAAAAGAGTCCACCAACAAGAAGAAAAAAGGGCTGAGAAAAATTATTCCCTTTTAACTATGCCGGGAAGGGGCGCTGGCGAGGACCTCCCGCACCCCCCTCCGGCCTGTCCAACGGGACAGGTTTCCATCCCCGGTGACTGCCATATCCCCTTCGGACACATAGCCCTAGCCTTTGCGTTGACGCTTTGTGGCACCAGTGCTCCAATAGCTGTTGTAGACTCGCAGGTCGCGGATGGGGTTCCGCGGAGGGCGCCCGGTGGCCAAGATTCTGGTTGCTGACGACAACAGCAACATCCAAAAAATGGTCGGCCTTGCTCTGAAGGACCAGGGCATTGACGTCGTCGCCGTAGGCAACGGCGAAGCCGCGGTGCGCAAGATTTCCGAGTTGCACCCGGACCTGGTGCTGGCCGATGTCTTCATGCCGGTGCGCAACGGCTATGAGGTCTGCGAGTACGTCAAGACCGACACCGCTCTGGCGCACACTCCCGTGATTCTGCTGGTAGGCGCTTTCGATCCCCTGGACGAACAGGAAGCGCAGCGCGTGGGTGCGGACGGCGTCTTGAAGAAACCCTTTGTTCCGCCGGAACCGCTGATCTCCATGGTCAAGTCGGCGCTGGCGCGCGCGCTCGCCGCGGCGGCCGCAGCCCCTCCGGCAGCAGCTCCGGCTCCCGCAGCCGCTGCGTCGGCAGTGCCCGCAGCCGCACCCGAAGAGCTTCCGGACATCTTTTCCCTGCAGCCCGCCTCCGTGACCGTTCCGGAGGGATCGGAGGCGCTGGCGTTTGGCAATCTGCTGGAAACGGAAACTCCCGCGGCGGCCGAAGCAGCGCTACCCCCGGAACCGGAGCATGCCTGGGGCAGCGCGCCGGCGGCGAGTACCGCGACCGAGGAAGTGGCCGAAGAAGCCGCGCCGGAACTGCACTGGCAGAGCCAGTCCCCCGAGGAGACCGTGGATGGACTTCCACCCGCGGGCGCGAAGGATTGGCGGGACAGTGATCTGGCCGCGGTGCCCGAAACTTCCGGCGCCGAACAGCCCGCAGCCGCGGAGCACGCGGAACCCGCCTCGGCCTACGCAGCCACCGGTATCGAAGAAGAAGCCAGCGCCGTACCCGAGGTCTCCAGCCACGCCTGGACGGAAGCAGCACCCGCGGCGGAAGAAACCCTGACGCCGCCCTGGGAGCGCTCCGCCGCAACCAGCAGCCCTGCGTATGAGGAACCTGCTCCGGCGGAAGAGATCGCCGCGCCGGCCAACGCCTGGGACACGGAAGTACCGAAGGCCGGGCGGCTCGCGGCGACCTGGGATTCGGCCCAGGCAAAAACACCTGCCGCCGAAGCGGAAACCGAGGCCGCGGCCGAGAACGAAGAGCCCGTGGCGCAGCACGACTTCTACGTGCCCGTGGCATCCAGCGAAGAACTCCTGCTGGCTCGCCAGGAAGAGCAGCCTGTAGCTTTCGCGGAAGAAGTGCCCGCGCCGGAGATCTACCACGGCGTCGCAGCGGCGGAAGAAGTACCATCCCCTGCGGCCGCGGAAGAGGCGGAAGTGGCAGCCGTGGAACCCGAGCCCGCGGCGATGGAGTTCGCAGGCTCCCCTGCTTTTTCCCGGTTGGTGTCGGAAGCGGTCCCCAGCATGCCCGCCGGGGCGCACGCCGCGGCGGCCTCCGAGCTGGATATGGACGCCATGGTGGCCAAGGTGCTGGAGAAGATGTCACCCGAAGTGATCCAGGCCGTGACGCGGGAGCTGGTAAAGCCGATGATCGAGGCGATCCTGCGCGGCGAACTCGACAAGCAGAAATAGCGCTTCCCCACCCTTCTCCCTTTTCAGCCAGTTGCCGGCGGCCCACTTGCCTGCGGATTGACGCACGCGCGTCCTCGCCCGTATAGTCAAGTTTTCGTCTGCACACCATTACCGCGCGCGAGTCGCGCGATCTCGAGAAAAGGCAGGACGGAACCGTCGCATGGCGCGCGAAATCGCAAAGGCCTATGAACCGCAACAGATCGAACCCCGCTGGGCGCAGGCCTGGGTGCGCGAGGCGCTGTTCCGCGCCGACGCTGCGGCGCCCGGCCCGGCCTTCTCCATCGTCATCCCGCCGCCGAACGTGACCGGATCGCTGCACATCGGGCACATGCTGGACCACACGGAGATCGACATCCTCACGCGCTGGCACCGCATGCGCGGCTATAACACGCTGTACCTCCCGGGCACGGACCATGCCGGCATCTCCACGCAGCGCGTGGTGGTCCGGCAGCTCGCCGAGCAGGGCGTGGATTACCGCACCCTGGGGCGCGAGGAGTTCGAGAAGCGGGTGTGGCAGTGGAAGGAAGAGTCCGGGGGCACGATCACCGCGCAGATGCGGCAGATCGGGGAGAGCTGCGACTGGTCGCGCGAGAAGTTCACGCTGTCGCCGGAGTTGTCGCGGGTGGTGCGCGAAGTCTTCGTGCGGCTGTACGAAGAGGGGCTGATCTACCGCGCGCACTACCTGATCAACTGGTGCCCGAACTGCCTGACGGCGCTGAGCGACCTGGAAACGGTGCACGAGGAGCGCCAAGGACATCTGTGGCACATCCGCTACCCGGTGGTGGGAACGGACCAGCACATCGTGGTGGCCACCACGCGGCCGGAAACCATGCTGGGAGACACGGCGGTGGCCGTGCACCCCGCAGACGAGCGCTACCAGCACCTGGCGGGCAAGAAGATCCTGCTCCCGCTGATGAACCGCGAGATCCCGCTGATCGCGGATGAGATGGTGGACCGGGAATTCGGCACGGGAGCCGTGAAGATCACCCCGGCGCACGATCCCAACGACTTCGAAGCCGGGCGGCGCCACCACCTGCCGGAAATCGACGTAATGACCGACAATGGGCACATGAGCGCCGCGGCGGGGCCGTATGCCGGACTCGACCGCTTCGCCGCGCGCAAGCGCGTGGTGGAGGACCTGAAGGCCCTGGGGCTGCTGGAAAAGATCACCGACCACGCGCACGCCATCGCGCAGTGCGAGCGCTGCAGGACGGTGGTCGAGCCGCGGGCCTCGACGCAGTGGTTCTGCAAGATGAAGCCGCTGGCGGAGCCGGCGCTGGCCGCGGTGGAAAGCGGCGCGATCCGCATGATCCCGGAGAACCGGCGCGAGGAGTACTTCAACTGGATGCGCAACATCCGCGACTGGTGCATCTCGCGCCAGTTGTGGTGGGGCCACCGCATCCCGGCGTGGCACTGCGCGGAGTGCAAAGGCGTGACCGTGGCGCGGGAGACGCCAGCGAAGTGCGCGAAGTGCGGCGCGGCGAAGATCGCGCAGGACCCCGACGTGCTGGACACCTGGTTCAGCTCGGCGCTGTGGCCGTTTTCGACGCTGGGCTGGCCGGAGAAGACGCCGGACTTCCAGAAATACTACCCCACGAGCCTGCTGATCACCGGTTACGACATCATTTTCTTCTGGGTGGCGCGGATGATCATGATGGGCATGCACTTCACGGGACAAGTGCCCTTCCGCAACGTCTATTTTCATTCCCTGGTGCGCACGGCGGAAGGCGCGAAGATGTCCAAGTCCAAGGGCACCGGCCTCGATCCCGTGGCGCTCAACCAGCAGTATGGCACCGACGCGATGCGCTTCTGCCTGGCCTCCATGGCCGCGCCGGGCACGGATATCGTGCTCTCGGACGACCGCCTGCTCGGGGCGCGGGCCTTTGCCAACAAGATTTGGAACGCGGCGCGGTTTTTGTTCATGAACCTGGACAAGTTCGAGCAACAGGGCGGGGCCAAGCTGGAGGAGCTGGCGGCGCCGGAAATGCGCGCCGGGGCGCCGTACCCCGCGGGCGGGAGCGTGCCGCTGGCCGATGCGTGGATTTTTTCGCGGCTGGCGCACACCACGGCACTGATTGACGACGCGCTGGCCAACTACCGCTTCCACGAGGCCGCGCAGGGCGTCTACCAGTTTTTCTGGGGCGACTTCTGTGACTGGTACATCGAGTGGGTCAAGCCGGAGCTGACCGGAGCGGATCGGGAGCGCGCCACGGTGGCGTGGAAGAACCTGTTCGCGGCGTTCGAAGCGGCGCTGCGCCTGCTCCACCCCTTCATGCCCTTCCTCACCGAAGAGCTGTGGCACCAGTTGCCGCAGCACGCGGAAGCCAAGTCCATCGCCATGGAGCCCTTCCCGGCCGCGAAGAAGGAATGGCGCAACGCGCCGGCCGACGAGGCCCTGGCGCTGATCCAGGAGATTATCGGGGCGCTGCGCAATGTCCGTGCGGAAATGAAGCTAGATCCCAGGAAGAAGATTGCGGCGGATTTTTCCAGCGGCGCTGCGGCTGTCCGCGAACTCATCGAGCGCAACCGCGAGCCGATTTTGCGCCTGGCGATCCTCTCCGACCTGCGCATTTCGGCCGGGGCCCTGCCCACGGCGGGCGGGACGCTGCGTTCCACCGCGCGCTTCGATGTGCGCGTGGCCTTTGCCGAAGGCGTGGACGCGGCCTCCGAGATGGCCAAGCTGCGCAAGGAGAAGGAGCGGCTGGAGAAGGATATCGCGGCGAAACAGGGGCGCCTGGCCGACGAGACCTTCCGCAGTAAGGCGCCGGAACAGATCGTGCAGGGGCTGGAGAGCACGCTGGCCGAGCGGCGCATCGAATACGCGAAGGTGACGCAGCGGCTGGCGGAGCTCGAACGCGGGGCGTGAACTAGGATGGACTGGAACTCGGAAGCGATCACGGCGCTGATCCGGCAGGCCCTGGCCGAGGATATCGGCACAGGCGACGCCACGTGCGCGGCCACGATTCCGGAACGCGCCACGGCGCGGGCGCGCATTCTCACACGGGATGCCGTGGTTTGCGCGGGATTGCCGCTGGCGGAGCGCATCTTCCGCGCGCTCGACCCGCAGATGAAGATCGAAGCGCTCTGCCAGGACGGCGGGAGCGCCGCGGCGGGCAGCGACCTGCTGCGCCTGCAGGGCGGCGCGCGGGCGATCCTGACCGGCGAGCGCACGGCTCTGAATTTCCTGGGCCGCCTTTCCGGGATCGCCACGCTGACCGGCCAGTTCGTGCGGCAACTCGCCGGCACGCGGGCGAAGATCCGCGATACACGCAAGACCACGCCGCTGCTGCGCGCGCTGGAAAAATATGCCGTGCGCATGGGCGGCGGCGTGAATCACCGCTTCGGGCTCTACGACGCCATCCTGCTCAAGGAAAATCACATCGCGCTGGCCGGCGGCGTGCGCCCGGCGCTGGAGAAGGCCCGCGCCTATTCCGCCTCCCTCCCCGTGCAGATCGAAGTGCGCAATCCCGCCGAGTTGCGCGAGGCCCTGGCCGCCGGAGCCGATGCCGTGCTGCTCGACAACATGACGGTCGAGGAAGCCGCGCGGTGCGTTTCGCTGGCCCGGCAGTTGCGCCCGCAGTGCGCGGTGGAGATTTCCGGCGGCATCACCCTGGCCAATGCGCGCGCGTACGCGCAGACCGGCGCGGACTACCTCTCGTCCGGCACGCTGACGCATTCCGCTCCCGCCGCCAATCTCAGCCTGCTTGTGGAATCGGTGTCCGCCGGGTAAGCTGCGGCAGGTAAGCGGGGCAGGCGGGAATGCCTGCCGCACCCTCACGTTGATGGCTACGGAAACAATTTCGGGGACGACGGACCGGCGCATCGCCGCGCTGCTGACGCTGCTGGCAGACAACTCCACGATTGTCATCAGCGGGGCGCGCATCGCCGAGGAGATCGGCGTATCGCGCTCCACGGTGTGGCGCTGGGTCGAGCGGCTGCGCGCGCTCGGGGTGCGCGTGAAGGGCGAGCCGCGCACCGGCTATTTCCTGGAGAAAGTTCCGGATATTCTCACGGCGGAGATGCTGCGGCGCGGCCTGCGCGGCAGCATCTTCGGCCGCTCCATCCACCATTTCATCAAGACGGATTCGACCAACCGCGTGGCGCTGGAGCTGGGCCATGCCGGCGAGCCCGAAGGAGCGCTGGTGCTGGCCGAGGAGCAGACGGCGGGGCGCGGGCGCGCGGGCCGCAAGTGGCATTCCGCGCGCGCCGCGGGAATCTACGTCACGCTGCTGCTGCGCCCGCGCCTCTCTCCGGTGGAAGCGCCGCTGCTGACGCTGCTCGCGGGCCTCTCCGCGCGCGCCGCGATCGAGGCGCAAACGGGCCTGGCCCCGGAGCTGAAATGGCCGAATGACTTGCTGCTGGGCGGGCGCAAGGCCGGCGGGATCCTGACGGAGATGCACGCCGAGCCGGGGCTGGTGCGCTTCGTGATCGTGGGGCTGGGGCTGAACGTGAACCAGACGAAATTTCCGGAAGAGCTGGCGGCGATCGCCACTTCCCTGCGCGCGGAAACCGGGCGGGAGCACTCCCGGCTGGAGCTGCTGCTGCGGTTGCTGCGGCAATTCGAGAGCGACTACAATCGTTTTCTGCAGGAAGGGCCCGGCTGGGTGGTGGAGCGCTTCTCCGCGGTCTCGAGTTTTGCGCGCGGCAAGCGCGTGAGCGTGAACGACGGCCGCGCGAGCTACACGGGAACAACGGCGGGGCTGACCCCGCAAGGGCTGCTGCAGGTGCAACGGGACGACGGCCGGACGGTGGCAGTGCTTTCCGGCGATGTCGCGGAGGCGCGCTAAATGCTCCTGGTGATCGATGTCGGCAACACCAACACGGTGCTGGGCGTCTACCGCGGCGAAGAGCTGATCGCCAACTGGCGGCTGACCACGGCGCGGCAGCAGACCGTGGACGAATACGGGGTGCTGACGCGCAATCTTTTTACCCTGGGAAATCTGGACCGCGACGCCATCGGGGGGATCATCATCAGCTCGGTGGTGCCGCCGGTGAATCCGACGCTGGCGGAGATGTCGCGGCGCTATTTCGGCCTAAAAGCGCTCTTCGTCGAGCCCGGCGTGAAGACCGGCATGCCCGTGTACTACGACAATCCCCAAGAAGTGGGCGCCGACCGCATCGTGAACGGCGTGGCGGCGTTCAGCAAGTACGGCGGGCCGTGCATCGTGGTGGACTTCGGAACGGCGATCACCTTCGACGCCATCTCCGAGCGCGGGGAATATCTCGGCGGGGTGATCACGCCGGGGCTGGGCATCTCCTCCGAGGCGCTGTTTTCGCACGCCGCCCGCCTGCCGCGCGTAGAGATCAAGGACCCCGGCAAGATCATCGGGACCAACACGGTCACCTCCATGCAGGCGGGGCTGTACTACGGTGCGGTGGACATGGTGGACGGCATGCTCGCGCGGATGAAGGCGGTGTTGGGCCCGGACACCAAAGTAATCGCCACGGGCGGACAGGCGCCGCTGGTTGCGCGCGGCTCGCAGCACATCCAGCACACCGACGAATTCCTGACCCTGGAGGGCTTGCGCCTGATCTGGGAGAAGAACCTGCCCGCCGCGCGCGAGGCCCGCACCGCGCCGGAGCGCGCCGCCCGGCCCGCCAGCGCGAAGAAAACGAGCCGCTGAACGGCGCCGCATGGACGACTGGAACTACTTCAGCTACTACAGCGAGATCGAAGAGTATTTCTGGAAGAAGCGCGGGGCGCACCTGCTCGTTTCGCCGCTGGACTGGGCGATCATGGAGACGTGGCAGAAGGCGGACGTGCCGCTCTCCGCGGTGCTCAAAGGGATCGACCGGGCCTTCGAAAGCTACCAGCGCTCGCGGCGCGGCGCGGGCCGTCCGCTGAAGAGCCTGGCCTACTGCACGGATGCCGTGCTGGAAGCCGCAGAAGAAGAAAAAGCGGCCGCTGCGGGCGCCGCGCCGCCGAAAAAGACCGGCGCCGCCGCAGAAGAGAGTTTCTCGCGCGACGCCCTGCGCGCGTACTTCGGGAGAAACCTCGAGCAACTGCGCAGCGCCGCGGAGCGGCTCGCCGCCGCTTCGAGCGAACTGGCGGCGCGCGTGCGGGAGGTGGCGCAGTCGCTCGAAGGCAGCCTCGCGCTCGTGGAGGCGCCCGGAATGCTCGACATCGAGGACCTGGAGCGCCGCTTGACCGTCCTCGACGACAAGCTGCAGGCGGCGCTCACCAGCCTCGCGAGCGAAGAGCTGATGCTGGGGATCCGGCGCGAGCTGGACCGCCAGCTCTCCGCGTACCGCAGCAAGATGAAGGCGGAGCAGCTTGCGCAGGTGGAGCGCCAGTTCATTCACAAGCGGCTCCTCGAGGAGTTCCGCCTGCCGCGCCTGAGCCTCTACTATTTCTGCTGACGGCGCCCGGCAACGCCGCCGCCTTTCCTTTGCGGGCAATGTATCGCAGAATGGTAGCCACTCCCATGCCTGAAGATTTGCACTTCAAAGTCGAAAAGCTGGTTTACGGCGGCGACGGCCTCGGTCACGCCGACGGCAACACCATCTTCGTGCCCTACGTGCTGCCGGGGGAAGAGGTGCGCGCCGAGATCGTCACGAAGAAGAAGACGCTGATCCACGCGCGGCTGCTGGAGGTCCTGACGCCTGCGCCGGAGCGCACCGCGCCGGTCTGCGCGCACTACGGCGCGTGCGGCGGCTGCCATTACCAGCACATCCCGTACGACGCGCAGGTGCGCCTGAAGACGGAGATCCTACGCGAAACGCTCTCCCGCCTCGGCGGCATCGCCTGGGACGGCCCGGTGGCGCATCACGTCTCGCCCGCGGCGGGCTACCGCAACCGCGCGCAATGGGCGGTGCGCAGCCTGCCGCAGCCCGCGCTCGGCTATTTCCAGGCGGGCAGCTCCACGGTCTGCGAAATCAAGGAGTGCTCCGTTCTTTCTCCGGGACTCGCGGAAGTCTTCGGGCAGTTGCAGGCCCTGGTGACCTCCGGCACCTTGCCGGGCAACCTGAAGGAGATCGAAGCGTTCGCGGATTCCTCCGACGAGAAGGTCGCCATCAACGCGGCCTTCACCGCGTTTTCCAAATCCGGGGCGGAGCTGGCCAAGATCCTGCAGCGCGGCGTGCCGCGCCTGGCGAGCGTGCTGCTGAACGACCAGTCCAGCCAGAAATTCGAGCTGGCCGGCCCGGGCTTCCTGACCCAGGAGGCGGGCGGATTCCGCTACAAGGTCAGCCACCTCTCGTTTTTCCAGGTGAATCGCTTCCTCATCGAGGAGCTGCTGGAAAGCGTCACGCGCGGCGCCACGGGCGCGCTGGCCCTGGATCTCTACGCAGGCGTGGGCTTCTTCTCGCTGCCGCTGACGCGGACGTTCAAGAAAGTGATCAGCGTGGACGCCAATCTGGCCGCCACGCACGACCTGCGCGCCAACGCCGAGGCCGCCAAGGTGAAAATTCAGTGGCATCACGAGCAGGTGGACGCCTTTCTCCGCCGCCCGCACGCGCGCCCCGATTTCGTGGTGCTGGACCCGCCGCGCGCGGGACTCGGCGCGGAGGCCGCGGCCAACCTGGCCAAGCTGGGCGCGCCCGAAATTGTCTATCTTTCCTGCGACCCGGCGACGTTGGCGCGCGACCTGGCGGTCCTGACCGGGTCGCCGAAGAGCAAGCAACTGCTCAGCGGGACTTCGCCGCGCTATGAGATCGCCAGCGTGGCCCTCTTCGATCTCTTCCCCCAGACCTATCACCTCGAAACCCTGGTGCGACTGAGGTTCGCCCCGTGAAGCTCCCTGCCGTCGCGATCGCCACGGCCTTTGCGGGCGGTATCGTCCTCGGCAGGCAGAGTTTCTTCACTGCACCCGCTTCCCTGCCCTTTGCCTTGCGCGTGCTGCTGCCGGGCGCGCTGCTCGCGTTTTTGGCGGGCGTGTGGCTGCTCCGGAAAAACCATCTGCGCGCGGCCGCGGCGGCGGCCCTCGTCTTCTGGTTGGCGCTCGGCACGATTTCCGCGCGTGTCGCGTACCAGCCTCTCCCCGCCGAACATCTCCTCTCGCTCCTCGATGCGCGCCGCCTGGACCTGGCCACTCCGCTCCGCTGGCAGGGGCGTCTGCGCGACGAACCGCACCCGCTGCCCTGGGGCCTGGGGATGGATGTGGACCTCACCGGGGTCGAGTTCAACGGCGCCGCGCTTCCCGTCACGGGAGGTATGCGCCTCACCTACGCCGCGGAAGCGGCTGCGGGAGCGCCCTTGCCGGAGCTGCACGCGGGCGACGAAGTCGCCTTCACCGCCAAGGCCCGCTTGCCCGCGCTCTTCCGCGACGACGGCGCTTTCAATCGCCCCGCCTATCTCGGGCAGCAGAACATTCACCTGACGGCCAATCTGCGCGCCGCGGAGCTGGCTCAGCGCGTGGCGCCCGCACCGGAGTCGCTGCGCTACGCGCTGGCGCGGGTGCGCGCCCATCTGCGAGCGACGCTCGACGCACTCTTCCCCGCCGCGCCGGAGTCCGCGGCAATCCTGCGGGCCATGCTGCTGGGGGACCGCAGCTTCGTGGAGCGCGCCGAGTCCAAGAGCTTTCAGATTACCGGCACCTATCACGTACTGGTGGTGGCCGGGCTGCACGTGACGGCGCTGGCGGTCTTTCTGTTCTGGGCCGGGCGGGCGCTGCGGCTGCCGCGCACTCTCGTTTCCTTGCTGGCGCTGGCGTTGCTCCTCGCCTACGTGGGCGTGGTCGAGCAGCGGCCGCCGGTGGTGCGCGCGGCGCTGATGGCCGCAGTGGTGGTCCTGGGAAGCATGCTCTACCGCCGGCTGGACCTGCTGAACTCCGCGGCGCTGGCGGCGCTGCTGATCCTGGTGGCGCGTCCCCTGGAGCTGTTCGACCCCAGCTTCCAACTATCGTTTCTGGCCATGGGCTGCATCGGGGGGCTGGCGGTGCCGTGGCTGGGGCGCTCCGTGGAGCCGTACGCGCGGGCGCTGCGCGGCTGGCGCGACGTGACCCGCGACGCCGCGCACGCCCCGCGCCAGGCGCAGTTCCGCATCGATCTGCGCTCGCTGGACCGCTGGATCGCGCAGCGCCTCCCCGAGAAAACTGCGCGCTGGGGCGGCGCCGCGGCCGCCTCGCTGCTTTCCTTTTCCTTCCGCGCGTGGGAGATCTTTCTGCTCTCCCTCGTCCTGCAGATCGGCATGCTCCCGATGATGGCCCTGCAGTTCCACCGCATCGCGCTGTCGGGGCCGCTGGCCAATCTCTTCGCCGTGCCCCTCACCGGCGTCATCGTGCCGCTAGGATTTTTGACGCTGGGAACGGCGGCGGTGTTTCACCCGCTGGGGCAGGTGCTGGCGCTGCCGCTTAGCTGGCTCACGGCGCTGCTGACCCACGTTGCGGGGTGGTTCTCGCGCCTGCCGCATGGGAGCTACCGCATCCCGGGGCCGCCGTGGTGGCTGCTGCTGCTGTTTTTCGCGGCGTTCGCGGGGCTGGCGGCAGCGCTGCGGCGCGACGCGGAAGAGTTGACCGCTTTGCGGTCACAGTTGAAGTTGACCGCTTCGCGGTCGCACAGTGCGGCGCCGCCGCGCAACGTGCGGCGGACAACCCTGCTATTCACGGCCGCGCTGCTGGCGTGCGCCGCGGTCATCGCCCTCTATCCCTTCGCCCCGCGCACCATCCCCGGAAAGTTGGAGGTAACGGCGCTGGACGTGGCGCAGGGCGATGCCCTGCTGGTGGTCTCCCCGCACGGACGGACGATGCTCATTGACGGCGGCGGGGCCTTCGCCGGGTACGGGCAGCCGGAGCGGCGCGAGCGCAGCGACCCGGGCGAAGAGGTGGTCTCGCCGTATCTTTGGTCGCGGGGACTGCAGCGGCTGGACATTGTGGCCCTGACGCACGCGCACCAGGACCACATCGGCGGGCTGGCGGCCATTCTGGAAAATTTCCGCGTGGGCCGCCTGTGGATCGGCCGCGAGGTCGCTTCGCCGGCGCAGGCTGCGCTCGAAGAGCTGGCGCGGAGCAAGGGCATCCCCATCGAGCACGAGCGCCGCGGCGGCGCCTGGGACTGGGACGGGGTGCGCATGCGCGTGCTGTGGCCGGAGATCGCCGCGGAGGAAACCGCGCCGGGACCGAAGAACAACGATTCCCTGGTGCTGCGCCTGGCCTTTGGGCGGCGCGTGATCCTGCTGCCGGGGGACATCGAGAAGCAGGCGGAGCGGGAGATCGCCGCGGAGACCCCGGAGGACGGCTTGCGCGCGGACGTGCTGAAGGTCGGGCACCACGGGAGCAAGAACTCCACGATGGAAGAGTTTCTAGCGCGGGTGCGCCCGCGGATTGCGGTAGTATCCGCGGGTGCGGAAAATCCTTACGGCCATCCCAGCCCGGAAGCACTCGAGCGGCTGGAGCAGGCGGGAGTGCGGGTGCTGCGCACGGACCGCAGCGGGGCCATCCACATACTGACCGACGGGGAGAGCGTGGAAATCTATTGCTATACGCAGTGCGCGGCGCAGGAGCCGCAGCGGGCGTCAGGGGAGCCGCACGGCCCAGAGCAGGACGAGCAATCCCAGAATTAGGACGAAGCCGAAAGCCGCCTGGTATTCGCGGTTCTTGCGGTACTGCGCCCAGGAAAACGCTGCGTCTCCTTCCGCGGCCAACGCCGCGGGGGTGAGCCGGGGCAGGAAGAGCGGCACGGCGCGCGCGTAATCGTCGAACGCTGCCCCGTATAGCCGGCGCAACTCCGCTTCCTCATTGCGCATGACGATGGAGTAGAAAAGCGCGAAGTAGCCGAGCAGCAGGGCGGCCGAAATCCAGGAGTGCGCGGCGATCGCCAGGCCGGCGGTGAGAATGGCGCTGCCGAGATAGAGGGGATTGCGGGTGTAGGCGTAGGGACCGGTGACGGTGAGCATCTCCTGCTTGTGCAGGTAGCCCGCGGCGCAGGCGCGCACCAGCAGGCCCAGCGTGCCGATGCAGCCGCCCAGGAGAATCATGCGCGGCACGGGCCGCGCGAACCAGAAGACGGCCAGGGCCAGCAGGTAGCCGAGGCGCACGCGCCAGCGGGTGAAGAACGCCGCGGCGCTCATCGCGGGGCCTCCAGGCGGCGCTGCACGGCGTCCAAGACGGCATCCACGGTGAGTTCGAGCATAGCGGGATCGGGCGCGCTGCCGCGCTTGTAGCTGGTGCGCGCCTGGGGACTGCGCAGAACGATGTCCGCGGTGCGCGCGGCGCGAAACGGGCCGTTGCGTGCGGGATCGGTGGGCCCGAAGAGCGCGACGGCGGGCGCACCCAGGGCCACGGCCAGGTGCAGCGGGCCGGTATCCCCGCCCACAACGAGATCGGCTTTGCGAAGAAGCGCCATGAGTGGTCCGAGCGGGCTATTGTCGAGGACCGGCTCGGCGCCGCCGCTGGCCGCGCGCACCGACTCCGCGAGTGCCTCTTCCCCCGGTCCATAGTTTACGACACAGCGCAGGCCCAGTTCGCCGGAAATGCGGCGGCAGAGTTCCCCGAAGCGTTCCGCGGGCCAGCATTTGGAGCGCCAGCCGCCGCCGGGCGAGAGCACGCAATAGCGCGTGAGGCCTGCGCGGGCCATGCTTGCCGCCCACTGCGCTTCTTCTTCCGGAGTCACGCGCAGTGTGAAGGGAGCCACTCCGCTGCGCGCTCCGGCGCGGAGCGATAGCTCGCCATTCTGCTCGGCGACGTGCGGCGACCGCGCTCCCACGCGGTCGGTGTACACCAGGGGCACGCCGAATTCGCGGATGCAACTGGAATCGAAACCGATGCGCCGCGGCACGCCGCCGAAGAAGCCGAAGAGCGCCGACTTCCACAACCCCTGGTAATCCACCGCCGCGTTCCAGGATCGCCCGCGGATGCGGCGAACGGTCTCGCGCACGGACGCCCAGGAACGCGTGTCCACGGTCCACACGGCGCTGGCCAGGCCGCTGCGCTCCACGAGCAGGCGCCACCGCGCGTCGGTGAGCCACACGATCTCGGCATCGGGAAAGGAAGCGCGCAGCCCGGCCACGGCGGGAAAGGTGTGCACGATGTCGCCGAGCGAGCCCAGCCGCAGGACGAGAAATCCCGGCTCAGGCATGCGGAACCTTGCGGATTTTTTCCAGCAGATCGCGCGTCGAGTGCTCCTTGGGGTCGCCGACGATGGCCACGCGCACGCCCAGACGCGCCGCGGTCTCGCGCTCCGGCACGGTCTCCTCGGTGTAGTCGGTGCCCTTGGCGTGCACGTCCGGGCGCAGGGCGGCGAGAAGCGCCTCCACATTGGGCTCGGAGAAGATCACCACGTAATCCACGGCGCGCAGCGCGGCGACCAGCTCCGCGCGCGCCATCTCCGGCAGCACCGGGCGATTCGGCCCCTTGAGCGGGCGCGCGCTGGCATCGGAGTTGACGCCGACGACGAGCACGTCGCCCTCGCGCCGCGCGCCTTCCAGGTAACGCACGTGGCCCACATGCAGCATGTCGAAGCAGCCGTTGGCGAAGACGATGCGCTGGCCCCGGCGGCGGTGTTCGGCCAGGCGCGCGGCCAGCTCATCTCGCGAAAGAATCTTTTCGGCAGCGGCGCGCATGGCTCAGGAACCCGTCACCTCGCGGCGGATGGCGGCCAGCAGCTCTTCGCGGGGCACGGTGGCCGTGCCCCGCTTCATGACCACGATGCCGCCGGCGATGTTGGCGAGATGCGCGGCCTCGAGCGGGCTGGCGCCGCTGGCCAGCGCTAAGGTGAAGGCGGCGAGAACGGTGTCGCCCGCGCCGGTCACATCCACGGCCTGATCGCTGCCGTGGATGGGAATGTGCGTCGTGGGCTTTCCTGATTCGAACAGGGCCATGCCGTGGCGGCCCCGGGTGACCAGCAGCGAGCGCAGCTTCATGGCCAGCAGCGCCGCGCGCCCGCTGCGCTCCAATTCCGGCAGGTTCTGCCCGATGCTGGTTTGCAGGAGCGCCTCCAGCTCGGACTCGTTGGGAGTCGCGGAGGTGATCCCGGTGCGCGCGTACGCGGTCAGGTCGCGGCGGGCGTCGAGCGTGGCGATGCATTCGCCCTTTTTGCGCTGCAGCACAGCGCGCACGGACTCCGGCGTGGCTACGCCGAAGCCGTAATCGGATACCGCCAGGACATCCACGCCCTGCAAGCGCTCGCGCAGTTTTCGATCGAGCTTGCCGCGGGCTTCGGCGGGAAGTTCGCCCTGCGGCTCGCGATCCACGCGCAAAACCTGCTGGTGCGTGGTGTGCGGCCAGCCCGCCAGGAAGCGCGTCTTCACCGGCGTGGTCCAGCCCTTCACCCGCACCACCCCGGAGACGTCCACGCGCTTGGCGCGGAAGAATTCCACCAGCGCGTCGCCCGCGGCGTCGTCGCCGACGGCGGTGACCGGCAGGACTTTGGCACCGAGGTCCGCGAGGTTGTTGGCGGCATTGGCGCCGCCGCCGGGAGCCATGTGCGTCTCGCGGTGCCGCAGGATGAGCACCGGCGCTTCCCGCGAAACGCGCGCGATCTCCCCGAACTGGAACTCATCGGCGACGAAATCGCCGAACAGCACCGCCTTCCGCCCGGGAAAGCGCTCCACGAATTCGCAGAGCGCGGCGTAATCCACGGCGGTGCCCGCGGCGGGGGCGGCTATTTTACGTTTCTTCATTCGCTGGGCCTCAATATCCAGTCCACCGCTTGCGCCAGGTCTTCCGCAACGTAATCGGGCTGCGCCGGCCACTTGGCGGAGTCCTCTTCCAGCTCCCCGCGGCCGTAGCCGGTCTTCACCAGCACGCTGCGAGCGCCGGCGCAGCGCGCCAAGTCCACGTCCAGGTAGCGGTCGCCCACCACCACCGAGCGCCGCAGATCCAGGTGCTGTTCCCGCGCGGCGCGCTCCAGCAGCCCCGGCTTCGGCTTGCGGCATTCGCAGCCGTCTTCGGCGCGGTGCGGGCAATAGTAGATGCCGTCGAGCTTCGCGCCCGCGGCGGCAAGCTGCCGGTTCATCTCCGCGTGCACTTCGCCGATGAGCGATTCAGGAAACAGGCCCCGCGCCACGCCGGACTGATTGGTCACCACAAACACGGGCCAGCCCGCGGCATTCAGCCGCCGGATGGCCTCCCCGGCGAACTCAAACATACGGAAACGGCTGAGATGATTCAAGTAGCCCACCTCCTCGGAGATGGTGCCGTCGCGGTCGAGGAAGACCGCGGGGCGCAGCGCGGCCGGCTCAGGCATGCGAGGCCCGCCTCGCTTCCAGCCAGGAGCGCGCGGCGGCGGCCACGGTTTCCGGGGCGATGCGCGTCATGCAGCGGTGGTCGATCGGGCAGCGGCGCAGGAAACACGGGCTGCAGTGCGGTTTTTCCTGCACCACGGTGCAGCGCGGCGTCACCGGAGCGGTGCCCTGCGGGTCGGTAGGGCCGAAGACCGCCACCACCGGCAAACCCACCGCCGCGGCCACGTGCATCGCGCCGGAATCGTTGCCGATGAAGAGGTGGCACTGCGCCAGCAGCGCGGGCAGATCGGCGATGGCCGTCTGCCCGGTCAGATTCAGGGGCGGGCGCTTCATTTCGGCGACGATGGCCTGCGACACCCTGGCTTCGGAAGCCGTGCCGAACAGCAGCACCTCGCAATCGAACTGCGCCTGCAGCGCCCCGGCCAGCGCGGCAAAGCGCGCGGGGGGCCAGCATTTGGCCGAACCGTAGGAGGCTCCGGCGCCAATGGCCACGCGCAGGGCTTGCGGGCGCGCGCCGGCTTTTCGCAGCGCCTCGGCGGCTTGCCGGTGCTGCGCATCGGAGACCGCGAGCGGGATGTGCTCCTCCCCTTTCAGAGCGTCGAGCCACCCGGCGCGGCGCAGGAGCTCCAGATAGTAGAACTGCTCGTGCGCGGGGATCTCGCCGCGCCGCGGTACCGCGATGGCCCGCGTCAGCAGCAGGCTGCGGCCATCCCGGGCATAGCCGACGCGCGCGGGGATTCCGGCGCGCCAAGCGAGCCAGGCGGCGTCAAAAGCGTTCTGGAACAGGACGGCGAGATCGAAGCGCTGCCCGCGCAGCTCCTCCACCAGGCGCTCCCGGCCACGCCAGCCGCGGTGCTCGCCGCGCACGTCGTAAGGGAGGAGGCGGTCCGCCACCTGCTGCCCGCGGTAGATCTCCGCGACATAGGGCCGCGCCAGAACGCTGATCTCGGCCTCCGGCCATTTACCGCGCAGGGCGCGCAGCGCGGGCAGCGCCAGGATGGCGTCGCCGACCCAGTTGGTGGCGCGGACCAGGATCTTCATGCGCCCGCCCCGCGGCGCACGCGGATCTTCTGCTCGAGCGCCGCCAGAAAGTCGTCCTCGCCGAACAGCTCCATCTCGATCACGCAGACGTAGACCGGCAACGAGGAAAAGCGCACCGTACCCAGATTGTAGGAATCCTTCTCGGTGGTGATGAAGGCCGCGGCACCGGCCTTGTGCGCGGCCAGCTCCAGTTCGTGCACATCCGCCTGGGTGTAGGCGTGATGATCGCGGAAAGCGCGGGTCCCCGCGAGACGCGCGCCCCAGTGGCGCAGATCGTGGAAGAAGGCCAGCGGATTGCCGATGCCGCAAAAGGCGAAATACGGCCCCGCGGCGATTTCGCTCAGGAACTGCAGCCCGCCCTCTCCCCCCAGACGGCGAAAGCCGGCGAGATGCGTCTTGGCGTAGAAGATGGATTGCGGCAGGCCGCGGGCGGCCAGATCCTCGTCGGCCTCCATGCGCGTGAAGACGCAGAAGTCGGCGCGACGCAGCGCGCTCCGCGGCTCGCGCAGGCGCCCCGCGGGCAGCAGCCACTCGCCCTCCAGATCGCGCATGCCGTCGATCATCACGATATCCAGATCGCGCGCCAGCCGCAGGTGCTGGAAGCCGTCGTCCAGCAGGAAAATGTCGATGCCCTGCGCTTCGAGCCGCCGGCCCTGCGCGTAGCGGTCGCTGCCGACACCGAAAGCCACGCGGCCCTGCAAGCGGTCTTTCAGCAGAGCCACTTCATCGCTGATGCCGCCCGCGCCGCGGTAGCCGCGCGAGAGAATTGCCACGCGCTTGCCCTGCGCCAGAAACTTTTCCGCCAGCCACAGCACCATGGGCGTTTTGCCCGTGCCGCCCACGGTGAGATTGCCGACGCTGATCACCGCCGCGCCGAGCCGCTTCTGCGTCCGCACGCCGCTGGCATAGAGCCAGGCGCGCAGCCGCACCACCGCGCCGTAGACCACCGAGAACGGCCACAGCAGCATGCGCAAAGCCAGCGGCAAATTCATTTCCCCTTTCCGCCCCCCAGCACCCGCGCCACTTCCGCCAGGGCCCGCGCGGTCGCCCCGCGGCTTTCTTCCACCAAGCGCTTGGCCCGCGCGCCCATCTCCTGCATGCGCGCGGGATTCTTCAGCAGGTCGATCCACGCCACCCCCGCGTCCTCGGGGCTCTCCACGCGAATGGCCGCGTCCGCTTCCACGAAGCGCGCGGTCATCTCCGCGAAATTTTCCGTGTGCGGGCCGAAGACCGGAATCTTGCCGAACGCCGCGGGCTCCAGAATGTTGTGCCCGCCCGCGGGCACCAGCGACCCGCCCACGAAAACTACATCGGCTACGCGGTAGAGCGAAGCCAGCTCCCCGATGCTGTCGAGCAGCAGCACGGTGACGTCGTCGGGTATCGCCGGGGGCGCGCCCGACGAAGGCAGGCCCTGCCCGAACGGCCCGGGAATGGCCAATTGCGAGCGGCGCAGGAATTTCCAGTGCGCCTCCCGGATGAACTCCGCGGCGGCCTCGAAGCGCTCCGGCTTGCGCGGCGCGAGGACCAGCAGCGCGCGCTGGTGCTCGCCCTGGGCCGTGCCGAAGGCGATCAGCGTCAGCGGCTCTTCGTTGGCCACCACGCTGCCGGCCACCACCAGCGGCCGCCGGCCGCGCGCGTTCACTTCCTTCTCCAGCCAGGCGGAAAGCGCCGAATCGCCGGGCAGCTCCTGATCGTATTTGAGGTTGCCGCTGACG
The DNA here is from genome assembly GCA_020073585.1 of Terriglobia bacterium. GTDB lineage: Bacteria > Acidobacteriota > Terriglobia > Acidiferrales > UBA7541 > Acidiferrum. The sequence goes on from JAIQEV010000028.1 coordinate 38,164, forward strand.
CAGACGCGGCCGGCGGGCGCGCCCAGCGCGCGCATGCGCGCCGCATCGTCCTCCGTCTGCATCAGGAACGCCGCGGGCAGGGCCAGCACGCGCGCCAGAAACGGCCGCAGAAAAAGGCCCAGCGCGCCGAGCCACCGCCGGTAGCGCGCAAACGACCGCGGCGAGAGCCGCCCGCTGACCACCACCACGGGCACGCTGCGCTGCGCCGCTTCGCGCAGGAAGTTCGGCCACAGCTCCGTCTCCAGGATCACCACGATCTCCGGCTGCACGGCGCGGAAGGCGCGGCGCACGGCGAAGCCCCAGTCCAGCGGAAAATAGATCACCGCATCGGCAAAGGGCATGCGCTCGCGGGCCAGGGCCTGCCCGGTGAGCGTGGTAGTGGAAACGATCAGCGGGCGCCCGGGATTCTGCTCTTTCAAGCGCCTTGCCAGCCCCAGACCGGCCAGCGCCTCCCCGACCGAGACAGCGTGCACCCAGATGGCTCCCGCACGCTGCGCCGGGAGCTTCTCCAGCGCCGCATACGCCAGACCGAGCCGTTCCCCCAGATTCGAGAAATATTTGCCGTGGCGCAGTCCCTGCCACACCCAGTAGGGCAAAAGCAGGATGGCGGCCAGCGCCGTCAGTGCACTATAGAGAAAATACAAGCGTGGACCTCAGTCATTTCCCCGCCGCCAACCGGCAGGCGGACCCCTTCCGGCGATTGCGCTGGCAACCCGCCCCTCCCCCGCAGAATCGAATCCTCAGGGTTGCCACCGCAAAGCAAACGCCAGTCGTGCAAACCCGGTATTATAAACCGATGCGCCTGCGAACCATCGTACTCCTTGGAATCATTCTCGCCGCCAGCGCCTGGGGACTGGCCGGCGGGCAGGGCCGCGCCCAGAGCCTCGCGCCATCGCCCGCAGCCGCCGAAACCCACGAGGGCGTGACCATCACCGCCCAGCCCTGGACCGCACCGGCCGACTATAAACCGCGCTTCCCCAAAAAGACGCCGCTGACGGCAGGACTGGTGGGCATCCAGGTCGCCGTCCAGAACGATTCCGCGGCGGCCGTGCGCGTCAACCTCGAGCGCATCCGCCTGGTCATCACCCTGGACGAGGAGTCACGCCAGAACCTCGCGCCGCTCTCGGCCGAGGACGTCGCCGACCTGATCCTGAAGGGCGGCTCCAGCGACCCCACCGCCAAGCGCCAGCGCATTCCCCTGCCCATCGGCAAGCCGAAGACCGGCCGCAGCAAGGAATGGACACAGCTCGAGGATGCCGCGCGCGCTGCCGGCGTCCCGGCCAGCGTGATCCCGCCGCACGGCAAAGTGCAGGGGCTGCTGTACTTCGATCTCGCCGGGCAATACGACCTGCTGCGCACCGCCCGGCTGTACATTCCGGAAGTCACGGACATCGAAAAAGGCCGCTCGCTCCTCTATTTCGAGCTGGAACTCTCCAAGGCCGCGGCGCGTTGAGCGTATTCGCCGAACGCAGCGCTGTTTCTGCGCCAGCCCTCGCGGAGAATCATAAATTTTTCCGGAGCCACGGAAAACCACCGGCGCGGCGCGATTTGCCGCCCGGACTTTCCTCGGCTACCATGAAATAGCACGCACAGACCTGGGACCTGCCAACGAATGAGAACTTTTCTCGACGATTTGAATCCAGAACAGCGCCTCGCCGCCGAAACCACCGATGGGCCCGTGCTCATCCTCGCCGGCGCGGGCACCGGCAAGACTCGCGCCATCACCTACCGCATGGCCCACCTGCTGGCCCAGGGCGCCTCGCCGGACGCCATCCTGGCCGTCACCTTCACCAACAAGGCCGCGGAGCAGATGCAGGAGCGCCTGGGAAATCTGCAGCGCCAGGCGGGACTCCTGCCGGCGGCGCCGTGGATCTCCACGTTTCACTCCCTCTGTGCGCGCCTGCTGCGCCGTGAAGCGCCCAGCGCCGGCCTGCCCCGCGATTTCTCCATCTTCGACGACGACGACCAGATCGCCGCCGTCAAGCTCATCCTCAGCCGCCTGGCGCTCACCGAGGAAAAAATCTCCCCGCGCGCCATCCTCAGCAAGATCAGCTACGCCAAGAATCACGGGCAGACCGCGCAGCAGCTCGCCGCCGAAGCCATCGCCGAAGACGGGCGGCGCGTCGCGCGCGTCTTCGAAGCCTACGAAAAGGTGCTGGCGCAGAGCCACGCCCTCGATTTCGACGACCTGCTGCTGCGCGCCGCGCGCCTGCTGCGCGACGCCGCCGACGTGCGCCGGCGCTGGCAGGCGCGCTTCCGCTACATCCACGTGGACGAGTATCAGGACACCAACCGCGTGCAGTACGACCTCTTGCGCCTGCTCACCGGACCGGAGGAGAACGTCTGCGTGGTGGGCGACGAGGACCAGGCCATCTACCGCTGGCGCGGCGCCGACGTCGGCATCCTGCTGCGCTTTTCCCAGGATTTTCCCGCGGCCCGGGTGATCCGCCTCGAGCGCAACTACCGCTCCACCCAGAAAATTCTCGACGCCGCGGGCGCCGTGGTGGCCAACAACTCGCAGCGCCTCGGCAAAACGCTCACTTCCGAGCAAGGCAGCGGCAAGAACCTGCGCTTCTACGAAGCGCGCGACCCGCAATCCGAGGCGGAATTCGTGGCCGGCGAAGTCTCCAAGATTCTCGTGGACGACTCCTCGCAGACTTGCGCCGTGGAATACCGCACCAATGCCCAGTCCCGCGCCTTTGAAGAGGTCTTCCGCCGCCTGGGCGTGCGCTACCGCCTGGTGGGCGGCTTCAGCTTTTACGACCGCGCGGAAGTGAAGGATGCCCTGGCCTATGTGCGCCTGACCATGCATCCCGAAGACGACATCGCCCTGCTGCGCGTGCTCAACGTGCCGCCGCGCGGCATCGGCAAGACCACCGTGGATGCGCTGCGCGAGGCCACGCGCAAAGACGGCTTGCCCATGTGGCAGGCCATCGAGCAGTTCGTCGCCAGCGCCGCCGCCGGACGCGCCGTGGCTCCCCTGCGCGCCTTTCAGGAGATGATCCGCGAGTTGCAGGCCAGCCTGGAAAAGAACAGCCCCGCCGAATTCCTGCACGGCCTGCTGGACCGCACCGGTTACCTGGACATGCTCCGGGAGCGCAATACCCCGGAGGACGTCTCGCGCATGGAAAACCTCGAGGAACTCGTGCGCGCCGTCGCGGAATCCACCGATGCCGGCGAGACCTTCACCGATTTCCTCGACCATGCCGCCCTGGTCAGCGACGCCGATTCCGCCGACGAAAAGCCCGGCGTCACCCTGATCACCCTGCACAGCACCAAGGGTCTCGAGTTCGACCACGTCTACCTCACCGGCCTGGAAGAGGGCATCTGCCCCCACAGCCTCTCGGCCACCGATGAAAACGGCGTCGAGGAAGAGCGCCGCCTGGTCTATGTGGGCATGACCCGCGCGCGCGCCTCGCTGACCCTGACCCGCGCCGTCTACCGCCGCATCTTCGGCGACGAGCAGCGCCTGCGCGCCTCCCTGCCCTCGCGCTTCCTCGCGGAAATTCCCGGCGACCTGATGGACACGGTGCGCGGCTCGCTGGCGGAGTTCGGCGAGTCCCGGCGCTATGATCCCGACCCGGAATACTCCTACTCGCCCGAGGATTTCATGCGCCGCGTGCGCGGCGGCCCCGCCCGCCCGGCTGGTCAGCCGCGCCCGGGCCGCGGCAGCGGCGATTTCGAGCGCCCGGCGCGGCAGCGCGACACCTTCGGAAGAAGCGGCAAGGGCGAAAACCCGCTCCTTGGCCGCAAAGTCCGCCACCCCAGCTTCGGCGTCGGCACCATCGTGGCCGTCGAGGGCGACGAGGAGGACCGCCGCCTCTCGGTGACCTTCCCCGGGCGGGGCACCAAGAAGTTCATCGAGCGCTATGCCCAGCTCGAGCCGGCCTGAGCGCTGCTGCTTCCGGTTGCGCGGTGGCGGTTTATCGGGGTAAAGTGACCGGCGCACTTATTCTGTAGTGTTTTCCGGTACTTCCACATCCTCGGCAGAGCCGGGGCGAACGGAGTGGATGGGTGGGATCAAAACTTTTCCGCACCAGAAACATCGACCAACTGATAGCCGACTCCGAAAACCCCGAGAGGCGCCTCAAAAAAACACTGGGATGGCTGAGCCTGACCTCGCTGGGCATTGGCGCGGTGATCGGGTCGGGCATTTTTACGGTAGTCGGGACCGCGATCGCCGGCCAGAAGCTGCAGTTTTCCTCGGTTCTGAATGCCCCTCTCCTGGAATATCTGATTTACCATTCCGCCTCCTTCGGGCGCCCGGGCGCCGGCCCGGCCATTGCCTTGTCCTTCGTACTCGTCGCGGTCGTGTGCGGATTCGCGGCCCTGTGCTACGCGGAGCTGGCGGCGATGATCCCCATTGCCGGGAGCGCCTATACCTATACTTACGCCACGATGGGCGAGTTGATCGCCTGGATCATCGGCTGGGACCTGATCCTCGAATATGCGGTGAGCAACATGGCCGTAAGCGTCGGATTTTCGGCGCACATCGTGGACCTCATGGACTGGTTCGGTATCCATCCGAGCCTGCGCTGGATTACTCCCGCGTATCTGCCCAGCGGCTTGACCGACTTCCAGGGCAACACGCTCTATCAGCCGGGCTGGCATTTCGGCTTCAACGTGCCCGCCTTCGTCATCGTGCTGCTGCTGACCTTCGTGCTGGTGCGCGGGATTCGCGAATCCGCGGAGACCAACAACATCATGGTTCTGCTGAAGATCGTCGCCATCCTGGTCTTCGTGGGCTTTGCCGCCCGCTACATTCACCCCGCCAACTGGCATCCCTTTGCCCCCAACGGCTGGCCGGGCATCCTGACCGGCGGCTCGATCATCTTTTTCACCTACATCGGCTTCGATTCCGTCTCGACGGCCGCCGAGGAAACCAAAAATCCGCAGCGCGACCTGCCCATCGGCATCATTGCAACTCTGGTCGTGTGCACCCTGCTCTATATCGCGGTGGTGGTGGTGCTGACAGGCCTTGTGCCCTGGCAGACCCTTCTGGACGATGCCGCGCCGGTGGTGAATACCCTGAAGAAGCTGCATTTCACGAGCATCCGCCTGATCGTGCTCCTGGGCGCCTTGATGGGCATGATCTCTTCCCTGCTCGTGTTCCAACTCGGCCAGGCCCGGGTCTGGTTTGCGATGTCCCGTGACGGCTTGCTCCCGCAGATCTTCGGCCGCGTGCACCCGCGCTTCCGGACGCCGGACTTTTCCACCTGGATGGCGGGTTTCCTCGTGGGCATTCCCGCCGGGATGCTGGATATCGGCACCCTCGCAGACCTGTCCAACATCGGCACGCTGTTCGCTTTTGCTCTGGTAGCCGCGGGAGTCCTGATTCTGCGCTATAAACAGCCGGACCGCCCGCGCAGTTTTCGCGCGCCGGGCGGCCTGCTGGCGCCGATCATGACCATTCTCACCTGTGTGCTGCTGATGGCGGGCCTGCCGATCACCAATTGGATCCGCTTTTTTGTGTGGCTTGCGATCGGCCTGGTAATCTTCTTCACTTACAGCCGCAAACGGAGCACACTGAACGCGTCAGCAAGAAACTGTTGACCGCTCCGCGGTCACACATACAAAGGAGGAGCCGAATGCCGCAGTTTGTCTCCCCAAGGATCCGCGGGATCTTTCTGGCGTTGGCCGCCGGGGCCGTGCTGGGCCTGCTTCTCGCTCCCGCTGCGCGCGCCTGGGGCGAAAAGGGCAACAAGCTGGTCGTCGAGAAGGCCTTCGAGACGCTGCCCCCGGAAATGCGCCCTTTTTTCGAAGCCAACCGCGGATTTCTTCTGCAGCACGTGACCGATCCGCTGGAAGCCAGCCAGAGAAGCCCGGCGGAGCGCAAGAACCGCTACCTCTTTCTCGACCGCTACGGCCGCTTCCCCTTCGAAACCCTGCCGCGCAGCTACAAAGCTGCGGTCGGGAAGTACGGCAAAACCAAGCTGGAATCCAACGGCCTGCTCCCCTGGCAGATCGGCGTCTACAGCGAAAAACTGACCAACGCCATGAAGGCCGGCAAGTGGGACGAAGCGCGCCTGAACGCGGCGCTGCTGGCCAGCTACGTCGCGGAAGCCCACGACCCCTTCAACACCACGGAAAACTACGACGGCCAGCTCACCGGACAGGCGGGCATCAGCACGCGTTTCGGCGTCAACCTCATCGACCGCTTCTCCTCCTTCTTTCCCGTGCGCCCCAACGACGCCTTCTTCGTCAGCGACCCCACTGACCACGGCTTTGAGGCCTGCCTCAGCGCCCACAGTTGGCTCGAAACCATTCTCCTCGCCGACCGCAACGCCCGCCGCGGCCTGCCCTCCTACACCGACGAATACTTCGACCGCTTCTACAACCAGGCCGCCGCCATTCTCATCCGCCAGCTCTCCGACGCCTCCACCGACGTCGGCTCCTATTGGTACACGGCGTGGGTCAACGCCGGGCGCCCGGCGCTCCCGCAGCGTTAGTTTTCGCGGATGAGCCCTTCCTCACTGCCCGCGCACTTCCTCTCCCTCCCCAAAGCGGAGCTGCACCTGCATCTCGAAGGCTCGATCGAGCCCGCCACCGTCTGCGCACTCGCCGCGCGCCATGGCCAGCCCCTCGCCGAGCAAGAGGCCCGCCGCCGCTACTCCTACGCCAACTTCATGGAATTCATCGAGGCCTTCAAGTGGGTCACCTCCTACCTCCGCGACCCGGAGGACTACGCGCTCATCACCCGGGAGCTCGGTAAGCGCCTCCTCGCGCAGAATGTCGTCTATGCCGAGCTGACTCTCTCCGTCGGGATCATGTTCCTGCGCCAGCAGCAGCCCGAGGCCAATTTCGAAGCCATGTGCCGCGCCAGCGAGGAGCTGCGCAAGCAGGGCCTGCGGCTGCAGTGGATCTTCGACGCCGTGCGCCAGTTCGGCGCGGAGGCCGCGATGCAGGTGGCGCGCATCGCCCCGCACTACCGCAACGAGGGCGTCGTGGCCTTCGGCATCGGCGGCGACGAACTCTCCCTCCCCACCGCGGACTTTCGCGCCGTCTATGACTACGTCGCCGAGCAGGGCCTGCACCGCCTGATCCATGCGGGGGAGACCGGCGGCCCGCAACTGGTCCGCGAGGCCGTGGAACTCCTCGGCGCGGAACGCATCGGCCACGGCCTCGGCGCCATGCACGACCCGGCGCTTCTCGAGATGCTGGCCGAGCGCCGCATTCCCCTGGAGCTCTGCCCCACCAGCAATATCTGCACCGGCGCGCTGGCGCGGCAACTGACCCGCGGCTCCGCGCGCATCGCCGAGCATCCCTTGCCAAATTTTCTCCGCCAGGGCCTCGCCGTCGTGCTTTCCACCGACGATCCGGCGATGTTCCACACCTCCCTGCTCGCCGAATACGCGCACACCGCCGCCATGGGTCTGACGGAGGCGGAGCGCGATCGCCTTGCTGCCCTCAGCTTCGAGCACGCTTTCCTGCCCGCCCCGGAAAAGCGCGCCCTGGCCGCCGCACGCCCCGGCGCACACTCCTAGCGGTCCGCGCCAAAGCCCAAGCTTTGCTATAATCCCCGCATGAAAGCACACGTCTGGGTGTTGCCGAAGTCCACAGTCCTCGATCCCCAGGGGAAAACCATCCAGCATGCCCTGGCTTCGCTCGGGTATGCCGCGGTAAAGGACGTTCGCCAGGGTAAATTCTTCGTCCTCGATCTGGACGGCTGGACCCGCGAAGAAGCGCAAAAGCACCTCGAGCGCATCTCCCGCGAAGTCCTGACCAACCCGGTGATTGAAGAGTACCGCTTCGAAATCGTCGAATAAGCCGCCGCCGCGGGCCCCGGCTGGCGTGATTCGGCACAGCCGCCCGGAAACCCGGCGCGCCGCCGCGCCGCCATGTTACCCTGCTCAATGCGACCGGAGGAGCTTGCCGTATGTGCGGGATTGTCGGATACATCACGTGGCCAATGCCGACGGCAGCCAATTGGCGTTCCTGGGTTCTGCGCGGGGCAATGCCCTCCGGCAAGACCTCGCCGATACGTACACGCCGGGCTGCGATTATCGGCTGACCGTGGCTGTGGGGATCTCCATGCGATTCCCGCCGGCGGTCCAGGCCCCGGTGG
>JAIQEV010000087.1 GCA_020073585.1 Terriglobia bacterium
GGATCAGCCCCAGGTCGCGCATCACCTTGCACCAGAACCGCGAATACAGCAGGTGCAGGATCGCGTGCGTGATCCCTCCGATGTACTGGTCGATCGGCATCCAGTAGCCGACCTTCGCCGCATCGTACGGCGCCTGCTCGTTGTGCGGATCGCAGTAGCGGTAGAAATACCACGACGAATCCACGAAGGTGTCCATGGTGTCCGTCTCGCGCCGCGCCGCCCCGCCGCATTTCGGGCAGGTGGTGTTCACGAATTCCGGCGTGGCCGCCAGCGGCGATTCGCCCATCCCGGTCAGCTTGGGGTTCGCCGGCAGCAGCACCGGCAACTGCGCGTCCGGCACCGGCACCAGCCCGTCTTTCGCGCAATACACCACGGGAATCGGCGTGCCCCAGTAGCGCTGCCGCGAGATGCCCCAGTCCTTCAGCCGGTAAATCGTCTCGCGCTTCCCAAAGCCCTTGGCCTCGGCCTCCGCGGCCATCTTGTCCATCGCCGCCTGCGTCTCCAGCCCGCTATAGGGCCCGGAATTCACGCTCTTCCCGTATTCGCTGTAGGCTTCCTGCGGCGTCGCCGCGCTCAGCGCCTCGCCCCCCAGCGGCTGCACCACGACGGGCTTGGACAGGTTGTACTTGGTCGCAAACTCGAAGTCGCGCTGGTCGTGCGCCGGCACGGCCATGATCGCCCCCGTGCCGTATTCCAGCAGCACGAAATTCCCCACCCAGATCGGCACCTGCGCCCCGTTGAACGGATTCGTCGCATACCGCCCGGTGAAGAACCCTTCTTTCTCCGCCGTCGCCAGGTCCGCCGTCTTCACCGACATTTGCCGGATCTGCGCCAGCTTGGCCTGCGCTTCGGCCTCCACCGGCGAGCCGCTCAGCAGCTTGCCCACCAGCGGATAGTTCGGCGCGAGAATCAGCGCGCTCGCCCCGTAGATCGTGTCGATCCGCGTGGTGAACACCTCGATCGGCTCGGCTCCCGCCACCTCCGCCACCGCGAACTTCACCTTCGCCCCGTGCGATTTCCCGATCCAGTTGCGCTGCATGGTGATGACCCGCTCCGGCCACCCCCCCTCCAGCAGCTTCAGGTCCTCCAGCAACTGCTCCGCGTACGCCGTGGTCTTCAGGAACCACTGCTCGATCTCTTTGGCCTCCACCGGCGTATCTTCGTGCCGCCAGCAGCCGCCGTTCACCACCTGCTCGTTGGCCAGCACCGTGGCGCACTTCGGGCACCAGTTCACCCGGCTCTTCTTGCGGTAGGCCAGCCCGCGCTCCAGCATGCGCAGGAAGAACCACTGGTTCCAGCGGTAATACTCCGGCTCGCACGTCGAGATCTCCCGCCGCCAGTCGTAGCTGAACCCGAACAGGTGCAGTACCCGCTTGAACTCCACGATGTTGTTGTTGGTCCACACCCGCGGGTGCGTGTTGTTCTTGATCGCCGCGTTTTCCGCCGGCAGTCCGAAGGCGTCCCAGCCCATCGGGTGCATCACGTTGAACCCGCGCATGCGCTTCACCCGCGCCACCACGTCCCCGATGGTGTAGTTGCGCATGTGCCCCATGTGCAGCGTCCCCGAGGGATACGGCAGCATCTCCAGCACGTAATACTTGGGCTTCGCGGGATCCGCCTCGCTCTCGAAGACGCGCTCCTCGTCCCAGCGCTTCTGCCACTTCGCCTCTATCGCCTGTGGGTTGTATTCCGCCACGCTCGCTCCGCCCCTCTTCTTCCCCGCCCCAGCTTTCTTCTTCCCCGCTCTTCTCTGCGCTTCTCTGCGAACTCCGCGTCTCTGCGTTAGCTCTTTTCTTCTCTTCTCTGCTTTTTTCCGTCTCGGCGTCAGCCCTTCTTTTTCTTCTCCGCGCGTCTCCGCGAACTCCGCGCCTCTGCGTTATCTTTTCTCTTCTTCTCTGTCTTCCTCTGCGCGGTAATCTTCTTCTTCAACGCCGCGCTCAGCATCGAAAAATTCTTTTCCGCTTCCGGCGCCTGCTCTTCGAGCCCCGCCAGCTCCCACAGCCGCTTCACGTTGCGCCGGTCGTCCCCCGGATCGTCAATCGGCGTCTCCAGCAGAAACGCCCGCCCCGCCAGGCCCTCCGGCGGCGCCGCGCCCAGCCGCGGATCCTTCAGCAGCCGCGCAAACGCCTCCGCCCCGATCTCGCCCTCGCCGATGTGCGCATGCCGGTCCACCCGCCCGCCCAGCGCAATCTTCGAATCGTTCACGTGAAACACCGGCACGCGCTCCAGCCCGATGGTGCTGTCGATCATCGCGATGGTCTGCTTCAGCCCGGCCTCGCTGCGGAAGTCGTAGCCCGCCGCGAACAGATGCGCGGTGTCCAGACACGCCCCCGCCGGCAACTCGTCCAGCAAATCCACGATCTGCGCCACCTCCTCCAGCCGCCAGCCCACCGCCGTGCCCATCCCCGCCGTGTTTTCGATCAGGATGCGCAGCCCCCCCAGCGGCACGCGCTTGGCCGCCTGCCGGATGCTGTCCGCAATCGTGGCCACCGCGCGTTCCGGCGTCGAATCCCCGCGCGAGCCCGGATGCACCACCAGATAATCCGCCCCCAGCGCTACCCCGCGCAGCAGTTCGTCCTGAAACGCCTGGATCGACCGCGTGCGCAGCATCGGCTGCACCGCCGCCAGATTGATCAGGTAGTTGGCGTGGATCACCAGCGGCCCCAGCCCCAGTTCCTCGCGCCGCGCGCGAAAAGCCTTGGCATCCGCCTCCGGAATGCGCGAAGCCCCCCCAGCCCACATGCGCGGGCTCGCCGAAAAGATCTGCAGCGCGTTGCAGCCCAGCTTGCGCGCCGCTTCCAGCGCGTTCAGGTAGCTCCCCGCGATCGAGGTGTGGATCCCGATGCGCAGGCTCCCGTCCATCCACGCCGGCGGGACCGGCTCGGGCTCGGGTTCCGGACGGTATTCGTCTTCCGGGTCAAACGCTGCGTTGCTGGCGTGCAATGGTTCGGGCATGCGGTCGGTTGGCATCCTGATTGGTCTATAAACTATTCATTTTAGCCGACCTGCGCCAAATCGCCAAGCCGCACGATTCCCGCACGATTTCCCCGCCTCCCCCGCATTTGCCGCCCGCCCGCGCCTTGCAGTACACTGAATGTTTACGTTGCATTTTTGGGAGCGCCGATGCTGGTCGTCATGCAGTCCCATGCCACGCCCGAGCAGATTCAAGCCGTCTGCGCGCGCATCGAAAGCCTCGGCCTCAAGGCCCATCCCATCCCCGGCGCGCTGCGCACCGCCATCGGCATCACCGGCAACAAGGGCGCCGTGGACCTCGGCATCCTCGAAGCCCTCCCCGGCGTCGTCGAGTGCATCCCCGTCAGCAAGCCCTACAAGCTGGTCAGCCGCGACGCCAAGCCCGAAGACACCGTCCTGCGCATCCCCACCCCTTCCGGCGAAGTCGTCATCGGCGGCGACAAGATCGCCCTCATCGCCGGCCCCTGCGCCGTCGAAACCGAAGAGCAGCTCATGACCGTAGCCGAGCGCATCGCCAAAACCGGCGTGCGCCTCCTCCGCGGCGGCGCCTTCAAGCCCCGCACTTCCCCCTACAGCTTCCAGGGCCACGGCGAAGCCGCCCTGAAACTCCTCGCCAAGGCCCGCGAGCGCTTCGGCCTGGGCATCGTCACCGAAGCCGTGGACCACGAGAGCCTTGACCTCGTCGAGCGCTACGCCGACGTCATCCAGATCGGCGCCCGCAACATGCAGAACTTCTCCCTCCTCAAGCGCGCCGGCCGCGCCAAAAAGCCCGTCCTGCTCAAGCGCGGCATCTCCGCCACCCTCGACGAATTCCTCATGGCCGCCGAATACCTCCTCTCCGAGGGCAACTACAACGTCATGCTCTGCGAGCGCGGCGTGCGCACCTTCGCCGACCATTCCCGCAACACCCTGGACCTGAGCATCGTCCCCGCCGTCAAAAAGCGCAGCCACCTGCCCATCCTCGTGGACCCCAGCCACGGCACCGGCCTGCGCAGCAAGGTTCTCCCGCTCTCCCGCGCCGCCGTCGCCGTCGGCGCCGACGGCCTCCTTGTCGAAGTCCACCACGCCCCCGACCAGGCCCTCTCCGACGGCATGCAGTCCATCCTCCCCAGCGAGCTCGAGCAACTCGTCGCCGAAGCCCGCCAAATCGCCGCCGTCCTCCACCGCTCCGTCAACTGACCCCGTGGCACAGCCAATCCTGGCTGTGCTCTTCGCTCTTCTCCTTGTAGGGGCACGGCACGCCGTGCCCGTCCATGTCGGAGCCGCCCAACCCCTCCTGTTCATGTGGTCGCCGCGACGGCGGAGCATGCAATAATCGTAATCACCGTGTACGAGCCGGACCCCCGCCATTGGGACCCCGGCTTCGAAAAGAGGAAGCCATGAAGTGCGTGGTTTGCAAACTGGGCGAAACCCGCGAGGGTCATACCACCGTTACCCTCGAGCGCGAAGGCGCGGCTCTCGTGGTCCGCAAAGTGCCCGCGCAAGTCTGCGTCAACTGCGGCGAAGCCTACGTCAGCGCCGAAGTGACCAGGAAACTCCTGCAATCCGCGCGCGAAGCTCTGCGCCCGGGCGTCGAAGTCGACATCCGCGAATTCGCCGCCACCCCAGTCTAGCTGCGCCCGCTACGCCCGTCATTTCGAGCGAAGCGAGAAATCTCTCTTCTCCCGTCCCCGCCCGCTGACCGATCGGCGAGGCACAGCCAACCGCTGCCCCATCGCGTGCGTTTTTCGCACGCGATGAATCTTGGCTGTGCTCTTCGCTCTTCTCCTTGTAGGGGCACGGCACGCCGTGCCCGTCGTTACTTCGTTACCCCCTTACCTCTTTCCTCACCGGCTACCCCCCGCCCCAAAAACAAATTCGGGTGCCGCGCCCCCGCAAACCGCCAGGGAAACGGCACCCGCTCATGTCCACCCGCCGAAAACCTTACTTCAGGTTCTGCACCATCGCGCTGGACGTTGCCTCCATTTTCTTCATGAGGTTCGAAAGTATCTCCACGGCCTTAGCCCGCCGATCCATGGCCATCTGCAATCTCAGAGACTCCGCTTCGCTCAGGTCGCCCAGGCTATCCAGGTCCCGTTTCATTTTGTCCATCTCCTGCTGTGCCTGCGCGTAGGTCAACTGGCCAGACGCGCCGTACCGCAGGGGATGCCTGCTCTGCGCCGTCATCGTCGCGAGCTGCATCGCGCCTTCCGCCAGCGCTCGGCACGTCGGGATGTTGCAGGGAGCATTCGCCGGGGCTTTGCCGTTCGCCGCGCCCGCCGCGGCGACTTCCCTGCCTGCCGAATTCAGGACCTCGCGCAGCTTTTGCTTGGCCGCGGTTACGGCCTTCACTTCGCCCATCGCCTGCCGCAGATCATTCTCCGCATCCTTCGACGCCTGCATCATCACCAGGAATACCAGCTCGGAAATGTCCGCCGCGCTAAGATTCCCGGCCTGCTGCACCATGCCCGAAGCCGGTCCCGCCCCGGATACCGGAACCGCCCCTCTTGCCGGAGCCGCGCCCGCAGTGGCGTGCGAACCCCCCGCGCCCGCCTGCCGATTCCCGAAGCGCGCGCGAATTGCCGCCTCGATGCCCGCCACATCCGGGGCCGGCTTTTGCCCCTCGATGCGCGCTTGCTGCTCGATCCAAGCCTTTGCGGACGGCTGCAACCCCCCTTTCGACGCCGCAAACCGCGCCTCCATCTCCGGCGCCATTTCCCGCATTGCCGCTGGACGCGCCACTTGCTGCGCCACCGGCCGCGCCGCCGCTTGCCCCCGCTCCGCCGGCGCGCCTCCTGCGTCCCGGATGCTGTTCCGGGACGCGCCAGCTTCCGAGCCTACCCCCAGAATCCCCAGCAGAACTATCGCCACGCCCGCCTCGCCAATGCGCCGCCACGTGCCCTGAGCCACATCGCCTGTTTTCAAAGGTCACCTCGCAAGATTCCCGCCCCCGTATGATCGATTCCCCTCCCGTAAATCCAAAACGAAACCTCCTCTCCCGTGCCTCACTGATAACCGCATCCTTCGACAGACCCGCAACCCTGCAAAAACCGCAAGCGATGCGCCACCCGCTTCTCCGGCCGATTTTCTTCTGCTGTCATCCCGAGCGAAGTCGAGGGCCCTCTCTTCGCCTTTGTGGCACAGCCACCTCCGCCCAGCGCCGTAGGTGCGCCACACGTTAGCCCAGCCCGTAAGGACTGGGAAAGCTGAGCGCGCAAGATCGGCATGGCTCTTCTCGAAGGCCGTCCCTCCCTCCCCACCCGTCATTTCGAACGAAGCAAGCCGACGCTCTTTCTTCCCGCTTCGTTCCTGCGAAGCGGCCGGCTTGCGTAGAGAGAAATCTCTCTTCTCTTCCTTCCTGATTCGCATTTGAACAGCACGTCTCCCCGTGTCACAATCCCCGCCAATGGAGCGCACCTTCCACGTCTACCTCATGGCCAGCAAATCCGCCGCCCTCCACCGCTCCGTCAACTGACCCCGTCCGCTTCTTCCTCCGTCATTCCGATAGTTTCTTCTCCGTCATTTCGACAGGTTCTTCTCCGTCATTTCGAACGAACGTGAGAAATCTCTCTTCCTCGCTCGAAGACCACTCCATGTCACCCCTACGCCCGTCATTTGCGTTTTTTGCATCCCGGAAGGTTTTGCAGGACCGAACGAACGTGAGAAATCTCTCTTTGCTTTTTGTATTTCTGAGATGCCTCGAAGAATTGCTTGCCATTTCAAAAACCGAAAGGGCAGGCCCCCACGTTTTGTACGTAGGGATGAATTGCAAGAGCGATATCCTCTCGCCGAGGTGCGCTACCAAGAGGGAATTCAGGAAATTGGACGTGCCACCCTTCTAGCGCGTATAAGCGACAGGCAAGGCATTGTGTTTGCCGTACCCAGTATGTGATAATTCAACTATTGCACTATTACGCGAAACTTCGACGGGAGCTGAACATATGGCGAAGGCAACAATTACGACCGACAAGGGCTTGAAAGTGGTTGTGGAGGGTTCCCAGGAAGAGGTGCAGAACATCGTCCGGCAACTCGGGGGCGGCTCGGGGCACGGCAAAAAGCCGTCGCGGCAGGTCGAGAAGACCGGGAAGCGACTCCCCTCTGCAACAGACGCGATTCTGGAGTTAAAGGAAGAGGGATTCTTCGACAAGCCGAAGGCTCTTGCCGAAGTCAAAGACAAGCTGGCCTCCCAGGGAATGATTTACCCCCTGACGTCGCTTTCCGGTGTGGTTCTCGGCCTAGTGCGCCGCAGGCGGCTCGGGAGGGTGAAGGAAGACGGTCGTTGGAGTTACGTGTCTCGCTAATCCAGCAAGAAGCGGGGGCGTCGGTAGCGCGGAGGTGAGCAGATGAAGGTCACATTGACGATTGAGGACGATTCGGGGCGGACCTATCACGGGGAGGTCGCGTTGGGCTTGCAGGGCGTCTCGAAGAAGATTCTGCGAAAGAAGCCCAAGCCACAGCGCGTGTCCGCAGACCCGAAAAAACCAACGCAAGCGCTCAAGCATTTACACGAAAAAGGCATCTTCAAAACGGAGCGAAACCTCGGAGAGGTCGAGTCCGAGTTGGGAAAGATGGATTGCAACTTCCCGAAAGCGTCGCTTGCGAAAGCGCTGGAGCGCGCGGATTTTCTGACGAGACGCGGCACACGGGGGAATTACCGTTGGATTCAGAGATACAAGCCTGGAGCCTAAACCTGTGACGCTAAACGACCTCTTAATACCCACATTTGCAGCGAAGCACGTCAGTTCCGCCACCCGCCATTTTGACCGGATGGTCGAGGATTTCCAGAAGGGCGATTGGGAGGATTCTTCGGCCAAAGCCGGAAAGCTAATCGAAGCGGTCGTGAAGGCACTATGGGTGTATGCCGGCGAGACGGTTCCGGCTGGCAAGGCTTTTTCGGCTGGCAGCATCATAGACAAGCTACACAACAAGCCCGTCGCCGCTGCCCCCGAAAGAATACGCATTACAATCCCGCGAGCCTGCCGCTTCGCTTACGAAATCGCCAGCAACCGTGGTGCCCGCCACGACGCCGACGAGATTGACGCAAACGAAATGGACGCGAGGACCGTGCTATCTGTCTGCTGCTGGATTCTCGCCGAGATGGTTAGCTTCTCGCAAAAGAGACTCGATCTCGCCCAGGCGAAGAGCATCGTCGAGGGCCTGATGAAGAAACGGTTCCCCTTCACCGAGGAGATAGAGGGCCGAGTCTATGTGGAAATTGGGAAGAGTGCAAAAGAGGTCGCACTCCTGATTCTATGGACAATTTACCCACGCAGGATGAATAGGGCCGAATTAGGTGCTTCTGTGGTAAGGCACGACTACAGCGAGAAAAACGCGAAGATAGCCGTCTCGCGGATCGTTCAGTATGTCGATGACGATGGGATAGGGAATCTGCGACTCCGAAACAGTGGAGTGAGGAAAGCCGAGGAACTGATTTCCAAAGCTTCCTCGGTTAACCATGCCAGGTGACTGACCGTCAATAACGGAGCGCCCCGTGGTTCGTTGCCAGCCTAGGTGAAACGGATATAAATGAGCAAACGAAAATCAACCCTAAGACCGGATGAGACCTCTATGCTGTTAGCCTCGGGCCGAAGGTGCTGCCTATGCGTTTTCTTGGAGCGCCGACGTGGAGTGCGAAAGGGGCAGATTGCACACTTGAACCACGACCCGAGCGATCGTCGATTTGAGAATCTAGTCTACCTGTGCTTGGAGCACCACGACGAGTACGACGGCACGACAAGCCAGTCAAAAGGTTTCACTGCCGATGAACTGCGCGCCTATCGAGACAGACTCTACAATCAGAATGATCCGCACGGCAAATGGAGGGCCCAAGGCGATACGCGCTTGGCCGAGCCTGCCAAGTTGTCGCCACTTGAGCCGCTGTCCGAATACGAGATAGTGAGAAAGAAATTCCCGGACGAATTGGACTTCACGTCTGTGCCTTGGCGCTTTCCTCTCTGGCAAGTCGCAAACGAGCCTGAGTTCTTCGCATACAAAGCAGGCAACCGAGCCGACGGCGTTTGTCTCATCGAGAGGATTAACATACCGGGCGGGAGAGTGGTCATCGCATGCATTCAATTCGCCGGAAATCCAGGTCAAAGCATCACCAATTGCGTCGAGGAGCTCTGCTTCCAAATCTGCGAGAGGTTTGAAATTCCGGCCGATCAACTAGTGTGGCTCGAGCACTACGACTACAACGACTGGGACGATTGGAGCATGGTGACCTTCGGAAGCATACCCCCGCACGGACCGTTCGCCGATCCCAAGTGGGTCGACATGACCCCAGCGCTGTGGCGAGACTTACGATTGAAGCCTAAGAAGAAGCTTACGAGTGAGCGGAATGACTTTCACTCGAAGCTTACTAAGCTCTTCCCGTGGTCAACTGAGGATATGGTTTAGAGAACCGTCTTTGTTGTTCTCCCCCCTCCTCGCTCCCCCCGCCCCATTCGAAATACCACTAATCTACATTGACTGCATGTACATTCTGCGCTATACTGTTTTTGCTTTTCGGCGCGGAGGAGATAGGACCTCGCCCCTTGTCCGTGCCATCGCTCGCCCCGCAACACTCCTTCCCGTTCCCGCAACCCCTGCAGAATCACCACTTCCGCACTCTTTCGTATCAACGGAAATCTACACGACTTAAACTTCTTTCGTTTCATGCTCTTGCGCACTCTTTTACACCAAGCATTTCGCAACTCCCAATAAATCAACTTCTTGCGCAGTCTTTGGGAAAACAACGGGGGTGGGAGGGGGGATACCCTCCCATTTCGCCACTCGCCACTCGCCACTCAACCTCACTTCCGGCCTTACCTCGTTACCTCCTTACCTCGCTACCTCGTTACCTCTCCCCTCTTCTGGCCTTCTCCCTCCGCCCCATGCGACAATTCGGGAACTCCATGAAGCGCCATAACCACTTCCGCGTCTATTTTCTCCTGGCCGTCCTGCTCCTCGCCGGCACGGTCGTGCTCCTCCGCGAGCATCGCCCCTCGTTCCTGCGCCCCGGCCTGCGCCTCTGCGCCTACGTGCTCTCCGACGACGGCAACGTCACCGTCGTGGATCTCGTCCGCCTGGGCGTCTCCGCGCGCGTCCCCGTAGGCCCCGCGCTCTCCGGACTGGTCGAGCACCCCACGCGCCCCGAGATCTGGGGCGTGAGCACCGCCGGCGGCTACGTCTGGGTTCTGGACGCCAAAAGCAACCAGGTTGTCGCGCGCATCCCCGTCGGCGCTTCTCCCTATGCCGTCTCTTTCTCCCCGGACGGCCGCCGCGCCTACGTCACCGCCTCCGCTGGCGAATCTCTGGTGGTCGTGGATTGCGCCTCGCGCCAGGTCCTGGCCCGCACGCGCATCCCCGGCGAACCCGTCCTCGTCCGCGCCACCCCCGACGGCAACTCCCTGCTGGTGCTCAACCGCCGCGAAGGCAAGCTGGACGTCTACGACGCCGCTTCGCTCGCCCTGCGCGTCGCCATCCCGGTCGTCGCCCGCCCCGCCCAGATCGCCGTCCTCCCTGACAGTTCCCTGGCCTTCGTCGCCAGCCGCGAGAGCCGCCTGCTCTCCGTCGTGGACCTGCGCCGCGGCGTCCTCCTCGCCAACCTCGAACTCGCCGGCATCCCCTCCGACCTGCTGCTCAAGCCCGATGGCGGCGAACTCTACGTCCTCTCCCCCGGCGCCCACGGCCTGCAGGCCATCAACACCTGGACCCACGAGGTCGGCGATTATGTCCTGCTCGGCAAAAGCAGCATTATCAGAGAAGTCGTAGGCTTGGATGTGGCAATCGGTAAACGACCAGGAACTACGCGACGGATTTCAAAATATCCCTTGAGTAGC
>JAIQEV010000088.1 GCA_020073585.1 Terriglobia bacterium
GCGAGCGCGCCACCGCGCTCATTGCCGTGCCGCGCATGCTCGATGCCTTGCGCGGCGCCCTCGAGCGCGCGGCCGCGGCGCGCGGCGAGCAGCAGGCCTTTGCCCGGGCCTTCGCCGCCGCGGCTGGCCGGAAGTTTCTGCGCCGCGCCTGGCGTTTTCGCGGGATTCACCGCCGCCTGGGCTGGAAATTCTGGGCCTTCATCTGCGGCGGCGCGGCCCTCGGCCCCGAAACCGAAAACTTCTTCCTCCGTCTGGGCTATGCCGTCATACAGGGCTATGGCATGACGGAAACCGCCTCGCTCATCAGCCTCAACCATCCCTTCCGCGCCGCCCAGGGCACCATCGGAAAGATCCTGCCGGGGCGGGAGTTCCGCCTCGCGCAGGACGGCGAGATTCTGGTGCGCGGCGAAAATGTCGCCAGCGCCTATTGGGAGCGCGGCGCGGCGCAGCCCGCGGCGGGCGAAGCGGGCTGGCTGCGCACCGGCGACCTCGGCGAGCTGGACGCAGAGGGCAATCTGCGCTTCCGCGGCCGCAAGAAGAACGTCATCGTCACTCCCGCGGGCCTCAACGTCTACCCGGAAGATTTGGAAGCGGCGCTGCGCCGGGATGCGGCCCCCGGCGGCCCGGGGCCGGCGCTGCGCGACTGCGTCGTGATTCCCTTGGAGCGCGCCGGCAACGCCGAGCCCTGCGCGGTCCTGCTGCTCGGCGACGCCCCGCCCACCGTGGCCGATGGAGCGGCCCGCGAAATCGTGCGCCGCGCCAATGCCGCGCTCGCCGAATATCAGCGCATCCGCCAATGGATCATCTGGCCCGAGCCGGACTTCCCGCGCACCCCCACGGGCAAGCCGCGCCTGGCGGAAATCGCCGCCCGCGCGAAGGAACTTCTCCTCGGCGCGGCGCCCCCGGCGGCGCGCCGCGGCGCGCTCGACGATCTCCTGCAGCGTTTTGCCGGCCCGGCCATTCCCGCGCACCTCGAGCGCGAGCTGAACCTCAGCTCGCTCGACCGCGTCGAGCTGCTCAGCGCCATGGAAGACCGCTACCAACTCGAGCTCAACGAAACCTCCTTCGCCGCGGCCAAGACCGTCGCCGATGTCGAGCGCCTGCTGCGCCAGCCCGCGGCGCAGCGCGCCGAATACGTCTATCCCCGCTGGACGCAGCGCGCCCCGCTCCGCTGGCTGCGCCTGGCGGTCTACTACACGCTGGTCTGGCCGGCCACCCTGCTCCTCGCGCATCCGAAAATCCTCGGCCGGGAAAATCTGCGCGGCGCGCGCGGGCCCTTCCTGCTCGTCTCCAATCACGTGGCCACCCGCGCGGACATCGGCTTACTCCTCTATGCGCTTCCGCCGCGCCTGCGGCACCGCCTGGCCACGGCCATGCTCGGCGAATTTATCGAGACCCTGCGCCGCCCCCCGCGCGACTGGCTGTTCCCCAGGCGCTGGGTCTATCAAGCGGGCTACTGGCTGGTCACCGCGCTCTTCAATGTCTTCCCCCTGCCGCAGCAGTCCGGCGTCCGTGAAAGTTTCCACTTCGCCGGCGAATCCGCGGACCGCGGCTACAGCGTCCTGGTCTTCCCCGAGGGCGCGGTAACCAAGGACGGCGCCATCGCCGCGTTCCGCGGCGGCATCGGCCTCCTCGCGGAAAATCTCGGCCTCCCGGTGATTCCCATGCGCCTCGACGGCCTCTGGGCCATGAAGTGCCAGCGCCGCCGCTGGGCCCGCCGCGGCGAACTCACCGTGCGCATCGGCCCGCCGCTCACCTTCGCGCCCGGCACTCCGCCCGAGGAGATCGCCCGCGCCCTCGAAGCCCGCGTGCGGAATTTGTAATGGCGGCGCCGCCTTTGCCGATTGG
The DNA here is from genome assembly GCA_020073585.1 of Terriglobia bacterium. GTDB lineage: Bacteria > Acidobacteriota > Terriglobia > Acidiferrales > UBA7541 > Acidiferrum. The sequence goes on from JAIQEV010000088.1 coordinate 1,849, forward strand.
CTACAACGCCTGAATCCAATGCCCGCGCGCGCGGGCGGCGCCGGCGGCTTTTGTGGCACAATAATTTGTTATGTCCAACAGTCGAAGCACACCGAGAGCCGGGCAATCCAACGAAGAGCGCGAGCGCGTCTTTGACGCCTTCCGCCGCTGGGGCTACTACCAGGCGCAGCTCGATCCCCTGGGACTTTTCCAGCCGCTGGCGTATCCCGACCTGGCGCTCACCGGCCCGCTGGCCGACGAGGCCCGGCGCTATTACTGCGGCACCATCGGCGCGGAATTCATGCATCTCCCGCAGCCGGAGCGCCGCCGTTGGATCGCCGAGCGCCTCGAGGCGGAAGCTCCCGCCGTGAACCAAAAGAAAATTCTCGAGCGCCTGATCCGCGCCGACCTCTTCGAACAGGTGCTGCAGGCGCGTTACCTGGGCACCAAGCGCTTCTCCCTCGAAGGCGTCACCGCCCTGATTCCGCTCCTCGACGAGATTCTGGACACTGCCGGCGAACACGGCGCCCTGGAATCGGTGATGGCCATGAGCCATCGCGGCCGCCTGAACGTCATGGTGCACGCCGCCTGCAAGCCGCCCCACGAAGTGGTCGCCGGCTTCGAGGACGTGGACCCCCGCAGCGTGCTGGGCGCGGGCGACGTGAAGTATCACGTCGGCGCGACCGGAACCTACACCACTTCCCGCGGCGCGGAGATCCGCGTGCACCTGGCCTCCAACCCCAGCCACCTCGAAGCCGTGGACCCCGTGGCCATGGGCCGCGCGCGCGCCAAGGAGACCCGCCGCGCCGGTGCCCGCGCCGATGCCGCCGCCCTCGCCGCGGTACGCAACCAGGTCCTGCCCATCGTCATGCACGGCGACGCGGCTTTTGCCGGACAGGGCATCTGGGCGGAAACCCTGAACCTCGCCGATTTGCAGGCTTACACCGTCGGCGGCACCATTCACATCATCGTCAACAATCTCATCGGCTTCACCACCCGCCCCGCGCAGGAGCATTCCGCGCGTTTCGCCTCGGACATCTCCAAGCGCCAGTCCGTTCCCGTGTTCCACGTGAACGCCGAGGATCCCGGCGCGGTGGTGCGCGTCGGGCGCCTCGCCGCGGAATACCGCGCCACCTTCGGCGGCGAAGTCGTCGTGGACCTCATCGGCTACCGCCGCCACGGCCACAGCGAAGTGGACGACCCCACCATCACCCAGCCCCTGCTCTACGAGCGCATCAAGCACCACGCCCCGCTCTGGAAGATCTACGCCGAGCGCGCCGCTTTGGACCCCGCGCCCCTCGCCGCGGCCGTGCGCGCCGAATACGAAACCGAGCAGGCCCAGGCCGGCAAGCTCACCAAAGCTCCGCAGATGCGCCAGTTGCCGCCGTACTGGTCGCCCTACCGCTGGTCCCGCTACGATCCCCAGTTCGAAGTGGACACCGGCGTAGCCCCCGGGCAGCTCGCGAAACTCACCGACAAGCTGGTGCGCGCTCCCCAGGCTTTCCACGTCCATCCCAAGATCGTCAAGCTCCTCGAGCAGCGCGCGGAGATGGGCCACGGCAAGCGCCCCGCGGATTACGGCTTTGCCGAATCCCTGGCCTTCGCCACCCTGCTCAGCGGCGGCACCCCCGTCCGCCTCGCCGGCCAGGATTCCCAGCGCGGCACCTTCAACCAGCGCCACGCCGTGCTCATCGACACGAAGACCGAAGAGGAATACCTGCCCCTGGCGCACCTCGCCCCGGGCCAGCCCTTCTGCGAGATCCACAATTCTTCGCTCTCCGAAGCCGCCTGCCTGGGCTTCGAATACGGTTTCAGCCGCGACTATCCCGAAGCTCTGGTGATGTGGGAAGCGCAGTTCGGCGATTTCGCCAACAGCGCGCAGATCATCATCGACCAGTTCATCAGCGCCGGCGAGGACAAGTGGAACCTGCCCTCCGGTCTGGTTCTGCTCCTGCCGCACGGCTTCGAGGGCCAGGGCCCCGAGCATTCCAGCGCGCGCATCGAGCGTTTCCTGCAGCTCTGCGCCGAGCACAACATGCAGATCTGCCAGCCCTCCACCGCCGCCCAGTATTTCCACCTCCTCCGCCGCCAGGTCCTGCGCCCCTGGCGCAAGCCCCTGATCGTTTTCACCCCCAAGAGCATGCTGCGCCATCCGGACGCCAGCTCGCCCATCGAAGCTTTCGCCCAGCCGCGCTTCCAGCCGGTCGTGCCCGACCACGACGTCCGCGACGCCCAGCGCATCCTGCTGGCCAGCGGCAAGGTCGGCCACGAGCTGCGCGCCGAGCGCCGCCGCCGCAAGGACACCCACACCGCCATCCTCTTTCTCGAGCAGCTCTACCCCACGCCCCGCCCCGAGCTGATCGCCGCCATCGCCGAGCATCCCCACGCCCGCGAGATCGTCTGGGTGCAGGAGGAGCCCGCCAACATGGGCCCGCTTTTCTATGTCCTGCCCCGGCTCGAGCGTCTGGCGAAGGCCCGCGGCCTGCAAGTGCGCTCGGTCAAGCGCTCGGCGAGCGCCAGCCCGGCCACCGGTTCCGCCAAGGCCCACGAGCTGGAGCAGAAGACCCTGCTGCAGTTGGCGTTTACCACCCACGCCGGCGGGTGAGCTGCCGCCCGCGGCCTGCGCCGCCGTTCACCGGATGTTCATCTGGACGTTACAGTTGCGTTACGCGATTTTCCCCGCAAATTTGCGACAATTGTGCTGCGGGTCTGCGTCGTAGCGCCGCCCGGAATGTGTGCGGCTGGCTTCCTCGCAACGCGCGGCCGTCTTTCGCTGTACCGGCGGCTGCGATACACTCCCGCTAAGGCTGCAGGCAGGTGCGCTCTCTATGAAACGCGTCCTCATCATCGAAGACGACCGCGACATCGCGGAACTCGTCCGCTACAACCTCGAGAACGAAGGTTATCAGGTGGCCGTGGCCCACGACGGCAGCAGCGGCCTGGCCCTGCTCAAAAAATCTCCCCAGGACCTGCTCCTGCTTGACCTCATGCTCCCCAAGCTCTCCGGCCTGGAGATCTGCCGCGCCATCCGCGGCGACGAATCGCTCAATCGCCTGCCGATCCTCATGCTCACCGCCAAGGGCGAGGAATCCGACCGTATCGTCGGCCTGGAGATGGGCGCCGACGACTACGTCACCAAGCCTTTCAGCCCCCGCGAGCTCATCGCCCGGGTCAAAGCCCTCCTGCGCCGCGCCGAACCCCCCGGCGAGGCCTCGCGCGTTCTCGAAGTTGGCCACCTGGCCATCGATCCGGCCTCCTATCGCGTCAGCCTTTCCGGAAAGGCCGTGACCCTCAGCACCCTGGAATTCCGCTTGCTCTATTTTCTGGCTTCGCGCCCCAACCGCGTTTTCACCCGCGACCAGTTGCTCGATGGCGTGTGGGGCACGGACCGCTTCGTCACCCCGCGCAGCGTGGACGTTTACGTCCGGCGCCTGCGCGAGAAGGTCGAGCCCGATCCCGAGCATCCGCTTCACTTGAAAACGGTGCGCGGCGCGGGCTACATGTTTGAAACCCGTGCGGCTTAACCTCTTTTGGAAACTCGGCTTCGCCTTCCTGGCACTGCTCGTCCTGGTGCTGCTGCCGGTGGATTTCTACGCCGAGCGCACCTTGCGCCGCGAGTACCAGCGCAGCGGCTTCGAGCGTCTCGCCAGCATCGCGCGCATCGCCCAGGCCCGCCCGCTGCCGCTGTTGCCCCCGCCCTCCCCCGAGCGCGGCGAAGACCCCTATGGACTGCGCGGCTGGGTTGCCCAGATGGCCGCCGGCGGCGCGCGCGTCACAGTCATCGCTTCCTCGGGACAGGTGCTTGCCGATTCCGAAGCCGACCCGCGCTCCATGGAAAACCACTCCGGGCGTCCCGAGATTCAGCAAGCCTTGGCCGCCGGCGAGGGCCGTTCGGTCCGCTTTAGCGTCACCCTCCAGCGCGATCTTCTCTACTACGCCGTCCGCCAGCCCATGCCCGCGGGACCTCCCCTGGTGCTGCGTTTCGCCCTGCCCGTCGAGGCTATGGATGTCGTGCTCTGGGACTTCCGCAAGGGCCTGTGGCTGGCATCGCTGGTCATGTTGCTGGTTACCGGAGCGGCCTCGCTGGTGATCTCGCGCTCGTTTTCCCAGCGCGTCGAGCGCCTGCGCGTCTTCTCGCGCCGCGTGGCGGAAAGCGATTTCCGGCCGATTCCCGCGGACCGCAGCGGTGACGCCCTCGAGGCCCTGGCCGTCTCCATGAACGAAACCGCGGCGCGCCTCGACGCCAGCATCCGCACCCTCACCGAGGAGCGCAACCTTTCCGCGGCCATTCTCGGAAGTATGGTGGAAGCCGTGGCCGTGGTGAACTCGGCCGAGCGCCTGGTTTTCGCCAACCCCGCCTTCGTCGAGATTCTCGGCCTGGATATGCCTCCGCGCGCGGGCAGCGCCCTGCTCGAAGTCGTGCGCCAGACGGAACTGCTCGAAGCCGTGCGCCAGGTGCTGCGCGGAGAGCCCACGGTGCGCGCCGAGATCATGACCGGCACGGTCAAGCCGCGCTACTTCGCGGCCACGGTGGCCGCGGTGCGCGCCGAACGCACCCCCAGCGCCGTGGTGGTTCTGCACGACATCACCGACCTGCGCCGCCTCGAGCGCGTGCGCCGGGACTTTGTGGCCAACGTCTCCCACGAGTTCAAGACCCCTTTAACGGCCATCCAGGGCTTCGCGGAAACTCTGCTGGCCGGCGCCCTGGACGACCCCCAGAACCGCAAGCGTTTCCTCGGCATCATTCTCGAACATGCCCGCCGCCTCGCCCGTCTCACCGACGATCTCCTCGAGCTTTCGCAGATCGAAGCGGAGCGCCTGAAGATGGAAATCCATCCGTTGCGCATCGCGGAATTGGTCGAGGACTGCGTCGAGACCACGCGCCTGCGCGCCGCGGAGAAGAATATCCGCGTCTCCGCCGAGCTGCCCCCTGGCCTCCCGGAAGTGGCCGGAGACCGCCGCCGCCTCGCCGAAGTGCTGCAGAACCTGCTCGATAATGCCGTGCAGTATACCCAGCCGGACGGGCAGATCGTGGTGCAGGCCCGGGCCGCGGAGCGCGAAGTCGTGGTCACCGTGGCCGACACCGGCATCGGCATTCCCGAGGCCGAGCAAACTCGCATCTTCGAACGCTTCTATCGCGTGGATGCCGCCCGTTCCCGCGAGGTCGGCGGCACGGGCCTCGGTCTGGCCATCGCCAAGCACCTCGTCGAGGCCCACGGCGGACGCATCTGGGTCGAGAGCCAGGTGGGCCGCGGCTCGCAGTTCCATTTCTCCGTGCCGCTCTTCGATGCCGAGCGCGCCGCGCAGCGTTTCTCCTCCGGCGCCCCCGCTGGGCGCGCCAACGGCCCGCTTCCCTCCTGATCTCTCCCTGTTTCCTGTCTCCGCAAATTCATCTGCGTATGAAGCCTGTGTAACGGGCCGGGCGCCATGCTTGGGTATGCGCGCGGCCTCGAGAACTGCGGATTTTCGCCACCCTGCGGCAGCCGCGCGCCAGGAGCGCCATGACCATCACGCCCAATCTCACTCCCAACCTCACGGAAGTCGTGTTCTACGACATGCTCGTGAACTACCTGATTTCGATGGCCCGTACGGTCGAGGGCGCCATGAACCGGGCCATCGATGCCCTCGTCGAGCTGGAGAGTCCGCGGACGCAAGCTTTGCCGGGCGAGGTCTTTCTCACCGAACCGCACGTCAACGAGATGGAGATGCGCATTGATGAGCACGCCATCCGGCTTTTGCGCCGCGCCACCTTCTCCGATGACGAGATGCGCCTGATCGTGGCCACCATCAAAATCACCAACGATCTCGAGCGCATCGGCGATCTGGCCGTGAGTCTCGCCGAGCGCGCCGTCTCCCTGCGCGCCATGGGCGCGGTGGAAGCGCCGGAAGATCTCTGGCCCATGGCCGCCGCCGTGCGCGCCATGGTCAGCAAAAGCCTGGGCGCCCTGATCTTCCGCAATGCCCAGATGGCCATGCAGGTTCTCGAGAGTGACGATATGGTGGACCGCTACCGCGACCGCATCTTCGAACAGCTTCTCGCGCGCATGACCGAGCACTCCTCCCGCGTCACCCCCGGCCTGCAGTTTGTCTTGGCTACCCGCCATCTCGAGCGCATCGCCGACCATGCCACCAACATCGCCGAGGACATCATCTTCTGGGTGCGCGGCCTGGACGTGCGCCACGGCCGGGCTCTGGTGCTTCCTCCCCCCGAAATCCCGGAGGTCCCGGACGCGCCGGAAGTCACCGAGAATTCACATTGCTTTCATCCGGATGTGAACTCCGCCGTGTAGCCTCGGCCCGTTTGGTTTCAACACCCCGTCCCACCGCGGGGGTCGGCGCTCCCCTGGCCCCGGTCCCCGCTCCTCCCCCCTCCCCCGGACGAAACAAATGCGAAGACACTCCGCGCCCCCGCCCGGTTTTCTGTCACGGAATATTAACAAGCCGTTTAAGGCATTGTGACTCGGATATCCTACCGTGGGGACCGCACAAGACTTCGCAGGGAACCGCATACACGCGGGTGGGTCCGACGGGGTTGCTGGTTATTTCCTTGGGAAAATCTGACTTGGAGGAAGAGCATGTACAGAAAGTGGATGATGGCCGTGTTGTCTGCCCTGCTGGCGACGGCGCCGGTGTGGGCGGGTGAGGGCCACGACAAGAATGCCGCGAGCAAGAGCGAAGAGACGCCGCTGGCGGCCAACAAGACTGTAACCGCCGCCGAAAAAACGGCGGAAAAGCCCGCCGCGGCCGGCTACGCCGCGGAGATCGAACAGCTCCGCGAGATGCTGCTCGAACAGTCCCGTGCCATCGAGGCTCAGCAGAAGTTGATGCGCGAGCAGCAGGAAAAGCTGAACGCGCTGACCGAAGAGCTGCGCGCCGCGCGCTCGGCAAACGTTGCGCCGGCGGGCGAAGCCCTCGCGGCTCAGCCCGGAAACTCCACCGCGGCCACGCCGCAGGGCTCCGATCTCGAATCCCGTGTAGCGAAAGTCGAGAAAGACGTCGCCGCGAATAAGAAGAGCGCCGAAGACGGCATCAAGGCCCTTGGCCCCTTCAAATTCTCCGGAGATCTCCGCCTCCGCTACGAGCCCTTCTTTGGCGGCGGCGCGGTGACCTCCCCGGCGCCGCAGGACCGCCATCGCGAGCGCTACCGCCTGCGCTTCTATGCCAATGCCAAGTTCGGTGAGGACTTCACCGGCGGCTTTGCCCTCTCTTCGGGCGACACGGGCGATCCCATTTCCACCAACAGCACGCAAACCGGATTCTTCACGCGCAAGTCCTTCGCCGTGGACCGCGCTTTCATGACCTACCACCCGCATTACCTCAAGGCTTTCTCCGTGACCGGCGGCAAGTTTGCCTATACCTGGCACAAGACGGAACTCACCTGGGATGTGGACCTCAACCCCGAAGGCGTCAGCGAGCAGGTCATGTGGGATTGGAAGGATAAGTTCCTGACCCACTTCGGCGTGGTGGCCTTCCAGCTTCCCATGTGGGAAGTGTCCAACGGCCCGGATTCGGGCGTCTTCGGCGGCCAGATTCAGACCGGCTGGAAACTCCACTCGCGCGTCAAGCTCGGCGCCGATGTCGCCTTCTACGACTACCGCAACCCGGACCGCATTGCCCAGAATCTGAATGGCGGCAATGGTTTTGCCACCCAGGGTATTGCCACCGGCTTCGGCGGCACCTTCGGCTTCGGCGGCAGCGGCATCTCCAACAACTTCGGCACCATCAGCGGTGTGCGCTACTATGCCTCCAAGTTCGGCGTCCTGGACACCCTGCTCCGCGCGGATATAGACACGGGTTCGGCGAAGTGGCCGGTCGCCCTCATCTTCAACTTCGCGCAGAACACCCGCGCTTGCCAGAACCTCCAGGTGTTCTATGCTGCCGGCGTCACACCCCCGGCTTGCGATAAGCACCAGCGCCACGGCTACTGGATGGAAGCGCAGCTCGGCCAGACCAAGAACAAGGGCGACTTCCGCTTCGGCTACACCGCCAACGATGTCTCTTGAAAAGTCAGTCAGGATGTCCCCCGCTATCCCGGAGCCTCCCACGCCTCCGAAGACTACGTTGCGTGGTGTTTCGAGTTTCTTGGGAAATGTGGAAGTTGCATCGAGCGGTATGGAGAGACGCTCAGGTGTTTTCTCCATGGTCGCGAGCATATCGGAGCGGTCAATTGACCGTAGGGCCCCCGCATCATCAAGTATCATGGTTAACAGAGAATGCGATTAGCGCAATAAGATTCATCTTCTGGACAGTAGTTGCATGGTTTAGGGCTTGGCACTTGCAGTCCCCAACGGCAGCTGAGCTGAAGGTTGCGGTTCCAGCCTCGCTCGTTTCAGACACGCCACATTTGAGGGAGAAAACTGCGAAGCTGGGGAGCATCGCTCGAATCTGCGCTATCTTCGGTATCTCAGAAATAGTCTTGTACCCTGACGACCCCAAGCGAAATCAAGAACAGGAATTGGATTTCTGCCAACGAATTTTGAGTTTCGCGGAGACACCGCAATACTTGCGAAAGAGGATTTTCGGTCTACACCCCTCACTCAAATTCACCGGTATCCTGCCTCCTCTTCAATCGCCAAACCACAACGTCCCAGCAGAGATTGGAAAATGCAAGGTGGGAGACTTTAGAGATGGAGTCGTAGTCGGCGAGGGTAAGAGCGAACTCGATGTGGATGTTGGGCTAGGTCGAACCATCAAGTGCTCCGGTTCCATTCCTGTCGGCTCTAGGGTTACGGTGCGAATCACCACGCTGCTCGACAAGGACTGGAAGCGGCTCGGCAAAATTTACAACATGGTCCGGGATTCCGACGCGGCGACGGCTGCGCTCTTTGTCAAGGAATAGGCAGAAAGGGGAGAGAGCCGTGGTTT
>JAIQEV010000089.1 GCA_020073585.1 Terriglobia bacterium
CGCGAAGCCCAGCGAGAAGGAAATCCGCAAAGCCATCGCCGGGAACACCTGCCGCTGCACCGGCTACCAGAACATACTGAAGGCCATTCGCGCCGCCGCGGCGGCGATGGAGAAGCGCTAAACCATGGAGATCAAATTTGGCGGGGATTTTGTGGTGCGCAAGACGCCCGAGCAGGTCTACGAGTTCCTGGTGGATCCCAACCGGTTCTGCCCGCTGCTGCCCGATTACCAGAGCAAGGAAATCGTGGACGACAAGAATTTCGTGGTGAAGCTGAGCGTGGGCATCTCGCACATCCGGGGCACGGCCACGGTGAAGCTGGGATTGCTGGAGGCCAACCCGGCGAAGCACGCGATGTACGAAGGGAAAGCGGATGTGCCGGGGGGCTCGGCGACGCTGCGCGCGGGCTTCGATCTGGAAAGCGCGGCGGGCGGCACGAAGGTGGTGTGGAGCGGGCAGTCCAATATCGTGGGGCGCATCGCCTCGCTGGCCGGGGGCCTGCTCGAGCCGCTGGCCAAGAAGAACATCCAGAAGATGATCGACGAATTACAGAAGGCGCTTGCCTAAGCGCAGGGATAAACCATGGCCAGGAAGAAAACCAAGGCAGTTCGCGCGCCAGGCAAGAAGGCGGCCGCGGCGCGCGCGGGCGCGATCTACAGCGCCAAGGGGCCCGGCAAGTGGGTGGGCCAGCCGATCCGCCGGAAGGAAGAAGACCGGCTGGTGCGCGGCAAGGGCATTTATGTGGACGACCAGAAGATGCCGGGGATGGCGCACATCCGCTTCGTGCGCTCGCCGTTCGCGCACGCCAACATCCGCAGCGTGGATGTATCGCGCGCCGCGGAAGCTCCCGGGGTGCTGTGCACGCTGACGGGCGCGGAAGTGGCGGGGCTGGTGCAGCCGTTCATCGAGATCGGCCCGGAGGCGGGGCAGAAGATTGCCGATTATCCGATGGCGGTGAACAAGGTGGTGTACCAGGGCGAGCCGGTGGCCGCGGTGGTGGCGGACACGCGCATGGCCGCGGAGGACGCCGCGGAGCTGGTGGAAGTGGACTACGAGCCGCTGCCGCCGGTGATGACCGCCGAGGATGCGCTGAAGGACGAAACGCTGGTGCATCCGGCGATGGGCACGAACCGCAACTGGCACGGGATGTTCGAATACGGGGACGTGGAGAAGGCCTTCCGGAACGCGGCGCACGTGGTGCACATCGGGCGCATGCATTTCCACCGCTTTTCGTCCACGCCGCTGGAGAACAACGGGGTCATCGCGCTGTGGGATTCGAAGGCGGACCGCATCGAGTTCTGGAGCAACAACACGTTTCCGGCGTTTGCGGCGCAGTTTCTCTCGCCGGCGCTGGGCGTGCGCATCGACCAGATTCACATGAAGAGCTTCGACATCGGCGGGGGCTTCGGCATCAAGATCACCAACTACCCGTACATGGCGCTGTGCGCGCTGGCGTCGCGCAAGCTGGGCGGGAAGCAGGTGAAGTGGACGGAGACACGCACCGAGCACATGCTGGCGAGCGCGCACGGCAACGAGCGCACGTTCTACGACACCAAAGTGGCGCTGGATAAGAACGGGGTGATGACGGCGCTGGAGTCGCGGCACGTGGACGATTGCGGGGCTTATCCGCGCTACGAGCCGCTGGGCTGCGTGATCTGGGCGCAGGTGCTGCCGGGGGCCTACCGGCTGCGCAACGTGCGCATTGACATGAACCAGATCGTCAGCAACAAGTGCCCGGTGGGCCCCAACCGCGGCTATTCGCGCATGCAGCAGCTGTGGTTCATGGAGCGGGTGCTGGACATCTGCGGGCACGCGCTGGGCATTGCCACCGACGAGATGCGCGTGCGCAACTACATCCGCAAGAGCGAGATGCCCTACGAGACGCCCAACGGCTGCGTCTACGACTCCGGGGACTACGCCGGGATGCTGGCGCTGGGCAAGAAGCTGATCGGGTGGGACGCGTGGAAGAAGAAGCAGGCGGCGGCGCGGCAGGAAGGGCGGTGGATCGGCATCGGCATCGGGTCGACGCTGGATTCCGGGACGAACAACTTCGGCCAGGCGCGCATCATCAACGCCGGGGCGCCGTTTTCCGGGCAGTCCAAGGCGGCCCTCGCCAAGCTGGACATCTACGGCGAGGTGGTGGTGAGCATGGGCTCGGTGCCGCAGGGGCAGGGCCATGAAACCACGGCGGCGCAGACCGTGGCGGAAGTGCTGAACATTCCGCCGGACCTGGTGAAAGTGAAGCCGGGATTCGACACCGAGCAGAACGTCTACACCGGGCATACCGGGACGTACGCCAGCCAGTTCGCGGTCACCGGGCTCTCCGCGATCAACGGCGCGGCGGAGAAGCTGAAGAAGGAGATGGCGCGGTTGGCGGCGTGGTCGCTGAAGGCCAAGGAAAAGGATCTGGAGTTCGGCGTGGGGGAGCAGGGGCCGGAAGTGCGGGTGAAAGGGAAGAAGGGGAAGTCGATCAACTACTGGGCGCTGGCCAACATCGTCAACGTGAACAACGCCGAGGTGCCGGAAGAGCTGTGGGACGTGACGCTGAACTGCCGGCACGTGTACCACGCGCCGTTCCACGTGCCGGACCTGCAGCGGAAATTCGGGAACCTGACGCTGACCTACGCGGCGCAGATTCACCTGGCGGTGGTGGAAGTGGACCGCGAGACGTTCCAGCCCAAGATTCTGGCGTATGCCTGCGTGGACGACTGCGGGCGGGCCATCAATCCGCGCATCGTGCAGGGGCAGGTGCACGGCTGCACGGCGCACGGCATCGGCGCGGCGCTGATGGAAAACTGCGCCTACGACGCCGACGGCAACCTGCTGGCGTCCACCTTCAGCGATTACACGCCGATCACTGCGATGAACATGCCCGATCTGCTGTACGGGCACATCGAATCGCCCTCGCCGTTCACTTTCAACGGGGCCAAGGGCATGGGCGAGGGCGGAGCGGCGCCGGTGCACACCATCTCCGCGGCGCTGCAGGATGCGCTCTATGCCAACGGCGTGATCATCGAGGAGTCGCACAACAACGGCGATTCCATCTACCGCGCGCTGGAGCGCGCCCGCGCCGGCGAGTATGCCGCGATGGTGCGGGTGGAGCATCGCAAGGCCGCGCGCGCCCGGTGAAGCTGCCCGAGCGCGACACTGTGATCCTTTCATGAAGCGCGTCTGCATCATTGGTGTGGGCTCGATCGGGAGCCTGTACGCCGCGCACCTGGCGCGCGTCGCCGAGGTGTGGGCCTTCGTGCGCCGCCCGGAGCACGCCCGGGCGCTGAACGAGCAGGGGTTACGCGTCACCGGCACGCATACGTTCCACGTGAAACTTCGCGCTTCGAACGATCCCGGCGAGATGCCGCAGTTCGACCTGGGGATCGTGGCCTGCAAGGCCACGCAGACCGAGGAAGCGGTGCGGCCGGTGGCGCATCTGTTCCGCAACGGCGCGGTACTCTCTTCGCAGAACGGATTGGGCTCGGAAGAGGTCATCGCCGCGCTGACCAAGGGCTACGTCATGCGCGGCACGACGTTCATGAGCGGCACGCGGCACAGCGATACCCACGTGCAGCTGGAACTGGACACGGAGACCTGGATGGGGCCGTTCGAACCGAGCGGAACTCCCTATGCGCTGGTCCAGGAAGCCGCGGGGCTGATCAACGCCGCGGGGCTGAAAGCGGTGGCGCTGGAAGACGCGCGGCCGGCGCAGTGGTCCAAGCTGATCTTCAACGCCTCGGTCAATTCCGTGGCCGCGCTGACGGAGCTGGTGCACAGCTTCCATTACGCCGAGGAGAAGAAGTTCGACGACCTGGGACATCTGCTGCACGACCTGATCGAGGAAGGGAAGCGCGTGGCCGCGGGGCTGGGCGTGAAGCTGCACGACGATCCCTGGGAGATGAACAAGATCGGGGCGCGCACCGATCATCCGCCCTCGATGCTGTATGACATTCGCCACAAGCTGCCTACGGAAGTGGATTTTCTCGGGGGGGCCATCGCCCGCGAGGCGCACCGCGCGGGCCTGGCCGCGCCGCTGCACACCGCGCTGTACCGGCTGATCCGTGGCAAGGAAGCGTCCTGGAGCTACCGCGGGAAGAAGGACGAGGCCGCGGGATGAGCGAGAGAGCGATGGCGTTTCCGCTGGACCAGGAAAAATGGCGGCGCATCCGCGAGCGGATGGAGAAGGAAAATCTCGACGCGATCGTGGCGCGCGCGCCGGACAACGTCCTGTACCTCACCAACTACTGGACGATGAAGGGCTACGACCTGGCGATCTTTCCGCGCGAGGGCGAGCCCACGCTGGTGGTGGTGGAGCCGCAGTTTCGCGAGGCGCAGCGCACCGCCTGGAACCAGGATGTGCGCTTCTTCCGCTTTTACCATCCCGGCGATCCGCGCCCGCCGATGATTCGCTCGCTGGAGATGGCCATCGAGGTGTTGCGGGAGCGCAAGCTCACGGGGCGGGTGGGCATCGAGCTCTCGCAGAGCTCGCAGATCTGCGACCGCATGGTGGGCGAGCCGACGGTGTACTGGAAGGGCTACTACGACGCGTTTTATGCGGCGTGCCGCGAGGTGGTGGACGCCACAACGATACTGGCCGAACTGCGCATGATCAAGACGCCGCAGGAGATCGAGCGCATGCGGCTGGCCAACGAGCTGGCGGCGATTGGGATGGAGCACGCGCGCGACAACATCAAGCCGGGGATGAAAGAAAGCGAAGTGGCGGCGATGATCGAGGGGCACATCCACGCCGCGGGAGTGGGCTACAAGGGCAAAGTGGAGATGGCACGGGCGTTCACGCTGGTGTGGTCCGGGCGGGGCATCGCCACGTTCACGGCCACCAGCCACCGCCCGGTGATCGAAAATGAGCCGACGCTGGTGGAGATCTGGGTGTGCGCGGACGGCTACTGGACCGACCTGACCAAGAATCTGTGCCCGGGGCGGCTCACCGCCGAGTACAATACTCTGCTCGAACAGCTGCTGAAGATCTACCAGGACGCCATCGGCTGCGTGCGCGATGGCGCGCCGCTGGGGGAGATCGACCGCAGCATCCGGCAGGGGATCGCCGCGGCGGGCTATCCGGGGCAGCCGTCGCATCCCGTGGCGCATGGCGTGGGCGCGCGGGCGCACGAGCCGCCTTATTCGCACCAAGCCGCGCCAGGCGCGATGCGCGCGGGGATGGTGCTGGCGATCGAGCCGGGCTTGTACTGGGAAGGCGGCGGCGGGCTGCGCCTGGAAGACAATTTTCTGGTGACTGCGAAGGGCTGCGAAAGACTGTGTCCTTACCCGGACGATTTTCGCCGCTGAGTTGAGCGCTTCGCGGTCGCACATAGAATGGAGACAGAAAACGAAATGAATCCCGACCTGGCTAAAACGATTCTCGCGCAGATCCGCGAGGAAGAGATCGTGGCGATGAGCTGCGACGTGGTGAATATCCAGAGCCCCACGGGCGAAGAGGGCGAGATGGCGCGCTACATGCGGCGCACCTTCGAAGAGGCCGGGCTGCAGGTGGCCTGGCAGGAGGTCGAGGAGGGCCGCGCCAACGTGGTGGGCCTGTGGGAGGGCACGGCGAACGGCAAGAGCGTGATGTTCAACGGGCACATGGACACCTCGAACACCGGCCGGGAGACGTACCTGACCGGGCGGGGCTACAAGGCCAAGGCCATCATCGAAAAGGGGCTGATCTACGGGCTGGGCATCTACAACATGAAGGGCGCGCTGGTCTGCTACACGCAGGCGGTGAAGGCGCTGATGCGCGCGGGGGTGAAGCTGGACGGGGATGTGAGCATCGCGGCGGTGGCCGGAGAGATCGAGAAGACGCAGTGGAGCGATGAGTTTGTCGGCAAGGAGTATCGCGGCTACGGCGTGGGCACGCACCACCTGGTGAATCACGGGGTGACGCCGGACATGTGCATCCTGGGCGAGCCGACGGACCTGCAACTGGTGCTGGGGCACTACGGCACGGTGTGGGCGCGCATCTCGACGCGCGGGCATTACGTGCACACGGCGTTCACGCGCGGCAAGCAGGACCACAGCTCGGTCTTCCGCATGACGAAGATTCTCCCGGCGGTGTACGACTGGATCGCGGCGTGGGAGAAGAAGGCGGTGTACGACGGGCAGCCCGGAGTGGTGAACGTGGGCTGCATCCGCGGCGGCTACCCGTGGCGCGTGAGCCGCACGCCGGACCGCACCGACGTGTTTCTGGACGTGCGCGTGCCGCCGACGATGGCGCTCAAGGAAGCGCGCAAGGCGCTCAAGCAACTGGTGCTGGAGCTGCGCAAGGCGCATCCGGACTACGGCATCGAGCAGGAGATTTTCGTTTCCGTGCCCGGCGCGGAAATCAGCAAGGAGCACGAGCTGGTGAAGACCATCGAAGCATGCCACCAGAAGGTGCTGGGCACGGCGCCGAAGCACGCCACGGTGCTGTGGGATTCCGACGCGTCGGTGATGACGCGCTTCGGGATCGAGACGCTGAATTACGGCCCTTCGAGCGGCCCGCGGGACGCGGAAGGCGAGAAGGTGGCCATCGAAACGCTGGTCAACACCACGAAGGTATACGCGCTGGCCGTCGCCGAAATCTGCGGCGCGCGCTGAAAAGGGAGCCCCACGACGCCATGCCGAGTCCGCAGGAGATCGAACGGCGGTATAAGAACATCCGCGCCGCGATGGCCGCCGAGAAGGTGGACGCGCTCATCGTGTGCGGCAACCAGTACGCAGGTTTCGAAGGCGCGGTGCGCTACACCTCGGACTTCGAAATCGTGCACCGCTACGTCTACGTGCTGATCCCGCTCGAGGGCGACCCCACGCTGGTGTTTCCGCGGGAGGCGCGCTGGATCGGGGACAAGAAAAAGACGTTTGTGCGCGAGCACGTGTGGGCGGAGATTCCCGGGAAGTGGCTGCGGGAAAAGGCCGAGGAGAAGAACTGGACGCGCGTGGCGGTCTACGGCCTGGACTTCGTCATGGCCGTGCGCGATTACCGCGAGCTGGAGACCGGCTCGTTCGACCTGGTGGCCTTCGACGTGCCTTTCGACATGGCCCGCGCGGTGAAGAGCGAGGAAGAGCTGGCCGGCGTGCGCGACAGCATGGACATCATCCTCGACGGCTTCCGCGCGCTGCTGAAGGGCTACGAGCCGGGGAAGAGCGAAGCGGAGATCATGGCGCCGGCGGTCGAGCGCTTTTTCGCGCGCGGGGCCGGGCCGCGGATGATGAATATCGTGCTGTGCGGGACGCGCGGGGAAGCCGAGGCGCACTTCAAGGTGCCGTCGCTGCGCGCGGTGGGCGCGGACGACCTGCTGCTCTATTCGCTGGAGATCACCGGCGTGGACGGCTACTGGGTGGAGTTTTCGCGCGCGCTGATCCGCGGCAACCCCAGCCCGCGCACCCGGGCGATGAGCGACGTCTATCCCGAGGCCATGGAGGCGGCGCGGCGGTTGATGCGCGAGGGCGAGCTGGCCTGCAACGTGCACAAGGCCGCCGCGGACATTTTCGCCAAGGCGGGGTTCACGCTGGGCCATCTCACCGGGCATAGCATCGGGCTGACGATGCTCGAATACCCGGCCATCGGGGCGAACACCAAGGTCGAGCTGAAGGAGAACATGGTCCTCAGCTTTCATCCGCAGGTGGTGGACCAGGACGGCCAGGTCTGCCTGTACACGCAGGACACCTTCCGGGTGGGCAAGAGCGAAGGGGAGTGCCTGGTGAACATTCCATGGAAGTTTTATAACGGATCGGAAACGGTGGGGAAGGCATGAGCACGAAAATCTGCATCGTCGGCTGCGGGGCCATCGGGAGCCTGTTCGCGGCGCACCTGGCCAAGCTCGCGGACGTGGAAGTGCACGCGTACGACGTCTCGAAAGAGCACACCAAGGCCATCAACGAGCGCGGGCTGCGCATCAGCGGCGCGGCGGACTTTACCGCCAGGCTGCACGCCACGACCGACGCGCGGGAGATTCCGCCGTGCGAATTCGGCATCGTGGCCACCAAGAGCACGCACACGCGCGGGGCGATGCAGCAGACTGCGCACCTCTTCGGGGAGAATAGCGCCGTCTGCTCGGTGCAGAACGGCGTGGGCAACGAAGAGATCATCGCCGAGCAGGTGAAATACGTGATTCGCGGCACGACGTTTCCCGCGGGGCACGTGATCGAGCCGGGCCACGTGGGCTTCGACATCAACGGGGACACCTGGATCGGGCCGTACGAGCCGACCAAGACCCCCTATGCGCGCGTCGAGAAGCTCGCCGAGCTGCTGAACCGCGCGGGGATGAAAGTCGTGCCGCTGCAGGATGCCCGCGGGGCGCAGTGGACCAAGCTGATCTTCAACGCGGCGACGAATCCTGTGGGCGCGCTCACGCTGCTGCATCACGGAGCGGCCACGCGCTTCGCTCCGACCGGCGCGCTTTTTAACGCGCTGATTGCCGAAGGCGAAGCCGTGGCCAAGGCCCTGGGCATCACGCTGCACGGCGATCCGCGGGCGCTGGTGCAGAAGGGCGCCAGCGCGCCAGGCAAGCACAAAGCCAGCATGCTGCAGGACATTCTGGCGAAGCGCCAGACCGAAGTGGATTTCATGAACGGCGCGATCGCGAACTGGGGCGAGAAGGCGGGTGTGCCCACGCCGCTCAACCGCGCGGTGTGGCAGTTGATCAAGGGGCTTGAGCATTCCTGGACGGACCCGGCCTGAGCGGGTGGTTGCGCAGCGCCGGCTATCTGCCGGAAACTTTTGGTTTTTTATTCAGGGAAAGGGAAGGCAAATACATATGAGCATGCCGTTCAAAATCGGAGTATTGCAACTGAGCATGGAGCCGCTGGACGAAACCGTGCACATGGCGCAGGCCTGCGACGCCGCGGGCTTCGACGTATTCTGGCTGGCGGAGGCCTACCCGTGGTGGCGCAAGCATTCCATGGAAGCGCGTTCGTCCACGGCGGAAACGGCGATCATCGCGCGGGAGACGAAGAAGATCGCCATCGGCTGGGGCATCATCTCGCCCTACACGCGGCATCCCGTGCAGATCGCCATGGAAGCGCGCGTTCTGCAAGAAGCCGCCGGCAAGGGGCGCTTCCTGCTTGGGCTGGGCGCGTCGAAGATCTTCATGAAGGAGATCGGCGAGGGCGAGAAGGGCAAGGAGGTCGGCCCCGCGACGGTGATGCGCGAGAGCATCGAAATCATCCAGGCGCTGCTCGCGGGCAACGAAGTGAAGTACGAGGGCAAGGCCTTCCAGACCTACGCCCCGCCGATCAAGGCCGACGCGCACGTGCCGCGCTGGCCCGTGCCCATTTACGTGGCGGGCACCGGCCCGGTGATGCAGCGCCTTGCCGGTTCGCATTCCGCCGGGCTGCTGACCGCCAGCATCACGACGCCGAAATTCGCCGCGTATTCGAAGAAGGCGATGGAGGAGGGAGCGATCGCGGCGGGCAAGGACCCCGCGAAGCTGGACCTCGGCTGCGTGGTGGTCGGCAGCATCGGCGAAAATCCGCGGACCGCGCGGGAAGGCGCCCGCGAAATGGCTGCCATGTACCTGGCCAACAAGGTGCAGAACATCCGGGGCTCCGCCGATACGCTGCTCGAGTGCGCCGGGCTGACCATGGAGGAGATCGCGCCGATCGCCGAAGCCATGGAGCAGGGCGGGCGCAAGGCCGCCGCGAAGGCGGTGAGCGACGCTATTCTCGACAAGGTCTGCCCGGTTGCCGGCACGCCCTCCCAGTGCATCGAAAAGCTGGAAGAGTACCGCGCGGCGGGCTGCACGCAGATGATGCTCGAGCTGTGGGGCAAGGATCGTCCCGCCCAGGCCAAGCTCTTCGGCAAAAAAGTCTTGCCGCACTTCCGCAAGAAGAAGCGTTAGGTTTTCAGTCAAGCCGGAAAGAAAAGAGGGACACGAACCATCGTGCCCCTACTTTTTTGTGGCAGCGTGTTTCGTTAAAGCGAGGGCGCGTCAGGCAGGCCGCTTGACGCGGGTGGCGATGGCGCGCAGTTCGTCGTCGGTGACCAGGCGGCGCTGCTCCGTGCCGAGGCGCTTCACAGCGGCGAGCGCCGCCTGCTGCTGCTCCGCGCTCAGATCCAGCCCCAGTTCCTGGCACTTGATGGCGATGCTGTCGATGCCGCTCTTCTTGCCGAGGA
The DNA here is from genome assembly GCA_020073585.1 of Terriglobia bacterium. GTDB lineage: Bacteria > Acidobacteriota > Terriglobia > Acidiferrales > UBA7541 > Acidiferrum. The sequence continues at coordinate 10,098 of JAIQEV010000089.1, forward strand.
CGATGCGGCGCTCGGCGTTCACCAGGTCCGCGGAAAACGGCTCGATCGCTTCCGGGATGTGGAACTGGCTGGCCACGGCGCCGCTTTCGCGCATGAAGAGGTTTTCGCCGACGACCGGCTTCCACGGCTCCATGGCGTAGCCGGAGGCGCGGCGCACCAGCGCGGAGACCTCGCGGATTTTCTTCAGGTTCAGCGCCACCGGCACGTTGTAGAGGCCGTAGAGGGCCATGGCGATCTCGCCGAGGTCGGCGTTGCCGGCGCGCTCGCCCATGCCGTTGATGGTGCCCTGGATCCACTGCGCACCGCCGCGCACGGCGGCAATGGCGCAGGCCGTGGCCAGGCCGAAGTCGTCGTGGCCGTGAAAGTGCATCGACCTCGATTCTGTCGCCAATCCAACTTTTCTGCAACCGAATCAATACATTCCTTCAGACCACAGGTGTTGATTTTAAAATTCTGGGGCGTGATCTCACCTGGCGTATTGGTATTTCTCAATCTGAAATCGAGGGGATCAATTCCTGCCATCTCCGCCAGAATATCGATCTGAGAATCAATGGCAAAGGTGGCTTGAGGATTTCCAT
>JAIQEV010000029.1 GCA_020073585.1 Terriglobia bacterium
GGGATGCGCGGCGGCGGCGTGGGCGCCGGCGCTGTTGCGCTCCTCGCCGACGACGAAGAGCAGGCCGAAGTTGCGGGTGCCGCCGGCCAGGAGCTTTTCCGCGGCGGCGATCATGGCCGCGATGATGCCCTTGGCGTCGCAGGCGCCGCGGCCCCAGAGGAAGCCGTCATCCTCGCGGGAAGCGAAGAACGGGGGCACGGTGTCCATGTGCGTGGAGAGGGTGACCACGGGCTGGCCCCAGCAGGCGAAGACGTTGCTGCGCTGCGGCTCGGCCTGCATCTGCTCGAGATGCCCGCCGTAGGAGCTGACGAGAGCCGAGAGATGCCCGAGCAGGAAGTCGCCTACCTGCTGCTCGTGATTGGTGACCGAGTCGATGTCGACGAGGGCACGCGTCAATTCGAAAAGATTCATGTGCACCGGGCGATTCAGGGGGGAACGGAACGAGAAGGAGAAACCGCGAGGTAAGGCTCGGGGCCGCTGCCACTCGATAGCGCTCCACCCGTTTTCACGGATGACAGTGGACAGGCCTTAGACCTGAGCCCCCAACCGCTGCGGGTTCAGCGAACGCAGCGACTTCGGCGGAAAGAACTGATGAGCCCCTTTGGCCGGGTGCTCCGATGCTGCTCGGAACTGCGCGCCCGGCTACTGATGGCTTCCGCGCCTCTACCAAGAACTTAGAAAGTGTAGGGGAGGGCGGAAGGAGTGTCAATGAAAGTTTGGGATAGGAGATAGGGCCGTTCAAAACTGCCCCTGTTGCACTATTGTGGTGTAATTTGCGACTGGGATGCCCGCAAAGCCCATGCGCGTGCGCTGGCGGCGCGAGGCCAACGCGGTGATTTCACTTGTCCGATAAATGCTGCGGGCTCAACGGGTCAACGCAACACCATCTGATATAAAGCTGCTTTCAAGGGTGGTGTTTATGGCCCAAGGGAAACGGGCGGGGCTTTCTGCGGTGCAGAAGAGCGACATGTGGTGCCGTTGGAAGGCGGGACAGTCGTTGCATGAGATCGGGCGCGCGTTCGGCAAGAATCATTCGTCCATTCGCTGTCTGGTGTCGCATCACGGTGGGTTTGTTCCGGCGGTCCGGCGGCGCTCGCTCCTCGCGCTCACGCTGCGTGAGCGCGAGGAGATCTCTCGAGGGATCGCTTCCGGCTCGTCGATACGTGAGATTGCCAAATGCCTGGACCGAACGGTGTCGACCGTGAGCCGGGAAGTCGCACGTCATGGTGGCCGTTCTGTGTATCGAGCCAACGAAGCCGACTACGAAGCCTGGGAGTCGGCTTTGCGGCCCAAGCGGTGCCTTCTTTCGATCCATGTGAAGTTGCAGAAGATCGTTGCGAGTAAACTGATTCTGGACTGGTCGCCGGAACAGGTTTCCGGATGGCTGAAAACCCAGTATCCCGATGACGAGAGCCTGCGCGTGTCCCACGAGACCATTTACCGTAGCTTATTCATTCAAGCGCGAGGAGTGCTGAAGAAAGAGCTGATTGGGCACCTGCGATCCAAGCGTCGCATACGCCGCTCGCAGCACTCTCGTGTCGGCGGCCAGTCCCGCGGCCAAATCGTCGACGCCATCTCCATCCGGGAAAGACCCGCAGAAATCCAGGACCGCGCCATTCCAGGTCATTGGGAGGGCGACCTCATCGGCGGCTCAAAGAACAGTCACGTTGTGACCTTAGTGGAGCGACATTCGCGTTTTACCGCACTCGTAAAGGTGCCCAGCAAAGATACGGCGGTTGTCGTCGCCGCACTGACTCGGCATGTTCGTAAGATACCCGCGGCACTGCGGCGCTCGTTGACGTGGGATCGCGGGCTGGAGATGGCCAAACACAAGACCTTTACGGTGGCTACCAATGTGAAAGTCTACTTCTGTGATCCGCATAGTCCTTGGCAGCGCGGCACCAACGAAAACACGAACCGGCTCTTACGGCAATACCTTCCTAAGGGAACCGACCTGTCCTGCTTTGCGCAATCGGAACTGGACAAAGTGGCACTGCGCTTAAATCAACGCCCGAGAAAAACCTTAGGTTTTCAGACTCCTGCGAGTAGACTTCGCGCAAGTGTTGCGTCGACCCATTGAGATCACCGCGGCTATTGGGGAATGTCGGGGTTCAGCGTTTGCGAACTTCCCGCTTCCTTGTATACCTGCGGGTACGCCGAACGAATGCGCGCCCGGGCTTCGCGCAATTCCTTGAACGTTGCCAATTCCTGAGCGGCTTCGGAAGGACGTCCCAGTTCCCGGTATAACTGCGAGAGCCGGTAGTGGGCCCCGGCATTGCCGGGATCCATTCGGACGGCCGCAAGCAGGTGCTCCAGAGCTTTGCCGTGCTGACCGGTTGCGGTCAGGGCCTTGGCGATACCTATTTGGGCCTCGGACTCCCGGGAGTTCAGTTCCACGGCACGCGTGTAATGCTGGAGTGCGGCATCCATATCGCCGCGCAAGGCGAGGATTCCGGCCAGTTTGCATTCCGCTTTGGCATCGTTGGGATTCAGCGCCAGCGCGGCTGCGAATTCCTTTTGCGCATCGTCCTGGGCGTGTTCGGAGGATGCGTCCTGCAGAATGGCCTCGCCCAGCTCAAAATGCGCGCCAGGAAGCTGCGGATTGATGCGCAGGGCCTCGCGATATTGCGCTACCGCGCCCTTGGCGTCGCCCTCATTGATCAAGTGCTGGGCCAGGATCTGGTGCATGCGGGCGGAGTCCGGAGCAAGCAAAGCGATGCTCTCGCGGGCTTGCACCGCCAGGTCGGAGTGGATTCGATAGGAAACATAGAGAACATCCAGATTGGCGGGATCCAGCTTCCGCAGGGTATCGAGGACAGACAGAGCCTGCTCCAGATTTCCGCGCTGATAATGGAGCTCGACGAGAGCCATTCCGGCGTGCGTTTGCAACTTGAGATCCTGCAGATGCGGGAATGACTTTTCCAGCAGCGCCTGGGCCTTGTCGGGTCTCCCGGAGCTTTTTTCGCATAAGCCCAGCATGGCCTGGACCTTCCAGAGCGAGGGCTGCAGCTCCAGGGCCTTCCGGAAATGCTCACTGGCCTCGGCGCACCGGCCATGCAAGAAGTGGACCACGCCGATATTGGCCCGGGCGTCCACGTCGCGCGGATCCAGCTCCAGGATGGCCTGGAACTCACGAATCGCCAATTCCGGGTTCTTCGCGTCCAGAGCCCGCCGGGCGCGGGCGGCATGCAACTGCATTTCGCGCTGCTTGGCGGGGCTGGTCTGGGCGAAGGAGCAGGGGGAAAGAAGCAGCAGGAGAAGCAGCAGAGCTACGAAATTTGAAGCACTGGGGATTCCGCGCATGCGCTTACTCCATAAAATGGGCATGATAGCATGCCATGCGGCCATCGAAATTTCGCTGCAAGACACCCCCTAGGTTTGCCTACACAAATTCATAGGTTCCTGGCGGCCGCGGCCGTTCCGGAGATTCTTTCCAGAAAGCGCTGATACGGATGCGCTTTTCTGCGATTTGTCGCGGAGGCGGGTCAATTTCGCGTGAATATTTGTTGCGAACTTTATGTAACGTGGGCGGCGAACCGTTACGAACTTGACGCCAGGAATGAATCAGACCAAAGTGCGCGAAATCGTTGAAAGACATAGCTGCAATGCATTTCAGCAGGGGTTGCCGCAGGGGTCGAAATGCGCGAGAGAGGGGAATTCGTGATTTCCAAGATGAATTCGAGTTTTCGTTGGGCCGCAGTTTTGGTTCTAGTACTGGCCGCATGCGGCTCGTTTAGCAGGGCTGCGGCCCAGGGCACGCAGAGCGCGGAGATCCGTGGAACAGTGACGGATCAATCCCAGGCGCCGGTGGCGAAAGTCACCGTGACCATCGCCAATGTGGCGACCGGCGTGAGCCAGACGGCCTCGACCGATGCGTCGGGTGTGTACGACGCGCCCTATGTGGTGCCGGGCGAGTATTCCCTGACGTTCGCAAAAGACGGCTTCAAGACTTTCATCCGCAAAGGCATTGTGCTGCACGTGGAAACCGTCACGGTGGACGCGGTGCTGGAAGTGGGGGCGATCTCGGAGCACATTTCGGTGACCGCGGAAGCGCCGCTGGTGCAGACCGAGTCCGCGGTGAAGAGCACGACGCTCACCGCGCAGGTGATCACCGACGCCCCGAGCATGAACCGCAGTTGGTACGATTTGCTGGCGGTGCTGCCGGGAGTGAATCCTGGCGGCGGTGAACAGTCCAGCGGGCAGGGCATCGGCGTCAACGGGCAGCAGTCTTTTAACGCCAACTGGCAGATCGACGGCGGCATCGCCATGTTCGGACAGTCCGCAAACCCCGATGCGCTGACACCCCCGCTGGAATCGATCGAAGAGGTAAGCCTAAGTACGGCGAACTTCGGCGCCGAGCACGGCAACGGGCTGTCGGCCTTCAACGTCATCACCAAGAGCGGCACCAACAATTTCCATGGGTCCCTCTACGAATATATCCAGAATGAATTCTTCAATGCGCGCAACTATTTCGTGCAAGGGGCGAAGCCCGCGCAGCGCTGGAACGAATACGGGGGCAACCTAGGCGGGCCCATTAAGCGCAACAAAGCTTTCTTTTTCTTCAATTACGAGAGGAATCCGATCCGGAATTTCAGTCCGGCGCCGCAATCGTATCCCACCGACGCGCTGAAGACGGGGGACTTTTCGATTCTCCTGGGGCCGCTACTCTGGGCCGACGCCGCGCATACGATCCCGGTGATTAATCCCTGTTCCGGCTTACAGGAGCGCCAGGGGCAGATTTACGATCCGGCTACCTATAATCCTGGGCTCAACTGCCGCATGGAATTTCCTGGGAACATTATTCCCGTGAATCGGTTCGATGCGCTGGCGGCGAAGATCCAGAGCTATTTCCCCACAGCCCAGTTGCAAAATACGCTGTACCGCAACTACTACGTGAATCTGGGGAATCCAGTCACGAACAGTTGGACGAACGGAAAAGTGGATTACAACCTCACGGCGAACAACCGGCTGAGCGCTTCGGTTCTCTATTCCACTTTCGACCAGCAATTTAACGACGTGAATTGCGCCCTGAGTTGCGGAGCCTGGGCGGGCAGCGAATCGCAGGGACAGATTACCGATGTATGGACGATTAACCCGAATGTGGTGAGCGAATTCCGCTTTTCGGTTAGCCGTGCGAACGGCCACGCTACGGTGGCCAGTCAGGGGCAGGGCTGGCCCGCCAAGCTGGGCATGGTCAATCCGATCGGGGATCTTTTCCCGACGATCTGGATTAATGGAGCGCTCAATACCGGCATCGGCTACGCCGCCGGATTCCCCCCGGCGATAGACGTGGAGACGACGTTCATTCCCTCCGAAGTGGTCACCTGGGTGAAAGGGAAGCACATCATCAAGTTCGGCGGGGAATTTGACCGCTGGTGGGTGAATACCGGGTGGGGAACGGAAGATAACGGGGGCTATTGGTTCGGCGGGTCGTTTACGCAGAACCCCGCGGACGGAAACGGTGGGGAAGGTTATGCCGACTTCCTGCTGGGCTCGCCGAGCGCCTATTGGATCTCCATCAACCCGGAAACGGGAGGGCGCATGTGGAGCGCCCAGACGTTTGTCCAGGATGCCTACAAGGCCAAATCGAACCTTACGCTGACGGCGGGATTGCGCTACGTGATCCAGAGCGGCTGGAGCGAAGTGAACAACAAGATCTCCAGTTTTGATCCGACGATCACGAACCCCGCCACGGGTACGCTGGGAGCGATGTGGTTCGCCGGTCAAAATGGGCGCACCGCACTCACGAAGACCATTCCCAATTTCTTTGCCCCGCGAGTGGGAGTGGCCTGGTCCCCCACGAGCAAATTGTCGGTCCGCGGGGGCTTCGGAATCTACAGCATCATTGCGGGGCAGAACACGACCGGGCCGGCTGCGGCCTGGGGGCAGGGTTGGATTCCGGCGTACAACGGCACGTACTTCCAGCTTGCGGCAGGACCTCCGGCGGGCGCCATCATCTATCCCACGGACGCGACACGGACTCCCGACGTGCTGAACGGGACCCCAGTCACGTATTCCATCTACGACTCACCGCTGTCCTACGCCGCAGAGTACCAGCTGGACGTGCAGTATCAGCTCAAAGGCGGAGTGGTGCTGGACCTGGGCTACGTGGGAAACAGAGGGGTGAATCTGCAAAATGGCCGGGATCTCAACCAGGTGCCGGCGAATTTGCTGGCCACGGGCCAGCGGCCCTACCCGCAGTTCGGCGATATCCGCGCCGCGCTCTTCGATGGCCGCTCGAACTACAATGCGCTGCAAGTAAGCGTGAAGAAGCAGACCTCCCATGGGCTGTCGTTTGCGGCCAACTACACATGGTCGAAGACGCTGGACACGCTCACCAGCGCCGGATGGGGCGGCGCGGGAGCTGCGGAGCGTGGCGGCTACCAGAATGCCTATGATCCCAATTCGAACTATGGCGCCGCGGCCAACGACATCCGCCACACGCTCAATGGCAACCTCGATTACCACCTGCCCTTTGGAAGCGGGAAGCGCTATCTGAACAAGGAAGGCGTGTTGAATGGCCTGCTGGGAGGCTGGGAGGTTTCCTCGATCTTCTTTCTGCGCGGAGGCCTGCCCTTTACTCCGGTCATGACCAACGACACTTCGGGGGCGGGAACGGCATATGGACATCACGCGTTGCGCCCGAACCTGGTCGGCGATCCCAACAGCGGAACGTGTCCGGGCGGCGATCCTGTCGGAACCATCAACTGCTGGTTTAACCCCGCGGCGTTCGCCCAGCCAGCAAACTTCACCTTCGGGAACCTGGGGCGCAATACCTTGCGGGGCCCGAACTGGCGGACGTTCGATGTGGCGCTGTTGAAGAGCTTCGCGCTGAAAATGCTCGGTGAGTCCGGAAGGCTGCAGTTCAAGCTGGCCATCACCGACGTGTTCAATCATCCGAACCTCGGAATACCGGGCAGGGTTCTCGGTTCGGGCGGGGAGGGCATGATCGGCTACGCCAACACCAGCCGCCAGATGCAGTTGGGAGCCAAGATCAGCTTCTAATCGCGCGGACACCGGTGAACGCAGATGACTCAGAAACCGGTGTTCTCGGCCCTTACCATGCGGTTTGAGCCGCAGCCGGATGGTCCGGCTGCGGCTCAGCCCTCGCAATATTCCTTGGCCCAGCGATTTGCCATTTCTGACTGAGCATCCCCTGTCCATGACCACCAAGAGCATACTCGCACTCTTTGTCTGCCTGTTTTCGCTGCGTAGCTCCGCGGCGGCGCAGTCCTCCGACCCGGTCCGCAACCTGCATCTGCTTCCGGCCCCCAAGGAGGTCAGCCTGGGCCAGGGCAGCTTTGTGGTCGGACCCGGCACGCGCATCTGGATCAGCGCGAAGCACGCCAGCGAAGACACGACCGCAGCGGAGACGCTGGCTGCCGAGATTGCCGGCCAGGCCGGAATCAAGGTGCCAATTGTAGTGGCCCAGGTCATGCCGGCTGGCCCGGGTTCCATCGTACTGGGGCGTCTGCAGGACCGCAGTGTGCGCGCCGCGCTGGAAGCCAGGGGACTGAAGGCAGGAGACGCCTTTCACGCCCAGGGCTATCTGCTATTTGCCGATAAGTCGCGCATCCTCGTGGCGGGAGAGAGCGGGCAGGGGCTGTTCTACGGGGTGCAAACGCTGCGGCAGTTGTTGCGGCCGAGCGGGAAGCAGTTGCGTTGCCCGGGGGCCGCCATCCGGGACTGGCCGAGCATGGAGTGGCGTGGGGCGCAGAATCACCTGATCGGCGGGCCAATTCCCAGGCTGGACTACGTGAAGAAGCAGATTCGCGTGCTGGCCTCCTACAAGATGAACATGTTCGTTCTCTATCTGGAGGGTGCATTCGATTATCAGCAGGAGCCGCTGACGGTACCCAAGGAGGCTGTATTCCAAACCGCCGAGGTTAAGGAGCTTGTGGAGTACGCGCGCAAGTACTACGTGACCGTGGTACCGGAGCAGCAGAGTTTCAGCCACCTGCATCACCTGCTCAAGCTGGAAATCTACAACGATTTGGCGGAGACCCCGCACGGACAGGTTCTGGCACCGGCGAATGAGAAGTCTTACCAGTTGCTCCAGGAGATGTACGCGGAGCTGGTGCCGCTGTTTCCCGGACCGTTCCTGCATATCGGTGCGGACGAAACCTGGGAACTCGGCAACGGACAGAGCAAGCAGCGCGCGGCGGAGATCGGCTTGGGGCAGGTGTATCTGGGACACTTGCTGAAGCTGAACGAAATGCTGAAGCCGTACAATAAGCGGCTGCTGTTCTGGGGCGATGTGGCGGTGGAATACCCGGAGCTACTGCGTACCGTGCCCAAGGAGATGATCGCCGTGCCCTGGAATTACAATGTGCTGCCCAGCTTCGACGCGCAGTTGAAGCCGTTTCGGGAAGCGGGACTGGATGTGATCGTCGCGCCTTCGACCGTCAACTGGAACCGGATTTGGCCGGATGTGGACCGGGCGCTGGTCAACATCCGCAACTTCGTGCGCGATGGGCAGAAATATGGCGCACTGGGCATGCTCAACACCACCTGGGATGACGATGGCGAGGCGCTGTTCGAACAGACCTGGCCGGGGCAGGTGTTCGGCGCGGCGGCGGGCTGGCAGCCCGGGGAATCCTCGTTGGAAGCGTTTAAGGATAGCTACGATTGGGCTTTCTACCGAAACGGGGAGTCCACGTTCCGTGACGCGATTGAGAAGCTGAACCGGGCCACGGAGCTGCTGAACAAAGCCGGCTTCGACGAAGCCACCGACGCCCTGTTCTGGGCGGACCCCTTCACGGAGGAAGGCGCCCGCACCCTGCAAAAAGGATTGCCTGTGGCACGCGAAGTGCGCCTGGAGGCCGAACACGCGCTGGAGTCGCTCTACCGTAACCGCGCGCGGGCCCGCGCCCATGGCGAAACGGTGGAGGCCATGATCCTGGCGGCCTGGCGGCTGGACGTACTGGGGATGAAAATCCAGTTCACCGGAGAGATGAACCGGTTCTACTGGGACGCCTACCAGAACGCCACGACTCGCAACCGGGTCATTGACGATCTGGACGCGATAGGGGAGGTGCGCCTGCAAGATTTGCGCGAAGCGACCACCCGCATGCGCGCACTCTACCAGGAAGCCTGGTTGCGGGAAGCCAAACCGTACTGGCTGGCGAACATACTGTTGCGCTACGACATCCTGGCGCGGACCTACGAGACCATGGCCATGCGCCTGGCCAGCGTCGAGAAGCAATACAATACGACCAAGACGCTGCCTGCACCGGAGCAGATGGGATTCTACCTAAAACCGGAGTAGCTCATGAAACGCAGCCTGGTATTTCTACTTGGCTTGATTCTGGCGCAAACGGCGGCGGCGCAGCAATCCGCGGATCCCTGCGAAACCCTGAAGCGGGAGCGGCAAGAGATGGAAGCGAAGCTGCGCGACTGGCCCGACTTGGCGCGCTACCGGGAAGACAACGCCAAACTCGGCGCTCCCGCCAGCGGGGAATCGCGAGTCGTCTTCTTCGGAGACTCCATCACCGAGTTCTGGAATCTTCCCGCGTCCTTTCCCGGGAAGCCGTATGTGAACCGCGGAATCAGCGGACAAACCACGCCGCAGATGCTGCTGCGATTCCGGCAGGACGTGATCGCGCTGAAGCCGAAAGTGGCGGTGATTCTGGCGGGCACCAACGATATCGCGGAGAATGCCGGGCCCACCACGCTGGCCGCGATCGAGGGCAATCTTATGTCCATGGCCGAGCTGGCGAGGAAAAACGAAATCCGGGTGGTGCTCGCGTCGGTCCTGCCGGCCGCGCGCTATCCGTGGAGGCCGGAGATCCGGCCGGTGGAGAAAATTCTCGCGCTGAATGCCTGGATGAAGGAGTACGCCGCGCAGGAGGGCCTGGTGTACCTGGACTATTACGCGGCGATGGCCGATGAGAAGCAGGGTCTAAAGGCGGCACTAACCGGCGATGGAGTACATCCCAACGATGCGGGCTATGCGATGATGGCGCCTCTTGCTGCGGAGGCGATTGCCCGGGCATCTGCAAAAATATCTCCCGCACGCGGGGCTGCAGGCGGCGATTCCGCGGCAATTTCTTTAACGCGTTCAGCGATTTCATAGAGAGCGGGGAAAACGGTGCAAAAGAGATATTTTATGAACCACAGATTTCTGCTGGCTCTCTTGCTTCTTTCCGCAGTTTGCGGAGGCGCCGCCGCACAAGCGGACAGCGATGCCAGCGCGTTGCATCTTCTTCCGGCGCCGAAGGCGGTGCGATTGAGTGGGGGGAAATTCGTTGTCGGGCCGGCTACGCGCATCCTGCTCGACGCGCGGCACGCGGCGGAAGATCGCACCGCCGCGGAGATGCTGGCGGAGGATATCCGCGAGCAGTCCGGCAGGAAAGTGCCCATCGAGACGGTGGCGGCGCCGGCGCAGGGCGGCGGCGCGATTGTTTTGGGGCGGCTCGGCGACCGCGGAGTGCGCGCGGCACTGCGGGCCCGGGGCGTGAAGCCGGAGGAACAACTGGGCAGCCAGGGCTACGTGATTGTTGCCGACGCGTCGCGCATTCTGGTGGCGGGAAATACCGGGCAGGGTCTGTTTTACGGAGTGCAGACGCTGCGGCAAATGCTCCACCCGGAGGGCAAGGGCCTGGCCTGCCCGGCGGGCACGCTGCAGGACTGGCCGAGCATGGAGTGGCGCGGGGTGCACGACGACATCAGCCGCGGGCCGATTCCCACGCTGGAGTATGTGAAGAAGCAGGTGCGCACGCTGGCGGGATACAAGGTCAACCTGGTCTCGCTGTACATGGAGCACGTATTCGATTTCCAGAGCCATCCGCTGGTGGCTCCGAAAGAGGCGGCGCTGACGCCGGAGAAGATACGGGATCTCGTGGCCTACGCCCGGAAATATTACGTGACCATCCTGCCCGAGCAGCAGGGCTTCGGCCACCTGCATCACGTCTTGAAATACGAGCAGTACGCCGGCGTGGCGGAAACGCCGCACGGCCACGTCCTCACGCCAACCAAGGAAGCGTCGTACGACATCATCCGCAGTTTCTACGGGGAACTTGCGCCGCTTTTTCCAGGGCCGTTGTTTCATATCGGCGCGGACGAGACCTTCGAGCTGGGCACCGGCCAGACGAAAGCGCGCGCGGCGGAGGTGGGGCTGGGCCGCGTATATCTGGAGCACCTGCAGAAGGTCCATGAGATCATGCAGCCCTATCACAAGCGGCTGCTTTTCTGGGGTGACATCGCGGTGAAGTACCCGGAACTGCTGGGCATGCTGCCGAAAGAGATGGTAGCCGTGCCGTGGGACTATTCAGCGCGGGCGGAGTTCGAAACGCTGTTGAAGCCTTTTCACGATGCCGGATTGGTGACCATGGTCGCCCCCGGTGCGAACAACTGGAGCATGATCTGGCCGGACCTGGATACGGCGTACGTCAATATCCGCAACTTCGTGCGCGATGGGCAGAAGTACGGCTCCCTCGGCGTGCTCAATACCACCTGGAACGACGACGGGGAAGCGCTCTACGAAATGACCTGGCCGGCGCTGGTGTTCGGGGCCGCCGCAGGATGGCAACCGGGCGAGAGCTCCATTGAGCAGTTCAAGGCCGGCTATGACTGGGCCTTCTACCGGAACGAGGACTCCACGTTCGGCGATGCGCTGGAGAATCTCGACCGCACGCATGCGCTGTTGCGCAAGGCCGGCTTCCGAGGCGCCGAGGACGACCTCTTCTGGAACGATCCCTTCAGCGACACGGGCGCGAAGATGGCGCAGAAGGCGCTGCCGGTGGCGGGCGATCTGCGGATGTCCGCGGAGGCCGCGCTGTCTTCGCTGTACCGCAACCGCCAGAAGGCGCGGGCCAATGCCGGCACGGTGGATGCGTTGATTTTCGCGGCCCTGCGGCTGGACACGCTGGGCATGAAGATCCAGTTCACGCAGGAGATCAATGGGTTTTACGCGGATGCCTGGGCCAATCAGACGGATAAGGAGCGCGTGGGGCGGGATCTGGCGGAGATCACGGGCATCAACGCGCGGCTCGAAGACCTGCGCGATGCCACCACCCGCCTGCGCGAACTATACGCGCAGAATTGGCAGCGGGAGAATTACTCGTACTGGCTGCCAAACGTGCTGGTGCGCTACGACAACCTAGCGCGGGAGATGCAGGCGAAAATCGTCGCTGTGCGGCAGGCCGAAGTGCAATACCGGCAGGAAAAGACGCTGCCCTCGCCGCAGCAGCTCGGCCTGTTCCCCCAGCCCGCGGCAAACTGAATCGGAATGCCCGGCCGCCTAGGCGCTGCCGGCGGAAGGATGGCACGCGCGAATCCGTGGCATGCGTGACCGCGAAGCGGGTCAATGCGCTGCGATGACGTTCCAGCCGTCCACGGCCAGAACCGGCGGTGCGCCGCCCGCATCGCTGGTGCGGTAGCGCACCGCGATGGTGCGCTTCTCGCCGGGCAGCAGCGAGAAGTAGTTGTCTTCCCAGAATACGGGGAGCACTTCTTCTCCGCCAGGCCCGCGCAGGAGCCGCAAGCGCACCAGATAGGCCAGGGTCTTGCCGGTGTTTTGCAGCGTGACGTCCGCCAGGCTCTCCGTCCCGGACTCCTGTTTCGCGAGCGACGCCTTCACGGCCACCTTGGGCAGGTTCTGCAGCGCGGTGAAGTCCGCGAAGGCCGTTTGCGGCGTGTAATACCATTCGCCCTTGGCCCAATCGAGTATGTCCGGTTTGGTCGAGAGCCAGTAGAAGTTGCGGCTGAGGAGCTTGCCCGCTGGGGTGAGCAGCCGCAGGGTGAGGAAATAGGTGGTGGAGATGCTCGCAGGCTCGGGGACGGCGAAGGCCCGCACCACGCCATCCGCCGGAACGTCCACCACGGCCTCGGACGCAAAGCGCTCCTTCATCTCCATGTCGTAGAGCCGGGCTTCCACCCGTAGCCCGGCAAGCGGCGCCTGGCGATCGCTGACGACGGCCACCGAACGGTCGTCGTAGGAGAACTGCACGTGCACGGGTTCCAGGGCCTTCTTGGAGCCGAAGTAGCCGCCGCCCGGGCGCAGATAGTAGTCGTAGAGGTGCCAGATGAGGCCGGGCCAGGCATTGTTGAGCATCCACTGGATGACGCCGGTGGAGCGGTACTTGTTGCGGGCGAAGGCCTCGAACATGGCGCGCTGGCCCTCGTAGGCCACGGCTTGCGACTTCCAGGCGAAGTCGGAGGCGTCGCAGGCCTGGCCGTAGCGCTGTTCCAGCGCGTTGGTGTACAGCTTGATGTCCTTGAAGACGCCGCCGCCGGCATGGAAGTTCCAGGTGTCGTTGATGGGCCAAAGCTGGTCCGCGGGCATCATCTTGCGCAGCGATTCGAGGGGCGGCACGGCCGGCCCCGGACTGGTCTCCGTGTTGAAACCGTGCGCGCCTCCGGTCTTGGTGTCCAGCAGCCAGTAGTTGGGCGGAACGTAGTCATACGGCCCGGTCATTTTCACGCCGGAGGGGCCGGTGACGTCCGTAGGTTTCGCCGTAGCGGAGGAGACCACGGAGTACGGCCAGTTGACCTGCTGCAGGACGTCGAGGTAGGCGCGCTCGCGGTCCGCCGGGGGCGGGTTGTCGCTGCCGTTGAGCCAGACAAAGACGCTGGGATGGCGGCGCAAGCGGAGCGCCTGGTCGCGCAGGGACTCCACGGAAACGAGGCGGTTCTCGTCGTTCCACGCGCCCCATTTTTCCCAGGCGTCGCAGCAGCACCACCCGGCCATGACCAGGATGCCTTCGCGGTCGGCGAAGGCGAAGAAATCTTCGTCCTCGAGTTTGCCTTCCAAGCGGATGGTGTTGAGGCCCATCCCCTTGACGTAACGAAACTCCGCCGCGCGGCGCTTGGCATCCACGCGCAAGAGCATGTCCGGAGCCCAGCCGCCGCCGCGGATCAGCACGGGCTTGCCGTTCACGCGGAAGAGGCGATGCCCCTCGGCGGTCATCTGCGAATCGTGCTGCACGATGCCGAACTCGATGCGCTGGGTGTCGGAGACGGCGCCGTCCGCGGTGAGAAAGTCCAGGACCAGCGTATGGAGATACGGCTGACCCATGGTGTAGGGCCACCACAGCCTGGGTTGAGCCACGAGCAATGCCGCAACCGTGTCCGGCGAAAGGGTGATCGTGCGGCTTTCCCCCGGTGCGAGGGCCACGGCCTGGGTGAACTCGATGGGCTTCTTTTCGCCGAGGATTTTGCCGCGCAGCGTGCCGGTGACGGCGGCAGCGCTGTCGTTGCGCACGGCGACGCGCACGGTGAGGCGCGCCGTGGCTGCGGCGGGCAGATCGAGCTTGGTCTCCACAAACGGATGGCGCACGGAGACCGGCCCGCTCGCAGAAACCACCACCTCCTGCCACAGCCCCATGTCTTTGTCGGGAGGGGTGGGGTTCCAGTCCACCCAGGTGATGCCCAGCTCGCCGGCCTTTGGTGCGGAGACTTTCACGGCGAGGGCATTTTTTTCGCCGGCGCGCACGTAGCGCGTCACGTTCAGGTCATAGCGGCGGAAGGCGCCGGCGATCTGGTCCTCGCCCGCCACCTTCTGCCCGTTGATCCAGATTTCCGCGCGGTAGTTGATTCCGCGGAACGCGATGCGCACGATCTTGCCGGCGTAGCTGGCGGGCAGGTCGAATTCCGTGCGGTACCACCAGGGCTTGGCGAAGGGGCTGTCCTCGGGCATCTCCTGGTTGGAGAATTCCGAGCCGATCTCGTAGGTAACGCCGGGCAGGGAGCGCAGATTCTTGCCGAAGTAGGGATCGGGGTGGACGCCATTCTCGACCAGCGCGGCGAAGACCGTCTTCGGGAGGGAGGTCTTGCACCAGCCGGAGGCAGCGAAGCCGGCGCGGGAGATCTGTTCGGCGCTGGCGTCCACTTTGGCTGAAGATTGAATGGCCCAGTTTTCCCGCAGCGCGATCTCGTCGTTGCCACGAGCAGGAGCAGGCAGGAGGGCAAGGGTGGCCGCGAGCACAGCCGGAAGCAGGATTCCCCAGCGGATGCTCTTTTTTCGGTGCGCGGGTACCGCCATGAGTGGGTGCAAGAAGGGTTCCTAAGAAAAGATTGGCCTGCGCTAAGTGCTGTTTTCCGTCAAACGTAACGGGAGTCTACAACACCGCCAAGGGCGCCGCAATTGGATTAAGCGCAGTCCAGGCGAATGGCCAGCGCAGTTCCGCTTGCGGCGCGCGCAGGTTCCGATCATCCGTGCGCCCGCCTCTGCGCGAGGGGACGGCGTGATAGACTCGGCGGTTTGTGAGCGTACAGCAGCAGGCAGAAATCTTCGAGGTGGGGCATCGTGCACTTTCTATCCGCGCGGGACATGGCAGAGAAGATTCGGCGGCGTGAACTCTCGCCCGTCGAGGTCGTCGAAGCGCATCTGCGGCGGGCGACAGAGCTGCAGCCGAAGCTGAACGCCTTCGTGCATCTCGCGCACGACGAGGCGCGCGCGCAAGCGCGCAGTGCGGAAGCGGCGGTGCTCCGCGGAGAGCCGCTGGGGGCGCTGCACGGGGTTCCGGTGAGCGTGAAGAGCTGCATCGACGTGGCCGGCTGGCGGTGCCCCGCGGGGTCCGCGCTGCGGAAGGAGTACGTTCCCCAGCAGGACGCCGTGCTCGTCGCGCGTCTTCGGGCGGCTGGGGCCATTCTCGTCAGCAGCACGAACACGCCGGAATTCCTCATGGCCTACGAGACGAATAACTCCGTGCATGGCAGGACCAGCAACCCGTGGGACCTCTCGCGCAGCGCGGGCGGCTCGAGCGGCGGGGAAGCCGCGGCCATCGCTTCCGGGTGCTCGGCTGGAGGCATCGGCAGCGATGGCGGAGGTTCCGTGCGGGTGCCAGCGCATTTTTGCGGCATCTGCGGGCTGAAGCCAACTCCGGGGCGGATCGCCGCGACAGGCCATTTTCCCGCGGGCGCCGGAGCCTTTCCCTGGCTCGGGGTGGTGGGCCCGATGGCGCGCACGGTCGGGGATCTGCGCCTGCTGCTGGGAGCCATCGCCGGGCCGGATGCAGGGGACTCCTGCTCGGTAGGGGTGCCCTTGCGGCGCGCGGAGGATGGTCCGCAGCGCGGCGCGCGGATCGGAGTCCTGGAGTGTGACGCACTCGGCGCGGTGAGCTCCGAGACACGCGCCGCCGTGGAGCACGCCGCGCAAGCTCTGGAGGACCAGGGCATGGTTGTGGAGCCAATCCGGCTCACGGGGCTCGACCGGGCGATTGCCCTGTGGTGGTATTTCTTTGGGCCGGTGATTGGGCATCTGGTGCGCGGGAGCGTTGCGGGGCAGGAAGCGGAGTTGAGTCCAATGCTCCGCGAATATTTGGAGGTCGCTGCCGGGGAACCAGAAGTTACGCTCGACGCTTTCCTCGCCGCATGCACCGAGCGCGACAGCGTGCGCGCGGAGATTGTGCGGCAGACGGAGGACGTTCCGGTGCTGCTTGCGCCGGTGTGCGCGGCGCCGGCGTTCCGCCACGGGGAAGGGAGCTGGCGCCCTGGGGCCGGGTCGTCCTATCGCGAGACGATGCGCCATTCGCAATGGCTGAATCTGGCGGGTCTGCCAGGAGTAGCCGTTCCCGCCGGGGTGTCTGCGGAAGGCTTGCCTATTGGCGTGCAGGTGATCGGGCGGCCCTTTGAAGAAGAGCGGATACTGGGCGTCGCCGAGCGTATCGAGGACGCGATGGGCGGCCCGCGCCGCCCGCCGGAATGAGACGGTTGGTGCGGGTAATCCAGGAAGAAGGCGGGATGACCCGCCGGACTGGAATTTGCTAACTCAAGAAAGAAGCGGAATGAGTTTGAGTGGTGCCGGGGGCCAGAATCGAACTGGCTACGCCCGCCTTTTCAGGGCGGCGCTCTACCGGTGAGCTACCCCGGCACTGGGGTCTATAAATTGTAGGGAGGAGTGCGGGGTGTGTCAAATCGGGCCGGCCCGCCGGAAGAAAATAGGGCAGGGCTCAGGAGCGCTATATTCTGAACCCTGCCGATAGAATGCGCCTGCCAGCTACTGCATGGAATCGTCGAACTCTTTCATCCAGCCGCGGCTCTTGAGCACTTCCCGGGGCCGCGTGCCGTCCGGCGGGCCCACGATGCCGTCTTTCTCCATCAAGTCGATCAGACGCGCGGCACGGCCGTAGCCGATGCGCAGCCGCCGCTGCAGCGTGGAGGTCGAGGCGCGGCCCATCTCGCAGACCACCCGCACGGCATCCTGGTACAGCGCGTCGTCCACGGCCTCGCCGCCATCGCCGTCCACGTCCGCTTCGCCGGCGTCCTCGCCCTCTTCCTTGGGCGCTTCGAGGAGTTGTTCGTTGTATTTGGCTTCCGCCTGGGCGCGCCAGAAATCGCACACCGCCGTGATTTCCTCCTCCCGGACGTAGGGTCCGTGGATGCGGTGCAGGCGCGAGGAACCCGCCGGCAGGTAGAGCATGTCACCGCGGCCCAGCAGCGATTCCGAGCCGTTGGCGTCCAGGATCGTCCGCGAGTCCACCTTGCTGGCCACCCGGAAGGAGATGCGGGCAGGGAAGTTGGCTTTGATCAGACCGGTGATGACGTCCACCGACGGCCGCTGCGTGGCCAGCAGCAGGTGGATGCCCACGGCGCGGGCCATCTGCGCCAGCCGCGTGATGGACTCTTCCACGGTGTTGGTGTCCACCATCATCAGGTCGGCCAGCTCGTCGATCACGATCAGGATGTAGGGCAGCGGCTTGTGCTGGCTCTCCTCGTTGGTGTCGAAGAGGGAGAGCGATTGCCCCTTCTGGAACTGGCGGTTGTACTGGTCGATGTTGCGCACGCCGCGCTCGGCCAGCAGCGTCAGCCGCTTTTCCATCTCTTTCGTGGCATTGCGCAGCACGTTCGAGGCGACCTTCGGGTCGGTCACCACCGGCGCCAGCAGGTGCGGAATCTTCTCGTAGAGATTCAGCTCCAGCCGCTTGGGATCCACCAGGACCAGCTTGACCTCGTCCGGCGTGGACTTGTAGAGAATGGACATCAGCAGGGAGTTGATGAACACGCTCTTGCCCGTGCCGGTGGACCCTGCAATCAGCAAGTGCGGCATCTGCGACAGGTCGCTCACGCGGATGCGCCCGTGCAGGTCGCGGCCCATGGCCAGCGTCAGCCGGCTGGGCGAATTGACGAATTCCGGGGCCTCGATCACCTCGCGCAGGGCGATGGTCTGGCGGTTCACGTTGGGCACTTCGATGCCGATTGTGGACTTCCCGGGAATGCGCTCGATCAGGATCGATTCCGCCTGCAGCGCCAGGCACAGGTCGTCCGCCAGGCCGGTGATGCGGCTCACCTTGATGCCCGCCTCGGGCTTGAACTCGAAGGTGGTGACCACTGGCCCGGGGTTGATCTGCGTCACGTGGCCCTTGATGTCGAACTCCTCGCACTTCAGTTCGATGGCCCGTGCGCGCTCCTTCAGTTCGGTTTCGTCCAGTAACTCGCTGCGCTCGCCGGGCTGCAGCAGCGAAGGCGACGGCAGTTTGTAGTTGGCGCTGCCGCGGGCGATCTTCGGTTCGGCGCCGGCCTTGCGCGCCGCCGCCGGTTTGGGCTTCTCGTCATGCAGGAACAGGATGGGCGCGAGGCGCTCTTCCTTCTCCGCGGCGGCCGATTCCTCGTCGGCTTCTTCGATCTCTTCGTCCTCGTCGGCCAGATGGATCGTCTTGTGCGCGTCCTTCAGCAGCGTGGCCGCGCCCACTCCCGGCTGCGAAACGGGCGGCCGCCCCGCCGCGCGCATCGCCTCGACGCGCCGGCGCATCAGTTCCTGCTGGCGCGCCTCCCGCCAGTTCCGCCACTTGGCCTGGGCCTTCTGGATGATGCCGAGGCGTTCGACGGCGCCCACAGGGCCCGTGGGGCCGCTCACCCAGGCGTGCGCTCCGGAAAAAGAAAAGCGCGTGGTCATGAACAGCGCCGTGAGAAACAGCGCCAGCGCCACCAGATGGGCGCCTACGGCGTTGAACCCGGCGCGCAGACCGTTGGCCACCAGCGTGCCCGTGAGCCCGCCCGCCGGCACCGCCCCGCGCACTCCGGGCAGATGCCAGAGCATCAGCAGGGCGGGCAGGGAAAGCAGCAGCAGGCCGTAGCCTATCAGTTTCGCCGTCTGCGAATTCACCTCATGGCTGCGGAACCACCGCCAGCCCAGCGTACCCAGCGCCATCGGCAGCAGAAACGCCGCGAACCCCAATAACTGGAAAAGTAGGTCCGCGCTGTAGGAGCCCGCCAAGCCGATCCAGTTCCGCGCCGGATTTTCTCCCGGCGCGGATGCCGACACGTTGAACGAGGCGTCGCGCGGGGAATAGGAAATCAACGCCAGGGCCAGCAACACGCCCAGCGTTATGCACAAAAAGCCGATCAGTTCATTGAGCCGCTTATTTCCAGTGGGTGTCAGGAAGCGCACTTGTCTCTCCTCAGCGTTGGGGAAGGCCGAGTCACGAGCGGCACGCGCGGGCGCTATCGCGCGAAGCCGGTTTGGTGGAACCACCAAACCAAGACGACTATACCAAACAGCAGCCGGTAGACAACAAATACTTTCAGCGTGCGTGTTTGCAAATAACGCAGGAAGAAGGCGATCACGAAATAGCCGGCAATGCCCGAAGTCAGAATGGCGGCGGCTAAAGTGGAAAGCGGCAGATCTAGGCCGCCCGCGCGGTGCAACTTCAGGAGCTTGGGCAGTTCGTTCAGCACCGCCCCGGCGATGATTGGCGCCGAAAGCAGGAAGGAAAAGCGAGTGGCGGCCTCGCGCGTGAACCCGCGGAATAGCCCGGCAACAATGGTGCTCCCGGAACGCGACACGCCGGGAAGCAGCGCGCAGGCCTGCGCCAGGCCGATGGTGCCGGCATCGCCCAGATTGCTCTGCTGGAGTTCACGCGAAAGCCTGGCCCGCGAATCCGCCCACCACATCAGCAGCGCCACACTCACCAGCGAAAACCCGATGATGAGCGGCTTGCGCAGCGTGTCTTCGATCTGGTGGTGGAAGAGCTTGCCGGCGATGGCTGCGGGAATCGTGCCCGCAACCATGTACCAGAACATCCGGCGGTGCGTGGCGATTTCCTCGGTAGCGGCGCCCGCCGGGTAGTTGAGGCCCAGCCCGCACAGCGCCAGCTTCAGCCAGTCGCGGAAGAAGAAGAGCAGCACAGCGACCAGCGTGCCCGCGTGCAGGGCCACGTCGAAGGCCAGCCCCGGCTCCGGCCAGTGCAGCAGCCAGGGAAAGAGGATGAGATGCGCCGTGCTGCTGACGGGAAGAAATTCGGTGAGGGCCTGGACGAGGGCGAGGATGATCGCCTGGATCAACGGCATTGCGTCTAGTTCTCCTTTGGCTTTGGGCCCGGACCGCCCGGCGCATCCGCACCGGGCAGAACCTTGCGCATTTCATAGGCGTCCAGGCGGCCGAGATAGTAGCGCTTCAAGACAGCTTCGATACGATAGCCGTGCCGCTTCCAGAAGGCAACCGCCGCTTCATTGTTGATGGCGGTCTCCAGGAGAATGGCGCGCACGTCGCGGGCCGCCAGATTCGTTTCCATCTCTTTCACGAGAGCCGAGCCCACCCCGTGCCGGCGATGCGATTCCGCGACGTCCAGGGTGATGATGTGCGCCAGCGGATGGTTCTCTTCCGCCAGCAGGAAGCCTACGGTGTGCTTGCCCTCTTCCGCCACCAGGCATTGCGCCCCGTCCAGCTTCAGGAAGTAGCGCAGCCCGGTCTTTGTGTAGGCGATCCCCGGCGGAAAGCAGGCCTGGTCGAGGCTGTAAAGCGCTGCGAAGTCGCCGGGCTGGTAGGGCCGGATATGCCAGGGCATGGAGGATTGTATGGCAGAGCCGAGGGTCCGAAGCAAGCTCCGCGGCCGGGGCGGGAACCCCGGAAACGCAACAGGCCCGGCGGGTGAGGAGCCGGGCCTGTTCTTGCGTCAACCGGGGCCGAAGCCCGCGCGACGCAGTTTAGAGTTTTACGGTCACGGTCTTGACTTCGGTGTAGTTGGCCAAGCCGTATTCGCCAAGTTCGCGGCCCAACCCCGACTGCTTGAACCCGCCGAAGGGAGCTCCCGCGTCAAACACGTCGAAGCAATTCACCCACACCGTTCCCGCGCGGACGCTGTCGGCAATGGCGTGAGCCTTGGTGATATCCCTGGTCCACACCGCCGCCGCAAGCCCGTACATCGTCTTGTTCGCGCGCTCGACCACT
Source organism: Terriglobia bacterium (assembly GCA_020073585.1). Lineage (GTDB taxonomy): Bacteria > Acidobacteriota > Terriglobia > Acidiferrales > UBA7541 > Acidiferrum. Next base: position 21,110 of record JAIQEV010000029.1, read on the forward strand.
TCGTCCATGTCCTTGAACTTCAGAATGGACATGACCGGCCCGAAGATCTCTTCCCGGGCGATCTTCATGTCGTCCTTCACGTCGGCGAAGATCGTGGGCTCGATGAAGTATCCCTTGTCGCCGACGCGCTTTCCGCCGGTTCGCAGGCTGGCTTTGTCCTGCTTCCCGGCCTCGATGTAACCCATGATCTTGTCGAACTGGTCGCTGTCCACCTGCGGGCCCTGTTCGGTGTTTTTGTCGAAGGGATCGCCCACCGTCCGCTTCTTGGCCCGGGCAACGCTCTTCTCCACGAACTCGTCGTAGCACTTCTCTTCCACGAAGAGCCGCGATCCCGCGCAGCAGCACTGCCCCTGATTGAAGAACAGCGCCTGGTGCGATCCTTCGATGGCTTCATCCATGTCCGCATCCGCGAAGACGATGTTCGGGCTCTTTCCGCCCAGCTCCAGCGTCACCCGCTTCAGGTTGGATTCCGCGGAAGCCTTCATGATCAGGTGCCCCACTTCGGTCGAGCCGGTGAACGCCACCTTGTCCACGTCCATGTGCCGCGCGAGGGCCGCGCCCGCCGTCGGACCGTATCCCGGCAGCAGGTTGACGACCCCCGGCGGGAATCCCGCCTCCAGAATCAGCTCGCCCACACGCAGCGCCGTCAGCGGCGTCTGCTCCGCGGGCTTCAGCACCACCGTGCACCCTGCGGCCAGCGCCGGGCCCAGCTTCCACGCCTGCATCAGCAGGGGAAAGTTCCACGGGATAATCTGCGCGCAAACTCCCACCGGTTCGTGCTTGGTGTAGCTGAAGTAATTCCCATTGACCGGGATGGTCTTGCCTTCGGTCTTGTCCGCCCAGCCGGCGTAGTACCGGTAGCAGGCGATGGTCAGCGGCAGGTCGGCGACCGAGGCGATGAAGTACGGCTTCCCGTTGTCCAGGGCCTCGAGGCGGGCCAGTTCGTCGGCGTGCTTTTCGAGGAGGTCTGCAAGCCGGTAGAGCAGCAGGCCGCGCTGCGAGGCGCTCATCTTCCGCCACGCCCCTTTTTCAAACGCGGCCCGCGCCGCGCGAACCGCCTTGTCCACGTCCGCCGCGTCCGCTTCCGCTACCCGGCAGATCTCTTCGCCGGTCGCCGGGTTGATTGTAGGAAAGGTCTTCCCGGAGACGCTGTCGGTCCATTCGTTATTGATTAAGAGCTTTTTGGCCCGGACTTCGACGCCGGGTTTCAGTGTCGCTGCTGTTGCCATAAGAGCCTCCTTCATGGGGTTTGCGCCGGGTGCTGGGGAAACAGGCCGACGGGCGCGGCATGCTGTGAGAAACGGGGCCATACTATACCCCACAGGGGGGACAGGCAAGACTCTTGTGTTCGCAGGCAGTCCGCGGTCAGGCAGGTATTTCCAAGTCAGTTGGCTGGATGCAAAGCGCCGAATTTTCGGGCCCGCCCGCGAACGCTCCCGGCCTTGCCGTGGAAGGCGCTTAAACTTCCAGAATCACCGGGAGAATCAGCGGCCGCTTGGAGGTCTGCTTGCTAATGTATTTCTTCATATCCACGCGGATCTTTTCCTTGATGACGCTCCAATCGGTTTTTTCCTCGGCATTGGACTGTTCCACCGTGCGCAGGATGACGTCGCGCGCCCCGGCGACAATCTCCTGTCCATTGTCGCTCGGCAGGAAGCCGCGGGTTACGATTTCCGGCTGCGATTCCAGCTTGCCGGTGTGCTTGTCGATGGCGATGATCGGAACGACGATACCGTCCTCGGAAAGGTGCTTGCGGTCGCGGATCACCACCTCTTCGATCTCCTCGAGCGACCCGGAATCCACGCACACCCGCCCGGCCGTCACCGGCTCGATGCGCCGCGCCCCGTCCGCGGTGAACTCGATGGGCTGCCCGTCTTCAATCAGCAGAATCTCTCCGGAGACCACGCCCAATTGGTGCGCCAGCGCCGCGTGCCGGAAGAGCTGCCGGTACTCGCCGTGGATGGGGATGAAATAGCGCGGCCGCACGAGCTGCAGGACGAGCTTCTGCTCTTCCTGGCTGGCATGGCCGGAGACGTGAATCGTGCCTCCGCTGTTGTCGTAATAGACCAGGGCGCGCCGCCGGAACATGTGGTCCAGCATGCGGAAGATGGCCTTGTCGTTGCCGGGAATGATGCGCGCCGAAAGGATGACCGTGTCGTTTTCGTCTACGGTGACGAAGCGATGGTTGTCCACCGCGATGCGCGAGAGGGAGGACATCGGTTCGGCCTGGCTCCCGCTCGCCAGCACGATCAAGCGCTTCTGGTCGAACGAGCGGATATCCTGCGGACGCACCACGATCCCGTCGGGGATGCGCAGGCAGTCCATGGAATGCGCGATCTCCACGTTGTCCACCATGCTGCGGCCGACGAACGCGATCTTGCGCCCCACGCGCTGTGCGATCTCGATCACCTGCTGGATGCGGTGAATCGACGAGGCGAAGCAGGAAAGCACCACCTTGCGCGGGGCCATCCGGCAGAGCTCTTCCAGCCGCGGCACCACCACGCGCTCCGACGGCGTGAACCCCGGGCGCTCCACGTTGGTGCTATCGCTGAACAGCGCCAGCACCCCTTCGTTTCCGTAGCGCGCAAACGCGTGCAGGTCGAACGGCGCTCCGTCCACCGGCGTCTGGTCGATCTTGAAGTCTCCGGTGTGGATGATCACCCCGACCGGGGTGCGCACTGCCAGCGCCACGCAGTCGATGGTGCTGTGCGTCACGGCGATGAACTCGATTTCGAAGGGCCCGAGCTCCACCTTGCGTCCGGGCAGCACTTCGCGCAGTTTGGTGGATTGCAGCAGCCCCGCTTCTTCCAGCCGTTTCTTGGCCAGCGCCAGCGTGAACCGCGTGCCGTACACCGGCACGTTCAGGTCGCGGAGGATGTAGGACAGCCCGCCGATGTGGTCTTCGTGGCCGTGGGTCAGCAGGATGGCGCGGACGTGCGCGCGGTTCTGCTTCAGGTAGGTGATGTCCGGTATGACCAGGTCTACGCCCAGCAGTTCGGACTCCGGAAACATCATTCCGGAATCGATCACAATGATGTCGTCTCCGTAGCGGAGCGCCATCATGTTCATGCCGAATTCGCCCAGACCGCCGAGGGGGATTGCTGTGAGGGAGGCTTTGCTATTGCTCAAGGGAAGGTCATCTCCATGGTATGACAGTCCATCGTATCACAGAGAGGGAGGCGCGAGGGGGGCGGCGCCTACGAGCTGGGTCCCGCGAACAAGCGCGCGATGGCCACCAGCAGCACCGCGCCCAGCGTCGCCGCGGCCAGCGAATAGAGGAATCCGCCGCCGAAGATGCCCAGCTTCCAGAAGATCCAGCCGCCCAGCACCGCGCCAATCAGCCCCAGCGTCACGTTCGTGAAGCATCCGTAGCCGTGCCCGTGCGAAAGCTTACCGGCCAGCCACCCCGCCAGCAGTCCGATCAGCAGCCAGCCGAGGAGCCCATGGTGAAATCCGAAAACAAAAGTACGTTCTTCGAACAGTGTGGAAAACATCGCGCCCCCTCACTTTCCCCGAAAGGTAGCACAGGCTTTAACCTGTGCTCCGCCTTCCGCCGGACTGCCCCCGCCGCGGCGCGCTCTATCCCGCCGCCGGCTGCTGCTGCGTCATGCAGTGCAGCGTGCCCAGCCCCAGCACCAGGTCGCGGCAGGGAATTCCCACCACTTCGCGCCCGGGAAAGAGCGCCGTCAGCGTGTTCAGCGCCACGCGGTCGTTGGGATCGCTGAACGTCGGCACGATCACCAGCTTGTTCGCGATGTAGAAATTCGCGTAGCTGGCAGGCAGCCGCTGCCCGTTGAAGAACACCGGCGCGGGCATGGGCAGCGTCTCCACGCGCAGCACCCGCCCGTCCTGGTCCTTCATGGTCTTGAGCAGCGCCAGATTTTCCTGCAGCGCCGCGTAATTGACGTCCGAAGGGTCCTCTTCCACGGCGGTGACCACGGTCGTGGGATTGACGAAGCGCGTCAGGTCGTCCACGTGGCCGTGCGTGTCGTCCCCGGCGATGCCGTTCTTCAGCCACAGCACGTTCGTCGCGCCCAGGTACTCCCGCAGGATCTCCTCGAGCTCTCCGCGCGTTACCCCGGGATTTCTCGCCTGCACCGGGCTCAGCAGGCACTCTTCCGTCGTCAGCAGCGTGCCGCGCCCGTTCACGTCGATGCTCCCGCCCTCCAGCACCACGCGGCGGCCCTTGTGCACCGGCTGCCAGACGCGGTGCTTCAGCCGCGCGTTGACGCGCGCCGCGGACACCGCATCCTTCTTGTAATTGTCGTACTTGGCCCAGGCGTTGAAGGACCAGTGCGTGCAGGCCACTTCGCCCGCGGAGTTTTTCACGCAGATCGGTCCGGAATCGCGCATCCAGCCGCGGTCGGTGGGCACGCGGAAGAAATCCACGGCGTCGAGCTGGGCCCCGGACTTCTTCAGCATCGAGCGCACCCGCGCTTCCGCCGCGCGATTTTCCACCAGCAGGTAGACGCGCTCGACGCGCGAGAGATGCCGCACGATATCGGCATACACCCACGGCACGGGAGCAAATTTTCCTGGCCAATCGCTCAGCTCATGCGGCCAGCCCAGCCAGGTCGCCTCGTGGCGCTCCCATTCCGCCGACATGCGGTAGCCCAGGGAAAACGGAGTACCTTGCGCGGGGCCCGGCTTGTTCTTGGCGCTCATTCGCCCAGCCACCGCTGCAGGATCGGCTGGTAGGCGTCGATGCGCCGGTCGCGCAGAAACGGCCAGTTGCGCCGGGTCTCCTCGCAACGCTGCGGATCGCATTCCACCACGAGAATCTCTTCCTGGCCGCTGGAAGCCTGCGCCAGCACCTGTCCTAAGGGATCGGCCACGAACGAATTGCCCCAGAACTCCAGCCCGCTTTCCGGCGTGCCCTCGTAGCCCGTGCGGTTCACCGCGGCGACGTACACCCCGTTGGCAATGGCGTGCGCGCGCTGAATGGTGCGCCATGCGTCCAGTTGCGCCGCGCCGTGCTGCGCTTTCTCCGCCGGGTGCCAGCCGATGGCCGTGGGGTAGAAGAGGACGCTCGCGCCGCCGAGGCTCGCCAGGCGCGCCGCTTCCGGATACCACTGGTCCCAGCAGATCAGCACGCCGATGCGTCCGCGCGCCGTATCGAAATTCACGAAGCCCAGATCGCCCGGAGTAAAATAAAATTTCTCGTAGTACAGCGGATCGTCGGGGATGTGCATCTTGCGGTACTTGCCGAGCAGCGCTCCGTCGCTGTTCATCACCACCGCGGTGTTGTGGTAGACCCCGGCGGCGCGTCGCTCGAAGAGCGACCCGATTACCACCACGCCGAGCTCCTTCGCGATTTTTCCCAGCGCGCCGCTCGAGGGGCCGGGAATCGGCTCCGCCAGCGCAAACAGCTCCGCGTTTTCTTCGCGGCAGAAATACTGCGAGCGGAACAGTTCCTGCAGGCAGATGATCTGCGCGCCCTTCTGCGCGGCTTCCCGGATCTTCCCGAGGGCCTTGGCGAGGTTGGCGGCCGGGTCGGGGCCGCAGGTCATTTGGATCAGCCCGATTTTGAATTTTTCCGACATGCGGGAATCATACATCATCTTTTCCACGGCAAAAGCCTTCTTCGGAAAGTTCGGCGAAAATTGACGGAAACGACTTTCCCTCTTCCTTTGCGGGCGAGTTTGTACTATCAATCGTTACGCGTTTATGATGCCCTTCGGGTTTCCGCCTGTCCGGCAGGGAATTCGCAAGCGGCAATCATCCTGGAGATTTGAGGAGACGGAATGGCGAAATCGAAAAAGACGGTGACCGGGCGGGTGCTGCATGACCCGGTGAAAGACAAGCTGCGCCCCATTTTTCCGCTCGACCTGTCGAAGTGCCGCACCATCGACGCGCTGGTGCGCGCCATGGGCGACACGGCCTTCACCGGACGCCAGGTCGGCGATGCCGCCGACATCCTCGAAGCCATGGCCCGCGACAAGGACTGTTTCGTCGTCCTGACCCTTTCCGGCGCGCTCACCGTCGGCAAGATGGGCCTCATCTTCTGCGACCTGATCGAATCCGGCGTCGTCAACGCCATCGTTTCCACCGGCGCGCTCATGGCCCACGGCCTCGTCGAGGCCACCGGCCACTCGCACTTCCGTTACAGCAAGAACATGGACGACAAGGCGCTCTTCCACGCCGGCTACAACCGCGTTTACGACTCTCTCGAGCCGGAAGTGAACCTGGACCACGTGGAAGAGGTCATGGACCGCATCCTCGATCAGTGGGACGCGGACGAAGTCGTGGCCAGCCACAAGCTGCACCGCAAGATCGGCGAATTCCTCGTGAAGCATTCCAAGGGCCGCGGCATCCTGAAGTCGGCTTACCAGCACAACGTCCCGGTCTTCGTGCCGGCTTTCACCGATTCCGAGCTGGGCATCGATTTCGCCCTGCACAAGTTCGCCCGGCAGAAGCAGCAGCGGCCGCTGCTGCGCTTCGATCCCTTCGAGGATTTCGAAAAGTTCGCCGACACCATGCTGGCCACCAAGCGCATGGGCATCTTCACCATCGGCGGCGGCGTGCCGCGCAACTGGTCGCAGCAGTTCGGCGTTTACGCGGAGTTGCTGGCCCGCCGCGGCTACAGGAAGATGCCGCTCAAGCGCTACAACTACGGTCTGCGCATCTGCCCCGAGCCGGACTTCTGGGGCGGCCTCAGCGGCAGCACCTACACGGAAGCCGTCTCCTGGGGCAAGTTCGTTCCGCCGGAAGAGGGGGGCCGCTTCGCCGAGGTCTTTGATGACGCCACGGTGGCCCTGCCGCTGGTCGTCGGCGCGGTCCTGGAGCGCATCGGCTACTTCAAGAAGAAGAAAAGGTAACTCGTTCGCGGGAGCAGGGAAGCGGCCGCAAACAAAAAGGGCCGCCCTCGCGGGAGGGCGGCCTGAACTTTTTGCGGGTACGCGGTTAGTCGTCTTCGCCGATGAGGATGGCCGCGCCGAGCACCGTGGTCCACAGTCCGCGCTTGTCGCCCACGGCGGACTGCGTGACGTTCAGCGTGCGCACGATCTTGTTCGAAATCCGGTAGACCTCTTTTTTCTCGTCCCACGACAGGTCCGGATCGAACTCCACGTTCAGCGTGGTCGCCAGCATTTCCGCCGCGAGTTCCTCGGCGTACTCCCCGGCGACTTCTTCGGTCTCCCCGAAGGAATGGTGCTCGGAAAGATAGCCGTACATCGATTTGTCGGCGGGCAGCGCCAGGCCGATGCTGGCGGCGATCAGCCGATGTGGCTCCTTGGTCGAATTCTCGCTGATGACCGTGAAGGCCACCTGGCCCGGCTTGATGTGCTTCAGCCCCTCGCTGCGCGAGATCAGCTTGCAGTTCGGAGGAAAGATGGAGGAGACGCGCACGATGTTGCATGCCGCGATCCCCGCGTTGCGAAGTGCGAGCTCGAAGCTCGAAAGTCTTTCGCGATGTTTGCCCACGCCTTTGGTGAGGAAGATCTTTTTTGCGACGAACGCCATGGATGATTCCGGGTTGCGGTTCCTCCGTGCGTGGAATGTACAAAAATATTTACGGCCGTGAAAAAAGTAACAAGAAGGACAGGGAGTGTCAATGCAATTCGCGGCTTCGGCGCGGAAAATGCGCGCCGGACAAACTGGCTCTGCGCCCTGCGCGGAACGCCGCCGCAGATTCCTACGTTGCGAGGAAATGGGGCAGCAGTTTCCCGAGCGGGCGGCACAGCGCGAGCACTTTGCCCAGATCTTCCTGCGTGAAGTCCGGCCCGGCCTTGCGCGGACTCGTTCCTTTGCGGCTGACCTGCAGCACGCCGATGACTTTACCTTCGGCCAGAATCGGGGCGCTGATGATCTTCTGGATGGTGTCCACCGTATCGCGGCCTTCCAGCGGCACGCCTTCGAAGACGCTGGCGTGACGCGTGTTCGGAAAATTATTCACGATTTCCGGGCGGTTCTCGCGCGCGGTGCGCGCTGCGAGCGAACTGGTGCTGCTTGCCGGAATGGACCCCACGTTGCGCAGCTTTTCCGGGCTCAGAAACTGCAACTGCCGTGTCCGTCCAGAGAGCGCCAGGATGGCTACTTCGTCCGGCTGCACGTCCAGGGCCTTGGCCAGGCGCTCCGCTACCGTAGCCAGGGAAATGGGGCACTCGGCACCCGTCTCCCCGCCCAATGCATCTGCGAGGCGTTCCAGTTCGGTGACTAAGGTCGCACTCATGGGTTTGGCTTACTCGCGAAAGCGGTTTGTCCGGGGATGAATATCCCGGAAAACTTGTTCGTACCGGATAGTCTACCCGGCGCGAGATTTCCCTCGGAGCGGGTTTTTCCGGGCGTGTGCGAGGAATGACAACGCCGCGCCGCTTGCAACATTTCGCGCAAGTGCCTATACTGTCCGCGCCGTGAAAGTTTGGCGCTGTTTCGGTGCGCTGCGCGGCGGAGAGGGCATGTCCGCAAAGGTATTCCGGCCTGACCGCAGTTATCTCCTGCGAAAACTTCATTCTTTGTCCGGCATCGTGCCTGTCGGCGCTTTCCTGGCCGAGCATTTCTGGTCCAACAGCACGGTCCTCGTCAGCATTAGCAAATACAACGAGACCTCGCGCGAGCTCCAGACTATCCCCTTCCGCATTTTTGCCGAAGCCCTGATGATCTGGCTGCCCATCCTGTACCACGGCTGCTACGGCATTCATATTTGGATGCGCGGCAAGTCCAATGTTTCCGATTATCCCTGGGTGGGCAACTGGCTCTACACCCTGCAGCGCGCGACCGGACTCGTCGCCTTCGTCTATATCGGCTGGCACGTCTACGCCGAACGCTTTCTGACGCACGGCAAATCCACCTATGGGGACATGGAACGCACGCTGCAGAACCCCTATGCGCTGGCCTTTATGGCCGTGGGGATCGTGGCCTCATCCTTTCATTTCGGCATCGGCATCTGGAACTTTCTCTGCAAATGGGGGCTGACAGCGACCGTGCAGGCTCAGCGCGCCGCCGGGCGGTTGGGCGTGCTGGTTGGCCTTGCCTTCAGCCTCGTGGGCATTCTGATCCTGGTGAGCTTCCGCCTCAACTGGCACCCCTTCGAGTTCTACATAAAATGAGACAGCCAAAAATCATCATCGTGGGCGGTGGACTGGCAGGCCTGATGGCTACGATTCGTGTGGCCGAAGCCGGCGTCCCCGTGGATTTGTTTTCGATCGTTCCCGTCAAGCGCTCGCACTCCGTCTGCGCGCAGGGCGGCATCAACGCCGCTAAGAACACCAAGGGCGAGGGCGACTCTACCTGGAAGCACTTTGACGACTCCATCTACGGCGGCGATTTCCTCGCCAACCAGACGCTCGTCAAGCGCATGTGCGAGGCCGCGCCCGGCATCATCGACCTGCTCGACCGCATGGGCGTCATGTTCAACCGCACGCCCGAGGGCCTGCTCGACTATCGCCGCTTCGGCGGCACCCTCTATAACCGCACGGCTTTTGCCGGCGCCACCACCGGCCAGCAGTTGCTCTACGCTCTCGACGAGCAGGTGCGCCGCCACGAAGCCGACGGCAAAGTCCGCAAGTACGAGGGCTGGACCTTCCTCTCCGCGGTTCTCGATGACGCCGGCGTCTGCCGCGGCATCTGCGGCATGGACCTCAAGTCCATGGAAGTGAAAGTTTTTCCCGCCGATGCGGTGATCTTCTGCACCGGCGGCGTGGGCGCCGTCTTCGGCCGCTCCACCAACTCCGTCGTCTGCACCGGCTCCGCCCAGGCCGCGCTCTTCCAGCAGGGCGTGGACTACGCCAACGGCGAATTCATCCAGGTGCATCCCACGGCCATCCCCGGCGAGGACAAGCTGCGGCTGATGAGCGAATCGGCGCGCGGCGAAGGCGGCCGTGTCTGGGTGCCCCGCAAGCCCGGCGACACCCGCCCGGCCAAGAGCATTCCCGATGCCGAGCGCTTTTACTTTCTCGAGGAGTGGTATCCCAAGTACGGCAACCTCGTGCCGCGCGACATCGCCACCCGCGCCATTCACCGCGTCGTCTTCCAGGAAAAGCTCGGCCTCGCCGGACAGCAGGCCGTCTATCTGGACCTCACGCACATTCCGCGCGAGACCCTCGACCGCAAACTCGAAGGCATCCTCGAAATTTACGAAAAGTTCCTCGGCGTGGATCCCCGCGAAGAGCCCATGAAGGTCTTCCCGGCCATGCACTACACCATGGGCGGCATCTGGGTGAACAACGAGGACCAGGCCACCAACGTTCCCGGCATTTACGCCGCCGGCGAATGCGACTATCAGTATCATGGGGCCAACCGGCTGGGCGCGAATTCCCTCGTCTCCTGCATTTTCGGCGGGGGCATCGCCGGGCCCGCGGCCGTCAAATACGCCAAGAACCTGGAAAAGGGCTCCGAGAGCGCCGATCCCGCCATCTTCGAGCGCGAAAGGAAGCGCCAGGCGGCCATGAACGACGCGCTCATCAAGCAGGACGGCTCGGAAAACCCCGTCACCATCTGGAAAGAGATGGGCGATGTCATGTCCGAGCACGTCACCGTCACGCGCTACAACAAGAACCTGGAACTCGCCGATGGCAAGCTGCAGGCGCTCGCGGCTCGTTTCAAGAAAATCAACTTGTCCGACCGCACGCAGTGGTCGAATCAGACCCTCAATTTCACGCGCGAGCTCGGCAATATGCTCGTCCTGGCGCGCGTCATGACCCTGGGGGCGCTGGCCCGCAATGAATCGCGCGGCGCGCATTACAAGCCGGATTACCCGGACCGCGACGACGCCAATTTCCTCAAGACCACGCGCGCCAAGTGGGTCAACGGGGAAATCAAGCTGACCTACGAAGCGGTGGATACGTCGCACATCCCGCCGCGGCCGCGGCGTTACGACGTGGCTCAGTAGCGGGTGGCCGCTCCGCGGCCGCACTTTACGGTTGTGGTTTGCGCCAGAGAGGGCGCCATGGCAGACAAAAAGAAAGTCATCGTTCGTGTGAAGCGTCAAGCCGGGCCGAAGCAAGAGGCGCGCTGGGAGGAGTTCGCTCTCGACTGGCGTCCCTCCATGAACGTCATCATCGCCCTGCGCGATATCGCCGAAAATCCGCTCACCCGCGACGGCCAGAAGACCACGCCCGTCAGCTACGACTCCAACTGTCTCGAGGAGATCTGCGGCTCCTGCGCCATGGTCATCAACGGCAAAGCGCGCATGGCCTGCTCCGCGCTCATCGACGATCTCGAGCAGCCCATCCGCATCGAGCCGCTCTCCAAGTTTCCCGTCGTCCGCGATCTCGCCGTGGACCGCCAGTTCATGTTCGAAAGCCTCAAGCGGGTCCATGCCTGGGTGCCCATTGACGGCACTTACGACCTGGGCGAAGGCCCCCGCGTCTCCCCGGAGACCCAGGAGAAGGGCTATCCGCTTTCCAACTGCATTACCTGTGGAAGCTGCCTGGAAGTCTGCCCCCAGGTCAATGAGAAGAATCCTTTCATCGGCGCCGCCATCATCAGCCAGGTGCGCCTCTTCAACATGCATCCCACGGGCGCCATGCATGCCCGCGAGCGCCTGGAAGCCCTGATGGGCCCGGGCGGCATCGCCGACTGCGCCAACGCGCAGAACTGCGTGCAGGCCTGCCCCAAGGGCATCCCCCTCACCGAATCCATCGCCGAAGTGAATCGCCAGGTCTGGAAGCAGGCGCTTTTCGGCTGGCTGCTGGGTTAACTCAGGCCGCGCGCCAGAATCTTCCGCCCGGAGGCAGGTATGCGCCGTTCCGCAAGGCTCGTCGTTTTCGGTGTCTGCCTCGCTGCCGGATTCTTCCTGGCCGGCGCTGCGCCTGCCGACGACCTCGCTGTCCGCGCCCGCCAGATCCACTTTTCCTCCATCGTCCTCGATACCCACGCCGACACCACCCAGCGCCTCCTCTCCGGCAAGTTCGACATTGCCCAGCGCGACGCCGAAGGCCACATCGACATCCCCCGCATGCGCGAGGGCGGCCTCAATGCCCAGTTCTTCTCCATCTGGATCTCCGGAAAGATCCTCGGCCCCGCCGCCGTGCAGAAAGCGCTCGATCAGATCGACGCCATCCGCACCGTGGTCCGCCAGCACGGCAAGGACCTGCTCCTCGCGGCCACCGCCGAAGACGTCCGCCGCGCCCGCGCGCAGGGCAAGATCGCGGTCCTCATGGGCCTGGAGGGCGGCCACATGATCGGCAACGACCTCGGCGTCCTGCGCATCTACGCCGCCCTGGGCGTTCGCTACATCACCCTGACCCACTTCTACAATGACGAGTGGGCCGACTCCTCCACCGACAAGCCCGTGCACAACGGCCTTAGCGCCTTCGGCAAGGACGTCGTCCGCGAGATGAACCGCCAGGGCATCCTCGTTGACATCTCCCACGTCTCCGACAAGACTTTTTACGACGCCCTGGAGGTCAGCAAGGCCCCGCTGCTGGCCTCGCACTCTTCCGTCCGCGCCATCTCCAATCATCCGCGCAACATGTCCGACGACATGATCAAAGCCCTCGCTGCCAAGGGCGGCGTCATCCAGATCAACTACGAGCGCAACTACCTGAGCCAGGAATACAACGACGCCTACAAGACCGTGGCAGGCGACGTCAGCCGCATGGAAGAACAGTTCCAAAAAAAGTGCGGCGACGACGCGGAGTGCCAAGCCAAAGCCGAAGCCCGCTTTACGAAACAGTTGGTGGACGAGGGCAAGCTCCCCCGCGTGAGCTGGGAAAAGATCATCGAGCACATCGACCACGTCGTAAAGCTCGTGGGGCCCGACCACGTCGGCCTGGGCTCCGACTTCGACGGCGCGGACATGCCCGACGGCATGGAAGACGCTTCCAAGCTGCCCAGGATCACCGAGGCGCTCCTGCGCAAGGGCTACTCGGAAGCCGACATTCGCAAGATTCTCGGCGGCAATATGCTCCGCGTGATGGAGCAGGCCGAGCGGGTCAGCAGGGAACTGCAGGTCCAGCCGTAACCGTCCCGAGGGAGAGCCGAGGTGCCATGTCACGAGCGCTGTTTACTGCCTGCGTTTGTATTCTTGCCGGTTTCTCTCTGGCGGGCACAGTGACCGCCGACGATATCTCGGTCCGGGCCAGGAAGCTGCACTTCTCCTCGCTCATCGTCGACACTCACGACGACACCACCCAGCGCCTGCTGGACCCCTCCTTTGACCTCGGCCGCCGCGACCCCTCCGGCAGCATCGACATTCCGCGCATGCGCGAAGGCGGCCTCGGCGGCATCTTCTTTTCCATCTGGATCCCCAGCAAGGTGACCGGGCCGGAAGCCGTCAAGCGCGCGCTCGACCAGATCGACGCCGTTCGCCGGCAGGTGCTCCGTCACCCCAGCGACCTCGTCCTTGCCACCACCGCCGCCCAAGTCCGCGAAGCGCGCCAGCAGGGCAAGATCGCGGCCCTCATCGGCGTCGAAGGCGGCCACATGATCGCCGGCGACCTCGGCGTTCTGCGCACCTTCGCCGCGCTCGGCGCCCGCTACATGACCCTCACGCACAGCGGCAACAACGACTGGGCCGATTCCTCCACCGACAAGCCCGCCCACAACGGCCTCAGCGATTTCGGCAAGGACGTCGTGCGCGAAATGAACCGCCTCGGCGTCGTCGTGGACATCTCCCACGTTGCCGACAAGACCTTCTATGACGTGCTCGCCGCCAGCAAGGCCCCGGTCTTCGCCTCCCACTCTTCCTGCCGTGCCCTCTGCGACCATCCGCGCAACATGACCGACGAGATGATGCAGGCCCTGGCCGCCAAAGGCGGTGTAGTGCACATCAACTACCACGTCGGCTTCCTCAGCCAGGAGTTCCGCGACGCCGAGCGCGCCCATCCTGAAATCAACAAGCAGATCGCCGCGGAAATCGACAAGCGCTGCGGCGAGAACGAAGCCTGCCAACTCCTCGAAGGCGACCGCCTCACCCGCGAGATGGTCGCGCAGGGCAAGCTCCCGCGCGTCGGCTGGGAGAAGATCATCGAACACATCGATCACGCCGTGAAGGTCGCCGGCGTGGACCATGTCGGCCTGGGCTCCGATTTCGACGGCGCCAACATGCCCTACGGCATGGAGGATGCCACGCACCTCCCGCAGATCACCGAGGCGCTCCTGCGCAAGGGCTATTCCGAGGCTGACATTCGCAAGATTCTCGGCGAAAATACCCTGCGCGTCCTGGCCGAGGCCGAGCGCGTCAGCCGCGAGCTGAACGCGGAGAAAAAGTAGCGGGGAAGAGCAGGCAGTGGAAGCGTTCCGTCGTCAGGCGGCCATACAAGCAGAGAGGTAATGCGATGCGCATGAGAAACTGGCTGGTGGGTGGTTTGCTGTTCCTGCAGGCGGCGGCCGTGTGCGCCCAAGCGCCCGCGGCGCCGGCGCAGAAGCCGCCGGCAGCGCCAAGGACCGGCGTAGCCGGGAAGAAGCCGCTTGCGGCGCGCCCGGCCTTCGACCGCACCTTGCTGCGGCCCGCGCTGCTGAAGGCCAAGGCCCCGGAGATCTACGACGTGAAGTTTGCCACCACCAAGGGCGACTTCACCCTCCGCGTCACCCGCGCCTGGGCCCCCCTCGGCGCCGACCGCTTCTACAACCTCGTCAAGCATCACTTCTACGATGGCGCGAGCTTCTTCCGCGTCCTCGATGGTTTCGTAGCGCAGTTCGGCGTCAGCCCCTATCCGCAGGTCAGTGCGGCCTGGCGGAACTCAGTCTTCAAGGACGATCCCGTCAAGCAGAGCAATAAACGTGGCACCATCACTTATGCCACCGGCGGGCCCAACACCCGTACCACGCAGGTCTTCATCAACCTGGCGGACAACACGCGGCTCGACGCCAGTGGTTTTTCGCCTTTCGGCCAGGTCACCGAGGGCATGCTCACCGTCGTAAAGCTCTACGGCGGCTACGGCGACGGCCCTCCCGAAGGCAACGGCCCCGACCAGGCGAAGCTCGAGAGGCTCGGCAAGCCGTACCTGGACAAGGGCTGGCCCAAGCTCGACAGCATCAAGACGGCCACCATCGTGACTCCGGATGCGGCGGCCGGTCACGCCGCGCCGCCGGCCACGAAAAAGCCGCAATAGGCGGCTTTCCATTTCCCGATAGACGCGGGCCTCTTCCGGAGGCATCCTCGGAGCTGTGCGAGGGTAATTTGTCTGTAGGCGTTCCGATGCCGCCGGTGCTCTCTTCTCCCGGACGCGCGCAAGGAGGCACTCCCGGCTGGCTGCCTTCTGCGTTGCCGCTGACGCGCTGGGTCCTCGCGCTGGCCGCCTTCGCCACGCTCCTGCATCTCGCCTTCAGCGGCCGCTACGGCTACTTCCGCGACGAACTCTACTACGCCGCTTGCGGCGAGCATCTCGCTTGGGGCTATCTCGACCACGCCCCCCTGGCCCCCGCCGTGGCCTGGTTCAGCCGCCGCCTTCTCGGCGATTCGCTCTTTGCCCTGCGCTTCTTCCCGGCGCTCTCTGCCGCGGCCAAGGTGTGCCTCGCCGGCTGGATGGCCCGCGAGATGGGCGGCGCGCGCTTCGCCCAGTTCCTCGCCGCGCTCGCCGTGCTTCTCGCTCCCATCTACCTCACCTTCGACAATTTCCTCTCCATGAACGCCTTCGAGCCGGTCTTGTGGATGGCCTGCGCGGCCGTCTTTCTTCGCATCCGCAATGGCGGCAGCGCCAAGTTGTGGCTCCTCTTCGGGGCCGTTGCCGGCCTCGGCCTGCTCAACAAGCATTCCATGCTCTTCTTCGGCTCCGGCCTCTGCGCGGGCCTCCTGCTCACCTCCGCGCGCCGCGCCTTCACCGCAAGATGGATCTGGCTCGGCGCCACACTCGCGTTGCTTATCTTCCTGCCGAACCTTCTCTGGGAAATCCGCAACGGCTTCCCGACCATCTCCCTCCTCCATGCCGTGATCGGCACGAAGTACACCCTCGTCGCACCCTGGACCTTCATCGCCCAGCAGGCTCTCCTGACGCATCCTCTCGCGGCGCCCCTGTGGCTCTCCGGGCTCTGGTTTCTGCTGGGGGATTCCGCCGAACGAAAATACGCAGCGCTCGGGTGGGCCTATCTTGTTGTTCTGGCCGAGATGATTTTCTTGCACGGAAAAATCTACTATCTCGCGCCAGCCTACCCCATGCTCCTCGCCGCCGGCGCCGTCTGGGTGGAGTCGCGCCTTCTGCCGCGCACCGGAGCCTGGCTCAAGCCCGCCATCGTCGCCCCGCTGCTTCTCGGCGGTTTCATCGCCGCGCCGCTGGCCATGCCCATTCTGCCGGTCGCTGCCGCCATTAAATACTGCCGCTTCTGGGACGTCGAGGCCGTGCGCGTGGAAAACGTGCCCTTGAGCGAGTTGCCGCAACTCTTCGGCGACATGTTTGGCTGGCCGGAGCAGGTCGAGGCCATGGCGCGCGTATACGGCTCGCTGTCGCCCGACGAGCGCGCCAAGGCCGCCCTGCTCGCCTATAACTACGGTGAAGCCGGCGCCATCGATTACTTCGGCCCGCGCTACGGCCTGCCCAAGGCGATCAGCGGCCACAACCAGTACGGCCTGTGGGGCCCGCGCGCCTACACCGGCGAGGTCGTTGTCGCCATCGGCT
The DNA here is from genome assembly GCA_020073585.1 of Terriglobia bacterium. GTDB lineage: Bacteria > Acidobacteriota > Terriglobia > Acidiferrales > UBA7541 > Acidiferrum. The sequence continues at coordinate 37,606 of JAIQEV010000029.1, forward strand.
ACACCGCGGAAGAGTTGCAGCCCTACTTCGGCGATATCCGCCTTGCCGCGCGCATCTCGCCCCGCTACGCCATCCCCGAAGAGAGCAACCTGCCCATCTACCTCTGCCGCCAGCCCCGGAAACCCCTCGCCGCGATGTGGCCCAGCCTCCGCTGGCTCGGCTGAAAACAGTTCAACCGTTGAACTGGTGATCAGCTCAACGGTTGAAGGGAAAACCGCGCGGATTGTTCGGCTGCCTAGATCCCCAGGACGCTCACCAGCTCCCGCACCGACGCCGAGGACTTCTGCAGCGCCGCATTTTCCTCCGCCGTCAGCTTGATCTGGATGATCTCCTCCACACCCTTCGCGCCGAGCTTTACCGGCACGCCCACGAACAGTCCGTTGATCCCGTACTCCCCGGTCAGATACGCCGCGCAGGGCAGAATTTTCTTCTTGTCCTTCAGAATCGCTTCGACCATCTCAACCGCCGCGGCCGACGGCGCGTAGTACGCCGAGCCGGTCTTCAGCAGGTTCACGATCTCCGCGCCGCCCTTGCGTGTGCGGTCCACGATCGCGTCTATGCGTTCCTTGGGCAGCAGGTCGGGCAGGGGAATGCCCGCCACGGTCGAATAGCGCGGCAGCGGCACCATGTCGTCGCCGTGCCCGCCCAGCACGAACGAGTGCACGTTCTCCACACTCACGTTGCACTCCATGGCCACGAACGCGCTCATGCGCGCCGAGTCCAGCACCCCGGCCATCCCGATCACCCGCTGCTTCGGGAAGCCGCTGACCTTGAACGCCGCCTGCGCCATGGCGTCCAGCGGGTTGGTGACGATGATGATGATGCACTCCGGCGAATGCCGCACGATCTGCTCCACCACGGCCTTCACCACGTTGTAGTTGGCCTTCAGCAGGTCGTCCCGGCTCATCCCCGGCTTGCGCGGGAAGCCTGCGGTGATCACCACGATGTCGCTGCCCGCGGTGGCGCTGTAATCCCCAGTGTTCGTCGAAATCCCCGCGGCCCGCGAATCGGTCCGCGTGATCGGCCCGGACTCGCACATGTCCAGCGCCTTCCCGGCCGGCACGCCCTCCAGGATGTCCGTAATCACCACGTCGGCCAGCTCCATGTCCACGATGCGCTGCGCCGTCGTCGAGCCCACAAACCCTGAACCCACTACCGTCACTTTCTTACGCATGAATGTTCTCCTGTCAGATGGAAAACCGAATTCCGCCTTTCGATTTTCGAGTTTCGAATGTTGGACCATGCCGCGCGTTACCGCGGCCAGCTACATATTCTCGATGATGGCCGAGGCGAACGCCGACGTCCCGAGCTTCGTCGCCCCGCTCATCAGCCGCTCCAGGTCGTACGTCACGCGCTTCTGCTGGATGGTCTTGGCGATTCCGTTTTCGATCAGCTTCGCCGCTTCCTTCCAGCCCAGGAACTCGAACATCATCCCCCCGCTCAGCATCACCGAGCTGGGGTTGATGACGTCCTTGTCCGCGTATTTCGGCGCCGTCCCGTGCGTCGCTTCGAACACCCCGTAGCCGTCGCCGATGTTCGCTCCCGGGGCCATCCCCAGCCCGCCCACCTGCGCCGCGCAGGCATCCGACAGATAGTCCCCGTTCAGGTTCGACGTGGCCAGCACGCTGTACTCATCCGCGCGCAGCAGCACCTGCTGGAACACCGAATCCGCGATGCGGTCGTTGATCATCAGCTTCTTCTTCCACTGCCCCTTGCCGTGCGTCGCCCCGATCGCGGCCAGCGTCCTCTTCACTTCCTCGTAGATGCCTTTCTTGAACGTCTCCGTGGCCTGTTCCAGTCCCGGCTCGACCATCGCCGCATTTTGCTCCACCGTCAGTTGCGGGTTCTTGTCCAGGTTGTCCAGAATCCAGCTCTCGCGCTCCGTCACCGTCTGCGCCCGGAACTCTTCCCGCGCCAGGTCGTAGCCCCAGTCGCGGAACGCCCCCTCCGTGAATTTCTGGATGTTGCCCTTGTGCACCAGCGTCACGCTCTTGCGGTTGTTGGCCAGCGCGTACTTGATCGCCCGCCGCACCAGCCGCTTCGTTCCCGTCGGCGAGATCGGCTTGATGCCCACCCCGGAATCCCAGCGGATCTGCTTCTTGGCGTCCTTCAGCATCTCGTTGTTCAGGAATTCCAGCACCTTCTTCGCTTCCGGCGTGCCGGATTTCCACTCGATCCCCATGTACACGTCCTCGGTATTCTCCCGGAAGATGAACACGTCCATCTTCTCCGGATGCTTCACCGGCGACGGCACCCCCTCGAAATAGCGCACGGGCCGCTCGCAGGAATACAGGTCCAGGAGTTGCCGCAGCGCCACGTTCAGCGAGCGGATGCCCCCGCCCACCGGTGTGGTCAGCGGGCCTTTCAGCGCGATCCGGAAATCGCGGATCGCTTCCACCGTCTCGTCCGGCAGCCACTGCTGGAACTGGTTGAAGGCCTTCTCCCCGGCGAACACTTCGAACCACGCCACGCGCCGCTTGCCCCCGTAAGCCTTGGCCACCGCCGCGTCAAACACCCGCCGCGACGCTTTCCAGATGTCTCGCCCCGTGCCGTCTCCCTCGATGTAGGGAATGATCGGCGTGTCGGGCACTTGCAGTTGGTCCCCGCTGTATCCGATTGCTTTGCCGTCGGCGGGAACCGCCTGGCCGTTGTAAGACGATTTCATGGATGGCCCCTCTTGCAGATTTGGAAGATGACGTGCCCCGCGCAGCGCCAAACAGACGTTTGTAGCAGCCCCGCGCGAAACAGCTAAGTTACCACATCGGGCGAGCGGAAGAGAAATTCGAACTGCGGGGAACTCGTCCAATAAAACACGAAGGCAGGAAAAACTCCGGCAAAACGCGCATCCGCCGCGAACTTCTTACCGCGCGGCCGCCAGAAGATACACAGTCAGACTGCCCTTGCCCGGCGCCACCACCGCCAGAAAGCGCCCGTCCGGCGAGATCTGAAAATCGTGGATCGCCAGCCCGTGGAAAATCGGTGTCAGCGCCGGTTGCACCACCCCTCCATCCGGCTCCTGCTTCTTCGTGCTTTCCTCCGCGAGCGGCGGCACTTCGACCCACACCAGTTCGCCCGCTTTCCTCTCCGGTGCGCGCTTCAGCAGGATGCGCTTTTCGTCCGGAGCCCACTGGAACGCGCCGTAGCCCACGCGCAGCCGCGCGATGCGGCTGGGCGCCGTGAGGTCGCGAATCTCCAGCACCTCCTGATCGAGGTAATACGCCGCCTTCGTCCCGCTCGGGGAAACCTCCAGGCCCCCGGCGTAACCATCCAGCGTGGCCAGTTCCGTATCCGCTTCCTTCACCAGGTCCAGCCGCTGCATGCGCGGCGGCCCGCTCAGCGAGCGGTCGCGCTCGATGACGATTCCCGTGCCGGTCTTCGCCATCCAGTCCGCGTCCACGAACGTCCGCCCGGCAAACAGCGGTCCGCCGCGCCCGGCCTCCGGGCGCATTATCTGGATGGAAGAAAGCAGGTGCGGCTTTACCGCCTCCGCCAGATAGACCACCGTGGCTCCGTCGGCGATCCACGCGGCGTTGTAGCCGTCGGGGATCACGCTGTCCCCGTCGCGGATGCGGATCTCTTTGCCCGCATCATCGAGCAGCAGCGCCTGCATCTGGTCCCGCGTGTTGCTCTCGCTGTCCACCACCGCCGTCGTGAACAGCTCGGCCACCATGCGCCGCCCGTCCCCCGACCACCGGAACTTGTTCACCGTGTAGCTGAACGGCGCGCTCCCGCGCACGAATTTCTCTCCCTGCACCACCCGCCGCCGCTTGCCGTCCGTCCCCGCGATCCAGATGTCGTCCCGCTGCAGGTCATACTTCTTGGTCTTGAACAGCCGCCGCACTGCATAGACGATCCGCCCGTCCGGCGCGTAGGCGAACGCCGTGATCTCCTCGTCGATCGTCTGCACCGGCGCTTCCTGCGCCCGCGCCCGCGGCAGGGAACTGCCCCACGCCAGCAGCACGAGCACCGCGAGCCGCACCAGCCGCCGAAATCGCCCTTCCCAGGACCCGCCGCTCACGAATTCGCCTTCCCCCGTGCGCGGATTTTGCCGATCTCCTCCAGCCGTGCCCGCAGCCGCTGCTCGAATCCCTGGTCCGTCGGCTGGTAGTAGCGGTGCCCCCGCAGATTCTCCGGCAAACAGGTCATGTCCGTGACCTTCTCCTCGAAATTGTGCGCGTACTTGTAGCCCGCGCCGTAGCCTAGGTTCTTCATCAGCCCCGTTGGGGCATTGCGCAGGTGCAGCGGCACGGGCTCGGCCTCCGTCTCGCGCACATCCTCCAGCACCTTCCCGTAGCCCGCGTACAGCGCGTTGGACTTCGGCGCTAGCGACAGATACACCGCCGCCTGCGCTAGCGCCAGATGCCCCTCCGGGGCCCCCAAAAAATCGAACGCCTCCTTCGCCGCCAGCGTCACCGCCAGCGCTCCCGGTTCGGCCAGCCCGATGTCTTCGCTGGCCATGCGCACCATGCGCCGCGCCAAAAACAGCGGATCCTCCCCGGATTCGATCATCCGCGCCAGCCAGTACAGCGCCGCGTCCGGATCCGAGTTGCGCACGGACTTGTGCAGCGCCGAAATCAGGTTGTAGTGCTCCTCGCCGCTCTTGTCGTAGCGCAGCAGTTTGCGCTGCAGCACGTCCTCCAGCAGCTCCTTCGTCAGCACCCGCCGCCCCGCGGCATCCGCTCGCGCGCCGCGCACCGCCAGCTCCAGCGTGTTGTAGCCGGCGCGCGCGTCCCCGTTGGCGAACGACGCGATGCGCATCAGCACCTCGTCGCTGGCCTCGGCATTTTCCTTGCCCAGCCCGTGCTCCGTGTCCGCCAGCGCCCGCCGCAGCAGCTCCGCGATCTGCGGCGCCGTCAGCGGCTCCAGCACGTACACCTTGGTCCGCGAAAGCAGCGGTGCGATCACCTCGAACGACGGGTTCTCGGTCGTCGCCCCGATAAACAGAATGTGCCCCGCCTCCACGTGCGGCAGAAACGCGTCCTGCTGCGCCTTGTTGAAGCGGTGCACCTCGTCCACGAAGACGATCGTGCGGTGCCCGGAGCGCGCCTGGCGCTCCGCCACCGCCATCACTTCTTTGATCTCCTTGATCCCCGCCAGCACCGCGCTGAACGGCACAAACTCCGCCCGCGTCAGCCGCGCGATCAGCCGCGCCAGCGTCGTCTTCCCGCACCCCGGCGGCCCCCACAGGATCATGGACCCCAGGTCGTCGTTCTCGATCTGCACGCGCAGCGGCTTGCCCGGCCCCAGCAGCTTTTCCTGGCCCAGAAATTCGTCCAGCGTGCGCGGGCGCATGCGCTCCGCCAGCGGTTGCAGCGCCGCGGGCGTTTCCGTTCCGCCATCCGGCAATTTCGAAAACAGGCTCACAGGGTCGTCTCACTCACGGGAAAGCAGTTTCCTCTGCCGCGCGGCTTCGTAGAACAACACCGCGGCCGCCGCCGCCGCGTTCAGCGATTCCACCGCGCTGGCCGTCGGGATGCTCACCCGCGCATCCGCGCTGCGCTCCACCTCTTCCGGCAGCCCCGCGCCTTCGTTGCCCACCAGCAACGCCACCGGCTCGCGCCAGTCCACTTCCCACGGCCGCAGCAGCTTGCCCTCGCCTCCGTGCTCCTCGCGCACGCTCGACGCCAGCGTGTGCACCCCCGCCAGCCGCAACTGCGTCAGCAGGATCGCCAGGGACATCCCCGCCAGAATCGGCAGGTGCAGCGCCGCTCCCGCCGAAGCTCGCAGCGCCTTCGGCGAATACGGATTCGCCGTCCCGCTCTGCCCGGAAGCGCAGGTGACCGCGCCCGTCGCGCCGAACGCCGCAGCCGTGCGCAAGATCGTCCCCACGTTGCCCGGGTCCTGCACCCCCACCAGCACCGCCAGCAGCGGCGCACCTGCGGCCTCGGCAAATTGCCCCGAAGGCTGCAGCAACTCCTCCAGCGTCGCCTTCCGCGGCTCCACCAGCGCGGCCACTCCCTGCGGGTGCTCCGTGTCGGCGATGCCTTCGAAGAGCCGGTCGGTCGTGCGCAGCACCGGGAAGGCCATCTCCGGCCGGTCCACGTACGGCGCCAGGCGCGCGCGGTGGCGCTCCCCGGATTCGCTGAACAGCACCGCCTCGATCCGGCAGCCCGAGCGCAGCGCCTCTTCCACCAGCCGCGCCCCTTCCACACCGGCGCAGCCCGACGCCGTGGCCACGCCCCCGCGCAGCGCCAGCCGGAACTCCTTCAGCCAGCGATTGTCCCGGCTGGTCAGCAGGGCAGCTTCGCCCGGCGTACGCCCGCGCGGCCGCGCGGGATTGGGTGGTGGGTTCGGCGGCGCCATGCAGCGAGCGTAACAAAGCCCGCCCCCCACGGCAAAGCCCAGTAGCACAGGCGGAACTTGTCCCGACTCGGTCGGGAGCCTGTGCTCTTCGATCTCCAACCCCACCCAGCCTTTCACCGCACTAGCCCAAACTTCAGCCTGTGCTCTTCTCTTGCCTGTGCCGCCAACCCCGCTCCCCGTTGCGTCCCCGCCGCGCCCTGTGATAGCGTCGCGCGCGGGATACGGCAGCGCAACTGCGTTGCAGGAATGCTCATACGTCAGCCCCGAAGGCCAATGATTTGCCTGCAGAACTCTTGCGCATAAACGCGCAGGCTCCCGAACCGGAACTCCTGCGCTACGCCGCGGATTTCCTCACCCGCGGGTGTGTCATCGGCATTCCCACGGACACCCTCTACGGCCTTGCCGCCGATCCCTTCAACCTGGCCGCCGTGGATGAAATCTACCGCGTGAAAGGCCGCCCGGAAACCCGCGCCCTGCCCATCCTCATCAATTCCGTCGAGCAGGCTATGGTCCTCGCCCGCGCAACCCCGTCCAGCTTCATCCGCCTCGCCGAGGAGTTCTGGCCCGGCGCCCTGACCCTCATCGTGGAAGCCTCGCACCGCCTCCCGCTCAAGGTCACCGCCAACACCGGGCGCATCGCCCTGCGCTGGCCGCGCAGCGAAGTCGTCGTCCGCCTCATCGCGGAGTTCGACGGCCCCATCACCGGCACCAGCGCCAACATCTCCGGCTTTCCCCCGTGTTCCAGCGCCGCCCAGGTCATGAAGCAGCTCGGCGAGCGCCTGCCCCTCATCCTCGACGCCGGCGATACCGGCGCGGCTCTCCCCTCCACCATCGTCGAGCTCCGCGGCGACTCCTGGAAAATCCTCCGCGAAGGCGCCATCCCCGTCGCCGACATCCAGCGCGCCCTCAGCTAGTCTGCTGTTCCGGAAGTTTCTTACATTTCGCGGCAGGAGGTCAGGGCGGAACTTGTCCCGGCTTTGCCGGGAGCCTCGCCAGCTACGACTGTGATCCCGGCGGGGCCGGAGCCCACTACTGCCACCTTCTTCCCTGTTGGTGGAGGCAAGTCAGGGATGGGCGGTGTGCCTTGGGAGGCTTCCCAATCGGCAGCGAATCGTTCGAGCCGGCCAACTGCTACAGACTCGAAGCGTTTGGATAG
>JAIQEV010000030.1 GCA_020073585.1 Terriglobia bacterium
ATGTCTGGCTTTACTCCATCGGTCCCATCAAAATTGGTCATCATACCATAATTTCTCAAAAAAGCTTTCTATGCACGGCTAGCCACGATTATCAAGACCCCCATTTCAAAACTACGGTCAACCCCCAACCGGGCGCGTCGTTTGCGCCCCGCCAGATTCACCGTGGACTTCGCGCAAGGGAAGACGGGCAACCGCTGTGCGGTTGCACTCGCAAGAGAAGCCGTCGCCGCCGCGCGACTGTAAGGCGGATTCGATTCAGCGCTGGTCACTGCGGCATCTCCCGCTCCGAGCGGGATGCCGTGGGAAGGCCGCGCGATCCCGGTGTCATCGGGACAGCAGTGCCGCCGAGCCAGGAAACCTGCGAGGTCCGCAGCCCGCGCCTCTCTTACCGGAAGCGCCGGCCAGCCTTCACCTCCCGCGCGAGAGGGAGCGGAGGAGACAAAAATGAAGAAAACGTATTTCTATTTGGTCCTGCTGGTTTCCCTGTTAGCTGTACCGCAGATTCTTCCGGCGTCCAATCCGGCCCGGCTTTCCGGTGTGTTGACCGATCCCAGCGGCGCGGGCATTGCCGGCGTGCGCGTCACCGCGGTCAGCGAAGGCGCTTCGCGTCCCGAGACCTTTTCCGCAACATCCGCCGCTGCGGGAGAGTTTTCCCTGCTGTTGCCGCCGGGCCGCTATCGCCTGCGCTTTGAGAAGGAGCCGTTTGCGCCGCGCGTGCTGGCGCTCGAGATGGCCGCGGGAGAAACGCGCCGGCTCGATCTGCAGCTGGCGCTCGAGCGGCTCTCCTCGCAGGTAGTGGTGACCGCGCAGGCCGAGCCGGTGGAATCCGCGGCGTCGCCGGCGCCGGTCAGCATTTTCACGCGCCAGGAAATCGACGAGCGGGGCGGCGTAGCGCTCACCGATCTGCTGCAGTTCGCGCCGGCCGTCAGCATCGGGCGCACGGGCGCGGAGGGCGGGCAGAATTCGATTTTTCTCGGTGGCGGCAATTCCAGCTACACCAAGGTGCTGGTGGACGGCACGCCCGTGAATGATCCTGGCAGCGCCGTGGATTTCTCGAATTTCACGCTGGACAACGTGGACAAGGTGGAAGTGGTGCGCGGCGCGGAGAGCGCGCTCTATGGCACGGACGCTCTTTCCGGTGTGATCCAGGTGTTCACGCACCGCGGCACGACCCGCGTCCCGGCCGTGACCCTGTTCGGCGAAGGCGGCGGCTTGGCCACCGGCCGCGGCGGCGCCCAGCTCAGCGGGCTCCTCGGCAAATTCGATTACTCCACGGCGGCTTCCTATTTTCAGACCGACGGCCAGGGCGTAAACGATGCGTTCCGTAACCGCACGCTTTCCGGCAATTTCGGCTGGAGCTTCGGCGAAACGAATCAGCTCCGCCTCACGCTGCGCAACAACACCAGCGACGCCGGCATTCCCGGCCAGACGCTGCTCGAGCCGCCCAACCTGGATGAGCACAGCGCGCTGCATTTTTTCAGCGCCGGCGCCCGCTGGAATCTCGCTACCGGCACGCATTGGCGCCACGAGCTCAGGGCCGCGGAATCCTACAGCCGTGAATTCATCGACAACCCCGGCCAGGATTTCTACAACCCGAACGATCCATATTGCCCGCAGGCTTCGCCCGCGGCGGTGGCCTCCGCGTTCTGCGACTATACGTTTAGCGAGAGGAATCAATACAATCGCGCGGGGTTCGGCGCGCAGTCCAGCTATCTCCTGCCCAAGCTCAATGTGACGGCTGGCTACCAGTACGAAGTCGAAAACGGATTTGTCTCCTACCTGAATGTGCCGCATGTGCGGCGGAATAACCAGGGAGGCTTTCTGGATGCGCGCGTGACGCTGCATCCGCGCGTGGTACTGACCGCGGGGCTGCGCGCCGAAGCCAACGCGAATTTCGGCACGCGCGTGGCGCCGCGCGCCGGCGTTTCGCTCGCCCTGCGTTACGGCCAGGGTTTCTGGGGCGACACGCGAGTGCGCCTCTTCTACGGCCAGGGGATCAAGGAGCCGCGATTCGATCAGACCTACGGCACGGATGCTTGCGATCCGGGAAACCCATCGCTGCGGCCCGAACGCAGCCGCACATGGAGCGCGGGAATCGAGCAGAAGCTTGCTTCGGACCGCGTACGCGTCTCCGCCGAATACTTCCAGAACCGCTTCTACGACATCGTGAGTTATGGCAGCGCTCCGCCGCCGCCGGGTTGCGGGTACTTCGGGACGTTTTTCAACACCGACCTGGCCCGCGCCCGCGGGACGAATATTTCCGTGGAAACGAAGCCACTGCAGTGGCTGAGTGTTGCGGGCAGCTATTCCTACGATGACAGCCGGGTGCTGGTTTCGCCGAACGCCTACGATCCGGCGCTCGTGCCGGGCAATCGCCTGCTGCGGCGGCCACCGCATTCCGGCTCGCTGATTCTCAACGCCGCCTATCGCCGCGTGAACGTGAACCTCGCCGGCTACTTCACCGGCAAGCGCACGGACACCGACTTCCTGGGCCTGGGACTGACGAGCAATCCGGGCTACGCGCGCTTCGACCTGGCCACCAGCTATGATCTCGGGCGCGGCCTGAAGTTCACGGGCCGGGTCGCCAATCTGTTCGACAAGCAGTATCAGGACGCGCTCGGCTACCCCGCGCTGGGGCGCGATTTCCGGCTGGGCATGAACTACCGCTTCGGCGGCAGGGAATAGCCGGAGCGTGCGTTCCGCGGCGGAGCCAGTCCTGTTCTGCTGGAGCGGCGGCAAGGACAGCGCCATGGCGCTGCACGCCCTCCAGCAGGACGCCGCCGTGCGCGTGGTGGGGCTGCTGACCACCGTGACCGAAGGCTACGAGCGCATCAGCATGCACGGCGTGCGGCGGGAGCTGCTCGCGCGGCAGGCGGACGCGCTCGGGCTGCCGCTACACGAAGTGCGCATCCCGCCGCAGTGCGTCAATCCCGTGTACGAAGCGCGCATGCAGGAGGCGCTGCACGTGTACTACGAGCAGGGCGTGCGGCGCGTCGCGTTCGGCGATATCTTTCTGGAAGAGCTGCGTTCCTACCGCGAGCGCAACCTCGCGCTCATGGAGATGCAGGCGGTTTTCCCCCTCTGGAAGCGTGATACGCGCCTTTTGGCGCGCGAATTTCTGGACAAGGGCTTCCGCGCGGTCGCCGTGTGCGTGGACGGCAAGGTATTGGACCGCAGCTTCGCCGGCCGCCCGCTCGACGCCGCTTTTTTCGGCGATCTGCCGCCGCACGCGGATCCCTGCGGCGAAAACGGCGAGTTCCACACGTTTGTGTTCGATGGGCCCAATTTTCGCTCGCCTATCGCCTTCCACACCGGCGAGGTCGTCGAGCGAGAGTCGTTCTATTTCTGCGATCTGCTGCCGGAAAAAAAAGGAGAGAGACCATGAACAGCGAAGAAACAAGAGGCGCCAGCACCGCACTTCGCCTGGCCGTGATACTTGGGATGATCGCCCTCGCGGCGGCCCTGCGCGTCCTGCCGCATCCCTGGAACCTGGCGCCGGTCGGCGCCCTGGCGCTCTTCGGCGGGGCCATGCTGCGAGACCGGCGGGCTGCATTTTTGCTGCCGCTTGCAGCGCTTTTTGCCGGCGATCTGTTCCTCGGTTTTCACAAGCTGATGCCGGTGGTGTACGCGAGCTTTCTCGCGAGCGTGGCCATCGGCGGGTGGCTGCGCGAGAGGCGCACGGCGGCGCGCGTCGCCGGCGCGGCGTTCCTCGGCGCGTTGCAGTTCTTTGTGGTCACCAATTTTGCGGTGTGGGCGGCGGGCGGCCTCTATCCCCGGTCCGGCGCGGGCCTGGCCGCTTGCTATATCGCCGGGATTCCCTTCTTCTGGAACACCCTGGCCGGCGACCTGCTCTACTCCGCGCTGCTCTTCGGCGGTTTCGCGCTGGCCGAGCGCCTGCTGCCGGCCTTGCGGCCGTCGCCCGTGCGGAGCGCCGCCTGACCGCGGCGAGGCCTGGGATGTGCGCCGGCTGATGCTATAATCAGCGCTCGGTCATGGCGAAAACGGCTTCAGAAGCGGCAGCCCTCGCGCCGGAGATTCTGGCGAAATACGAGCCCGTCATCGGGCTGGAAGTACACGTCCAGCTTCTGACGCGCACCAAGATCTTCTGCGGCTGCTCGACGCGCTTCGGCGCTCCGCCCAACAGCAACGTCTGTCCCGTCTGCCTGGGCCTGCCCGGCACGCTCCCGGTGATGAACAAGCGCGCCCTGGAGATGGCCGTGCGCGCCTCGCTCGCGCTGCACTGCACGGTGCACGAGCATTCGCGCTTCGCCCGCAAAAACTATTTCTATCCTGACCTGCCCAAGGGCTACCAGATCTCCATGTACGAGATGCCCCTGGCCACCGGCGGCTGGCTGGAGATCGAACACGAGGGCGCGCGCAAGCGCATCGGCATCACGCGCCTGCACCTGGAAGACGACGCCGCGAAAGCCCTGCACGAAGGCATTGCCGCCGCCGACAAGACCTACGTGGATTACAACCGCGGCGGCACCCCGCTCGCCGAAATCGTCTCCGAGCCGGACATCCGCACGCCCGCCGAGGCCTACGCCTATCTCACGACGCTCAAGCAGCTCATGCACTATACCGACACCAGCGACTGCAACATGGAAGAGGGTTCGCTGCGCTGCGACGCCAACGTCAGCGTGCGCCTGCGCGGCGCCGCGCAGTTCGGCACCAAGGTCGAGGTGAAAAACCTCAACTCCTTCCGCTACCTGCAGAAGGCCCTGGAGCACGAGATCGAGCGGCACATCGCGGTGATCGAAGGCGGCGGAACGATCGTGCAGGAGACCCGCCTGTGGAACCAGGCCGAGGGCCGCACCATCTCCATGCGCTCCAAGGAAAAGGCCCACGACTACCGCTACTTCCCGGAGCCCGACCTGCTCCCCCTGCACGTCAGCGCGGAGTGGCGCGAGGCCATCCACGCGGCCATGCCCGAACTGCCGGACGCCAAGCGCGCGCGCTTCGTCGCGCAGTACGGCGTGACGCCCTACGACGCCGGCGTGCTCGCGGAGACCCGCGCCCGCGCCGCCTATTTCGAAGAGGTGGTGCGCGCCGGGGCTCCCGGCAAGAGCGCCGCCAACTGGATGCAGACCGAGCTGCTGCGCCGCCTCAACGATTCCGGCAAGGAGATCGAAGCCAGCCCGCTCGCGCCCGCCGCGCTGGCCGAGCTCATCCAGCTCGTCGAAGCGGGCCAGATCACCGCCGCGGTGGGCAAGAAGGTCTTCGCCACGATGTTCGAATCGGGCCGCTCGGCGAAAGAGATCGTCGCCAGCGAGGGCCTGGCGCAGATCAGCGACACCGGGGCCATCGAGCAAGCCGCGCGCGAAGTGATCGAGAAGAACCCCGAGAACGTCGCGAAGTACAAAGCCGGCAACGAGGGCGTCTTCAAGTTTTTCGTGGGCCAGGTGATGCGCGCCACGCGCGGCCAGGCCAATCCCCAGATCATCAACGACGTGCTGAAGCGCCTGCTCTCTTGAGCCCGCGCAACGAGGAGCCCATGGCCAGGAAAACGCTCAAGGAAGGCGACCCGGTTCCCGACATCCGGCTGAAGACCGACTCCGGCAGCGAAGTCTCGCTCTCCGATTACCGCGGCAAGCGCGTGGTCCTCTTCTTCTATCCCAAAGCCAACACTCCCGGTTGAATCATCGAAGCGTCCGAGTTTCGCGACGCCAAGAAAGAGTTCGACAAGCTGGGCGTGGTCCTGCTGGGGGCCAGCGGCGATTCCGTGAAGGCCCAGGCCGGCTTCAAGGCCAAGCAGAAACTCAATTTCGACCTGCTGAGCGATCCCGAGTTCGAACTCATCGAAGCCTTCGGGGCGCGGCGCATGAAGAAGTTCCTCGGCAAGTCGTTTCTGGGAATCGTCCGCAGCACCGTGCTCATCGGCCCCGGCGGCGCCATCGAAAAGATCTGGGACAGCGTGAGCGCCAAAGGCCACGCCGCCGAAGTCCTCGCCGAGATCAAAAAGAGATAAAGCGCTTTCCGGATTAAACGAAAAAAGGGCGGCTCGCTTGGCGCGAGCCGCCCTTGGTGTTTGCCGCGATCCGTGAATCTTCAGTTGATGCTGACAGCCGATTCGGTCTGGAACTCCAGGCGCGTTTCCACCGGCAATTCCACTTCTTTCTTGCCCGTGGCTGCCGCTCCGGCCGTGCCGGCCGCCGCGCCGGCGAGTGTGCCGATGGCCGCGCCCTTGCCGCCGCCGGCGAGTGCGCCGATGATCGCGCCCGCGCCCGCGCCGCCGCCCACCGCCACGGCATCCCGCTTACCCTTACCGCCCATGGTCTTTCCGGCCGAAGTGGTGACGACCGAGTAGGTCTTGCCGTGCACGGTCACGCTGCTCAGCCGCAAATAGAGCTTGGCCGGCGTGGAGAGCCGCCCGGACTGCTGCACACTGGTGACTTTGAGTTTTGCGGAGGAGCCGCGCGGGATGACCACGCGCCCTCCGGCGGTTACGTCGTGGGTTACCGTGCCATCCACCAAGTCTCCGGGGCGCGCGGTCTTGGAACTCACCGCCTGCTCCAGGGTCACGGTGATCGTCGTGCCGGAGGGCAGGTTGCTGGCGGCCATGGCCAGCGCCGGCACGATCAGGCTGAGCGCCAGGAATATCGCTATGCTTCGAAACTTTCTCATCATGAATCTCCTTGCGGGGGAAGTTGGGCTGGTATTTAAGTCTAGCAGAAAGTGGGGGAAGGGAAGAACCGTCTGCAAAGGGTTGCGCCTAAAGATCAAACCTCAGTTCTCCGGGCTCCTCCGCGGCCGGCTCGATGCGCATGTTGTCCAACAGCCGGGTCCCGCCGAGAAACACCGCGAGCAGCGCGTAGCAGGCGCGTCCGACGCGGGTCACCGGCTCGAACGTCTCCGCGTCCACGATCTCCGCGTAATCCGCCGTGGCCAGCGGCTCGGCGTCCAGCACCCGGCGCATTACGGCCTGCAACTGCAGCGCGTCGCGCGTCCCCGCGGCCATCTCCTTCCGCGCCGCCTGCAGCGCCCGGTGCAGCACCGCCGCCGCGCGGCGCTCTTCCGGCTTCAGATAGGCGTTGCGCGAGGACATCGCCAGCCCGTCCGCCTCGCGCACGATCGGGCAGAGCACGATCTCGGTGTCCAGATTCAGGTCGCGCGCCATCTGCTGGATCAGCCGCGCCTGCTGCGCGTCCTTGCGCCCGAAATAGGCGAAGTGCGGCTGCACGATCTGCAGCAGCTTCAGCACCACGGTGGTCACCCCGCGGAAATGGCCCGGGCGTGAGCGCCCCTCGAGCCGTTCGCTCAGCCCCTCGACGCTGACCCAGGTGCGGAACCCCGCGGGATAGATCTCCGCGGGCTCCGGCGCGAAGACGCAGTCCGCGCCGAGGGCCGCCAGCTTTTCCGTGTCGCTTTCCAGCGTGCGCGGATATTTGGCGAGATCTTCCTTGGGGCCGAACTGCGCGGGATTGACGAAGATGGAGACGACCACCGGCGCGCATTCCCGCTGCGCCCGGCGCACCAGCGAGAGATGCCCCTCGTGCAGCGCGCCCATCGTCGGCACCAGGCCCACGATGCGCCCTTCGCCGCGCGCTTGCCGCGACGCTTCTTTCATCCAGGCGATGGTGCGAATGGTTTCCACGGGAGAGGAGTGCGCCGCTGGCATCAGGCGCCGGCGGCCGCGGCGCGCTCGCGGTAGAAGCGGATGAGGTCCAGCGCGACGCCTTGCGCGCCCAGTTGCCGGAGAAAGGCGGTCACCTGGCCGCGGTGGTAGCTGCCGTGATTGACCAGGTGCTGCAGCGCCTGCCAGAGCGGGAGAGACTGGCGATCACCATTGGGGTTGGGAAACTCATGGACGCGCGCCAGATCCGCGGGCGTCAAACCGTTGACGAACTGCAGGAGGTCCGCTTCCACCGTCAGCCAGCGGGCGCGCAGATCGGCGAGCGCCGGAAACTGGGCGCCGGTAGGCCGCGTCGCCTGGAAGCGCCCGTGGAAGCGTTCATCCCAGATCCACTCCGCGCCCATAATGTGCGTCAGGGTGTCGCGCACCGAAGGGAAGCTGGAGCGCAGGTCGCGCGTGAACTGTTCCGGGGTCAGCGCCGCGCAGGCGTCGAGAAGACGGTGATTGGCCCAGGAGTTGTATTCGTAGAGCAGGCGCATCTCTTCGGGCGTCACGCGTCATCTCCTTCGGGATTTGCGGCCGGGCGCCGCGCTCAGCTCACCGCGCGGATCTTCTTCCCCTCGCTGGCCGCTTTGGGCATGTGGTAGGACTCGGCGTCCGAGGGGAATGTGCCGCCGCGCACGTCCTCGCAGTATTCGCGCACCGCGCCGGAGATGATTTCCCCGACGTTGGCGTAGCGCCGCGCGAATTTCGGCGACGCGCCGAAGGTCAGCCCGATCAGGTCGTTGAGCACCAGCACCTGCCCGTCGCAATCCGGGCCCGCGCCGATCCCGATCGTCGGGATGCGCAGGTCGGCGGTGATCTGCGCCGCCAGCTCCCGCGGCATGCCCTCAAGCACGATGGCGAAGGCCCCGGCGGCTTCCACGGCCCGCGCATCGCGCAGCACCTGCTCGGCCGCGTCCGGGGTCTTGCCCTGCACCCGGAAACCGCCCATGGCGTGCATGGACTGCGGCGTCAGCCCCACGTGGCCCATCACCGGAACTTCCGCTTCCACCAGCCGCGCGATCAGCTCCATGCGCCGCTCCCCGCCCTCGATCTTCACCGCTTCCGCCCCGGCTTCCTTCACGAAGCGCATGGCATTGCGCACCGCTTCGGGAAGCTCTGCGTGGTAGGTGCCGTAGGGCATATCCGCCACGATCAGCGCGCGGCGCGTCCCGCGGCGCACGGCCCGCGTGTGGTGCAGCATCTCCTCCAGCGTCACCGGCAGCGTGCTTTCGTAGCCCAGCACGGTCATGGCCAGCGAATCGCCCACCAGCAGTACGTCCACCCCGGCTTCGTCCAGCAGGCGCGCCGAGGGATAGTCGTACGCCGTCACGCAGGTGATCTTGGCGCTGTTGGAAAGGGAATCGGGAGAAGCGTGCTTACGGCTGAGAATTTCGGGAACGGTTATCTTGCCGTTGCCCGCATGCGGACCGACGCTCATAGAGGCCTCCGGTGCCATTCCCATACTTCGGGATACAGCCCTGTACCTGATCTTTTCAAAACATAACAAACCCCGGCCTGAAATGCCAGCGGATTTGCCAGAGGTGCGCGGCGGTTACCCCGGGTGCGGCGCCTGCGCCCGGCCCTTCCACTCGCCGCCCCGCCCGAGCCAGTAGCGCCCCGCGGAATCCAGCGTCGCCGCCAGATAGAACAGCGCCATCAGCGGCAGCAGCGGCGCCCACAGCAGGGATTGCCGGTAGAAGCGCAGCGCTGGCGCGAAGCTCGCGGCCATCAGCAGCCACGCCCCCAGCGCAACGAACCGCGCCGGACCGTGCGCGCCCAGCGCCAGAATCACCGGCGCCACGTACGTGACCAGCAGCCCCGCGACCGCTCCGCCCAGTTGCAGCGCGGAGTAGCGCAGTTGGGTGAAGGCCGTGCGCGCGATCATCTGTTCGATTTCCCGGAAGCGGGCGTAGACCCGCACGCTCACGCTCGCCCGGCTCAGCCCCATCCAGATGCGCCCGCCGCTCTGCTTCACCGCGCGGGCCAGCGCGCAGTCGTCGATCACTTCCCCGCGGATCGCCTGGAAACCCCCGATGCGCTCGAGCGCTGCGCGGCGCAGCAGGATGCAGCCGCCCGCCGCTCCCGCGGTGTGCGCGCGCGGCTCGGCAATCCAGCGCGGCGGGTAGAGCTGCAGAAAGAAAAAGAGAAACGCGGGGATCAGTGCGCGCTCGGCAAACGTCCTGGTCTGCAGGAAAACCATCAGCGAGGCCAGGTCCAGGGCGTCGCATTCCGCGCGGCAGACCAGGCGCCGCAGCGTCTCCGGCGCGGGGACCACGTCCGCATCCGTGAACCAGTAGAAGCCCGGCGCCGGCTCTGCGCCGCTGGCCACGCCCTGCGCCATGGCCCACACCTTGCCCGTCCAGCCCTCCGGCAGCGCCGCCGCCGCATGCACCCGCACGCGCTCCGCGCCGCCGCACTCGCGCGCGGCCTGCCGCGCAACCTCCGCCGTGCCGTCCTCGCTGTGGTCGTCCACCAGCACGATCGCGAGCCGCCCGGGATAGTCCTGCCGCAGGAGCGCGCGGATCGTCCGCGCCACGTTCTCCGCCTCATTCCGCGCGGGAACGATGGCCACCACCGCGGGCCATTCCCGCGGCGCCTCCGCCGCTTCGCCATCCGCATCGAACCGCCGCACGCGCCAGTATCCGCCGCGTCCCGCCAGCAGATACACCCAGATCCCCAGGGAGAGAACGGCCACGATGAGAGAGACGGGCGGCACGGCTGTTAGAGGATAGGCGAGCTTTGCCGGCGAAACAAACGGGCAGCCATTTTGCCGCCGCCGGCAGTTACGCCAGGTCCGCAGCGCGGATCGGCAGCCGCCGCACGCGCTTGCCCGTGGCCGCAAAGAGTGCGTTGCACAGCGCCGGCGCAATCACCGGCACGGCCGGCTCGCCGATCCCCGTCGGCTTTTCGCTGCTGGCCACGATGTGCACCTCGACCTGCGGCGCTTCCGGGATGCGCAGCATCTCGTAATTGTGGAAGTTGCTCTGCGCCACCCGCCCGCGCTCGATGGTGATGGCGTCCTTCAGCGCCGCGGTCAGCCCGTAGATCGCCGCGCTCTCCACCTGCGCCCGCACGCCCTGCGGATTCACCGCCCGGCCCACGTCCACCGCCGCCACCACCCGCGTCACCCGCACCGCGCCCTTCTTCACGCTGGCCTCGATCACCGCCGCCGCGTAGGAATTGAACGAAAAATACCCGGCGATGCCCCGGCCCGTCCCCTTCGCCGGAGGCTTGCTCCATCCGGCCTTTTCCGCGGCCAGTTGCAGCACGCCCTTCAGCCGCGCCGTGTCCACTGGGTCGCCCGTCGGCGAAGCGAAGTCCGGGATCTTGCGGTCCTCGCCGATCAGCCGCAGGCGGAATTCCAGCGGGTCGGCCTTGGCCGCCGCGGCCAGTTCATCCACGAAGCTCTCCACCACGAAGCCGCAGCCCGAATTTTCCACCGAACGCCACCACGCCCGCGGCACGCTCGCTTTCCCCAGCGTGTATTCCACGCGGTAGCCCGCCGCGCGATAGGGCAGGAACGCCGCCATCGCGAATTCGCTGGCCTCCGGCTTTTCCGCCCCGTCCTTCTCCCACACCGCGGCGATCGACGTCGAGGTCTGGAAATGCTTCCACGCCGCGAGCCCTCCCTTGTCGTCCAGCGCCGCGGCCATGCGGTGCAGGGAGGCCGGGCGGTAGAAGCAGTGCTGCAAATCGTCCTCGCGCGTCCACAGCACCATCACCGGCCGGCCCACGGCCTTGGACACCTGCGCCGCTTCGGCCACGAAATCCGCCTGGTAGCGCCGCCCGAAGCCGCCGCCCATCAGCGTGGTGTGCACGGTGACCGTCTCCGGCTTCAGTCCCGTGACCTGCGCGATGATGTCGCGCGCCCACTGCGGGGCCTGCGAGGGCACCCAGGCTTCGGCGCCGTCGCCGCGCACGTGCACCGTGCAGTTCATCGGCTCCATGCAGGCGTGCGCCGCGAACGGCACTTCGTAGTCCGCCTTCACGATGCGGTTTGCGGCCGCGGCCAGCGCGGCTTCCGCGTCGCCCTCGTTGCGATACACCTTGCCGGGCTTCGCCGCGTTCTCCAGGAACTGCTGGCGCAGCCCCGCGCTCGATTCTGCCGCGGCTGCCCCTTCGTCCCAGGTAATCTGCAGCGCCTTGCGCCCCTGCATGGCCGCCCAGGAGGAATCGGCCACCACGGCCACGCCGCCCGCGGTGAACGCGCCCTGGCCAATGGCGTCAATGGCCACCACTTCGCGCACTCCGGCGACGGCCTTGGCCTTCGCCGCGTCGAACTTCGCCACCTTCCCCCCGAAGACCGGGCAGCGCGCAACAACCGCGTAGAGCATTCCCGGCGTCCGCGCATCCAGCCCGAAGCGCGCCGTGCCGTCGCTCTTGGCGCGTGCATCCACGCGCTGCGTGTCGTGGCCGACAAGGGTGAACTCGGCCGAGTTCTTCAGCGGCACGGTGCTGAAATCCGGGATGGGCAGCTTGGCCGCCTCTTCCACCAGCTCGCCGTAGCGGAAAATCTTCTTGCGCGCCCCATGGAGCACCGCGCCGTTTTCCGCCTTGCAGGTGTCGCGGTTCACGCTCCAGCGCTGCGCCGCCGCCGTCAGGAGCATCTCCCGCGCCGCCGCTCCCGCGCGCCGCAGCGGCAGCCAGGACTCCGGCACGCTGCTGCTGCCCCCTGTGCCGTGCTCGTAGATCGCAGGATCGGTCGGCGCCTGCTCCACGCTCACGCTCTTCCAGTCCACGCACAGCTCTTCCGCCAGGATCATCGGCAGCGCGGTCATCACCCCCTGGCCCATCTCCGACTTGGCCAGGATCAGCGTCACCCGGTTATCCGCGGCGATGCGCACCCAGGCGTTGAACGGGTTGGGGGTCTTCTTTTCCTGGTCCTCGGCTTCGCCGGCGAAGGCGCGGAAGGGCAGGTGGAAGCCGACGACCAGCGCCGCGCCTCCCTTGGCTGTGGTCTTGAGAAACGTACGCCGATTCAAAAGAGCCGATGTAGTCATGGCGAGAGACCTCCTGGAGGACAGGGCAGGGAATAATTCCGATGGTTCGGCGCGACGGCCCGTCTGGCGGATAAGCGGCACTCCGGGACACTCGCCCCGGGCCGGCCGCGCGCGGGCGCCTTTAGCGCGCCGCGGCTTTTTCCCTTTCCTTGGCCGCGCCGCCGTGCAGCTCCGCCGCGCGGTGAATGGCCTTGCGGATGCGCTGGTAAGTGCCGCAGCGGCAGATATTGCCCTTCATGGCGTCGTCAATGTCCGCATCCGACGGATGGGGTTTCTTGGCCAGCAGCGCCGCCGCGGACATGATCTGCCCGGACTGGCAGTAGCCGCACTGCGGCACGTCGATTTCCACCCACGCCTGCTGCACGGGATGGCTGGCGTCCGCGGCCAGCCCCTCGATGGTCGTTACGTGCTTGCCGGCCACGCTGGAGACTGCCGTGATGCAGGAGCGCGTGGCCTCCCCGTTCACATGCACGGTGCAGGCGCCGCACAGCGCCATGCCGCAGCCGAATTTCGTGCCCGTCAGGTTCAGCGTGTCGCGCAGCACCCAGAGCAACGGCATCTCCGGGCTGACGTCCACACTCTGCGGTTTTCCGTTCAATGTGAAGGTGATGGCCATGAGGACCTCCTCCGCGAGCCCGCCTATCCTACCGCAACTCCCCCGGGGATGAAAATCGCGGATTCGCCCGGCGGGGATTCGCCCCGCGGGGACGCCGTTCAGGCGGGCGCCACGTCCGCCGGGGGTTCCGGCTCGACCCCGCGCCAGCCCACCGGTCGCCCGCTCACCGCTTCCTTCACCGAGCGGAACAGCACCACGTACATCAGTTGCCGGTAGTAGAAGCGCTGCAGCAGCACCGGCACCAGCAGCGTCCAATCCTCGCCGCGCTCCAGCGCGAACGCCACCACGCAGGTGAACACGTCGATCAGCAGGAAGCCCAGGAAGAACAGCACCGACTTCTCGACGTCCGCCGCGGTCCAGATCTGCGGCAGCCGCAGCACGTGCAGTTGCGCCAGCGCCCACAGCCCCACCGACCCCAGGAACATCAGGTCGATCACCGGGGAGATCAGCGGCAGCATCAACTGGAACACGAAAATGTTGGGCAGCGCGATGGACCCCAGCGTCCCGTACTTCGGCCGGAACAGCGTGTCGCGGTGTTTCCAGAACGCCTGCAGCGTCCCGAACGTCCAGCGGAAGCGCTGCCCCACCAGCGCCGCCGCCGTTTCCGGGGCGTCGGTCCAGGCGATGGCCTCTTCTTCGTATCCGATCCGCCAGCCCAGCCGCCGGATGGCGATGGTCAGGTCGGCGTCCTCGGCCACCGTGTCCGCGGTGATCCCGCCGGCCGCCGCGATGGCCTCTTTGCGCCAGGCCCCCAGCGCTCCCGGCACCACGGTGATGCAGTTCAGCAAATCGAAGGCGCGCTTCTCCATGTTCTGGCTGGTGATGTACTCCAGCGCCTGCCAGCGCGTGAGCCAGCGCGTGCGATTGCCCACCTTCACGTTTCCGGCCATGGCCCCCACCCGCGCATCCGCAAAATGGCGCAGCAGCTTGGGCACCGCGTCCGGCTCCACTTCCGTATCCGCGTCGATGGTGACCACGATCTCCGTGACCGCCTCGGCCATGGCGCGGTTCAGCGCCGCCGATTTCCCGCGGTTGGCCTGGTGCAGGATGCGCACCCGCGGGTCCTTCCCGAAGTGCTCGTCCAGCAGCGCGCCCGTGCGGTCCACCGAGCCGTCGTTCACCACGATGACCCGCAGGTCCGGCGCGCGCGAGGCCAGCGCCGCCGTCACCGTCTCCACGATCACGTCCTCTTCGTTATGCGCTGGGATCAGCACGGTCACCGACGGCGGCGGCTGCGCCAGCGCCGCGCGGTCCGGGCGCATCTTCTCCACCAGCGCCAGCAATCCGATAATCAGCGCGCGCCCGCTCACCAGCACGATCCCTGCCACGAACAGCGTGCTCATCCCCAGGCGCAGCCAGTGATACAGCCCGAAGACGAATCCGTCGGCGCGGGCCTCCAGCTTCTCGCGCGGGCTCAGCGGCAGCATCACCTCCGCGCGCGTCTTGCCCAGCAGCTCCGAGACCGAGACCAGCTGGTAGCCCTGCGCCCGCAGCCCGTCGATGATCCGCGGCAGCGCCAGCACCGTCTGGCTGCGGTCGCCCCCGCCGTCGTGCAGCAGCATGATGTTTCCCCGCTTCGCCTGCCGCAGGGCCTCCGTGACGATCTGCTCCGCCGGGATCTGCCGGCCCTCCGGCTGCCGCCAGTCCTGCGGGTCGATCCGCGAGCCCACCAGCAGATAGCCCATCTCCTGCGGGATCGGCAGCCGCTCCACCTCCTCCGCGTATTCCGGCTGGTGGTCGATGCCGTAGGGCGGGCGGAAGAGGATGGACTTCACGCCCAGGCGGCTCGCCAGCAGGCGCTGCGTCAGGTTCAGCTCGATGCGCAGTTGCGCGTGGGAGATTTCGTCGAAGCGCGGATGCGTGTAGGTGTGATTGCCGATCTCGTGCCCTTCCGCGTATTCCTGCTTCAGCAGTTGCGGCGCGCGGCTGCCCTCGTCGCCGATCACGAAGAAGGCCGCCGGCGCCTTCTTCTCTTTCAGGATCTTCAGAATGTCCGGCGTCCAGCGCGTGTCCGGGCCGTCGTCGAAGGAGATCGCAATTTTCCCGCGTGCCGCTCCGACCTGCTCGATGTTGTAGGAGAGCGGGTAGGCCGTGTAGGTTTCCGCGGTGAGCAGGTCCGTGGCCGCGTCGTAGCCGATCGTCCGCCGCCCTTCCTTGGGCGTGTCCGTGATCCGCCAGATGTCGCCGTCGCCCTGCAGGATCAGGTCCGGCCCCGGCGGTACCGGCTCGAGTTTGGCGCGCGCCGCGTCGTCCGGGCGCGTGGCATCCCAGATGGCCCACAGCGAAGTGTCCGCCGAGCCCAGCCGCCACAGCGCCGTCCCCTGCACCCCCGCGCGCTCGCTCGCCCGCAGTTGGTTGTAGGCCGTCACCCCGTCCAGCATCCACACCTGGTGCACGTGGTTGTGATCGTCGGAGTAGGAGTAATGCGGGTTCAGCGACTCCGCGTCGAATTCCACCTGCGATTCCGATTCGTACGCCCGCAACAGCGCTTCCTGCACGCTCAGGCTTTCCGCCGGCTCATGCGCTTTGGCCGGGGCCTCCGACCAGTCGTAGGCGTAGTTCGCGATGGCCATCACGATCTTCGACGGCGGCACCACCCGCGCCACCTGCCGCAGGTTCTCCACGAACCAGTCCTGCGCCGCCACCGGCCCCGGCGGCGAGGTCAGCCAGTGCTGGTCGTAGTTCATCAGGATGATGGCGTCGCATTGCGCCCCGAAGTATCCGTAGTCGTAGTCCGCATCCCGCGCCGGCAGCGCCACCATCAGCTTCAAGCCCACCGCGTGCAGCGCCGGCCCCAGCTCCCCCACGAATTGCCGGAAGTGATGCTGGCTCGCCTGCGGCACTTCCTCGAAATCCACCACGATCCCGGCCTGCCGCGCGCGCACCGCGTATTCCGCCAGATCCCGCGTCAGCCGTTGCCGCGCCGCCGGATTCCCCAGCAGCGCCGCCAGCTCTTTCACCCGCCAGTTCAGCCCGTCGTAGTTGTTCACCAGCCCCATGATCGGCATCTCGACGTTCGCCGAGCGCATCCACTGGTGCAGCTTGTCTCCGCGCAGCAGCCCCAGCGCCTCTTCCGGCGACGCCGCAAAGACCTGGTTGCGCTCGTAATCCACCACCGTCAGCCCGCCGTCCGGCCGCACCGCGTGCAGTTGCTCGGGGATGAGCAGGTCGATGTCCTTGTAGTGATGCTTCAGCGTCGCCAGGCTCGTCGGGTCCCAGCTCACGAAAAACGCCGCGCGAAAGGGATCGTATTTCTCTGGCACCTTGCCGATGCTCTCCACCCGCCGCTTGCGCCGTTCCCGCACCGCCGTGGTCTTCGCGCCCTTCTTCGCCGGCACCGCGTGGTACCCCGGTCGCCCGCCCGGCTGCAGCACCGCCGGCAGATAGACCGGAATCACGATGGTGATGAAGAAATAGACCAGCAGCACGGTCGCCACGCCCGCGCAGATCTCCAGCACCCGGCTGGTTCGCCGCCAGCGTACGCGCTCGGCGTCATAGAAGATGGGTTTTCGCTGTTTCATCTAATCTTTCAAGCTAGCCGCCCGCGGGGGGCCTGTCAATCTTTCCCCGCCTGCGCGATTCCTGCCCGTGCCCCTCCTGAGGTACCATGCGCAAGCACCCCATGAAGCGCCTTCTCGGCAATCCCTGGCTGGCCCTCGTCGCGGGACTCCTCCTGCGCCTCTTCTTCGTTTTCCGCTTTCCCTCGGATTCCGGCGACACCCCGCTCTACGAGGAGTTGGCCGCCAACTGGCTGCGGCACGGCGCCTTCGCCATGCGCATTGACGGTCAGCTCACCCCCGTGGATCTGCGCATGCCCGGCTACCCGGGCTTCCTCGCCGCCATCTATGCCCTCTCCGGCCACACCGGCGCCGCCGCCCGCCTCGCGGTCTCGCTCGCCCAGGTTTTTGTGGATCTGCTGTCCTGCCTGCTCATCGCCGCCCTGGCGGCGCTCCTCGCGCGCTTGATGCCTTATCGGGCGCACCACCGCCGCATTTTTGTCGCCGCCCTCTGGCTTTCCCTGCTGTGTCCCTTCATCGCCAACTACACGGCGGTGCCGCTCACCGAGGTTCTTGCGGCCTTCCTCACGGCGGCAACCCTGCTCGCTCTGCTCGCGCTAATCGCGCCGGCCTGCGGCGAGCAGCTTTCCCTCTTCCAGTCGGCTTGGGCGGCCCGCAACGCCGAATCGATCTTGGCCGTTCTCGCCGGCTTCCTCACGGGTCTCGGGACGCTCTTCCGCCCCGAAGCGCCCCTCCTGCTCGCGGTGTCGTGGATCGTCCTGGCCTTCGTCTGGTTGCGCCGCCGCTGGGCGCACTGCCTGCGGCTCCTGGCGCTTTCGGCGCTGGGATGTCTCCTGCCGCTGGCCCCCTGGGCCGCGCGCAACGCCCTCACCCTGCACGAAGCGCAACTCCTCACGCCGCGCTATACCCAGCTTCCCGGCGAAATCGTGCCCCGCGGCTTCATCGCCTGGGAGAAGACCTGGCTCTGGCGCTTCCGCGACGTCTATCTCGTCTCCTGGAAGCTGGACCAGGAGCCCATCCTCATCGCGGAGATCCCCGCCGGCGCCTTTGACACTCCCGCGGAGAAGGCCCGCATCGCCGCCGCGCTCGCCGCGCACAACCGCACCCTGATTTTTACCGAGGAGGAAGACACCGTCTTCGCCGCCGTCGCCCGCGAACGCACCGCCCGCCATCCGCTGCGCACCTTGGTGCGCATCCCGCTGGCGCGCGCCGCAGCCATGTGGTTTACCCCGCGCATCGAGCTCCTGCCCTTTTCCGGAAATGTCTTCCCGTTGCGCGAAGCCTTCGCCGACGACCCCGTCGATCTTTCCGTCACCGCCGGCTTCTTCCTGCTCAATTTTTTCTACGTGGGACTTGCCGCGTGGGGCGCCCTGCGCCTCTGGCGCGGCGAGGCCGCGGCGCGCCCGGCCGTGGCCCTGCTCGCCGGCTACGTCCTCCTGCGCACCGCCTTCCTCACCACGATCGAAACTCCCGAGCCGCGTTACGTCATCCCCTGCTTCCCGATTCTGCTGGCCCTCGCCGCCCAGCTCTTCGCCCCCCGCGCGGACTCCCGGTAGCACAGGCTTCAGCCTGTGCTCTTGGTTTTTTCTTCTTCCTACGGGCGTTCCTCCGCCGGCTCGGGATGAATCGTCACCCGGTAGATTTGCGGAAAGCGTTCCTTCACGCGGTCCTCGATCGCCGCGGTCACGTCGTGCACCTGCGTAATCGGCAGCTCGCTGCGCATCGTGCAGTGGCACGACACCAGGATGCGGTGCTCCACCTGCCGCACCCGCACCTCGTGGCAGTTCAGCAGGCCGTCGAACCCCTTGGGCAGCAGATTCAGAAACTCCTCCACCTCCCGCGAGAGCTGCTTCAGCTCCCCCGCGCTGCTGTCGCTGGTTGCGATGCTCCTGCCCAGCGGCTCGATGTGGATGTTCACTTCCGTGCGCGCGTCGCGCAGCTCGCGGATGCCGTCTTCCAGCTCCGTGGCCTGGCGGTGCGCTTCGCCCAGGCTCAGCTGTTCGTCCACTTCCAGGTGCAGCTCCACGAACAGCTTCCCGTCCTGCTGCTGCGCCGTCAGGTCGTGGATGGCCAGGCCCTTGCGCTGCGCCAGCGCGCGGATCGCTTCGAAGAGATGCTCGCCCTCCGGCGCCCGCGGCTCCACGTGCACCATCACGTCCGCCGGCACGATCTCCCCGATGCGCGCCTCGATGGCGTCCGTCAGCGCGTGCACCTGCTCCAGGTTGGTGCTCCGCGGCACGCTCACCGTCACGTCCACGAAGTGCCGGTTGCCCGCGCGCCGCACGCGCACCCGCTCGGTATCCAGAATCCCGTCCATCTGCGCCACGGCCTGCGCGATGCGCCGCTGCAGTCCCACAGGCGCCGTGTCCAGCAGCGCGTCCAGCGTGCGCCGCCCCAGTTGCGAGCCCACCCAGATCACCACCCCGGCCACCGCCAGGGCCGCCAGCGCGTCCGCGTACACCAGCGAAGGGATGTTCCACGCTTCCCCCGCCCACACCAGCGCGATCCCCGTGATCACCACCAGCGTGCTCCACACGTCGGTCGAAAAATGCAGCGCGTCCGCCTCCAGCGCCTCGCTCTGGAATTTCCGCGCCGCCTGCCCCAGCGCCCGCGCCCGTGTCAGGTCCACCAGCAGCGCCACGAAGAGCACCACGATGGCCGTCAAGCTCGGCTGGATGTGCACGCTGCGGAAGAAGAGCCGCGCGAACGCCTCATAGATGATGTATAGCGCGGTGACCAGCAGCAGCCCGGTTTCCACGAACGCCGAAAAATTCTCGAACTTGCCGTGTCCGTAGGGGTGGTTCTCGTCCGCCGGCTGGTCCGCCATGCGCACCGACAGGTAGGTGATCACCGCCGCCACCAGGTCCAGCCCCGAATGCAGCGCTTCCGACAGCACGCCCAGGCTGCCCGTGCGCAGCGTCAGAAACGTCTTCAGCCCCAGCAGCACCGCCGCCGAGCCCACGCTCAGCAGCGCCGCGTTGCGCTTCTCCCGCATGTCCTCGAGCAGCCGCGTGACCATCATCGTCCGCTTAGACTACCTCAACTCGGGCTCTTGCGCCCCGGCAAGCTCCTCCGCAGAGCCCCGCCCGGCATCCGCCGCTCCGGCCGGGTATACTCTTGCGCGGCACGTGACCTTGGAGTACCTTCGCCGTACCTTTCTGGAGGCCTTATGAAGCTTTCCCGGCTTCTTCCCCTGTTCCTGCTCGTCGCCGGTGTCTCTTCCACACACGCGCAGTCCGCGCCGGGCGCGGCGGACGCCGCCGCGGTGTGGCAGGCGCTTTCCGCGCCGACCATGGACCCCGCGAAATTCGCCCGCGTGGAAAACATCGAGATCGTCCGCGACCGCATCCACATCAAGCTCCTGAAAGGCACCATCCAGTTTGCCCAGCCCGCCAATGGCGTCGTCTTCGCCGCCGTCTTCCACGGAGAAGGCCGCCTGCTGGCCGACCCTCCCAACGCCATCGAGGCCTACGAGCTGCGCCTGTTCACCAAACAGGACAAGCTGGACATGGGCTTCAGTGAGGCGACCTTCAGCTTCACCGACAATTTTCTGGAGGAGGTCGCCCGCGAGGTGAAGTGGCTGCCCGGCGGGGGTGACGATCTCTACGCCAGGCGCCAGCAGGAGCGCGAGGATCTCGGCGCCACCTATCTCCCGCACCTCTTCAAGAGCGTGCTCTCGGGCGATCGCAAGCGCACTGCCTACTTCCTCGCCGACCTGAAAACCAAGGACAAGGGCTGGGTCGAAGTCCGCGACGACGCCATGCAGCCCGAGGAACTCCGCGTCGGCCGCTGGGGCGACATCGGCCCCGTCAAGATCCCCGACGTGTGGATGAATTTCCCCGCCGCCGGCCGCGATCCCCGCCATGCCTACGACGATCCCGCCGCGCGCATGGATTATCTGATTCCGTCCTACAAAATTGACGCCAGCGTCGCGGACAACGCCGATCTTCACGCCACCGCCCGCGTCACCGTTGCTCCGCGCTATTCCGGCGAGCGCGTTCTTTTGTTCACCATGGATTCCAACCTGCGCCTCAGCGCGATCAAGGACTCCCAGGGCCGTAGCCTCGGCTATTTCCAGCCGCAAGAGAGGAAGGACCGCTACCAGTCTTATGGCAATTACGTTGCCGTCGTGCTGCAGGACGCGACGCAGGCCGCGCGGAAGGAAACTCTGGAATTCCAGTACGGCGGCAAGCGCGCCGTTCGCCGTGTGGGCGATGGCAACTACTTCTGCGAAAGCTTCGGCTGGTATCCGGCGATCTTCGCCGGCGAACTCGGCGTGGAGGAGGCCGCCTTCCGCTCCGATTTCGAGCTCACCTTTCGCAGCCCGAAAAAATACAGCCTCGTCGCTACCGGTCATAAGGCCGGCGAAACCGTCGAAGGAAACCTGCGCGTCACCGCCTGGAAAAGCGAGATTCCCCTCGCTTTCGCCGGCTTCGCCTTCGGCGACTACAAGATCTACACCGAAAAGGTCGGCGATATCGAAGTGCAGGTCTATGCCAACCGGGAGCCGGACGACCTGCTCAAGTCCATCCAGCACATCTTTGACGACCCCGCGCGCGATCTCGCCCGCGGACCCAATGCCAGCCACATCCAGTTCGCCGCCATCGGCGAGCTCAACCCCGCCGCGCTCGCCAAGACCATCGGCGTCGAAACCTCCAACACCCTGCGCGTCTTTCAGAACTACTTCGGCCCCTATCCCTACAAGCAAATCGCCGTCACCAACATTATCGGTTCTTACGGCCAGGGCTGGCCCGGCCTCCTCTATCTCGGCTGGTTCACCTTTCTCGATTCCACCCAGCGCAACGCCCTGGGCATCAAGAATCAAGTGGGCCTCACCGATTTCTTCCGGGGCCACGAAAGCTCCCACCAATGGTGGGGCCATCGCGTGGGCTGGAAGAGTTACCACGACCAGTGGCTTTCCGAAGGCTTCGCCGAATTCTCCGGCAAACTCTACGTGCAGTTCCGCGATCCCAAGGAATTTCGCGAACAGTTTCGCCGGGACAAGGATTTGCTCCACGCCGGCGACATTCACAGCCACTCCGTCGACTCCCTCGGCCCTATCTGGATGGGCCGCCGCATCGCCTCCTCGGAAACCAGTCCGTCTTCCTATCAGAATCTCATCTACTCCAAAGGCGGCTACGTCCTGCAGATGCTGCGCATCCAGCTCCACGATTCCCGCAATCCCGACCCCGATCATCTTTTCAAGGAAATGATGCAGGACTACTGCAAGACCTTCGACAACCAGCCCGCCTCCACCGAGGATTTCAAGGCCATTGTGGAAAAGCACATGACCCGCAACATGGACCTCGACGACAATCGCAAAATGGATTGGTTCTTCAACCAGTACGTCTACGGCGTCGGCATCCCGCAGTATTCCTTTCACGCCACAACCGAGATGACGCCCGATGGCAAGACCCGCGTCAAAGGACAGCTCTCCCGCAGCGGCGTCCCCGACACCTGGAAGGACTCCGTGCCCATCTACGTGCACATGGGCGATAAGGCCGTTCGCGTGGGCTCCATCGCCGCCACCCATCCCACCGAGTCCGTGGAATTTCTGGTGCCTGCGAAGGTTGACCGCATCACCATCAATGACAACGAAGATCTTCTCGCGGATGTAAAGCAGTAAGCAGGGCAGGGCAAAACACCCTGTATTTTGGCAGGCACAAATAGGAAACCGCCGCCCGGCGCCCGTTTACGCTTGGAAGGGAACGACACCCCCGGACGCAAGCGCGCTTCCCCAGCGCTTGCAACTTTCAACTTTGAACTGTCGACTTTTAACTTCCTTCGCTACTTCGCCGTCAGCGGCGGCGCCGGCAGCAGCGGTAGCCGCTTCGGCTCGCCGCGCGCCCCGCGCACTTCCAGCTCGTCGAAGAGCAGCGACGGCGCCACCACCGACGCCGGCAGCCCGCCCTGCGCCGATCCGAACGCGCCCAGCGCCGTCCCCGCGAAGCCCGCGATCTGGCTCTGCATGTAGTTGTAGACGAACGCATCGTTGCCGATCCCCGCGACGTTGCGCAGCGCCCGCGTGTTGATCCCGATCAGCCGCGCCCCGCGCACCAGCTCTTCGCGCCCGTCCGCCGGGTACACCCGGTAGATGACCAGCGGCAGACGGTCGCCCGTCCCCGCGCCGCCCCCGAAGCTCGCCAGCAGCTCGGAAAAATCGTCCTGCCGCTGCAGGCTCAACGCCGGATTATCCATTTCCCGCACCACCAGGCAGTACGGCAGCTTCTCCTCGCGGCACTTGTCCAGGAACCGTTTGCGCAGCTCCTCGGGCGAAACGCTGGCGCTCGAGGTGAACAGCACATTGCTCATCGTCGGCCGCGGATCGTTCAGAAACGCCGAGCGCCCGTGCCCGTTCGAGCCCGCAAAGTCCGGCCCCGGCCGCCGCGACATCAGCAGATTCTTCAGCGTCCCGTTTTCCGCCAGCGTCACTTTCTGCGCCCGCACTCCCTCTTCGTCCACCGCGTACCCGCCCAGCAGCGCCCGGCCCTGAAACTCCGTGGCCCCCGGATCGTCCACCAGCGTTACGCTCGCCGGCAGCACCCGCGCTCCGATCCGCCCCACCCAGTCGCTCCGTCCGCCCAGCCCGCTGAGCATCTGCTCCACCACCGGCTGAAACGACAGCGGCGGCCGCGACCCGTTCAGCGCCGGCCCCAGCACTTGCGCCACCAGCGGCGCCGCCGCCCGCGCTTCGAACAGCACCGGCCCGGTGTAATCCTGCGCCGGCGGCGCCGCGCGCATCGCCAGCAGTTCCGCCGCCGCGACGTCCAGGCCCTTGTGCACCGCATCCGCTGCCGGCAGCTCCGCCGGCCGCCCCGCATACGCCGCATAGTAATGATGCAGCGCCATGCCGTCTTCGCCCAGCGTGTCGAATCCCGCCTCGATCGCCGCCAGCCGGCGGCTGCTGCGGATCTCCGTGCCCTCGCTGGTCAGCAGGTATTGCGTGGCGTAGACCAGGTAGTAGGTCACCCGCGAGTTATAGAGCTGCGGATACGCGCGCAGCGCCGCCGAAGCCTCCCGCGCCTCCTGCTCCCAGTTCCGCGTGCTCCAGTCCGGCTCCAGCCGCGGCCCGATCGAGACCAGCGCATCCTCCCGCGAAAAATCGTCGGTCTCCGGCGGCCGCGCCAGGCTGCTCAGATACGCCTGCTTGCGCGAATAGGTCTCCACCGCTTCCTTGAACGCCTGATCCGTGGCGATCCACAGGTCCTGGCGCAGCGAATCGTAGTCCCGGTCGATGCCCACCGCCCCGGTGGGGCCGATGAAGCCGCGGAACCCGTCGTCGCTGATGAAATTCGAGCTGTCCAGCTTGTAGCTGCCGATGCGCGCGTCCACGTCCATGAAGCGGTTGCGCGTCGTGGTGCTGGACACCAGCGCCCCGAACTCCGCCACCACCTGCTTCACCTCCAGGTCCAGCAGCCGGTACTGCAAAAAGTACGGCCGCACGGGCTGCTCCGTCCCTGGGATGCGCAGCTCCAGCCGCGCTTTGGCCCGCGCCATTTCGTCGCGCATGGCCCGCAGCGTCTGGTCGTTGTCCTTGCTTTGCGCGCGCAGCGGCGCGCCGTTCAGCAACGCGGCTCCCGCCAGCAGCAGCACGCCAATACGCATCGCGCGGCTCATCGTCCGCCTCCCGTTTTCACCGCGTCGTGCGCCGGCGGCGGCAGGATCGGCGGCTTGTCCGTCGCGCTTTCCTTCTTCTGTACTTCCAGCTCGGAGATCAGAATCGCCGGCGAGGCCGCTGACACCGGCACCGATCCCGATTCCGCTCCGCAATATCCGTTGAACACTTCCGGCGTGTCCCCGGTCGCCACGATCTTCGTCAGCGACACCAGCGGCGTCCCCACGATGTCCACCCCGCGCACCAGTTCATCCGGCCGCCCGTCCGTGTACACCTTGTAGACCACCAGCGGCAGCACCTGAAACGCCTGCGGCTGCCCCCGCCCGGTGAAGGTGAACCCGCCTTCGATGTCGTCGATCAGCAGCCCGAACGGTTTGCCCTGTTCCTTGGCCAGCGCGATCAGCTTCGCGCGCAGTTGCGCGTTCGTCACCATCTTGCTGCTCTGCACGATCAGGTTGCCCTGCCGCGACACCGGCGCGTAGCCCACCTGCCGCCGCCCGTGCCCGTTCGAGTGCGGAAATCCCAGCAGCGGCGACCGCGACATCTCGAAGCCCCGCAGGATGCCGTGCTCCACCAGCGGCGTTCGCTGCGCCGGCACGCCCTCGTCGTCGAACTGGTAGTAGCCCAGCAGGTCCGTCTTCCCCAGCCGCCGCATCGTCGGATCGTCCGTGATGCTCAGAAAATCCGGAAAAATCGCCTCGCCCACCTTGCGCGCAAACGTCTGCCCTTCGCTGATGTCCTTCTGCCGGTGGCCTTCGGCGCGGTGCCCGAACACTTCGTGGAAGAAAACCGCCGCCGCCCGCCCCGTGAGCATCGCCGGGCCCGCCGTGGGTTCGATCAGCGGCGCCGCCACCAGGCCCTCCAGCTCCTTGCGCAGCGTGGCCTCCGCCGCATACACGGCTTTGTCGTCCGGGGCCTCCCCCGGGTTCACCCAGTCGAAGTTGTAGTAGCGGTTGATATCCATCCCGTCCGGCGCTTTGCCCTGGATGAACAGCTCCAGGCGGTAGCGCGTCTGCCCGAACTGCAGTTGCGTCCCCTCGCTGGTCGCCTGGTACTGCGTCTGCGCCTGCGCCGTGAACGTCACGATGGAGTTGATGATCGCCGGGGATGCGCGCAGCGCCTGCGTGTACGCCCGCACCTTCTGTTCCCACGGCTTGCGGTCCAGCGTGAACGCCGCCCGCGGCCCGATCGCCGTATGCGCCTCTTCCCGCGAAAAATCCGGCGCCTGCCCTTCCGCTGTCTCCACCTTCACCTCTTTGCCGGTCTTGATCTTCATCAGCGCTTCCGCCGCCGCCCGGTACTGCCGGTCGGTCTCCAGCCAGATCGTCCGCCGCAGCACCTCCGCGTCGTCGTCCAGCGGCGCCGGCCCCCCGGGGCCCGCCGTCGGCGATGGCCGCTCGCCCACCTTGCGCGTGTTGTCCAGCGCGTAGCTGCCCGCGCGCACCGCCACTTCCAGCCAGCGGCTCTTGCCCTCGGTGCTCGAGAGCAGCGCCCCGTTCGAACCTGACACCTCGGCCCGCTGCGTCTCCGTCACCGTGTAGCCGATGTAGTAGGCCGGCGGATCGAGCTTTCCCAGAACCCCCAGCGAGCGCTCCAGTTCCGTCTTCATCGCGTCCAGCAATGGCGAGCGCGCGGCGGCCTGGCCGGGCTCCGCGCCGTCCCGCGGCGCCGCCTGCGCCGCTGGCACGTTCACCGGCACGCTCGCGCTCGCTACGCTGAGGATGAGAAGCAGGGGTAGCCGCATGATGCGCTTGAGCTGGTTCAAAGGGAGCCTCGTTTTCGCCGGTCGCAGAGCCGCCGGTGTTTCAAGTGCCCGCGGAGCGGGCCACGCACGATCTTAGACCTATCCGCCAAAAATTCAGTGTACGCCACTGCCACGGCGCGGCACAAATTCCCATTTTTCCGTGCGTTCTCTTCGATGGCGGGGGCGGGATTCCCGTTGCTTGCCCGTTGCTCGCCCGTTGTTTGGATGACGGCGCGCCCGCTCCGGTGCTGCGCCCTTATTCCCCGCAGTGCAGAATGGCTACGGTCATGTCGTCGCGTTGCTGCTGTCCCTCGACGAACTCTCCCACTTCGCTGAAGATCCGCTCCAGCAGTTCCGCCGGGCGCGCGCCACGGTGCTCCTCGCAGAGTCTTACGAGCCGCTCGATTCCGTACAATTCGTCCCTGTGGTTCATGGCATCGGTGATTCCGTCGGTGAAGAAGACCACCGAGTCGCCCGTTTCCAGTTGCAGCGTCTTTACCTCGTAGCCCGCTTCCATCAGCAGCCCCGGCGGGATCCCCGGCAGCAGCAATTCCCGGCAGCCGCGCGCCGTCAGGTGCAGCGGCCCGGGCACTCCCCCGTTCGAGACGTGCAGGCGCCGCGTCGCCGGATCATACAAGGCGTACTGCGTGGCCGCGTAGCGCGCGGGGATTCCGCGCATCGCCAGCCGCCGGTTGAGCAGCTCCAGAACCGTCGTCGGACACGCTCCCGTCTTCTGCACCCCGCGCAGCGTTCCCACCGCCAGCGCCGCATACAGCGCCGCGGGCAGGCCCTTGCCCGCGACGTCGCCCAGATACAGCCCCAGCGTCGCGTCCGACAGCGCGAAATAGTCCAGGAAATCGCCCCCCACCTCGGTCATCGGCACGACCTTGTGGGCCATCGTCACGCTGCCGATGACCAGCGACTCCGGCGGAAACATCCCTTGCTGGATGATCCGTGCTTCCTCGAGTTCCTGCTCGCGCCGGCTCTGCAGCGTGAGCAAATCAACATCCGAAAGTTTCAGTTCCATGAGTATTTCCCAATAAAGGGGCGCCGGAAGGGGGGATTCGTACGCTGCCGTCAGTTTAACAGAACCCCGGCCCGCCGCCGCAAAACCTTCCCCCCGTGTGCTCTTGTGCACGCCCCCTGCCCGTGCTCCTTGTGGCCCGGCTCGGGCCGCGCGAGAATCGCCCCATGCGCGCTTTCATCGGCATTCTCGTCGTCGCGGCCCTCGGCGGCCTGGTCTATTATTTCTACATCAAGAGCATGCCCTCGGCGGCTCCGGGCACCGCTCCCACCCAGGCCATCTCCATCACCGGCGTCCAGAACGACCTTCTGCAGATCGCCAAGGCCGAGCGCGCCTACATTCTCGAACACGACTCCTGCGGCGCCCTCGAGCAGCTCACCTCTTCCGGCTCGCTGCTGATGACCAGGTACGAACGCGACGGCTACTCCTACTCGATCGACTGCTCCGGCGCGAGCTTCACCGTGCGCGCCCAGCATCCCCCCGCCCCCGAGGGCTCCCCCATCCGCTACCCCGCTTTCGTCGCCGACCAGAACATGGAAGTCCGCGAAGCCCGGTAGTTCCCGCAGCATCCTCCCGCGGAACTTTCTTCCGGGTCCTTCCGTACCTTCTTCTGAGAGCGGTTCTCGCCGCGTCGCCATCCCAGCGCCGCCGGCGCTTTCCGGTTGACCGCTTTGCGGTCACGGAAATAGTAGACCGCTTTGCGGTCGCAGAAATAGTTGACCGCTTCGCGGTCACAAAATAGAAGAAGGAGCACGCCATGAACGGAGATTTCATCGGCCTCGTTGCCGTGATCATGATTTTCGGGATCCCCCTGGCCGCGCTGTACACCTACTACCGCGTGCGCAAGCTGCGCACCGAGGAAAAGCTCGCTGCCATCGCCCGCGGCGTTCCCGTGCCCCTCGAGCCGGAGCTCTCGCAGGCCGCCCGCTCGCGCCGCGCCGGCATTCTCCTGGTGACCGGCGCGCTCGGCTACATCGCCACATTCGCGCTGATCGCCCGCTCCGAGCCGGAAGCCCTCGTGGCCGCCAGCTTCGGCGCCATTCCCCTGGCCGTCGGCCTCGGCTACTTCCTCGACGCCACCCTCGTTCGCCGCGACGCCCGCTCGTAACAACTCTTCTGTAGGGGCGGGGCTTGCTTGCCCCGGACAGCAGTCGGGGCCCCGCCCGGCGCTCAGTTGGCAAGTACACCAGGGGAAGAGACTACTGGATGTCCAGCGGTGTGATCTTCTCGCCGCGCTTCACGCCCAGCCGGATCGGCCGCGGCGGCCCCTTCTTCGGCACCGTCACTTCCATCCACAATTCCTCTCCCGCCGCGCGCCGCGACGGATCCGCGGCATGCTCGGGCAGGAAGAACGCGACGGGCTCCTGGAGGCTGGCCACCTCGGCATCGCGGATTTTCCAGCGCGTTACGCGCAGCCCGGTCGGGCCGGGCGCGGGGTTGGCCACCAGTTCGCCATTTTCCACGCTCAGGTAGACATCCTTCATCTGTTCCCAGAAACGTCCTTGGTTTCCATCTGGCAGATGCGTGTTTCCGTACACGCGGTCCGCCTGCACGCGCAAGCGCAGGCTCAGGTAGCGCCCGCGAATCGGCAGCTCGGGATCATAGGCGGCCGTCCGCACCCAGACGCGCGGCAGATGCGCGCGGTCCCAGGCAAACTTCCCGCCCAGGCTGGCGACGAGCAGCAACTGCGCCGCCGCGAGCAGCAGACCCTTCCGCAGAGGGCTCATAGCGCGCTCCCCGCGACCCGCGCGATGAGCCGCCGCCGCGCCCGCTCCAGGCTCCAGCCTCCGAAAATGAACAGCGCTCCCAGCCCGATCAGGCTCGCCGAGCGCCCCAGCTTGTCCATCACATTCGAGAAGTAGAAGATCACCACCGTCAGCGCGAAGCCCGCCACGCCCAGATTGATCCGCTCTCCCCGCCGCTCCGCCAGGCCCCACGCCACCAGCCCCAGCGCTCCCCCCGCGCACCACAGATACGGTCCCAGCGAATCCCAGACAAAGCGGAGGAAAGAAGCGCTCGGCGCGTGGCGCTCCGGATGCATCGTGCCCAGCACCACCACCCACACGGCGGCCAACGCATTCATCCACGCCGCCCGCCCGCGCAGCCACAGCGCCAGCGCCAGCGGCGCGCCGAGCGCTACCATCCAGCCAAGCGCGCGCGGCAGCGCCGGAAGCGCCGGAAGGTTGCCCATCCAGACGAAGCGAAAGGCTTCATCGGGCGCAACCGCGAGCAGAATCGTGCAGGGAATCACCGCCAGCCCGCCGATCCACGCCAGCGCCTGGCGCCCTGCGGAATCCTCTCCTGCCGTCCGGGCCGTGAGGTAGCTTGCGGCGAGCAGAAGCAATCCTTCGGCAAGCACTCGCGAGTGGACCGCATAGCCGCTGGTACGCTCGATCCATTCTCCCGCCAGCCACGCCGGCACGAGCAGCGCCAGCAGCGCAGGCTGCGCCCAGTCCCGCAGCGCCAGCCACCCCGCGAGCGCCGCAATCGCCCACAGCAGGATTCCGCTCGGCCAGTGCTCCTGGAGATTGAAGATTTGCGCGGTGAGAAAAATCCCCGCGCCCGCGCAGACCGTTCCGACCGTGTGGAAAGTGAGGGAAAGCGCGCGAAAGCGTTGCGCGGTGAACGCTCCGGCTGCCGGAAATGCCGCGACCAGCGCCAGGACCAGGGCAAACCGCGCGCCGGGCGAGAGTTCGTCCCAATGCGCCGCGACAAACAACAGCACCCCCGCGCCGAGCAGCAGCCCGCCCAGCGCCAGCGCCAGCAGCACCGGCCAGCGCAGCCGTTCGCCCGCGC
Source organism: Terriglobia bacterium (assembly GCA_020073585.1). GTDB lineage: Bacteria > Acidobacteriota > Terriglobia > Acidiferrales > UBA7541 > Acidiferrum. The sequence continues at coordinate 29,932 of JAIQEV010000030.1, forward strand.
CTTGCTGCGCTTCGAACCCGCGGATGCGCGCCGCGGCGTCAGGATCGATGACCCCTGCAGCCTGCCAGCGCTCCAGCCACTTTTCCCAGGGGGCTGTCATTCCGCGTCCCTCGATTTATTTCTGCGATTTGTCTCTGCGGATGATTCGTATCTGGCGCACAGCCTATCCCACGCCCCGCGGCCCGGGCAATGCCATTCGCGCGCTCTGTGCGCTTTGCCGCATTACGGCGTGCGCTTCTGGTCCGCCACCAGCACTCCCGCTTCGGCGTAGTTCGCCGCCGGAACGTCGTGAAACGCCACGTGGATGTTCTCGCGTTTGGCCTTCCCGTCCTCGATCAGCACTTGCGTCACCCGCTCGGCGATCTTCCGCTTCTGTTCCGGCGTGCGCCCCTCCACCCAGGTGATCTGTACGTGCGGCATCCCTGTCTCCCTTCTCTATCGGAGAGTTCCAACGGCAGGGGATTGTAACCAGTCGAGCAGGCAAAGAGAAGCGTGCTCCCTTACTCCAGCTATTCTGCGGCAGCGCCGGAGCGCGTCACGCGTCTTGCGGCGCGCCCGCGCCCAGCTTCCGGCCGCAATGCGCGCAATTCATCCAGTCTGCTTCGACGGGCCGTCCGCAGCCCCCGCAGGAGCGCTTCAGCGCCGTCCCGCACTTGGGGCAGTACGCGAAGCCGGGCCGCGCCTGCGTCTGGCAGCCCGGGCAGATGTCCAGCACTGGATCGCGGATCACGAAATAGATAATCGCGCCAATCGCATAAGGCACCAGTGCCGCGATGAACGTCCACAGTACATGGCGCATTCCCCGGCGCTTGGCGTCGCCGTACACGTAACCGACCAGGAGCGCGTAGAACAGCAGAAACATCGGTGCAACGAAGCAAAGCAGGTCCTTCAGCCATTCTGACCACTGATTCATCTCTGGGTCCCTTGGCAGCAGGACGAAGCGCATGAGCAATCCGATTCCCAGCCACAGCAGGAATCCGATTGTTTTCGCCGTCGCCGGGATCACTTTCCATACGCCATTTCTCTGACTCATGCTGTCCTCCTCGCGGCCGCCCGCCGCCAACCCAGAGCGATCGCCGCCAATCCGCCGGCCGCCCACCCCGCGAGCGTGTAACTCGCCACGCCCATCCACAAGCTGCGAAAACCGGGATCCAGCCAGCCCGCCACCACTGCGGCCAGCAGCCGCAGAAGGGGCCACGTCGCCGCCACCAGCGTCCAGCTCAGCGCAACCAGGAAGCCCAGCACCCAGGGTTTCGTGGCGCGCTCTGCCGCCGCCGCGAGCTGCACCTGCATCTGTTGCCGCGTGCGCTCCACCAGCAGTGCCGGCGCCGGCGGCGTCGGCAGCCGCTTCAGCCCGCGCCCCAGCGCGCGCCAGCGTTCCAGTTCCGCGGTGCACGCCGCGCACGCCGGGAGATGCTCTTCGATGCGCCGCTGCTCCTTTTCCTCGAGCGCCTCCGCTGCGGCCAGCGGCAGCAATTCGCGGATGGCGTCGTGTTCCTTCATGACCATTCCCCCGGCGTTCCCTGTGCCTCCAGGATTCGCCTCAACTGCTCCAGACCGCGCCGCAGCCGGGTCTTCGCCGTGGACAGCGGCACGTCCAGCACTCCGGCCATCTCTTCGATCTTCATCTCTTCCTCAAACCGCAGCGTCAGCGCTTCGCGGTAGATCCACGGCAGCAAGCCGAGCGCCGCTTCCAGCCGCTCGGAGCGCTCGCGTTCCAGGACGTGGTCGAGCGCCGATCGGCCGCCGGCCGCAAGCCGGGCCACTCGTGGAGCATCTCCCGGAGCGCCCGGCGGCGGCGCATCGAGGCTCTCGGGCCGGTAACGCCGCAAATGGTCGATCGCCAGATTCCGCGCTACCGAGAAGAGCCACGCTTCGAAATTGCGCCGCGGATCGTATTGCCCGATCTTCTGCGTCACCCGCAGCCAGGTCTGCTGAAAGAGGTCCTCGGCCAGCGCGCGGTCGCGCACCAACCGCACCAGATACCGGTACAGCCGGTGCTGGTAACGCGCGAGGATCTCGTCGAACGCTTCCGGGTCGCCCCGGCGCAACCCGGCAACGTCGGTATCTCCCGCCTGGGGGCCCACAGGTTCCTCCCATGCCATGGCTGCCGAGATCATACGTGGGGTATACGTCCCAGGCGCGGAAAAAGTCGCACCGGGCCGGCCTCGTGCCGGCGCCCTGCGGATATCGGGCATGGCAACCGGCTATGCTAAGATTGCATCCCATGCACCCCGCCCTTCCGCGTCTCGTCGAGCTGCAGCGCGTGGACCAGCGCATCGCCGCGCTGCGCGCCGAAATCGACGCCTTCCCCAAGCGCCTCCGCGACGCCGGCGCCAAACTCTCCGGCGCGCAGAAGGAACTCGCCGCCGCCAAGGAGGCGCTCACCGCCAGCCTCAAGGAGCGCAAGACTTTCGAGTGGGACGTCGAGCAGTGGAAGGAGCGCGCCCGCAAGTACCGCGACCAGAGCGGCCAGGTCAAGACCAACGAAGCCTACAAGGCCCTGCAGCACGAAATCGCCAACGCCGAAGCCCAGGCCCTCAAGGCCGAAGACCGCGTCCTCGAGCACCTCATGTCCGCCGAAGCCCTCGAGCGCCGCGTCCATGACGCCGAGGCCGCGCTCAAAGACGCCGAGAAGGTGATCGCCGCCGAGCGCAAGCAGATCGAAGCGGAGCAGGCCGCGCACCACAAGGAACTCGAAGCCGCTCTCGCCGAGCATGAAGCCGCGCTGGCTCCGGTCCCCGAAGAGCTGCGCGAAAAATATCTGCGCGTCGCCCAGCGCCACCACGGCGTGGCCCTCGCCGAAGCCCGCGACTCCCAGTGCCGCGGCTGCGGCATGCGCGTTCTCCCGCACATCTATCAGGAGCTCGGCCGCGCCGGCGACGAAACCGTTTTTACCTGCGAAACCTGCGGCCGCATCCTCTACGTCGTCGAGCCGCCGCCCGCTCCGCCGCCTTCCGCTCCGGCGGCTTCCGCCGGCGACGCCGAATCATGAGCAAGCGTCCCGCTCCGCCCTCTGCCGCGCGGCTCTTCGACGAGCCCGCCGCACCCGATCCGCCGCGCTCCGGCTCGTACGTCTGCAACATTGACGGCGCGGCCCGCGGCAATCCCGGCCCCGCCTCCTACGGCGTGACCGTGCGCGATTCTTCCGGCGCCGTCGTCGCCCGCCTCAAGAAATATATCGGCCGCTTCACCAACAACGTCGCCGAATACTACGCCCTGATCGCCGCCCTCGATTACGCCCAGGCCCACAACGTGCGCAGCGTGCGCATTCAGAGCGACTCCGAGCTGCTGGTAAAACAGATGCGCGGCCAGTACAAGGTGAAAAGCCCCGGCCTGCGCCCGCTCTTCGAGCGCGCCAAGAAAATGTCCCAGTCCTTCGCCTCCTTCGCCATCGAGCACGTCTACCGCGAGCAGAACCGCGAAGCCGACGCCCTGGCCAACGAAGCCCTGGATGCCACCGCCCCCGGCGCCGCGCCAACGCCACACGCCGCCGCGCCCGCCGCCAAGCCCGCGCCGCGCGCCGGCAAGCTGGAAGCCCGGCGCTTCCGCGCGCGCTACTGCCGCGGCGCGCTGGTCCTCACCGAGCCCCTGAATATTCCCGAAGACAGCGAAGTCGAAATCCAGGTCCGCTTAGTTGAGTAAGCGTTGAAAAATGCGGCCGCGCCCGCGCTTTATTTCAGGGCGTAGGAGCGGTAGAGGGTGTCGCGCTGGGCGGGGATGAAGCCGGCGTCGGAGATGACGCGGCGCAATTCGCTTTCGTTGGTGCGGTTCTTCACGCCGGCGGCGAAGACCACGTTTTCCTCGATCAAAATGCTGCCCACGTCGTCGGCGCCGAACTGCAGGCCCACCTGGCAGACCTTGATTCCCGGCGTGAGCCAGCTCGACTGGATGTGGTCGATGTTGTCGAGATACAGGCGGCTGACGGCCAGCGTCTTCAGGTAATCCACGGCCGTGGTTTCCTGCACTTTTTTGCCGAGGGCGGTATTGTCCGCGGCGAACATCCAGGGGATGAAGGCCGTGAACCCGCCGGTGTCTTCCTGGATGCGGCGCAGGCGCTCGAGGTGATTGACGCGGTGGCGCAGCTCTTCGCCGCAGCCGAACATCATGGTGGCCGTGGTGCGCAGGCCCAGCGCGTGCGCCGTGCGGTGCACCTGCTCCCACTCCTCGCTGGTGCACTTCAGCCGCGCGATCTTCCCGCGGATCTCGTCGTCGAGAATCTCCGCGCCGCCGCCGGGGATGGAGTCCAGCCCGGCGTCCATCAGCCGCCGGATGGTGTCGCGCACGCTCAGCTCGCTCACTTCCGCGATGCACAGAATCTCCGGCGCGGAAAAGCAGTGCAGGTGCACCTGCGGAAAGCGCTGCTTGAGCGCGCGCAGCAAATTTTCGTAGTAGCCGATCTGCAGGTCGGGGTGCAGCCCGCCCTGCAGCAGAATGCCCGTGCCGCCCAGCTCCAGCATCTCTTCGATCTTCTTGGCGATGGCCTCGAAGGAGAGGATGTAGCCGTCCTTGGCGCCCAGCGGGCGGTAGAAGGCGCAGAAGGAGCAGTACTCGGTGCAGAAATTGGTGTAGTTGATGTTGCGGTCGATCTGGTAGGTGACCACCCGCGGATCGTTTTTCTTCAGGCGCAACTGGTGCGCGGCCATCCCCAGGCCCACCAGATCATCGGAGGCCAGCATCTCCAGCGCTTGTTCTTTGCTCAGTCCCACGGCCGTTCCTCTTTTGCGTGCGCATCCATTCTAGCGAATGCCGGGCCTAAACTCGAATCCATGCGGCCGCCCAGGAGACCGGCTTGGCGCGCGGGATGAGCCCTAGCTCCGCGGCGTAGTCGTAGTACAGGGCCAGGCCACGGCGGTTTTCTTCGCCCAGCGTGAAATCGATGTTTTCGCGCAGGTAGTGGTCCAGCTCATCGGCGGGCATGTGCAACTCGTCCGCCGCTTCGGCGGCAATCTCCGCGATGCGCGCCACGCCGTACTCGCGCGAAGCCTGAAAATCGGCGGCCACCTCCGGCGTGACCGCCGCGCGCCGCCCCGCCCAGAACGCCAGCACCGCGGGCAGCCCAGTCATGCTCCGCCACTGCTGCACGATGTCGTAGACGAAGAGCTCGCCCCGATTCCATCGGGGCTCGCGGCCCTCCCCGATGCCCGCGGCCTGCGCGGGGCAGCGCACGCTCCCGTCGGGCTGGCGCTCCGCCGCGCCTTCGATCTGCAGCGCCAGGCGCAGCGCCGGGTCGCCGATGAGCAGCGCCGCGTCCGCTTCGCGCAGCATCGCGCCGGGGTCCGGCGCCGCCTCGGTGAATTCCGGGGCGATCTTCCAGTGCTTCGCGCACAGGATTTTCACCAGGGCCTGCGTGCTGCGCGAGCTGCGGTCCAGGGCGATGCGCCGCGCCTGGGCGATGGGCTTCTTGGCGATCACCAGCAAGCTGCGCACTTCCTGTTGCGCGGCGATGGCCAGGTCCGGCAGCACCACCAGATCCTCGATGCGCTGGTATTCGATGGCCGGGATGATGGCGATATCGGCGGCGCCGCTGCGCAGGGCCTCGGCGCACTGCGACGGCACGGTGAAGGAGAGATCGTATTTCCCGCGCAGCGGCCCGTGCGTGAAGCCGCGCACCAGCGGCGCGGTGTTCAGGTACTGCACGATGGAGATGCGGAGTTTAGCCATGTTTACGCTTCTCTCGCGGAAGAGAAAGTATAACAGAGAGAATTTCACGCGGGCTTCTTCTGGTATAAAGAACCCGCAGCGATCCGGAGGCTTCAGCCATGTCCAAGTTTCTCCCGTCCATTCTGCTTGCAGCCGTTGTGTGCGCGCCGCTGGGCGCGCAATTGCGCCCCGAAGCGGCGTCCGCGCCCGCCGCCGAGAAGACCATCGCGGAAAAGACCGCGGGGGCGCAGAAGCTCCCCGGGTACTTCAACCTCTATTGGGACGCCCAGCAGGGCAAGCTGTGGCTGGAGATCGAGAAGCTGGGCGCGGAGTTTCTCTACCAGAGCGGGCTGTCCGCCGGCGTGGGCTCGAACGACATCGGGCTGGACCGCGGGCAACTCGGCGAAACCCGCGTGGTGCGCTTCGAGCGCAGCGGGCCGAAGATTCTGCTGGTGCAGTCCAACCAGGAGTACCGCGCGGGGAGCAGCGATTCCGCTGAGCGGCGCGCCGTGCGCGACTCCTTCGCCGAATCCGCGCTGTGGGGCTTTACCGTGGCCGCCGAAGAAGACGGCCGCGTTCTCGTGGACGCCACCGACTTTTTCCTGCGCGACGCCCACGGCGTTCCCGCCGCGTTGCGCCGCGCCAGGCAGGGCGCCTACCATCTCGACGCCGCGCGCTCCGCGCTGTACCTCCCGCAAACCAGGAATTTTCCGCTGAACACGGAAGTCGAGGCCACGCTCACCTTCGCCGGCGACGATCCCGGCGAGTGGGTGCGCCAGGTGACCCCCGCTCCGGAATCGATCACCGTGCGCGAGCACCACTCCTTCGTGCAGCTTCCCCCGCCGGGCTACCGGCCGCGGGCCTTCGATCCGCGCTCCAGCTACATCGGCATGCAGTACCTGGACTACGCCACGCCGGTCAGCGAATCCGTCGTCCAGCACTTCCTCATCCGGCACCGCCTGGAGAAAAAGGATCCGCGGGCCGCGGTGAGCGAGCCCGTGCAGCCCATCGTCTATTACCTGGACCGCGGCGCGCCCGAGCCCATCCGTTCGGCGCTGCTCGAGGGCGCGCGCTGGTGGAACCAGGCGTTTGCAGCCGCCGGCTACAAGAACGCGTTCCGCGTCGAGCTGCTGCCGGAAGGCGCCGACCCCATGGACCTGCGCTACAACGTGATTCAGTGGGTGCACCGCGCGACGCGCGGGTGGTCCTACGGCATGGCGGTGATCGATCCGCGCACCGGGGAGATCATCAAGGGCCACGTCACGCTGGGCTCGCTGCGCGTGCGCCAGGACTATCTGATCGCGGAGGCGCTGCTCGCGCCGTACGAAAAGGGCCGGGGCGTTTCGCCGAAGATGCTGGAGATGGCCCTGGCGCGGCTGCGCCAGCTCGCGGCGCACGAAGTGGGGCACACGCTGGGGCTGATGCACAACTACTCCTCGAGCACGGTGAACCGCTCCTCGGTGATGGATTATCCGCCGCCGCTGGCCAGGTTCGCCGCGGACGGCAGCATCGATCTTTCGCAGGCGTACGCCACGGGCATCGGCGAATGGGACAAGGTGTCCATCGCGTACGGCTATCAGGATTTCGCGCCGGGCACGGATGAGCCCGCGGCGCTGAACAAGCTTCTGAACGACGCATTTGCCCGCGGCCTGCGTTACCTCACCGACCAGGACGCGCGCCCCGCGGGCTCTTCCAGCTCGCTCGCGCACCTCTGGGATAGTGGCGCGAACGCGGTGGACGAGCTGAACCGGCTGATGCCGGTGCGCGCCGCGGCGCTGCGGCGTTTCGGCGAGAACAACATCCGCGAAGGCGCGCCGCTGGCGTCGCAGGAAGAGGCCCTCGCGCCGCTGTACATGCTGCATCGCTACCAGGTGGAGGCGGCGAGCAAGCTGGTGGGCGGCATGGACTACACCTTTGCGCTGCGCGGCGACGGGCAGAAGCCCACGCAGATCGTCGCGCCGGCGGAGCAGCGGCGCGCGCTGGCGGCGGTGCTGGCCACGCTCCAGCCCGCGGCGCTGGCCTTGCCGGAATCGCTGCTGCGGAGCATTCCGCCGCGCGTGCCGGAATCGGACCGCGGGCGCGAACTCTTCAAGATTCGCACCAGCCCGGCGTTCGACGCGCTGGCTCCGGCGGAAGCCGCGGCCAGGCACACGCTGCAGTTTCTGTTCAACCCCGAGCGCGCCGCGCGCCTGGTGGAGTTCCACGCGCGCGACGCGGGGAATCCCGGGCTCGAGGAGGTTCTCGGCGCGGTGCTGGCCGCGACGTGGAAAGCGCCGCGCGGCACGGGTTATCCCGCGGAAATCGCCCGCGTCGTGGACAATGTCGCGCTGTACGACCTGATGGCGCTGGCCGCCAACGACCGCGCATCCGGGCAGGTTCGCGCCGTGGCCGCGCTCCAGCTCGACGAGCTGAAGAGCTGGCTTACGGCCGCGCAGGCGGGCACGCAGGACGAAGCCGAGCGGGCGCATCTTTTCTTTGCCGCCGCGCAGATCGCGGAATTCCAGAAAAATCCCAAGGCCATCCCCGTAGCCGCGCCCGCCGAGCCGCCGGACGGGCCGCCCATCGGCGGCATGGACGAGGACCCCGAGCCGTAGCCCGCTCCCGGCGCTCCAGCGCCGCCGGAATCCCCCGTGCTCCTCGGACCCTGCCGGGAACGTGGCCGGATTCGAACGTACTATGCGAACCGTTCGAAACTAGTACCATACATTCACCTATTGACTTAATATCACATCACTGCTACCATTCCCCGTGACGCTGCCGCTGCCATTCCCCCTCTTCTCGTTACCTCATTGCCTTTCTTCCTCGTTCCTTCCCTTCATTTCCTCTCCTGCGCTTCACCATCCGGCTTTTCTATCCCCTTTCTTTGCCACTCTTACGCACTCTCTCTCCCGCAACCCCTTTGTTTGCCACTCTTACAAAAACCACCCGGGTGTACACCAACTCTTCCCAGAAAGGAACTGCACATGACCAGCAAATCCTCTAACTCCAGCTTTGCCCCTGTCCCACTACACTGCCAGCATCGCTCCCCGTCCGGCCGCCGGTGCCGCCTCCCGCTGGCCGATCCTTCCTCCACCCTTTGCCTCCGGCATGCGGTCCATCGCCAGAAGGTTCGGGACGCCGCCGACCTCGCCGTCGCGCTCACCGGCCAGTCCGACGACTTCCAAACCGCCGCCGGCATCCATCATTCCCTCAGCGAACTCTACCGGCTCCTGGCCCGGAACTGCATCTCCCCGCGCCGCGCCGCCGTCCTCGCCTACATCAGCCAGCTCCTCCTTCGCACCCTCCCCGCCATCGGCCAGGAGCGCGACCCCGGCTCCTCCCCGGAGGCCACCGGGCCAGTCATTGTGGTGGATGTTCCTCGCCCAATCCGGACCCAGGACGGCCAGCCCTCATGACCCCCGCCGCCACACGCAGAGCCCCGAGCCTGGCGCGCGGCAATAGACGTGCACAGGGAGAGCGGATAAACTTTGGCCATGATCCTGGAAGATCGAGCAGCGTCGGCGGTCACCGAGCAGGAGGCGGTCCGCTTGGCCCGGGAGATTTATGGCCTGGAGGTGTCCGCGCGGGCGCTGCCGGGGGAGTACGACCACAATTTTCACTTGAGCTGCGCGGACGGGCGCGGGTTGGTGCTGAAGGTGATGCACCCGGCGCGGGAGCGCGCGCTGATCGATTTGCAGTGCGGGGCGCTGCAGCATCTGGCGCGGCGGGCGCCGCAACTGGCGCTGCCGCGGGTGGTGTCGGCGCGCAACGGGGAGGCGTACCAGAGCGTCACCGTTTCCGACGGCACGCAGCGGCTGGTGTGGATGCTGACGTATGTGCCGGGAACGGTGCTGGCGGAAGCGCGGCCGCACTCGCCGGAGCTGCTGGAGAGCCTGGGGCGGCTGCTGGGGGAGATGGACGCGGGACTGGCGGATTTTGCGCATGCGACGGCGCAGCGGGAGTTGAAGTGGGACCTGGCGCGCGCGGGATGGATTCGCGGCTACCTGCAGCACATCACGGATCCGGCGCGGCGGGCGCTGGTCGAGCGGTTTCTGGCCCTGTACGAAAGCGAAGTGGCGCCGGCGCTGGGGCGGCTGCGGCGCAGCGTGATCTACGGGGACGCCAACGACTACAACGTGCTGGTGGGCGAGGCCTGGCCGCAGCCGCGGCAGGCCGTCAGCGTGATCGACTACGGGGACATGCACCACAGCGTGACCGTGGCGGAGCTGGCGGTGGCCGTGGCCTACGCCATCCTGGGTAAAAAAAATTTGCTGCGGGCGGCGGCCGCGGTGATTGCCGGGTATCACCGGGCGTTTCCCCTGCGCGAAGAGGAAGTGGCGCTGCTGTATGCGCTGGTGGGGGCGCGGCTGGCGGTGAGCGTGGTGAATTCGGCGCATCGCAAGACGCTAAAGCCGGATGATCCGTACGTGACGATCAGCGAAGCGCCGGCCTGGGAGGCGCTCGAGAGTCTGGCGGAGATTCATCCGCGCTTTGCGCACTACACGTTCCGTGCGGCCTGCGGGCTCGAGCCCGTGCCGCAGAGCGCGGCGGTGCGGCGCTGGCTCGCGGAGAACGCGGGGACCGCGACTGCGCTGCTGGACGCCGATGTGCGCAAGGCGCCGCTGCGCGTTTTCGATCTGAGCGTGGGCAGCACGCTGCTGGGCGCGGACCCGCGCGCGGCGGAGACCGCGGCGCTCACGGAAACGATTTTCCAGGAGATAAAGAAGGCCGGAGTCTCCGTGGGCGTGGGGCGGTACGACGAGGCGCGGCTGCTGTACACGTCGCCGATTTTCGGGGCCGGCGAAAATCCCACCGACGAGCGGCGCACGATTCACCTGGGCCTGGACCTTTTCGTCGAGCCGGGCACGCCGCTGTACGCGTCGCTCGAGGGCGTGGTGCACACGGTGGCCAACAACACGGCGCTGCTGGACTACGGGCCGCTGGTGATCCTGCGGCACGGGACAGGCGACGGCGTGCCGTTCTATACGCTCTACGGGCACCTCACCGAGGACACGCTGAGCGGGCTGCATGCCGGGCAGCACGTGGCGCGGGGGCAGCGCATCGGGCGCGTGGGCACGGCGGCGGAGAACGGCGGCTGGGCGCCGCACGTGCATTTCCAGGTGATTGTGGACCTGCTGGACCGCGGCGCGGACTTTCCCGGCGTGGCGTATGCCGCGGAGCGCGCGGTGTGGCGCGATCTTTCGCCCGATCCGAATCTGCTGCTGGGGATTCCGGCGGAGCGCTTCCCCGCGCCGGCGCCGGACCTGGAAGCGACGCTGGCGGCGCGGCGCGCGCTGCTGGGACCGAGCCTGAGCATTTCGTACCGGAAGCCGCTGAAGATCGTGCGCGGGTGGATGCAGCATCTCTACGACGACACGGGACGGGCGTATCTGGATGTGTACAACAACGTGCCGCTGGTGGGGCACAGCCATCCGCGGGTGGTGCGCGCGGCGCGGAAGCAGCTGGCGCTGCTCAACACCAACACGCGCTATCTGCACGACAACGTGCTGCGCTACGCGGAGCGGCTGACGCGGCGGATGCCCGCGCCGCTGCGCGTCTGCTACTTCCTGAACTCGGGCAGCGAGGCCAACGAGCTGGCGCTGCGGCTGGCGCGCACGCACACGGGGCGGGAGGACGTGATCGTCCTCGAACACGCCTATCACGGGCACACCAATACGCTGATCGATGTGAGCCCATACAAGTTCGAGGGGCCCGGGGGGCGCGGGCGCAAGCCGTGGGTGCACGTGGCGCCGCTGGCCGATGACTACCGCGGGGCGTACCGGCGCGAGGATAAGGAAGCCGGGGCGAAGTACGCGCGGCACGTGGCGGAGATTCTCGAGCGCGTGCGTGGGGAGGGGCGCGGCGTGGCCGCGTATCTTGCGGAGACGCTGCCGAGCGTGGGCGGGCAGATTGTGTTCCCGCCGGGGTATCTGGCGGAGGCCTACCGGCACGTGCGCGCGGCGGGCGCGGTGTGCATCGCCGACGAAGTGCAGGTGGGCTTCGGGCGGCTGGGCACGCACTTCTGGGGCTTTGAGACGCAGGGCGTGGTGCCGGACATCGTGGTGCTGGGAAAGCCGATCGGGAACGCGTTCCCGCTGGCGGCGGTGGTGACGACGGCGGAGATTGCGGCGTCGTTTGCGAACGGGATGGAGTTTTTCAGCACCTTCGGAGGGAATCCGGTGGCGTGCGCGGCGGGGCTGGCGGTGCTGGATGTGCTGGAGGAGGGACACCTGCAGGAACAGGCGCTGCGCGTGGGCCAGCATTTCATCGCCGGGCTGAAAGCGCTGGCGGGGCGGCACGCGCTGATCGGCGACGTGCGCGGCTCGGGGCTGTTTCTCGGGGTGGACCTGGTGCGCGACCGCACAACGCGCGCGGCGGCGACGGAAGAAGCCGGCTACGTGGTGAACCGCCTGCGCGACTGCGGCATCCTGGCGGGGACGGACGGGCCGCAGCACAACGTGCTGAAGCTGCGGCCGCCGCTGGTGTTTACCGAGGGCGACGCGGATTTCTTTGTGGACACGCTGGACGCGATTCTTGCCGAGGACGCAGTGCAGCCGCGCCACTGAGCGTTCCAGCCGAAACTCGAAATGCGAAATTCGAAACTCGGCCCTTTTCGGCAAGCTGAGCTGCGCTGGCGAATTTCGATTTGCAAACCGCGGATTTCCTTTTTTCAGCATTGACAGGCGCCTTTCACTTCGCACTACTTGACAAGGCGGTTACCCTGCACGTAGGCTCGGCACGCGATGGAGCCTGCTGCTTCCCTCTCCTGGCTCGCGCTGACGCTCACCCATGGGCTGGCGGCGCGTCTTGCGGCGCGCCTGCTGCGCCAGTTCGAATCCCCCGAAGGCGTCTTCCGCGCTTCGCTCACCGAGCTGGAAGGGTGCAACCTGCCCGCGCCGGTGGCCCAGGCGATCTTCAAGAAAGAAGCGTTGGCGCGCGCGGAAAAGGAGCTGGCGGGAGTACAGAAGCTGGGCTGCCGGCTGCTGAACTGGACGGAGCCGGAATATCCGCGGACGCTGCTGGAAATCTACGATCCGCCGGTGCTGCTCTACGTGCGCGGGGATGCGCAGATCCTGAACTGCGCGGCGATCGGGATCGTGGGCACGCGGCGGCCGACGCTATACGGCACGCAGATGGCCGAGCGCATCGGGCGGGACCTGGCGGTGCGCGGACTGGTGATCGTCAGCGGGATGGCGCGGGGGATTGACGCGCTGGCGCACCGCGGGGCGCTGGCTGCGCCGGGAGGGCTGGCC
>JAIQEV010000090.1 GCA_020073585.1 Terriglobia bacterium
CCACGAGGCGGTTGGTCACGTAATCCACTTCCTCCTCGGTATTAAATCGTCCCAAACCGAAACGGATCGACGTGTGAGCCAGGTCTTCGCCCACGCCCAGCGCCTTCAGCACGTAGCTGGGCTCCAGCGTGGCCGAAGTACAGGCCGATCCGCTGGATACCGCGACGTCGTTGATGCCCATCAGCAGCGATTCGCCTTCCACGTAGGCGAAGCTGATGTTCAAATTGTTCGGCAGGCGGTGCTCCATCGAGCCGTTGATGAACAGCTCGTCGAGCTTGGCCATCAGCCCGTCCTTCAGCCGGTCGCGCAGCTTGCGCATCCGCGCGCCCTCCTCCGCCATTTCCTTCTGGCAGATCTCGCAGGCCTTGCCCAGCCCCACGATGCCGGGCACGTTCAGCGTGCCGGAGCGCATGCCCCGTTCGTGGCCTCCGCCGTCAATGATGGCCGAAAGCTGCACGCGGGGGTTGCGCCGGCGCACATACAGCGCGCCAACGCCCTTCGGGCCGTAAATCTTGTGCGCGGAGATGGCCAGCAGGTCGATGTTGTCCTTCTGCACGTCCACGGGGATCTTGCCCACCGCCTGCACCGCGTCCACCGCGAAAAACGCCCCGTGCTCCCGGGCGATCTTGCCGATCTCGGCGATGGGGTTGATCACCCCGATCTCGTTGTTGGCGTACATGATCGTGATCAGGATGGTCTTCGGCGTCAGGGCCTTGCGCACATCCTCGGGATCGACGCGCCCATCCTTCTGCACCGGCAGGTAGGTCACCTCGTACCCGTTCTTTTCCAGGCGTTTACAGGTATCCAGCACCGCTTTGTGTTCGATGGCCTGGGTGATGATGTGGTTGCCCTTCTCGCGGTACATCTCCGCGACGCCCTTGATCATCAGGTTGTCGGACTCCGTGGCCCCGCTGGTCCAGATGATCTCCTTGGGCGTGGCGTTGATCAGCGATGCCACCTGCGCCCGCGCCTCCTCCACGGCCTGCTCCGCGGCCCACCCGAATGGATGGTTGCGGCTGGCGGCGTTGCCGAACTTCTCCGTGAAGTACGGCAGCATGGCCTCCAGGACCCGCGGGTCCACCGGGGTGGTCGCGTGATTGTCGAAGTAAACGGGCAGCTTGACGGTCATATGCAAATTCTCCTGAAAAATTTCCTAAGTTCGCAGCGCTACCAGCGCCGGTTCCTGCGGATCCTCGCTCAATTGCGCGATGGTCACCGTGCTGAGCACCTGCAAAATGCTTTCGTTCACCCGCCGCAACGGCTCCCGGATCGAGCACCGCGACGAAGTCTCACAATTGCCGTGATTCGTCACGCACGAGGTAATCAATACCGGCCCGTCGATCGCCGCAATCACTTCCAGGGCGCTCATCTGCGCCGGGTCGCGGGTCAGTTGATAGCCTCCGCTCGCTCCATGGCGTGCCTGCACCAGACCCTCTTTGGCCAGCCGCTGCAGCACCTTGGCCATCAGCGTCCCCGAGATGCCGTACTCTTCGGCCACTTCGCCCGCGCTGCACGCGTGCTCCTCGCGATGCGTGGCCAGGTGCTTCACGGCAATCAGTGCGTAGTCGGCCTTCTTCGATAGCTTGAACATGTAGCGGCGCCACCTCGAAATGCGACTGTTTCAGTCGTATTTAAGAATAGCCCCAAATCCCTGGCGCGTCAAGTCTATCTGCAACCGAAAACACCGCCGCTCCGCGCCACAAGTAATACGACTAATTGAGTCCTGTATACGACTATTTTCCCTCCAACTGCTATTCCGTGCAGTCAGTTGCGCGGAACCGCCAGCAAACGGTATCGGCCAACCAGCAACCGGAATCGCGGTGCGTCGTGGTAGCATTCATAGGCACGACACGAGAAGCCGATTTCGCGCGAAATAGCGCAGACGGAGAACAATTCTGAGGGTGAATCCGCGGAAGTACCGCATTCTGCGAGCGGGTCTGCTTCTGGGCGCTGCGCTAGCCGGCACGGCCTGGCCCGCCGCTGCGCAGCAGCGCCACGCCAGACCATCTCCCGCCGCGCCCAAGCCAATGCCCACGGCTGAGCGCGCGCCGCAGACCCTGGTCGGTGCCGGGGATATCGTCAATTGCCGCCATCCCAAGGACGCCCTGGCGACGGCCACTTTGCTGGCCAGTATCCCCGGCACGGTCTTCACCGCCGGCGACCTGGCGTACGGCAACGGCAGCGCCGAGGACTTCACCGTGTGCTACGACCGGACCTGGGGCCGCTTCAAGGAACGCACGCGTCCGGCCCTCGGCAATCACGAATACGAGGCGAGCAGCGCCGCGCCGTACTTCGCCTACTGGGGCCCCGCCGCCGGCCCCGCCGGAAAGGGCTATTACAGCTACGATCTGGGCGCCTGGCACATCGTGGTCTTGAACACCAACTGCGATGAGCCCGGCGTGGGCGGCTGCGCAGTTGGTTCGCCGCAGGAGCAGTGGCTGCGCCGGGATCTGGCGGAGCATCCCGCGGCGTGCACCCTGGCTTACGGCCATCATGCCCTCTTCAGCAGCGGCTTTTTCGCCAGCCACGCCATTCATCCGGAGCTTCGTCCCTTGTGGCAGGCGCTCTACCAAGCCCGCGCGGAGATCGTTCTGGCCGGCCACGAGCACTCCTATGAGCGGTTTGCTCCGCAGAACCCGCAGGGCCGCGCGGACCCACAGAACGGCATCCGCGAATTCGTGGTCGGCACCGGCGGGCGGAGCCACACCCCGCTCGGACGGCCCCGGGCGAACAGCGAAGTCCGCAATACCGACACCTTCGGCGTTCTGAAACTGACCCTCGCCGATGGCCGCTACGCCTGGGAGTTCCTGCCGCAGGAGGGCCAGACCTTCCGCGACTCCGGCTCGGGGACCTGTCACCCCCGCTGATGCCCCCAGCCCAGCCCGTTCGACAAGCTCAGGGTTCTGGTAGCACAGGCTTCAGACTGTGCTCTTCACCCACGCCAACACAGCCGAAAGCCTGCCCCGCTGGAGCCCACCCCCTCGACAAGCTCAAGTCAAGCGCCATTGCCCCGCAGCGGCCAATTTGACCTGCTGGCAAAGTTTGCGGGCCTGTGCACCGCCCGGGTAGGTTAAAATGCGGAGTCATTCCAACGGCAGCGCCGCGAAGCGCGGCCAGGCGCAGGCACACGGGCACATCTATGATGAATACCTCCATCGCCATCTATCCCGGATCGTTCGATCCGGTCACCAACGGTCACCTGGATCTCATCGAGCGCGCCCAGAAGATCTTCGGGCACCTGGTCGTGGCCGTGCTGCGCAACGTGGATAAGCAGCCGCTCTTCAACGTCACCGAGCGCGTGGAGATGCTGCGCGAAGTGACCAAATCGTGGCCGGGCGTGGAGGTGGACGTCTTCGAAGGCCTGCTCGTGGATTACGCGCGCCGCCGCCAGGCCGGCGTGATTCTGCGCGGCATCCGCGCCATCTCCGACTACGAATACGAGCTGCAGATGGCCATGATGAACCGCAAGCTGGAGCCGCGCCTGGAGACCGTCTTCATGCTCCCGGGAGAAACCTACAGCTACCTGAGCGCGCGCCTGGTGCGCGAGATCGCCATGCTCGGCGGGCCGCTGACGGGACTGGTGCCGCCGCAGGTGGAAGCGCGCCTGCGCGCCAAAACCGCGTAAGGAAGAAGTGTGACCGCAAAGCGATCACCCGGAACGAAGTTAAAGGTTTAGAGAAACAGCGCCGGCGAAGCGTAATTCTTCCGAGTTTCGCGTTTCGAGTTTCGCAGGGAATTGCAGCAACACCATGGAGCCAGGAGAGCCAGCGTGCAACCGCAACTGACCAATCGTATCAACCGCATTTCCGTCTCGCCCACCGCCACGGTCATCGCCGAGGCCGAAAAGTACAAGGCCCGCGGCATCGACGTCGTGGACTTCGGGCCCGGCGAGCCGGACTTTCCCACCCCCGAGCACATCAAGAAGGCGGCCATCCGCGCCATCGAGAGCGACAAATCCAAGTACACCGCCACGCCGGGGATCATGCCCCTGCGCGAGGCCATCTGCGCCTGGCACAAGCGCGAGCTGGGCTCCAGCTTCGAGCCCAAGGAGTGCATCGTCAACGTCGGCGGCAAGCATTCCATCTTCAACGCCGTGGGCGTGCTCATCCAGGCCGGCGACGAGGTCATCATCCCCGCGCCCTACTGGGTCAGCTTCCCGGACATCGTGAAATACGCGGGCGGCACCCCGGTACACGTGGAGACGCGCCCGGAGGACGGCTTCAGCGTCAAGGCCGCGGCCATCGAGAAAGCCATCACCCCCAAGACCAGGATGATGATCATCAACTCCCCCTCGAATCCCAGCGGCGGCGTCGTGCCCCCGGCGGAGTACCAGAAGATCCTGGCGCTCTGCAAGCGGCACAACATCTGGCTGATGGGCGACGAGTGCTACTCGCACTTCGTCTACGAGCCGCACAAGCCCTACTCCATCGCCAGCGCCGCCGGCGCCAAGGACAACGTCATCATCGTCGGCTCGGTCTCCAAGACCTTCGCCATGACCGGCTGGCGCATTGGCTACACCCTGGGACCCGAGGCGCTCATCCAGGCCATGAACAAGCTGCAGAGCCAGTCCACCTCCAATCCCACCTCCATCGCCCAGTACGCCGCGCTCGAGGCCATGACCGGCACCATGGAAACCGTGCCGCTGATGCTCGCCGAATACGCCAAGCGCCGCAAGCGCATCGTCGAGGGCCTCCGCGCCATCCCCGGAGTCACCTGCACCGATCCCGGCGGCGCCTTCTACGCCTTCCCCAACGTCTCCGCGCATCTGGGCAGCGGTCCGCACAGCCGCGCCAAGGACGCCTTCGAGCTTTCCAGGCTGCTCTTGGAAAAAGCCCACGTCGCTCTCGTGCCCGGCGAGGCTTTCGGCATGCCCGGCTACCTGCGCATCTCCTACGCCACCTCCATCGCGCGCATCGAAGAAGGGCTGCGCCGCATCGAGCGCTTCCTCACCCGCGGCGAAGCCGCTTCCTGAGCCGTGGCCTGGCCGGAACTAACCCGCATCGACCCGGTCTTTCGGCCGCGCCTCTGGGGCGCGTGCACGCTCGCGCCCCTCTTTCCCGAGCAGTCCGGGCTCGCGCAGCCCGTCGGCGAGGCCTGGTTGACCGCGCTGGACTGCCGCATCGCCAGCGGCCCTTACGCCGGCCGCGACCTGCAGGAGGCCTGGCAGGAGATGGATCCGCGCTGGCGCGGCACGCGCCTCGCCGCTGCCGCGCAGTTCCCTCTTCTCGTAAAGTTTCTCTTCCCCACCGACAAGCTTTCCATCCAGGTGCATCCCACCGACGCCTACGCCGCCGCCTACGAGCAGGCCGCCGGCGGCCGCGGCAAGACCGAGATGTGGCACGCGCTCTCCGCCGGCCCCGAAGCCCGCGTCCTCGTGGGGCTGAAGCCCGGGGCCAGCAAGGAAAAATTTCTGGCGGCCCTGGCCGCGCACCAGCTCGAAGATCTCCTGGAAAGCCGCTCCGTGCATCCGGGGGACACCTTCTTCGTCCCCCCCGGCACGCCCCACACCATCGGCCCGGGCATGATTCTCTGCGAAGTGCAGGAGTATTCCGACCTGACCTATCGCGTCTACGATTACGGGCGCGTGGACGATGCCGGCCAGCCGCGCGAGCTGCATCTCGAAAAAGCCCTGGCCGTGATGAATTTCGGGAAGATCGCCGGGGGCAAGATCGCTCTCCTGCCCCTGCCTGCGCGGGGGATGAAGAAGTCGCTGCTGGCGGCCTGCAAATATTTTGCCGCCGAGCGCTGGGAGTTCGCGCAAGCTGCGGAACTCCTCACCAACCAGGAGCACTTCAATCTTCTGGTGATCCTGAGCGGGAGCGGCGAGATCAACTGCCGGGACGCCATGGAGCCCTACCTCCGCGGGCAGGCCTGGTTCCTCCCCGCCGCTCTGGACTCCCCGCGGATCATCCCCGCGGAGCCCACCACGCTCTTGCGCATTTACGTCCCGGACCTGCCGGCGCTGCGCAACCGTCTGCGCGACGCCGGCGAGAATGACGCCGCCATCTCCACTGTGGTCTTTGAATAAGGAGAGCCGCCCGTGAAGAAAACCGGCCTCAGCGCGCACGCCGTGATCCTCGCCGGAGGCCGCGGCACCCGTTTCTGGCCGCGCAGCCGCACCCGCACCCCCAAGCAGCTCCTGAACATCGCCGGCCCCAACACCATGCTGCAGCAGACCGTCGCGCGCCTGCTCCCGCTCGTTCCCGCCGCCCGCATCTGGACGGTGACCAACGCCGAACAGGCCGCCGCCGTCCGCCAGCAGCTCCCCGCCGCCGCCCGCCGCCGCGTGCTCACCGAGCCGCTCGGCCGCAACACCGCCGCGGCCATCGCCCTGGCCGCCCTGCATGTCCGCCACGCCGCCGGCGGCGACGCCCTTCTGGCGGTCCTCCCCGCCGACCACTACATCGCGCAGCCCGCTCCCTACCGCAAGATCGTCCGCGCCGCCTTGCACCTCGCCCGCGAAGCCGGACGCATGGTCGTCCTGGGCGTTCCCCCGTCGCGCCCCGACACCGGCTTCGGCTACGTCGAGCGCATGGGCGATCCTCTGACCGCGCAAGGCCTCCCCGCCTTCGCCGTCCGCCGCTTCACCGAAAAGCCGGAACTGGCGCTAGCGCAATCCTACGTCGCCTCCGGCAACTACCACTGGAACGCCGGCATGTTCTTCTGGCGCATCTCCACCTTTCTGCAAAATCTCCAGCGCCATCTCCCCAAGACCCACGCCGCTCTCGAATCCCTCGCCGAAACCATCGGCACTCCCCGCTACCAGCGCCGCCTCCGCGCCCTCTATCCCCAGCTCGAAAACATCTCCGTGGACTACGCCATCCTCGAACCCGCCACGCTCCAGCCCGGCGCCCCGCAGGTCTTCGTCATCCCCGCCGAGGTCGGCTGGAGCGATATCGGTTCCTGGGCCGCCGTCTACGAGCTGCTCGCCAGGCAGCCCGGCGAAAACGTCTCCGCCGGCCCCTTCCACGCCCTCGACGCCCAGGGCAATTTCCTCTGGAGCCCCAAAAAATTCGTCGCCGCCATCGGCGTCCGCGACCTCGTCCTCGTGGAAACCCCCGACGCCCTCCTCCTCTGCCCCCGCGACCGCGCCCAGGACGTCGGCAAACTCGTGAAGTGGCTGGAAGCCCGCGGCAGAAAAGACCTCCTCTAAGCGCGCCCGCCCGTCCTCCCGCTCCCGGCCAATCCGGCTCTTGGCGCGCATTTCCTTTCGCGTATACTGCTCTTCAATGACTGCCATTCGCTTTGGCACCGACGGCTGGCGCGGCGTGATCGCCGACGACTTCACCATGGACAACGTGAAGAAGGTGGCGCAGGCCATCGCCCGCTACGTGGTGCGCTGCGAGGACCCCCGCAAAGGCGTCCTGGTCGGCTACGATCACCGCTACGCCGCCGATCGCGCCGCCGCGGTAGCCGCCGAGGTGCTCAGCTCCACCGGCACCCCCGTCTGGCTGGCCGACAAGCCCTGCCCCACACCCGCCATCTCCCTGCTCGTCCGCCAGCGCGGCGCCGCCGGCGGCGTGATGGTCACCGCCAGCCACAATCCCTACCGCTGGAACGGCATCAAGTACAAAGCCACCTACGGCAGCTCCGCGCTGCCCTCCATCGTCGCCCAGATCGAAAAGGAACTCGCGCAAGTCCTGCGCAATGACCTCCCCGCGCTCCCCCCGCGCAAGGAACTGATCCAGTCCTTCGACCCCCGCACCCCTTACCTCGCCACCATCGAAAAACTCGTGGACTGGGAGCGCCTGCGCGCCGCCAAGTTCCGCTTCGTGGCCGACCCCATGCACGGCTCGGCCGCCGGCCTGCTGCACGAGCTTTTCACCCGCAACGGCGTGGCCTGCGACGAGATTCGCGGCGCCCGCGACCCCCTCTTCGGCGGCGTCAACCCCGAACCCATCGAGCCCCACGTCGAAGCCCTGCGCCAGGCCGTGCGCGCCGGCGGCTACGACGCCGGCTTCGCCGCCGACGGCGACGGCGACCGCATCGGCGCCGTGGACCGCGACGGCGCCTTCATCACCCCCCACCAGATCTTCGCCCTCCTCTTCCAGCACTTGGCCGGCGCCCGCCGGCTCCCCGGCGACGTCGCCAAAACCTTTTCCGTCACCAAGCTCATCGACAAGATCGCCGCCAAGCTCGGCCGCCAGCTCCACGAAATCCCCATCGGCTTCAAATACGTCTGCGAGCTCATGCTCGAGCAGAACATCCTCATCGGCGGCGAAGAGAGCGGCGGCATCGGCACCAGCCTGTACCTGCCGGAGCGCGACGCCACCGTCTCCGCGCTGCTCCTCGCCGAAGTCATGGCCTGGCACCGCAAATCCCTCGGCGCGCTGGTGGCCGCCCTGCACGCCGAATTCGGCGAGCACCACTACGGCCGCCTCGATTTGGACCTGCAGCCTGGACAGAAGGAAAAGGCCATCGCTCTTTTCTCCGGCGCGAAACTGCAGAAGCTGCTGGAATGGCCCGTCGTACGGCGCGAGAATATGGACGGCTGCAAGGTTTATCTGGGCGAGACCGGTTGGGCGATGGTGCGCGCCTCGGGAACCGAGCACGTGCTGCGCATTTATGCCGAAACTCCGCGCCCGGAAACCACGCGCCGCGTCCTGGACGAAGTACGCAGGCTCGTACAGAGCCTTTAAGGGTGCAATTATGGAACGCCGTTTTTACACGCTCGACGTATTCACGAGGTCGCGCTTCGAAGGCAATCCCCTGGCCGTGATCACCGACGGCGACGGCCTCTCCCCGGCGCAGATGCAGGCCATTGCCCGCGAGCTCAACCTCGCCGAGACCGTCTTTGTCCAGAAGCCCACGAACAACCGCGCCCTGGCCCGCCTGCGCATCTTCACCACTCAGGAGGAGCTCAAGCTCGCCGGGCACCCGGTGATCGGTACCTGGTTCCTGCTGGCCGAGCTGGGCGTGGTCCCGGCGCAGGAAGGCGTGGTGCACGTGCTGCAGCAGACCGGCGCGGGCCTGCTCCCCGTGGAGATCCACTTCCACGACGGCCGCCCGGACTTCGTGCGCATGATCCAGAAAGAGGCCACCTTCCGTCCCGTGAAGGTGAACAAGGGCGCCCTGGCCGCCGCGCTGGGCCTCTCCAAAAGCGATTTCGACCCCAGGCTCCAGCCGCAATTCGTCTCCACCGGCATTTTCAACCTCATGGTGCCGCTGCGCAGCCGCGCGGCGCTGCGCAAGATCGAAGCCAACATGCAGGCCCTGCGCCAGGTCCTCGGCCGCAACGGCACGGTGGCCTATTGCTTCCTCCTGGACGATAAGGACAAGGCCTTCGCCCGCAGCATGGTTCCCTGGGAATTGTATGAAGACGCCGCCACCGGCTCGGCGGCAGGCTCCCTGGGCGCTTATCTGGTGCGCTACGCCCGCCTGCTCCCCGGAAAGAAGTTGAGCCTGACCCAGGGCGTCGAGATGGGCCGCCCGAGCCACATCGAAGTGGAAGTCCTGCAGAGCGGAAAAAAGCTGGTGCCCCGCGTGAGCGGCGCCGCGGTTAAAATTTTTCAGGGCACCATTCAGATCTAAGGTAACCACCCCACTCCGGCGCAAAAAGAAAAGGCCGCTCCGGCTACCCGGAACGGCCCTTGGTTCTTCGGAACACCGCCAGCCGGACTAATTCCTGTGGTGCTGGCCCTGGGCCTTGTTGCCGTGGTGCCCCTTGCCTTTGCCCTTCCCCTTGTCGTCCGCGTCGCTCTGGTCCTTGTTGCGGTCCGCGCGATCCTTGTTCAAGTCGCGGCGGTCATGATTGATGTCCCGCTGATCCTTATTGCGGTCGGCGCGGTCTTTGGAGAGGTCGCGGCGGT
>JAIQEV010000091.1 GCA_020073585.1 Terriglobia bacterium
GTTGAAGATTCTAGGCCTGCACCGCGAACTGCAGCAGGAGCAGCCGCTGGAGATCGTCTCGACGTTTCTGGGGGCGCACGTCGTTCCGCCGGAATACCGGGGCAAGGCCCGCGGCGCAGACGAGTATGTGGAGCTGCTGGCGACGCGGCTGATTCCGCAGGTGGCGCGCGAGGGGCTGGCGGAATACTGCGACGTTTTTTGCGACCGCGGGGCGTTTTCGGTGCGCCAGGCGCGGCGGGTGCTGACCGCGGGGCGGGCCTGCGGGATGACGCCGCGGCTGCACGCGGAACAACTGGCGCGCACGGGAGCGGCGCAACTGGCGGTGGAGCTGCACGCGGCGAGCTGCGATCACCTGGAAAAGATCAACCACGCGGACATCCGCGCGCTGGGGAAATCGAACACCGTGGCGACGCTGCTGCCGGGCTGCTGTTTTCACCTGGGGCTCGCGCACTACGGCCCGGCGCGGGAGCTGATCGCGGCGGGCGCGATCGTGGCGCTGGCCACGGACTACAACCCCGGCACCAGCCCGACGCTGAGCATGCCCATGATTCTTTCGCTGGCGTGCACGCAGATGCGCATGACGCCGGGGGAAGCCATCGCCGCGGCCACGATCAACGCGGCGTACGCGCTGGGACGGCACAAGCAGGCGGGCTCGCTGGAGGTTGGCAAGCTCGCCGATCTGGCGGTCTTCGAAGTGGCCGACTACCGGGAAATTCCCTATTATTTTGGGGTGAACACCTGCGGGATGACGATCAAGCGGGGGAAAGTTATTTATTCGCGGGCGGAGGGCGGCGCGTAAGTTAAGAGAGACGGGGACGGCGTCCCTTGTATGCGTGACCGCAAAGCGGTCAACAGGCAGGCTTGGGACTATCGCCATGCCCGAGAAAAGGCCGTGGGGCTGACGCCCCGCGCTACAGGGCGATCAACAAAGCTATGAAACGACTGATTGAGTGCGTGCCGAATTTTTCGGAGGGGCGCGACGCGGCGAAGGTGGACGCGCTCGTGGCGGTGATGAGCGCCGTGCCCGGGGTGTACGTGCTGGACCGGGAGATGGACGCGGACCACAACCGCTGCGTGATCACGCTGGCGGGCGAGCCGGAAGCGGTGGCCGAAGCGGCGCTGCGCGGCGTGGGCAAGGCGCTGGAGCTGATCGACCTGACGAAGCACACGGGGGCGCACCCGCGCGTGGGCGCCACGGACGTGGTGCCGTTCATTCCCGTGGAGGGCGTGACGATCGAGGATTGCGTGGCGCTGGCGCGCCGCGTGGGCAAGGAGATCTGGAGCCGCTACCGCATCCCGGTCTATTTCTACGAGGCCGCGGCGACGCGCCCCGACCGCACCAACCTGGAAAACATCCGCCGCGGGCAGTTCGAGGGCCTGCGCGAAGAGGTGAAGCGCAATCACGACCGGCAGCCGGACGTGGGCGAGCCGAAGCTGCATCCCACGGCCGGAGCCACGGTGGTGGGGGCGCGGAAATTTCTCATCGCCTACAACGTGAACCTGAACACCGCCGACGTGGGCATCGCCAACAAGATCGCCAAGGCCATCCGGCATTCCAGCGGCGGGCTGCGCTACGTGAAGTCCATGGGGGTGGAGCTGAAGGCCCGCAGCCTGGCGCAGGTGTCCATCAACCTCACGGATTTCGAGCAGACGCCGATGCACCGGGTCTACGAGATGGTGAAGCGCGAGGCGCAGCGCTACGGCGCGGCGCCGGTGGGCAGCGAGATCGTCGGGCTGGTGCCGAAGAAGGCGCTGGAGATGGCCGCGGACTACTTTCTGCAACTGGAAAACTTTTCGCCGGCGCAGGTGCTGGAAAACCGGCTGGCCGCCGCGCTCAGCGGCGCGCCGCTGGAGCCGGCCGGAAAAGAAGGCAAATTCGCGACGCTGGTGCGGCCATTCCTGAACGCGGTGGCCGAGCCCACAGCCACGCCGGGCGGGGGCAGCGTTTCGGCGCTGGCCGCTGCGCTGGCCGCTGCGCTGGGGCAGATGGTGGCCGGGCTGTCGCGGAAGAAGAAAGCGCAGGCGGCGCACATCGAGGCGCTCTCGGCGGCGCTGGACGCAATGCGGCGCGCGGCGGAGGAGATGGCGCAGGCCATCGATCACGACGCGGCGGCGTACGACGCGGTGCTGGCGGCGTTCCGGCTGCCGCAAGGCGACGCCGAGGAAACGCGGCAGCGCGAGGCCGCGGTGCAGGAGGCGATGCGCGGCGCGGCGGTGGTGCCGCTGGGAGTCGCGGAGGGCGCGGTGACGCTCCACGAACGGCTCGGACAACTGGAAACGATCTCCGCCGCATCCATGAGATCAGACCTGAAGGTGGCGCGATTGCTGGCCGCGGCGGGCGCGCGCGGCGCCATGGAGAACGTGGAGATCAATCTGGACTCGCTGAGCGACGCGGCCTACGTGGCGCAACTGCGGGGAAAGCTGGCGGCGCTGCGCGAGCGGCTGGGCGGGGCGTAATTCCTTTCCGGGTCCTGCGGAGTACCGGGGGCCTGCTCCCAGGCGGAACCTCGGTCACTCTTCCGGTTGAGATGCTTCGCTGCGCTCAGCATGACATACTGAGATATGGACACCGTGCCAGGATGGGGCGCGGAGAGAATGGGGACAAAGTCCCAGCCCTCAAGGAGCATGGCATGAAACGAACCACCACGATGCGCAGCCTGGCGGCGATGGCCGTACTGGCGGGGCTGCTGCTGGCGCTGCCGCGGCCGGCGCGCGCGGGGCGGCTGGGCAGCGACGTGATCGCGCTGTTTCCGAAAGAAGTGGGCGAATTCGCCTACGCCGACCTGAAAAAGGCGCGCACGCTGAAGTGGTTTCCGCAACTGAAGGAGCAACTGCTGCCGGCGCGCTTCCGGCAGTTCGAACAGTTCCTGGCATCCGCCGGGATCGATCCGAACTCCCAGGTGGATGAACTGGCCTGGGGGCTGGTGGCCGATTCGCCGAACGGCAAGGGAGAAAAGGCGGCGAGCGCCGTGCCCACCGGAGAAGACGTGGTCGGGGTGGCGCTGGGCAACTTCAACCCGGAATCCGCCGAGGCCTTTTTCAAAACGCAGAAGCTGCCCACGTTCAAGGCGCGCGGCTACACGCTGTTTGCCTTCGGGACCGGCTCGGGACCCAACGATCTCTTCTTCTTCTTTCTGGATTCGAATACCGCGGCCTTCGGCCACCGCAAACTGCTGGAGAAGCTGATCGAGGTGCGCTTCGGGGGCGAAGAAGGGCTGCTGCGCAATGAGACGCTCTATCCGCTGATCAACGAAGCGAACGGCTCGGGCGTGGTATGGGCGGTGCTGAATCCGGCGTACACCCGGCTGGCCATCCACCAACTGGCGCCGGAACTCGGGCAATTTCCGGAAGCGGCGCAGCTCGTCAGCCGCATGAAGAACCTGATCATCAACGTGGACGCCAGCAGCAGCGTGGACGGGAAATTCGAGGCCGTGGCGGGCTCGACGGAGGACGCCAACACGCTGGCGCAATTGATGCAGATGGGCTTCCTGTACAAGCAATACCAGGCCAAGCAGAGCAACCCGGAGCTGGCGCAGTTGCTGAATCAGATGCGGGTGACGCCGGCCGGGGACCGCGTGGAGCTGCGCATGACGCTGAGCGAAGAGCAGATGACCGCGCTGATCCGGAATAATACGTTTTTGCTGAAGATGTAGGCGGGACTTACCCGGAAGCAAGGGGGGACGGGCGCGCGAGCCGGTCCCCTTTTTTATTTTGGGAAGAGAGCCGCAAACTCAGGAGGACGGGGCGGAGGGAACGAGATATTTGGTGAGCCGGGTGCAGGCCACACCGCCCTGGACATCGTACTGCACGCGGTCCACGCCGCCGGCCAGGAACGGGTTTTGCGCGCCGCTCCCCTGCTCCGCGAGACCGGAAAGCGTATCCAGACCCACGACGGGAGCCGCCGAGCCGGGCTGCGAGAGGGCCACTTCGAGCCGGTCGGAATAGAGCGTGATGGCGACCTCCAGAAGCGCGCGGGAATCCGGCAGGTGACGGAAGGCTTCCTGGCATACGCCGAGGGCCGCGGCGCGCAGGCTGGCCGCCGCCGATTCGCAAAGACCCGCCAAACAGGCACAGTGCGCGATAGCGCCGCCCAAGCCGGCGAGCAGCCGGCTGTCGTTCTGGATGCGGATCTTCACCCGTACGGGTTCAGTGGTCACGACTATCCGCGACGGAGATGTCGCACGCCTCCCGGCAATCCGGACAGTAATACAGGCCGTCCATGCACAGGCGCACACCCATCTGGCCCTTGCAGATGGTGCAGTACTTGTCGCAATCGCATTCGCTTTCGGTTTTGCCGCAGACGGAGCAAAGGACCGGACCGGCCATGACTGCCTCCAAGGCCACTGTAGCCGACCGGGCGGAGGGCGGCAAGAAGCGCGTGCGGGGCTGCACACAATCCGGCATGTGCGCGGAGGCGCCGGGGGGTAGCGGGTCAGTTTGATCCACGGTTGGGGCCAGTTTATCGGTAGTGCGCAGGGTAAAAGTAGTGCTCGAGATAATAGAGGGCTGCAAATGCAAGAACCACAGCGGCGGCCGGAAATGCCAACCGGCGCACGCTGCGCAATGGCTGCGTCCAATCCGCCGTGGCGAAGAAAAGCAAGGTCATCGGCACCAGCGCCGCGATTGATAGCTGAAAGATATGCGCCGCCGTGCCTTCATCCGATTGAGGCGGGTGACCCGGCAGATAGCCGCTAAGCACCGTAAGCAAAGCGGTGAGAGCCAGGACAATTAACACTATGCTGCTGACCCGATTGATTTGCGGCGCACGCATGGCATCACTTCCTTTCCGGCTTGTGGCCACCGAGCAGACCGACAATTTCCCCGATGCTCCGGATGTGATCCGCGATACCCGCTTCCATCGCCGGCGTCACGCGGAACGTCCGATGCACCGGGCCGAAGTTGCCGTATATGAAGCAGGGTGCCACGGTTGCCGCGTGGTTTTCGAGCTTTTTTGAGAAGGCGCTGGCCAGCCGGGTAAACCGGCGCATGGATATTCGCATTGCGATGGTTTTGACTTCGCAGCCCGGGCGGCTTCCTTGACTCGCTCCAGAGCGCATGTTACGTTGAATTTCTTACCGAGAGCTTCGAGCGCAGCGCATGGAATCGCAGACATCTCCCCCAACGCAACTTCGTAAAACTCCGCTGAATGCCGTGCACCGGCGCATGGGCGCGAAGATGGTGAACTTCGGCGGCTGGGACATGCCCGTGGAGTACCCGGCGACGGGCGGGCTGCTGGCGGAGCACCGCGCGGTGCGCGGGGCCGTGGGCGTCTTCGACGTCAGCCACATGGGGGACATCCGCATCCGCACGGGGCGCACGCCGGGCGGGGCGCTGGCCGCGGTGCAGCACATCAGCATGAACGACGCGGCGCAACTGGCCATCGGCCAGGCGCACTACTCGGCCATGCTCTATCCGCAAGGCACGTTCGTGGACGACGTGATCGTGCACCGGCTGGGCGCGGACGACTATCTGCTGGTGATCAACGCCGGAACGCGCGAGAAAGACATCGCCTGGGTGCGCGAGAACACCGCGGGGTTCGACTGCGTGGTGGAAGACCTGAGCGACGCGTACACGCAGATCGCCATCCAGGGGCCGCGCGCCGCGGAGGTGTTGCAGAAGCTGAGCGACGCGAATCTCGCGCCGCTCAAGAGCTACTGGTTCACGCACGGCACGGTCTGCGGGCTGGCCAACACCCTGATCGCGCGCACCGGCTACACCGGAGAGGACGGCTTCGAGATCTACGTGCCCGCCGATGCGGCGACCAGCGAAAAGGTCTGGAACCGCGTGCTGGAGGCCGGGAAAGAGTTCGGAGTATTGCCTTGCGGGCTGGGGGCGCGCAACACGCTGCGCCTGGAAGCCAAAATGGCGCTGTACGGCCACGAAATCAGCGAGACAATCAACGTTTGGGAAGCAGGCCTCGACCGCTTCTGCAAGATGGAGAAGGGCGACTTCCTCGGGCGCGCGGCGCTGGAACGCGCCCGGGCGGCGGGCCAGACGCGCACGCTGGTGGGACTGGAGATGATCGAGCGCGGGATCGCGCGCGACGGATACCGCGTCTTTAGCGCCGCCGGCGCGGAGATCGGCGCGGTGACCAGCGGCTCGCCTTCGCCGACGCTGGGCAAGAATATCGCCCTGGCCTATGTGCCGCCGGCGGAGTCCGCGCCGGGGCGCATCGTTTTTGTGGAAGTGCGGAATCAGAAGGTGAAGGCGCAGGTGGTGGCGACGCCGTTTTACAAGCGCGCGCGGAAAACCGCCGCGCCGGGCGCGGCCCCGCAGACGGCGCAGCGCACCTGAAAAATCGCCAAGGAGAGGCAGATGGCTTATCCGCCGCAGTACCGCTACACGAAAGAACACGAGTGGATCCAGGTGCAGGGCGAGCTGGCCACCATCGGGATCACGGACTACGCGCAGCAGGAGCTGGGCGACGTGGTCTTCGTGGAGCTGCCCAAGGCTGGGGCGCGCATCGAAACCGGAAAATCGTTCGGCACGGTGGAATCGGTGAAGGCCGTCAGCGAGATCTACGCGCCGGCCGCGGGAGAGGTCGTGGAGGCCAACGCCGCGCTCGGCGAGGCCCCGGAAAAGATCAACGCGGACCCGCACGGCGCCGCGTGGCTCATCAAGGTGCGCTTGGCGAATCCCGCCGAGCTGAACGGGCTGATGGACGCCGCGGCCTACGAGGCCTACATCGCCGCAAAGGCCAAGGAACACTAGGCCGGATGCGCTACCTCCCCAAGAGCCCGGCCGAACGGCAAGAGATGCTCGCGGCCATCGGCGTGAAATCGGTGGACGAATTGTTTGCCGGGATTCCCGAGCGCTACCGGCTGCGCGAAGCCCTGGCGCTGCCCGCGGCGCATTCGGAAGCGGAGATCATCGCGTACTTCAAGGAGCGCGCGGCGGAGAATGCGCTGGGGTACGCGAGTTTTCTCGGCGCGGGCGTTTACCAGCACCTGCGCTCGGTGGTCACCGACGTGATTCTGCAGCGCGGGGAATTCCTGACGTCGTACACGCCGTATCAGGCGGAGATCAGCCAGGGCACGCTGCAAGCCATCTTCGAATTCCAGACGCTGATGTGCCAGCTCACCGGGCAGGAAGTGGCCAACGCCTCGATGTACGACGGCTCGACGGCCACCACTGAAGCGGTGCTGATGGCCGAACGGGTGACCGGGCGGCGGCGCGTGCTGGTGGCGCGCTCGGTGCATCCGGAATACCGGCAGGTGCTGCGGACGTACGCGAAAAATTGCGGCTTGCAGGTGGAGGAGATCGGGTACGGCGCGGCGGGCACGGTGGACGCCGCGGCGCTGAAGGCCGCGCTCGGGGACGATGTGTGCGCGGTGGTGGTGCAGTCGCCGAATTTCTTCGGCTGCCTCGAGCCGGTGGAAAAGCTGGCGGGCGAGGCGCACCCGGCGGGGGCGCTGCTGGTGGTGGCGATTACCGAGGGCGTTTCGCTGGGCCTGGTGCGGCCGCCGGCGGAAGCGGACATCGTGGCGCTGGAAGGGCAGAGCTTCGGGCTGGCGCCGAGCTACGGCGGACCTTCGGTGGGCGTGCTAGCCACGCGGGATAAATATGTGCGGCAGATGCCGGGGCGGCTCGCGGGGCAGACCACGGACAGCGAAGGGCGCCGCGGATTCGTGCTGACGCTGGCCACGCGCGAGCAGCACATCCGGCGCGAGAAGGCCACGTCCAACATCTGCACGAACCAGGCGCTGTGCGCGCTGGCCGCTACCGTGCACCTGTGCCTGCTGGGCAAGGAGGGCTTGCGCGAGATGGCCCACCAGAACCTCTCGAAGGCGCAGTTCGCGCTGGGCGAGCTGGAGAAGATTCCCGGAGTGCGCCGCGTTTTCTCCGCGCCGTTTTTCAACGAATTCACCGTCGAGCTGCCGCGTTCCGTGCGCATGCTCAACGGGGACCTGCTGCGCGAGAAGATTGTGGGACCGTTCGTGCTGGGCACGGAGTATCCGGAGCTGACCAAGCACGCGCTGGTGTGCGTGACGGAGACGACCACGCGCGCGGAGATCGAACGGCTGGCGCGCGCGCTGCGCAGCGCGCTGGAGCAGCCGGTTTAGCGGGATCGGCACGAATGCCGGTCTCCCAGGAAAACAGTTGAACGCGCGAATCAAAAAAGCATCGCAACATACGACGCAGAACGAGGGGCTGATCTTCGAGAAGTCCTCGCCGGGCAAGCGGGCCTTCGAACTGCCGCCGCTGGACGTTCCCGCGGCGGACGCCGCGCGGGCGCTCGGCGCGCAGCACCGCGCGAGCGGGGTGGCGGGCTTGCCCGAAGTGAGCGAAATCGAGGTGCTGCGGCACTTCACGCGGCTATCCACGTGGAACTTCGCCATCGACCTGGGCATGTATCCGCTGGGCTCCTGCACCATGAAGTACAACCCGCGGGTGAACGAATTCGTGGCCCAGCTCGAGGGCCTGGCCACCGCGCATCCCTACCAGCCGCAGGCGCTTTCGCAGGGCTGCCTGAAGATTCTGCGGCTGCTCGAAAAATGCCTGCTGGAAATCACCGGCATGGACGCCATCACGCTGCAGCCCGCCGCGGGCGCGCACGGCGAGCTGACCGGAATGCTGCTGATCCGCGCGTACCTGGAGAAGCAGGGCAACCCGCGCAAGAAGGTGCTGATCCCGGACTCCGCGCACGGCACCAACCCCGCCACGGCGGTGATCGCCGGCTACCAAGTGGAGAACATCAAGTCCGAAGCGCACGGGCAGATCGACGTGGAGAAGCTGCGCGAGCTGGTGACCGAAGACGTGGCCGCGCTGATGATCACCAACCCTTCGACGCTGGGCATCTTCGAACAGCGCATCCCGGAGATCGCGGAGATTCTGCACGCCAAGGGCGCGCTGCTGTACATGGACGGCGCGAACATGAACGCGCTGGCGGGCGTCACGCGGCCCGGCGATCTGGGCGTGGACGTCATGCACCTGAACCTGCACAAGACGTTTTCCACGCCGCACGGCGGCGGCGGGCCGGGCGCAGGGCCCGTGGCCATCAAGAAGATCCTCGAGCCGTTCCTGCCCGTGCCGGTGCTGGTGGAAAGGCCGGACGGCAAGCTGGCGCTGGACGCCAACCGCAAGGATTCCATCGGGCGGGTGCGCGCCTTCACCGGGAACTTCGGCGTGCTGGTGCGCGCGCTGGCGTACATCCTGGCGTACGGGCCGGGCATCCGGCAGGCCACGGAAGACGCCGTGGTCAACGCCAATTACATCCGCAAGCAGCTCGAAGGCGTTTACGACCTGCCCTATTCCCTGCCCTCGATGCACGAGGTGGTCTTCAGCGACGCCTGGCAGAAGAAGAACGGCGTGAGCACCACGGATATCGCCAAGCGCCTGATCGACTACGGCTTTCATCCGTACACCACGGCGTTTCCGCTGATCGTGCCGGGGGCGATGATGATCGAGCCCACGGAGTCGGAATCCAAGGAAGAGTGCGACCTGTTCATCGAAGCGATGCGCGCGATTGCCGAAGAGGCGGCGGCGAATCCGGAGCTGGTGAAGACCGCGCCGCATACCACGCGCGTGCGCCGGCTCGACGAAGTGGGCGCGGCGCGCAAGCCCATCCTGCGCTGGAAGCCCGCTTAGCCGGATCCGTTGGGGAAACAATAGAAAAGGGCGCCGATCTACAACCTGCGACCTACTATTCCTTCCCCAGCTTCATCAGCTTGACCGCAATCATGTTGGCCAGCACGGTAAT
>JAIQEV010000031.1 GCA_020073585.1 Terriglobia bacterium
CCTACCATCTGTATCGTCCCGATGATTTCGAGGGTACTGCCCCGTCGGGAGATTACACGCGCCCAAACCTTTTCGCAGCGGGCGTGACCGACTACAAAATAGACCCGTTCGTCGGCAGCGGGTCGTTCGTCAACAGCGAGTGGGTCAACTACACCCGCGACTGGCCAAACAGTTGAACCCTCAGCCCGTCAAAGAGCTTGTCTCCTCAGGGGTGAAGGAGGCGAAAAGCTGCGCTGAAGCGGCCAAAGGAGTGAAAGTGGTCATTACCATGCTCCCGGCGGACGACGAGGTCAAGACCGTGTGCCTGGGCGCCGGAGGGGTCCTCGAAGGGGCGAAGCCCGGAACGGTACTCATTGACATGAGTTCCATCGCCCCCCACACTTCGAAGCAGGTGGACGCCGAAGCGCAGAAGAAGGGGGTAAAGTTTCTCGATGCTCCGGTTTCGGGCGGAACCACGGGCGCGGAAAAAGCGACGCTCACCATCATGGTGGGAGGGGACAAAGCCTTGCTGGATGAACACATGGAAATCCTCCAGGCCATGGGAAAAACCATCTACCACGTGGGCGATGTGGGGATGGGCGAGACGGTCAAGATGGTTAATCAGATGTTGGTGGGAATTAATTTGGCAGGGATTGTCGAGGCCTTGGTGATGGGGACCAAGTTGGGAGTAGCCCCGGAGGTTCTCTACAAAATCATCCGGGCCAGCTCCGGCAATTCCTTCATGCTTGACAGCCGGGTCCCCAATTTTATTTTTAGCGGCAACTTTACCCAGCCCGGGTTTGCGGTTGACCTTTTGCGAAAAGATCTGGGGTTGGCCCTGGAGAGCGCCAAAGTCTCCAAGATCCCCCTCTTCATGACCGCCCAGGCCTACCAGTATTTCACCCGGGCCACGGCGGAAGGACTGGGAAAGAAGGACATGTCCGTTGTCATCGAGCTGCTGGAGAAAACCGCAGGGGTGCAGGTTAGAGGGAAAGCAGAGTAGGGGCGATTCATGAATCGCCCCTACAGGGAGGCCCGGAAGGGGATTCGGTTCAGCAGGTCCGGGTAAATCAGCAATAAACTGAATGTTCAGCTTTTCTGTCCAATTGTCTGTGTTTTCAAATATCATCACAAAAAGGAGGAGGCAATGAATAAGAAGATGTTGGTGAAAGGAATGGTTTTGACTCTTTGTTTCGCTCTGATCCCCTTTCTGGCGGGCAGCGCCCATGCCCAGAAGCCCATCGAGCTGGCCTTTGCCCTGCACACCGCGCCGGGCGGACCGGACCACGCGGCGGTGCAGAAGTTCAAGGAGATGGTGGAAAGCCAGAGCAAAAACCGGCTTAAGGTGAACCTTTTCCCCGGCGCCCAGCTGGGAGGAGAGAGGGATAACCTCGAACAGTTGAAGCAGGGCGAAGTGGCTCTCACCCAGTCGGGAGGCCTCGACATCTCCCTCCTGGCGCCCGAGTATGGCGCTCTTTCGACTCCCTATGTGTTTCCCACCATTGAATCGGTTTTCAAGGCCTGGGAAGGGCCCATCGGAAAAGGGATCAAGGATGCCTTCCTAACCAAAGGCAAGGTTCATGTGCTCGGCTATCAGCGGCGGGGCGCCCGCATGTTGACCGCCAAAAAGGAAATTAAGACTCCCGACGCATTAAAAGGTCTGAAACTCAGGCTGCCCGAAATCCCCGACTGGGTGGCGGTTTGGAAAGAATTGGGCGCTTTGCCGACCGTGGTGGCCTGGCCGGAAGTCTTCGGGGCGCTTCAAACCGGCGTCGTGGATGGCCAGGAAAACCCCCTTTACCTCATCTACACCACAAAACTGTATGAGGTTCAGAGCCATGTCATGCTTACCTCCCACGTCCACAACTGTTTCGACTGGCTCATGAGCGATAAGGTCCTCTCCTCCCTTCCCAAAGACCTGAAGGACCTCGTCCTGAAATCGGCCAAGGAGGCTTCCGCTTACGGAGATAAGCTTACGATGGAGCAGGAGGAGGATTACAAGAAGAAACTGGCGGAAAAGGGAATGAAAGTGGTTCAGGTGGATCTAAAAGCCTTTATGGCCAAAACGAAACCGGCCGTCGAGAAGATTCGCCCGAAGTGGGCCAAGGGCGTTTATGAAGAAGTCCAAAAGCTGACTGCAGCAAAATAATCCCTCTTTCCAGAGGGACTGTGCCGCAATGATATTTAGTCATTGCGAAGCCGCCAGGGGCGGTACATGGCAGGAGAGCCTGGCAATCTCACCCCCTCCCCACCCTCCCCCATCGAGGGGGAGGGAGAGGGTGGGGGGAATGCGGCCGAGGAGGGGCGACTTCTGTATTCCCATCCAACCCGAATCGTCGGGAAAAGGTTTGAGGAGACGACTGGATGACCGGCAACGTGAATCAGCGACTTGCTTCTTTCGAGAAAAAGTTCATGGGCGCACTGGACGGGGTCAACCTCTTCCTGTTTGTCCTTCTGATCATTCTGGCCTCCTTACAGGTTAGCTTCCGATATCTCTTCTTTGCTCCCCTACCCTGGACCGAAGAGCTTTCCCGCTTTTTTCTGGTGTGGGTTGCTTTCCTGGGAGCCGCCAGCGTCACCCGCCGGAAGTTGCATATCCTGGTGGACTACCTGGTTTCCAAAATGCCCCTGCGGGCCAACCGGATCATCGGGAAAATCCTCTATCTCCTGGGCATCGCCTTCATGGCATCCGTCCTATGGGGCTCGATAATAATGATGGAGGATGCCTGGCCGGTTCACCTGGGGTCGATTCCCTGGCTCAGTGTTTCTTTCCTCTATCTCGGGGCGGTCATCGGCAGCGCCATCATGCTCTTCTACCTGATCCTTCACCTGAGGCGCGGAGCTTCTTTTCTTCCCCCCGAGCTCGAAACGGCTCCCCCGGAAAACGCCGGGCAGAGGGGGGAGGTGATCCTGACCTGGTTATTCCTGATCGTCCTTCTCCTGCTCATTTTTGTGGGTCTTCCCATTGCCCTCTCCATGGGTGCAACCACCCTGATCGCCGTGGCGTTCAAACGGGGCATCGGCGACATCCCCCACACCATGATGGCCCAGCGCATGGTCTACGGGGTTAATTCCTTCCCGTTGCTGGCCATTCCTTTTTTCCTCCTCGTCGGACGGCTGATGAATATCGGAGGGATCACGGACCGGATCTATACCTTCTGCAGCGTGCTCATCGGACATGTGAGGGGCGGCCTGGCTCACGTCAATATCATGGGCAGCATGATCTTTGCCGGCATGACCGGTTCGGCGGTATCCGATGCGGTGGGGCTGGGGCAGATGGAAATCAAGGCCATGACCGACCAGGGGTACGACCGGAAATTCGCCGCTGCCACCACCGCGGCCTCGGCCACCATCGGGCCGATTATTCCTCCGAGCATTCCCATGGTTCTCTACGGTGTGCTGGGAAACGTATCGGTCGGCGCTCTCTTCATCGGGGGAATCATTCCTGGAGTCCTGATGGGCCTCTTCATGATGGCCGTGGTGGCCACCGTCGCCAAGAGGAGGGGATTCCCCCTGCAAAAGCGCGCCACTCTCGGGCAGATCATCCGGGCCATCTATCGGGCCGTATTTCCTCTCCTCTCTCCGGTCATTCTCATCGGGGGCATCTGGGGGGGAATCTTCACTCCCACCGAGGCCGGTGTCGTGGCCGTTTTATACTCCATCCTCCTCGGCCTGGTCATCTACCGGGAGATGAACTTCCGCGGATTATTACGAATGTTGAAGGAAGCCCTGGACGACACCTCCATCCTCCTTTTTATTATCGCCGCGGCTTCCGTGTATGGCTGGTTCATTGCCCGGTATCAGATCTCTACCAGCATTGTGGAACAAATGCTCGCCATCTCCAAGGACCCTATGGTCTTCCTGTTCATCGTAAATCTCCTGCTTCTGGTCGTGGGATGCATCATGGAGAGCCTGGCGGCCATCAATATCCTGACCCCGATCCTGCTGCCCGTGGCTGCCAGTCTGGGTATCGATCCGGTTCATTTCGGGCTGGTCATGGTGCTGAACCTCATGATCGGGTTAATCACCCCGCCGGTGGGCATGGTCCTGTATGCCGTGCAGAGGGTGGCCGGAATTAACTTTGATGATCTGGTCAAGGCCGTGGCGATTTACTATATCCCCTTGATGCTGGTCCTTTTCATGATTACCGTATTTCCCCCGCTCGTAACCTGGTTGCCTTCAACGATCCTGACCAAGTAAAGGAGGGGGTTCTTGACAAAAATGGGTGGTGAATTTTAGACTGGATTTGTAAGCTTTTCCGAAGTAGGGGCACGATGTCCCGCGAAACGCGGGATGCCCCTGCGGCTTCGAGTAAGGATATTTCTTTGTTGCCGCCCTGTTATTATTTTTTTTGCTGATAAGCGCTAAAGGTTCCAAAAGAAATAACTATAAAATAGGAGGTCAGCCATGGCTGATGCGAAAATACCCGGATATGTGGGAAAGATGCTACGGGTCGATCTGGGCGGCAAGAAGATATCGGAAGAAAAACTGGACGAGCAGACCCTGAAGAAATGGGTGGGCGGAGCCGGATTGGCCGCCAAGTACCTCTACGACGAGGTGCCCCCGGGCGTGGAATGGAATGATCCCCGGAACCGCCTCATCTGGACAACCGGGCCGCTGGCGGGAAGCGGAGTCTCAGGGGCCGCCACCTTCAACGTGACCACCAAGGGCCCCATGACCAACCAGGCCGGCTGTTCCCAGGCTAATGGATATTTCGGGGCCTACCTGAAATTCTCCGGGTTTGACGGAATTATCTTCCAAGGAGCTTCTCCCAAGCTGGTTTACCTGGTGGTCAAGGAAGGGAAAGCGGAAATCCGCGACGCAACCCATCTGGCCGGGAAAGATGTCTGGGAAGTGGAAGATCAAATCCGGAAAGAACTGGGGGTCAAAGAGCGCGAGGTCAGCGTTTATGCCATCGGTCCGGCGGGAGAAAACAAGGTTTACTACGCCACGATCACCGGGGACCGCGGCCACGTGGTGGCTCACAACGGAATGGGAGCGGTGATGGGGTCGAAGAACCTGAAGGCGGTCGTGGCCTTCAGCGGAAAGAGAAACTTCGAGGTCCACAATGCCGAATTACTGAAGGAAAAGAATAACGCCCTCTTTGAGTTCGCCAAGACCTTCGGGACCATTTACCAGTGGGGCTCCGGAGGAGGCTTCTCCACTCTTTCCGCCAACGGCGCCCTGCCGGTGAAAAATTACACCACCAACCTCTATCCCGAGCATGAGAAGATGAACGGGCAGTACATGAGGACCCATTACAAGATGCGTCCGGTTCCCTGCTATCAGTGTCGCATCGCCCATGTAAAAGAAGTAGAGGTCACCGAAGGGCCCTACAAGGGATTCGTGGGAGAGGAACCGGAGTATGAGCTTCTGGCCGCCTGGGGCCCGCAGATCGGCAACACCGAATTGGGCGCCGTGGTCATGCTGACCAAGGAAGTGGACAAGCTGGGAATGGATTGCAACGAAGGGTCCTGGGTCGTGGGCTGGGCCATGGAATGTTATGAAAAAGGCGTATTCACCAAGAAGGAAACCGACGGTCTCGACCTGAGTTGGGGTAACGCCGAAGCCGCGAAGGAACTTTTGAACCGCATCGCGCGGCGACAGGGGTATATCGGAAACCTCCTGGCCGACGGGGTCATGCGGGCCTCCAAGAAGGTCGGCGGGCCGGCTGCGGACTGGGCCATTTACGGATGTAAGGGATCCGCGCCCCGCGGCCATGACCACCGCGGGACGACCCGCTGGTATGAACTCCTGGACACCTGCGTGACCAACACCAGCTCCCTGGACGCCACCTGGGGCGGAGTCCATCCCAAGCTGGTAGACCAGGAGGAGGCCACGGATCATTTCTCCCACGAGCAGGTCTCCACGATCAACGCCAAGTTCAGCGGGATCCGGCTCTTCGACGACTGCCTGGGGACCTGCCGGTTCGCATCCCCCCACCCCAAGCTCCAGCTGGAGTGTTTCAACGCGGTCACCGGGTGGAACTGGAAGCTCGAAGACGGGTTCACGGTGGGAAGGCGAATCACGAACCTGCTGAGGGTTTTTAACTTCCGCCACGGGGCGAAGATCGAGGACGAGAGGCCTTCCAAGCGGTACGGCTCCATCCCCGTGGACGGCCCGGCCAAGGGCAGAAACATCATGGAGAAGTGGCCCATGATGGTGGGAAACTACTACCGCCTGATGGGTTGGGACCCCAAGACGGGCAAGCCTCTGCCGGAGACGCTGGAAAAGCTGGGGTTGAAGGAGATCATTAAAGACCTAAAATAAAGGAGAAATTCCAAATTCCAAGCACCAAATCCCAAACAAGTTTCAAATAGCAATTAACAATGAGCGAAACATGTGCCCTCGGGAAAGTTTGGGATTTTGAATTTAGAGGTTGGGATTTATTTGGTGCTTGGCATTTGGAATTTGGGATGTCAAGGGACATGCGAATCCGCATTGAATTATGGATGTGGCTGGGAGAAAACCCGGGAGGCGGCTTCCAAGCTCTCTCGGGAATGCGATCTTTCCGGGAAATGGATGTGGAGGAGGGGCTCACCGTCATCCAGCTCCTGGACCGCCTGGCCGCTCAATCCCCGGTGATCGAAGAAAAGATCTTCGACCGAAAAAACCGGAAACTGCTTCCCAATCTCAGCGTGGTTGTGACCCACGAAGGATTGGTGGTCAGCCCCTTCAACATCGATGAAAGTGAAATGAAGGACGGGTATAAAATAACAATTTTGCCTCTCTATGTGGGGGGGTAAAGAAAGTGTCTGAAGAATCTTAGGGGGGATTCATGAATCGCCCCTACGGTTGGTGGATACATGAGCGACTATAGACACCAAAAAAGAGAGGAAAGAAATGAAAATTGACCTGGAAAAATGCATCGGATGTAAGAAGTGCGCCGACTATTGCCCGGTAGGCGCCATCTCCTACATTCAGGATGAAAAGAACCCCAAGAAGAAAAAGGGCGCCATTGACCTGGAAGAGTGCGTGGAATGCGGCGTGTGCTTCCGCGCCGGGGTCTGCAAGCCCGAGGCCATTTTCCGGCAGGAAATCGGCTGGCCGCGGAGTGTCCGCCTGGCTTTCAGCGACCCCATGATCGAGCACAAGAACACCGGCGTCCCGGGAAGGGGCACGGAGGAGATGAAGACCAACGAAGTCACGGGACGGTTCAAAAGAGGG
Organism: Terriglobia bacterium; assembly: GCA_020073585.1. GTDB lineage: Bacteria > Acidobacteriota > Terriglobia > Acidiferrales > UBA7541 > Acidiferrum. Next base: position 7,147 of record JAIQEV010000031.1, read on the forward strand.
ACTTACGGGATGGCTGTTGAAGTGGGCCGTCCGGGTGTGGCCGGCAGGCTGGAAGACCTGGAGAAGATCGCCATTTCCCTGGCCAAAATCGGAGTGGAATTCGAGCCCAAAAACCCGGTGACTTTTTTGTTCGAGGATGTAAAAACCGGAAAGCTGAAGCCCGAGGTAGGCAAGGAAAAAGTTCTTTCGGCCATCATCGAATTCGTGGTCAAGCCCGAGCAGATAAGGCCAGTCCTTCAGGCTTTGAAAGATATTTCCCCGAAGATCGACAGCGTCTTCTCCCTGGACCTGATCAGCTTCCCCGAGGAGTCGGAAAAAGCCCCGGCGCTGAAGGTGGTCAAAGAGATGGGCTTCCCGGTCTATCCCAACGGCAAAGTAAACCTGGGACTGGGAAAAGTATTAAACAAATAATGATGGGAGAAATTTCTTTTTAACTTTAGGCACTCTAGCGCACTTTAGGCATTGTCGGCACTTGCTCACATTTAAGTACACTTAAGCGCACTTCCAAAGGAGATATCATGACTCATACTTTACATCGTACCGGCGACTTGCAGAGTATAAAAGAAGATTTCCCCATGCTGACCCACGTGGCCAGGGGTTTCAACGACCAAGGGGCCAGCGTCCGGCTGAAAAAAATTGCCCAGACCATGACCAAATATACGGACCTCCATTTCGGGGACTGCAAGGTGGGTAATAAATACCTGATGGACTCCGCGGAAATTATGGACAAGCTCACCGTAGGCTGCCAGGTGGTATTCAAAGATAAAGAAAGCCTCATCGGCTGCATGAAGGAATTAAAGCAGATCGACCAGGGTATTTCCATCGTCGTATCGGGGATATTCGAGGAGGTTTTCGAGTGCTGTGATAAGGCCGGCCTTAAACCGCCGCTGATCGAGTTTGCCCTCGGAGTTCACGGCAATACCAAGAGGCTCTGGCCCCCGGAAATTCTGGAATTCGTGACCATGTGCGGCCACGGGCTGGTCTCCGGCCGCCTGGTGAAAAAGATGGTCGAGGATATAAAGAAGAACAAGATCACCGCGGAAAAGGCGGCCATTGAACTGGCCAAGCCCTGCCTCTGCGGAATCTTCAACCCCGACCGGGCCGCCAAATTATTAAAGAGAATGACCGGCCAGTTGTAGGGGCGGGTTTGAAACCCGCCCCTACAGGTGAGAACATAGCTATTCCCCCGTAGGGGCAATTCATGAATTGCCCCTGCATATTTTCCCGCTTTTAAATAGGAGAAAAATTATTTTGGACTCCCTTCAAAAACCACGTCCCAAAGTCGCTGTGATCATGGGGGATGCCACGGGCATCGGCCCGGAAATCGTGGCCAAGTCCCTGAGCACTGAGGAGACCCGCCGGATCTGTATGCCCGCTGTCATCGGAGATTCCCGGGTGATGGCCGAGGCCATCAAGCTCACCAAGGTCCCCTTGAAGATCGTCCCCCGAAAAAACTGGAAAGAGGTGACCGGTGAGCCCGGCCTGGTGGAGATGTTTGACCTGGCCAACCTCGACCCGAAAGATTACAAAATGGGCGAGGTCAATGCAAAAGCCGGGAAGGCTTGCCTCCAGTACCTGGATTTCGCTATCGCCCAGGCCATGGACGGCCAGGCCGACGCCGTCGTTTTCGCTCCCCTGAACAAGCTGGCCATGAGCCTGGGCGGGTCCGACTTTAAAGATGAGCACGGCTATTTTGCTAGACACACCAAGTCGGAACTTTACGGAGAGATCAACGCCCTGGACCCCCTCTTTACCTCCCGGGTCACGTCCCATATCGGGTTTCGGGACATTGCCAACCGTCTCACCCCAGAAAGGATTGTAAAGGCCGTCAAACTCCTCCATCAAACCATGCGCCGGGCCGGCATCCCCAGCCCCAAGATCGGCGTTGCCGCACTCAACCCCCACGGAGGCGAGAAAGGCCTTTTTGGCCCGGAAGAAGATACGATCATCAAGCCTGCGGTGGAGATGGCCCGGGCTGAGGGGATGGATGTGGTCGGGCCCTACCCCGCGGATACGATCTTTGTGCGCGCCCGCCGGGGTGAATTTTCCGGGGTCGTGACCATGTATCACGACCAGGGCCAGATCGCCACCAAGCTTCTGGGATTCGATCGCGGCGTGACCGTGGCGGGGGGACATCCGATCGTCGTCACCACCCCGGCTCACGGGACCGCCCATGATATCGCCGGCAAAGGAATCGCGGATATCGGAGCCTTCCAGGCCGCCCTGCGGATTGCCGTGCGAATGGCCCAACGTTCTAAGAAAAGCTGACGATGATTTAGCTTGCTTTGTCCCAAGGGGACAATTAGAATTTATTTATAAGCAGTCACTATCAAATCCGAAACACGAAATTCGAAATCCGAAATAAATTCGAATTTCCTAAATCCCAAAATTCCGTACGGGATTTTTGTAGGGGTGCACTGCTGTGCGCCCTGTTTTGAGATTCGGGTTTAGGTATTTTTTCGGATTTCGATATTCGAATTTCGGATTTATTTTTGTGTAGGGGGAGTCATGAAGGTCATCGGAGTTCATCTGGATCGCTGCACCGGATGCAAAACCTGCGAACTGTACTGCGCGGCTGAAAGGGGGAGCGACGGGAAAACCCTCTTAAAAGCCGTTCAGGAGTCCCCGACTCCAAGGCCTCGCGTCCGCGTGGAAGGAAGCAATCAGCTGCCCATCGCCATGCACTGCCGCCACTGCCTCAACGCCCCCTGCGTGGATGCCTGCCTGACCGGAGCTTTGACCCGCGAGCCCAAGTCCAACCTGGTGGTCGTCCAGGAGGACCGCTGCATCGCCTGCTGGACCTGCACCATGTTCTGCCCCTACGGGGTGATATATCCCTGGCCAGACCGAAAAATCGCCCTGAAATGCGACCGGTGCGCCTTCATGGACAACCCGGTTTGCGTGGAGGTCTGCCCCTGCAAGGCGCTGGAACTGGTGGATGTGGCCCCCTTGTCCGGCTCACGAGTCACGTCTCTCAAGGGAGGAGCGCCGCGCAACGCTCAGGAAAGCGTTGCGCGGCGCCGTTGAGGATTCTGGCAGGCTGGTTGTGAATTACTGTAGTGGTCGTGGCAGGAGCCTGCTGCGGCGAAGACGCGCGGCGTTCCCCCCAGCCGGTCGTTTGGCTGCGGAGAAGTTTTTCTCGAAATAGAGCGTTGCTTCGATTGCCGTGTCCTTGCCGCCGCTCAGCTTTACTTTCTAGAATCGGTTCCCGCGAACATTTCCTTCGGGAATCGATTCCCCGATGCCCATTCCTTGTGCACCGCGCATGCCACTCCGCGCGCGAGTAAACCGTGTGCTGGCATGGGGATAGGGATGCTCGCTGGGAGCGCGCTGCATTAAGTCGGGAATTTGTGTCGGAGTGGCACAAAACGTATGGTCAAATCGGCCTGAATTCTCGGGCAAAAACTTTTCCTGGGCCTGTGGAAATCTTCCGGCGATGGATCGCGGCCCTGCGCGGCCGGGACTAGGCGGCGGCGCCCCCGGATTTGGCGGCGTTGTCCTTGGCGTCGCGCTTGAGGTAGCGGTACAGGCTGGTGCGCCCGATGCCCAGGATCTGCGCCGCGCGCAGGCGGTTGCCCTGGCACATGTCCAGAACCCGCTGGATGTGCAGGCGGCGCACTTCGTCCAGGGAGAGCGGGCGCCAGGCATCGCGGTCGGCGGGCTGCGGTTCGGGCTTCTGCAGATGCTCGGGAAAATCGCCGATGTCCACGAACTGTCCGGTGGCGGTGATGCAGGCGCTGGAGATCACGTTTTCCAGTTCGCGTACGTTGCCCGGCCAGGCATATTGCAGCAGCACGGTCTGCGCCCGGCGGGTCAGCCCGGCGATCTGCTTGCCGTAGGCCTCGTTATATTTTTTCAGGAAAAACTGGATCAGCAAGGGAATGTCCTCGAGCCGCGCGCTCAGCGGGGGAATGCGAATCTGGATGGAACTCAGCCGGTAGTAGAGGTCCTCGCGGAAACGCCCGGCGAGCACTTCGGCGCGCAGGTCGCTGTTGGTGGCGGCGATGAGCCGCACGTTCACCTGGCGCACTTCCGGCGAGCCGATGCGCTGGATCTCGCGGTTCTGGATCACCCGCAGCAGCTTGGCCTGCATGGCCAGGGAGGTCTCGCCGACCTCGTCGAGAAAGACCGTGCCGCCGTTGGCGTATTCGAACAGCCCCGGGCGGGTGTCCGTGGCGCCCGTGAAGGCTCCGCGCAAGTGGCCGAAGAGCTGGCTTTCCAGCAGCGTGTCCACCATGGCCGAGCAGTTGCATATCGCCAGGCGCTGCTGCGCCACCGGGCTCAACTGGTGGATGGCCCGGGCCACGAGCTCCTTGCCCGTTCCCGTGGCGCCGATCAGCAGCACGTTGGTGTAATGCCGCGCCACTTTGCGCGCCAGGTCGAAGACCTCCAGCATCGCCGGGCTCTTGCCCACGATGCCGTGGAACTCGTGGTCTTTCAGGAGCTGCTCTTCGAGCTGGTGCACCCGGCGCCGCTGGTCGTAGAGCACGGCCACTTCGTCCAGCGTGCGGCGCAGCCGCCCGTAGTCGATGGGCTTGGGCAGAAAGTCGTAGGCCCCCCGGCGGATGGCATCCACCGCCGATTCCAGCGAGTACCCGCCGGTGGTCAGCACCACGTGCACCCCCGGGTCGATGCCCAGGGCGTGATCCAGAAAGGCGAAGCCGTCCATGGCCGGCATCTGCACGTCGGCCAGAATGAAGCGGCAGCGCCCGTGGCGGATCAGCTCCAGGGCTTCCTGGGGATCGGAAGTGGTGACGGGATCGTATCCGCATTGCGTGACCAGCGCGGCGAGGGCATCCAGCTGCGCCGGATCGTCATCCAGGATGCACGGAATGAGTGCCGTTGTGGAGCCGCTGGGTACCGCAACTTTTTGCACGGCGTTGGCCATAGCCATTCCTTAGGCAAGGCCTGTGCCAACCTGGCCATTCGCTCGCGGTTTCTCGCCGGGCATCTCGCGGGAACCGGCCTCCTCGGGAAGTTGCGCCCAAGGAGTTCGATTTGCACAGCTTAGGGAAATGGAGCAGAAGGGCTAGTACCCGGGACGCGGGGAATTTGCCCGGGAGCAGGAGCAATATCTGGCGCACAACAAAATTCAAAACGGTTCACTGTGCCGTTTTGGCGCGAATCCCCATGCCTTCCGCCCGCCCGCGCTCCCGCCGGGATCTGCCGGTTTGTCCGCAGCCTTGCTGCCAAGGCTTCTCAATGGATGGTCTTGCTCGTCGGTTTGCTGCGTCCCTGTACCTGGCGGAGCCGGTATTCGCAGTAGCCGTTCTGCTCGGCTTGCAGCGGGTCCACTTCGTAGGGCATTGGATAGCCGCGCTCGGCCGCGGAGGTCTGGAGCAGGCGCACGAAGACGACCGATCCTTTGCGCAGCGGCCGCCGCAGTTTGACCCGCTTGCCGGTCTCCTCATCCCATGCGATGTCCGCCTTTTCGACAAAGAAGATTTCGTCCAGGTCCCAGCCGGAAACTTCCACGCGATAAAGACCGCGTGCGCCGTGCGTCTCCGTCAACAGCATGCTTCGCCTCCAGTGGAACGGAATGCAGGCGAGGGACCAAGAGGCAAAAGCTAACATATTGATTCTGGGTATGTTACGGAAAGAGCAGAGGGCCCCACTGTGCACCAGTGGGACGCCTGCTCCGTCTTGGGACATTGCGCTTCAAAACTCCACGAATCTGCGGCCAGATTCCGAAACGGAATCCGCCGCCACAGCCCCTAGCGCAGGCCGTAATAGAGGACGTGCAAGGCGAATCCGTAGATGTATTCGTATATGCGCCCGAAGAACAGAAACGCCGCCACCAGCCCCAGCATCGCGAAGTTGTTCTCGCGCAGCCAGTCGAGATAGCGCAGCGCCTTGCTTTCCGGCAGGAAGAGCATCACCACGGAGCTGCCGTCCAGCGGAGGCACGGGCAGAAGATTGAAGGTGCCGAGAAGGAGATTGAGCGAGAAGAAAATGCCCAGGATGGTCGCCAGCAGCCCCGGCCCGCCCGTGGCCACGGCGCGGTGAAACCAGTGCTGGGTCACGCCCAGGCGCAGCCAGATCCCGGCGAGCAGCATCAGCGTGAAATTGGCGCCCGGGCCCGCCAGGGCCATCCACGCCGCGCGGTGCGGGTGCCGCCGCTGCCAACTGGGATCGAAGGGCGCGCTGGCCCAGCCCATCATCGAGCCGGAGAAGACAAACGACAGCAGCGGGACCAGCACCATGCCGAACGGCTCGCGCCGGATGTGCGGCAGGGGATTCAGCGTGACCTGCCCGCCCAGCGCCGCCGTTTCGTCGCCCCCCAGCTTGGCCGCCAGCGCGTGCGCGGCTTCATGGCAGGTCGTGGAAAAGAGAAAGGCGATATACCAGAGAAAGCCAAAGACCAGGAGTTCGGGTGTGAGATCAGGCATAACGGATCACTGTCGTGGCTCTCCGGCGGCCGGAACACAATCTGGCTCCGGGGCCTGGACTCGAACCAGGATACCCAGATTCAAAGTCTGGTGTGCTGCCAATTGCACCACCCCGGAGCCGCGCCAAGCAGTTTAGCAGAGCCCCGCGCGCTTCGCACAATTGCAGCGCCCGTGGAATTGGAAGAGTACTTCGCTACCCGCTGGCGGAGCTGCGTTGACCGCTTCGCGGTCACCCAGGGAGTTGACCGCTTCGCGGTCACGCATACAGAGAATCTCCAGCCGCAGGCGATTTCCCGCCCGCCTCGAGTTCTGCTAATCTTGTACGGTTCGTCTGGTCAGCGGAGAGGTGTCCGAGCGGTTTAAGGAGCACGCTTGGAAAGCGTGTGTAGGAGAAATCCTACCGTGGGTTCGAATCCCACCCTCTCCGCCACTTCTTCCTCTGGATTTGCGTGCTCACCGTTGGCTGGAATTCTTGCGCTTCGACTCCATGTTCTCCGCGTCTCTGTGGTTGAACTTTCCTAGAAATGGCAGGAGGCCGCGCCGCGCTTCTCCAGATAGCGCTGGTGATACTCCTCGGCGCGGTAGAACGGCCCGGCCGGCGTGATCTCCGTGGCAATCGGCCGCGCCAGTTTGCCGCTGGCTTGCCGCGCGGCCTTCGATTTCTTGGCCGCCGCTTCCTGCTCCGGCGAATGAAAAAAGATCGCCGTGCGGTACTGCGTGCCGAAGTCCGGCCCTTGCCGGTTGCGTTGCGTCGGGTCGTGCATCTCCCAGAACGCCTGGAGAAGCTGCTCGTAGCTGACCACCGCCGGGTCGAACGTCACGCGGACCACCTCGGCGTGTCCCGTTTCGCCAGTGCACACGTCCTGATACGTGGGGTTCTCGGTGCGCCCGCCCGCGTAGCCGGCCTCCGCGTCCAGCACTCCGGGGACGCGGCGAAACGCCGCTTCGATCCCCCAGAAGCATCCCGCTCCGAACGTCGCTGTCTCCGCCATTTGCCTTCTCCCCGCACGCCTTCAAAATGCGCCCTGCATCGTGGCATCCGCTTGGATGCCGCGGGCCATTCCTTCGTTTCGCCCGAATCTCAGCGCTTCTTCCGCGCGGGTTTCGCCGCCGCCACGGATTTCAGCTTCTCCTGGGCCAGCGCCTGATAGGGATTCGGGACGGATGCCGCCTCGGTCAGCGCCGCTTTGGCCTCGGGAATGCGCTGCAGGTTTAGCAGGGCGAATCCCAGCCGGTACTGATTGCGCCCGTACGTCGCCGCATTCGCCTTCAGCAGCGGCGCCGCGGCCTTCAGGTTCTCGACGGCCTGCGCATTGTTCTTCTTCGCGATGTTCACCTGCCCCAAGGCGCTCAGCGCCAGCCCCTTTTCGAGCGCGATCTGCTGGCTCCACTGTTCGTCCGTGACGCCCTCGGGCTTCTTCGCCGTCCCGGTCAGTTCGATCGCTTTCGCCGCGCTGGCCTCCGCCTGGTCCAGATGCTCGCCCTTCTCGCTGTAGTAGTCCGCCACGAGAATCAGCATGGCCCGGTCGTTGGGCTCCTTCTCCAGCAGCTTGTTCGCCACCTCCAGCATGCGCGGATAGTTCTGCGCCTGCTGATAAGCCGTGGCCGCAATCTCCTGCGCTTGCGCCGCGGACCGCGAATCTGGAAACGCCGCGGCGAACCGCAGCAGGTAGCCCGCGCGCCCCGCCGCATCGGGACGCTGATAGGCGGCCAGGAACAGCATCTGCTCCACGTAGTTGCGGTTGTCCCGCTGCTCCTCAAGCGTCTGGGCCTTCTCCTGCTCCCAGGCGCTTGCGCTCAGGCCTTCCGGAGCCGGCCGGGCCTTGTAGCGCTGCAGGATGGCGCCGGCTTTTTCCCCGTAGAGAAACAGCTTCTCCACGTCGCCCTTTTCCTGGGCTCCGCGCACCAGGTTCACGCCGTTTGCGAAATTGTCTGGGTCCAGCGCCCACAGCTTTTCGCCGTACTCGAAAGCCTTGTTGTAGTTCTTCACCGCGAGGTAGTAGTTGACGTAGAGATCGTCGGCCACCATGGCCATATCGCCTTTGCCCAGCTGCGCCGCGAATTCATCGATCAGCGCCAGCTTTTTCGCGGGGTCGGTCGCCGCGTTGATTTCGCTGAGGGCCCGGTCCTCCGGCGTGCCCGCCTTGATGGGCACGCTTTTGCCCAGTTGCGCGTGTGCCGGAAAAGCGGCGCAGAAAAGCAGAACCCCGGTGAGCCAGATCGTCTGCCGCATGGAAACCTCCGCCGATGGGATAGTTCGCATCTTAGTGCCGCGCCGCGTCCCAGGCAAACCGATTTTCGCGCAGCGGTTCGCACCAGCGAATCTTTCGGCAGTGGGTCAGTTTCCGTTTAGTGCTGGCAAGTTGTTCAGTTCGTCGGTATCCGCGGAAGCATTGGGAGATGTTCACGCTGGGAATGGAAACTCGCTCTAAACTCGTCTCCTCATGCCACCTTGTTTCCCCCTGGCCGACCAAGATATCCTTTGCCCGCTCGCTCACCGACGTCGGTATTTGACTTCATAGTGAGCGCGGAGCGTATGAGACAGGATTGGCTTAGAACTTCAACAGGAGTGAATGTCGTTGCGATAGGGCTCGTTGCAATCATGTTTTCTCTCGTGCTATTCACGGTCCAAGATTTTTCGATTTTGCTTACCGGCAAGATTTACGCGCTCCATGGGCTCAGGGGTATCTGGTATCTTCTTTGGGCAACTGTAGCAGCGGTGTTTTCCGCCATGACTGTCTTTATTTGGCGACCAGGTTTACCAAGAATCGTGATCGCTTTTTTTTCTATCTCGATGGCATCGCACATCCTCGAACAGTTCGTGGCTCTGCCAGCCCAACAGCTAAAGTTGGCCGCACTATGTCGAATTTTCATTACTGTGGCCCTCATTCTTCTAGGCTTGCGCTACCGATCGACCGCAACCTCGGGTAACTCCTGATAAGTCGGGTAATCGGAAACTGATCCACTAACGTTCTTTCCGCCCCGTTGACGCGCGCACGCCATCCGCGAGACGATGTTTAACTTCGCGCGACAGGGGGGAACAGCAATGGACCTGGGACTTCGCGGCCGCGTGGCCATCGTGGCGGCCGCCAGCAAGGGACTGGGCAAGGCCGTGGCGGAGGAGCTGGCCCGCGAGGGCGCGGAAGTGGCCATTTGCGCGCGCACCCCGCGCGGCCTCGAACAAGCCGCGGCCGCCATTCGCGCCGCCACCGGCCGCGACGTCTTCTGGCAGGCCCTCGACGTCACCGACCCCGCGGCGGTGGCCGCCTTTGTCGCCGCCGTCGAACAGCGCTTCTCCCGCGTGGATATCTGCATAACCAATTCCGGGGGTCCGCCGTCTAAACTCTTCAGTGAGACCACTGTTCAAGACTGGCGCGCCGCCACGGATCTCCTGCTGATGAGCGCCGTTTCCTTCGCCCGGGAAGTTCTGCCGCGCATGCGGAAGAATCGCTGGGGCCGCTTCCTGACCATCACCTCGGTGGCCGTCAAGCAGCCCGTGGACGGCCTGCTGCTCTCCAATTCGCTGCGCGCTGCGGTGGCCGGACTGGCGCGCACGCTGGCCAATGAATATGCGGCGCACGGCATCACCGTCAACAACGTCTGCCCCGGCTACACGCGCACCGAGCGCCTCGACGATTTGGCGGGAACTCTTTCCTCGCGCAGCGGCGGCGCGCCTGACGACGTCTTCGCCAACTGGAGCAAGCAGATTCCCGCGGGACGTCTCGGCCGCCCCGAGGAGTTCGCGGCCCTGGTCGCCTTTCTCGCCTCCGAGCGCGCCAGCTACATCAACGGCACGTCCATCGCCGTGGATGGCGGCTTGTCGCGGGGCCTGCTCTAGGTGCGCCAACCATGAAAAAAGTCCTGAAGCTGGCGCTGCTTCCCGGGCGCTTCGCCATCGCCCGGCTGGCCCCCACGGCGGAAGTCCCGGCCTGGGCCTGGAAAGGCTCTTTTGTTTGCGTCACGCGCACCCCGGAGGAGCTTTCCATCCTCTGCGAGGAACAGCATGCTCCGGTGCACGTCCACGCCGAGCGCGGCCGCCGGCTGCTTCGCGTGCAGGGCAAGCTGGCGTTTTCGATCTCCGGCATTCTCGCGGCCCTGTGCGATCCGCTGGCCGCCGCGGGAATCGCCATTTTTGTGGTCTCCACGTTTGACACCGATTACCTGCTGGTCTCCGACCAGCATCTGGACTCCGCCATCGAGGCCCTCGAAAAGGCCGGACATTCCATTCACAGGAGCAATCCCGAATGACACCCGCACACACGTCAGCCCGCCGCACGCGCCCGCGCTTGCCGGCCGCGCGGCATCTCGCGGCGCTGCTGCTCCTGGTCTGCGCCGCGGCGCTTTCCGCGCGCGGCGATGAATCCTACGCGCGCAGCCGCGACTACGACCTGCAGCATTCCAAGATCGCTCTCCAGTTCGATCTCGGCGCGCGCAAAGTCCTCGGCGATGTGACTCACACGCTGGCCGTCCTCCGCGAAGGCGCCGCGCGCCTGGCCTTCGACTCCGTGGGCCTGACCATTCAGAGCGTCACCCTGAACGGGGAAGAGGCCCGCTTCGAAACCACCGCGGACCAGCTCCTCGTGCCGCTTCCCGCGCCCGCGCATAGCGGCGAAAAATTCACCGTCGAGATCCGCTACGAAGGCCAGCCCAAGAAGGGCCTCTACTTCATCCTCCCCGACAAAAACTATCCCAACCGCCCCAAGCAGATCTGGACGCAGGGGGAATCCGAGGACACGCGTTACTACCTGCCGACCTACGACTACCCGAACGACCGCCTGACCACGGAGATGCTCGTCACCGTGCCGGCGGGCTGGCTCACGGTTTCCAACGGCAAGCTGGTGAGCGTGCGCGACGCGGGCCAGGGCCAGAAAACCTGGCGCTGGGTGGAGTCGGTGCCCAGCTCCACGTATTTGATCTCGCTCGTCGCCGGCGAATTCGACGAAGTGCAGGAGACCTGGCGCGGCAAGCCGGTCACCTACTATGCCCCGCGCGGCCGGGGCGAGCGCCTCGCCGTCAACTATTCCCGCACCCCGGCGATGCTGGATCTCTTCAGCAAGAAGCTTGGCGTGGACTACCCCTGGGAGAAATACGCCCAGGCCATGGTGGACGATTTCGTCGCGGGAGGCATGGAAAATTCCAGCGCCACGACCAACACCAGCTCCTCCCTGGTGCATCCGAAACTCGCGCCGGAATACGTCACCAACGAGGACAACCTGATCTCCCACGAGCTCGCCCACCAGTGGTTCGGCGACCTGCTCACCTGCAAGGACTGGGGCAACATCTGGCTCAACGAAGGATTCGCCACCTTCTTCGAATATCTCTGGACCGAATCGCATTACGGCAAGGACCAGGCCGCTTACGAGCGCTGGAACAACGCCCGCGGATGGTTCTCCCAGCCGGACCTTTTCGCCAAGCCCATCGTGCGCTACGACTTCAACGACTCCAGCGAATTTGACGGCAACGCCTACGGCAAGGGCGGCTGGGTCCTGTTCATGCTCCGTGAACGGATCGGCGAGGAAGCCTTCTTCCGCGGCATGAAGCATTACCTGGAAGCCAATCGCGGGAAGAACGTGGTTACCGCGGATTTCGCGCGGGCCGTCGAGGAAGCCACCTCCGACAACATCGACCAGTTCCTCGCCCAGTGGGTTTACGGCGCGGGCGCGCCGCAATTCGACCTGCGCTACGCCTACGACGCGGCGAAAAAAGAAGTGCGCCTCGAGGTCAAGCAGACGCAGAAGCTCGAAGGCCGCGTGGGCCTCTTCCGCGTTCCGGTGGAGGTGGAAGTCACCACCGCCTCCGGCGCGAAGAGTTTTCCCATCACCGTCGCGAAGGAAGCGGAAACCTTCACCTTCCCCGCGGACACCGCGCCGCTCCTGGTGCTCTTCGACAAGGGCGGAAAAATTCTCAAGAGCGCGGAGTTCCACAAGGAAACCAAGGAGTGGATCTACCAGCTGAAGAACGCCGCCGAACTGGCCGACCGCGCCGACGCGGCCCTCGCGTTGGCGAAAATGAAAAACGATGACGCCGTCCTGGCCGCGCTCGGCGAGTCGCTGCAGACGGATCGCGCCTGGGGCGTGCGCGTCACGGCCGCGGATTCGCTCGGCGAAATTGGCGGTCCGGCCGCCGCCAAGCTGCTCCTCGCCGCTCTGGAAAAAACTCCGGAGCCCTGGGTGCGCAACCGGATCGTCTCCGCGCTCGGCAAAATCAAGGAGGACACCGCGGTCGCCGCGAAACTGGAAGCCATCGCCCGCGACGATCGCTCTTTCCGCGCGCGCGCCGCGGCCCTGCAGGCTCTCGGCCGCCTCAAGACGCCGGGCGCCTACGCCCTGCTCACCGCCGCCGCCGCGGCCGACTCCCCCGACGATTTCCTGCGCCAGGCCGCGCTGCGCGCCTACGGCTCGCTCGGCGACGAGAAGGCCGTGCCCGTTCTGCTGGAGTGGTCCGCGCCGGGCAAGCCCTTCGAGACGCGCCAGGCCGCCATGAGCAGCCTCGGACGTTTACAGAAGAGTAATCACGACATCACCCGCACGCTCGTCGGCTATCTGCAGGAGCCGTACTTTTCCGTCCGCTTCCACGCCGTTTTCGTCCTCGGCGAACGCGGCGACGCGGAAGCGATTCCCGCGCTGCAAGCGCTGCTCAAGAGCGGCGACCTCAGCATCACCTTCGCGCCCATGGTTGAAGAACAGATTGCCCGGCTGAAAAAGCCGGAGGGCGAAAAGGGCGGAGCGAAAGAGGATTCCGCCGCCGGCGATGCCAAGGCCGTTGTGCAGCGCCTGGAAAAGCTGGAGCGCACGCTCGGCGAAATGAACGAGCGGCTGAAGAGCATCGAGTCGCGCCTGCCGCCCGCGAAGCAGTAGCCGGAATTTGCCTCCCTTCAATCCGCGAGCAGGATGCGCAGGTCGCGGAGGTTGTTGCCGGTGGGACCGGTGACGAGGGCGTCGCCGAGTTGCGCAAAAAACGTGGCCGAATCGCTGCGCCGGAAGGCGTCTTCGGGGTCGAGGTCCAGGGCGCGGGCCCGCGCCAGCGTCTCGCCATCGGCCACCGCGCCCGCCGCAGAGCTGTTGCCGTCGATCCCATCCGTGCCGGCGCTGAGTACCGCGGCGTTGCGCCCGGCAAGTTTCTCCACGCAGGCCAGGACGAAGGCCGCATTGCGCCCGCCGGTTCCGCCGCCCGTCACCGGCGAGCTCACTTCGCCGTCGGCCACCAGCGCCACGCGCCGCCCGGGATGCGCGGCACGCAAGTTTTCGAGCTGCACGAGGAGATGCTCCGCGGCATCGCGCACCGGCCAGTCGTCGGTCGAGTTGTCACAGCGCACGACGCAGCCCGCCGCTTCGGCGGCGGCCTGCGCGGAGTGAAACAGGTCGTCCATGCCCAGCAGCAGCGTGAAGTGCGAGCGCGCGAAGGCCGGGTCGCCCGGCTTGGGCGTTTCGACCAGCGGATTCCGCGCCAGCCATTCCTGTAGGCGCGGGGGCAATTTCTCCCGCAGCGCGTACTCGGCCAGAACGCGCCCGGCATCGGCGCACGTCGTGGGATCGGGGATTGTCGGCCCGGAAGCCAGCGCCGATTCGCGGCCGGGCGGCACGTCGCTTACCCCGTAAGCGAGTTTCATGGCGCGCGGCGCGGCCGCCGCCAGCCGCCCGCCTTTCACCGCGGAGAGGTGCTTGCGTACCGCATTCATGGCGTCAATCGGCGCGCCGCAGGTGACCAGCGCCCGGTGCAGGGCCTGGACGTCCGCGAGCGTCGCGCCGGGCACGAGCAGTTGCTCCACCAGCGCCGAGCCGCCGCCCGAAAGCAGGAAGATCAGCAGCGTCCGTTCCGCGCAGCCCGCGACCCGCGCGAGAATCTCCTGCGCCGCCGCCAGGCTGGCCTCGTTGGGCAGCGGATGCCCGCCCGTGAAATAGCGCAAACCGGCGAGCGGGCGCTGCGGCGCGGCCGGCGCCGAGACGATCCCAGCGAAAGGAAATTCCGGACCGAGGACGCCGGCCAATCCCTCCACCATGGCGTGCGACGCTTTGCCGTAAGCGATCACCTGCAGCGCGCGGAACTCGCGTAGGTCCACGACCGCGCGGCCGCAGCGGATGCGGCTGCCTTCGCGCTGCATCTTGCGGCGCATCGTTTCCGGAATATCAATGGCCGCGAGGGTGTCCCGGAAAATGCGGCGGGCGAGCTGTTTCAGATCGGCCATCGGAAGAGCGTCGCTCAGCGCTCCTTCCATATTTCCGGATTGAGCAGATTGGGCGGACGTTTGCCGGTGAGCATGGCCACCACGTTTTCCGCGGCCATGCAGGCCATCTTGGTGCGTGTCTCCAGCGACGCCGAGGCCAGATGGGGCGCGAGCACGGTGTTCGGGCGCTTCAAGCCGGGAAGAATAAACGGCTCGTTCTCGTAGACGTCCAGGGCCGCGCCGGCGATTTTTCCGGTTTCGAGGGCGTGCACCAGAGCGGCCTCGTCGATCACCGGGCCGCGCGAGGTGTTGATGAGGAACGCGGTGGGCTTCATGCGCGCGAACTGCGGGCCGCTGAGCAGGCCGCGGGTCTCGGCGAGCAGCGGCACGTGGACGCTCAGGAAATCGCTTTCGACGAGTAGGGCGTTGAAGTCGCGGTACTCGGCATGCAGTTCGCGCTCCGCCGCTTCGGTTGCGTGCATCGCATCGTGATAGAGCACTTTCATCCGGAAGCCCGCGGCGCGGCGCGCCACGGCGCGGCCGATGCGCCCGAAGCCCAGAATGCCCAGGGTCTTGCCCCACACGTCGGTGCCGCAGAGCTGGTCGAGGTCCCAGCCCTTCCAGTTTCCCGAGCGTGCGAGCTGTTCGCCCTCGCCGATGCGCCGGGCCACGGCCATGAGCAGGGTCCAGGCAAAATCGGCGGTGGTTTCGTCGAGCACGCCGGGGGTGTTGGTGGCGGCGACGCCGCGGCGGGTGCACGCCGGGACGTCGATGTTGTCGAAGCCCACGGCGATGTTGGCGGCGATGCACAGCTTGGGCGCGGCGGCCAGCAGTTCGTCGTTCACCTTCTCGGTCAGCAGGCACACCAGCCCCTCCTTGTCCTGCACCCGGCGCAGCAGTTCTGCCCGGTTGATGCGTTCGGGCGAGGTCCAGTAATCCACGTCGCAGGTGGCGTCCAGAATGCGGCGGGCCGCCTCGAACAAGGGGCGGGTGGAGAGAATTTTGGGTCGGGGCATGGATTTCCTCGGGAAGAAGTGACGGTTCGCCAGAGTAGCATAGGTACGTGATTCGTGACTGGTGACTCGTGATTCGTGACTCGTGACTCGGGATTGGTGATCGGTGAAAGGTGCAAAGGCAAAAGGCGGAGGAAGCAGGTGAAGAAGAGAAAGGGGTTGCGGTAGAAAATGGCGGGGGTACCCCCCCACCCCCGTTGTTTTTGCAAAGAGTGCGGAGGTGGTTGATTCTGAAAGAGTTGCTGAAGTCAGTGCGAACAAGAGTGCGTAAGAGTAGCGAGGACTGGGACTTAAAGTCTTGGTTTTTGTGCATGATAGAAAAGAGTGCGTAAGAGTATGAAAAGAAAGGAGGTAAAGAGGTACTGAGGTAATGAGTGCAGGAGGGACGCGCTGGAGGAGGGAGTGGGGTTGCGCGGGGATTTCGAATGGTGGATGGGCGTAACACGGAAAAGGATAGCAGGCGAATTATATTATTGCAACAAATAACTTAGTCGTATTCGAATGAGTTGTGGAAAAGCGTTCGAATGCCGGGCTCCGAACAGTACTTGCCGGGCTGCACATTCTAAGGTACAGTAGTACTGTATAAGGTGCAAGATGGCAGAAGGCCAACAGCCGCGAAAAATCCCACTGATTTTTTACCGCCTTCGGCCAGGAAGTGAGCCCGTGCGGGAATGGCTGAAGGGATTGCCGGAAGCCGAGCGCCACGCCATAGGGAAAGACCTGTTGCGTGCGCAATGGCGCTGGCCCGTTGGGATGCCGCTGTGCCGATCGTTGGGAAACGGTTTGTGGGAGGTCCGAACAGGCCTGCCGACGAAACGGACGGCGCGGGTGCTGCTCTGCCTTTACGAGGAGCACCTCGTCGCGCTGCACGGGTTTATCAAGAAAACGCGCGCGACGCCGGATGACGATTTGGCATTGGCGCGCAAGCGCCAGAAGGAGTTACAACGATGAGCAAGAAGCGCAAGAATCGGAAGAACCACATGGGTTCGAGCATTGATGATTTCCTGAAGGAAGAGGGCATCTTTGAAGAGGCGCAAGCGCAGGCGGTCAAAGAGGTCGTCGCGTGGCAGCTCGACGAGGCCATGAAGAAGCAGAAAATATCCAAAAATAGGATGGCCACACTGCTCAAGACAAGCCGCACCCAGGTTGACCGGCTCCTGAATCCGAAAAGCGACATCACGCTTTCCAGCCTGCAACGGGCGGCGGCGATGGTCGGACGGCGGGTGATGATCGAGTTGGTTTGACAAAACGGAATTCCATTCGCGCGATGTGGGATAAAGATGATCATGGCTTTTTCATAATCCTGTTAATGAGCGAACCGGCTCGGGTGGCCCTCATCTCACTGCTCGGCGATGAGTTGCAGAAGGGGGATGCGCTGGCGGCGGATTGCCGTCGAGGGGAAAGCACCGGAAAGAGACGGCGGGGCAGTTGTTATTCATAGGGCAAGGGGGTGGAAAGAGTTCGCGGGGCAAGTTGCCGTCTCCCCGGGGTGCGGCTACGCTCTATTGCGGAGCGCCAAGGGGCTGCGGAGGATGAAGCGACTTGCCGACATCGCACAGTTCAGCTCGCCCGGTTAGTGGTTTGGTCTCCGCGCTCTGCTCTCCTACCGTGGCGGTCGTCGCGGCGCTGGCGCTGCGCATCTTTCTGTTCCTGCTGACGCATCGCGGGGGCGACACGGTTTATCCGAAGCTGGTCACCGTGGGCCAGGAAGCCGGCAACATCGGCTGGGCCCTGGCGAGCGGCCACGGCTTTTCCAATCTGTTCGTGGGCCTGGAGCAGCCTACCGCATGGCTCGCTCCGGTCTATCCCGCACTGCTCGCCGCGGGCATGAAGCTCTTTGGAATGAATCCTTTGGCCGGGCTCTTTTTCGGTCAAATCGTCAACTGCGCGTTTTCGGCGTGCACTTGCTGGCCGATCTTCGCGGTCGGCAGGAAGCTCTTCGGCAGCCGCATCGGCCTGGCCTCCGCCTGGCTGTGGGTCTTCCTGCCGACCGCGGTTCTATTCCCGCTCGAATGGATCTGGGACCAGAGCCTTTCCGCATTCCTCCTGACGCTGCTTCTTTGCGTGACGCTGTACTTGCCGGAAATATCTTCTCCGCTGCATTGGTCCGGCTATGGGCTGCTGTGGGCGTTCACGCTGTATACGAATCCGACCCTCGGTATCCTGCTGCCGGTTTTCCTGGGCTGGCTGGCCATGCGGCGCGCGAAAAACGCGGCGCCCTGGAAACGCCTGGTGCCGCGAGCGGCGCTGTTCGCGCTGCTGCCCTTGCTGCCCTGGACGGCGCGCAACTACGCGCAGTTGGACGGGTTCGTGGTGGTGAAATCGAATTTCGGCCTGGAGCTGTGGCTGGGAAATAATCCCGAGGTGAAGCTGATATGCACCCCCTGGCGCCATCCCGGGGGCTCATTCCCGCAGAAGATACATCTCATCATGTCCGGCGAAGTAAACTACATGAGCGAAAAGCAGCAACTGGCACTGCACTATATCGCCAGTCACCCGGGCATCTTTGTGCGCAATTGTTTCGACCGCTTCCGCGACACCTGGACCGCTTTCTATGACGTGCAGACCGATCCCTGGGTGCAGGCCCTGCACGCCAGCCGAGCGTACGTTACCTTCACGACCGCTTTCTCGCTGATCACGCTGGCCGGGCTGGCGCTGGTGCTCCGTGCCCGCCCGGTGGGGTCCAGCTTGCTGATCGCCGCGATGCTCCTGGTTCCCGTGCCCTACTACATCACGCATAGCGCCTTGCGCTATCGCCATCCGATTGATCCGGTGATGTGCCTCCTGGCGGTGTATGGCGTCGCGTGGGCCTACGGGAGCGTCGCCGCGTCATTCTCGAAAGATCCTTCGCGCGCCTAAAGCTGGAAGCGACGCTTGGCGGCTGCGCTCCGAGTGAGCCATTGAATGGGGAGTCAGAAAAGACGGGCACGGCCCCGACTGCTGTCCGGGGCAAGCGGTGCCGTGCCCCTACGCGAGAAATCCGAGATGAGGCGGGTTGCGCGAGTGGAGGGAGTCTCACTATAGTGGCAGCGCACGGCCGCGCGCCGTGCGCTCATGCTTGCCCGCCTCACACGCGAACTGGAAGCCCTGCTCGGCCCCGGAGCGGTCCTCGCCCGGGCGGAGGATCTGATCCTCTACGAGTACGACGGGTCGGTGGAGAAGGCGCGGCCGGACGTCGTCGTTTTTCCGCGCAGCACCGAAGAGGTTTCGCGCATCGTGCGGCTGGCCAACCGCTACAACGCGCCCATTGTGGGGCGCGGGGCGGGCACGGGGCTTTCCGGCGGGGCGCTGGCGCGCTCGGGCGGGGTGATGCTGGTCTTCGCGCGCATGGACCGCATTCTCGAGGTGGATTACGAGAATCTGCGCGCGGTGGTGCAGCCGGGAGTGGTCAATTTCGATCTCACGCGCGCCGTGGAGCACGCCGGGCTGTACTACGCGCCGGACCCCTCGAGCCAGAAAGCGTGCACCATCGGCGGGAACGTCAGCGAAAACGCCGGGGGGCCGCACACGCTGGCTTACGGCGTGACCACCAATCACGTCACCGGGCTGGAGGTGGTGCTGACCGACGGCGAAATTGTGCGCGTGGGCGGCAAGAGCGGCGACGCGCTGGGCTACGACCTCACCGGGCTGCTGGTGGGCTCGGAGGGCACGCTGGCGCTGGTCACCGAAATCACGGTGCGGCTCTCGCGCAAGCCTGAAGCGGTGAAGACGCTGCTGGCGGTCTTCGAGAGCGTGGACGACGCCACGGAAACCGTGGTGGAGATCACCGCGCGGGCCATCACCCCGGCGGCCTGCGAGATGATGGACGGCTGGACGCTGGCGGCCATCGAAGAGTACGTGCACGCGGGCTTTCCGCGGGACAGCGGCGCGGTGCTGTTGATCGAAGTGGAAGGCATCGTGGAGGCGGTGGCGGCGCAGGCCGAGGCGGTCACCGAAGTCTGCCGGCAGCACCAGGCCCGCGAGGTGCGCGTGGCGCGCGACGCGCGGGAGAGCGAGCTGCTGTGGAAGGGGCGCAAGAACGCCTTCGGCGCGATGGGCCGCCTGGCCCCCAGCAACTACGTGCTCGACGGCGTGATCCCGCGCTCGCGGCTGCCGCAGACGCTGCGGCACATCACCGCGCTGGGCCGCGAGAA
Source organism: Terriglobia bacterium (assembly GCA_020073585.1). GTDB lineage: Bacteria > Acidobacteriota > Terriglobia > Acidiferrales > UBA7541 > Acidiferrum. The sequence goes on from JAIQEV010000031.1 coordinate 26,846, forward strand.
CGGATTCCGGATCGGCAACATCTTTCACGCCGGCGACGGCAACCTCCACCCCATCATTCTCTACGATCCGCGCGACGCGGCGGAGTTCGAGCGGGCGGTGCGCACGGCCAACGAGATTCTGCGCTACTGCGTGGAGCTGGGCGGCGCGCTCACCGGGGAGCACGGCGTGGGCATGGAGAAGAACGAGCTGATGCCGCTGCTTTTCTCGGAGGCCGATCTGGAGCTGATGCGGCGCGTGCGCGACGCCTTCAACCCCGCGGGCCGGCTGAATCCCGGCAAGGTTTTCCCCACCGGAAAAGGCTGCGGCGAGGTGCGCATGAAAGCGCAGGCGGAAGGAGCGCCGCCGCTATGAACGCTCCGGGCAGCTCGGTGCTCGCGCGGCTCGAAGCGATCGCCGGCGCGGAGCACGTTCTCGCGCAGCCGGGCGCGCGCGAAGCTTGCGCGGTGGACGGCGTGGCGCCAGCGGCGGTCGTGCGGCCGGCGTCGCCGGAGCAGGTGGCGGAAGTCGTGCGCTTTGCGGCGGCGGAAAAGCTTGCCGTGGTGCCCGTGGGCGGGCGCAGCAAGCTGGGGATCGGCGGGCCGCCGCAGCGCTACGATCTGGCGCTGGACCTCACGCGCCTGGACCAGATCGCGCACTACGATCCCGGCGACCTGACGCTCAGCGTGGACGCGGGCATGCCGCTCGCGCGGCTGGCGGAGAAGCTGGCCGCGCACGGGCAGTTCGTGCCGCTGGGCGCGCCGTGGTTTCAGAGCGCGACCGTCGGCGGGACGATTGCTTCGGGCGTGGATTCGCCGCTGCGCCAGTTCTACGGCACGGCGCGGGACTTTGTGATCGGCGCGGAGTTCGTCACCGGCGCGGGCGCGCTGGCCAAGAGCGGCGGGCGGGTGGTGAAAAACGTCACGGGGTACGACCTGCACAAGCTGCTCATCGGCTCGCTGGGCACGCTGGCGGTGCTGACGCGCGTCAATTTCCGCACGTTTCCGCTGCCGGCGTTGAGCCGCGGGTTCGTGGCCGCGTTTGCCACGGCGCAGGGCGCGCTGGAGCTGCGGCGGCGCATCGCGGCTTCGCCGCTGACGCCGGTGACGCTGGAAATTCTCAGCCCGGAGTGCGCGCGGCTGTTTGCGGCGAATCGTCCGGGGTCGCTGGCCGCGCCGCTGGCCGCGCCGGGCGCCTGGTTCCACGGGGAACAATGGCAGGTGTGCGCGGGATTCGAAGGGAGCGAGGCGGTCGTGGCGCGCTATGCGCGCGACCTGACGCGGCTGGCTGGGGAAGCGGGCGCGGCGGGCGTGCAGATTTTCGATGAGGACGCGCAGCCGCCGGTCTGGACGCGCCTGCGCGAAGGCCTTCCGCTGCTGCTGGAGGCTTCGCCCGCCGCGGCGATTTTCAAGCTCAGCCTGCTGCCCGGGCAGTTCGCCGCGGTTTTCGAAGCGCTGCGGGCCGCCGCCGAGCGGCATGCGCTGGCTTGCGCGCTGCTGGCGCGCGGCTGCGGCGCCGTGTATTTCGCGCTTTTGCCGGAGCGTAACGACGCGGCTGCGCTGGCGCGGCTCGCGGCCGCCGCCGCAACGATTTTCGAAATTGCCGCGGCGGGCGGCGGCCACGCCGCGCTGCTCTTCTGCCCCGCGGCGCTCAAGCGCAGCGTTTCCGTGTGGGGACCGCCGCGCGCGGAGTTTGCGCTGCTGCCGCGGGTGAAGAGCGCGTTCGACCCGGCGGGGATTCTCGCGCCCGGCCGCTTCGCGGGAGGAGTCTGAGGCCATGACCCCGCCAGCACCCCGCGCCGCGATCCCCGGCCTCGTTCCCGCGTACGAGGACTACGCGCACTGCACGCACTGCGGGCTGTGCCTGAATCACTGCCCCACGTACCGGCTGTGGAAGCTGGAAGCGGATTCGCCGCGCGGGCGCATCCGGCAGATGATCCTCGTCGAACAGGGCGAGCTGGCCGCCGGCCCCATCTTTGTGCAGCACATGGACCAGTGCCTGGACTGCCGGGCCTGCGAGACGGCGTGCCCGGCGGGCGTCGAGTACGGCAAGCTCATCGAATACGCGCGCGCGCGGATTGCGCGCGACTATCCGCGGCCGCTTTTCTCGCGGCTGGCGCGCGATTTCGTCTACCGGCGGCTGCTGCCGTTTCCGCGGCGCATTGCCGCCGCGGCGCGGCTGACGCGCTTCTACCAGCGCAGCGGGCTGCAATGGCTGGCGCGCAGGAGCGGCGCGCTGCGCCTGCTGGGGCTTGCGGAACGCGAGCGGCTGCTGCCGCGCATGGACGACGATCCGTTTTTCTTCGAGCGGCTGGGCCAGATTTTTCCGGCGCAGGGAACGCGGCGGGCGCGCGTGGCGTTTTTTGCGGGCTGCGTGGCGCAGGTCGGCTTCGCGCGGCTCAACGAAGCGACGATCCGCGTGCTCACCGCCAACGGCTGCGAGGTCGTCGTGCCGGACGGGCAACTGTGCTGCGGCGCGCTGGCCGCGCACGCCGGGGTGCGCGACGCGGCGCGGGATCTGGCGCGGCGCAACCTCGCCGTGTTTCAGAAAGATTCGTTTGACGCCATTATCACCAACGCGGCCGGTTGCGGCTCGACGCTCAAGGAGTACGCGCAGCTTTTTTCCACGGAAGAGCCCGAGCACGCCCAGGCACTCGCCTTTCAGGCCCGGATGCGCGACGTCACCGAATTCCTCGCCACGCTCGGCCTCTCCGCGCCGCTGAAGAGCCTGCCGCTGCGCGTTACCTATCAGGACTCCTGCCACCTGTTGCACGGGCAGAAGGTGAAAGACGCGCCGCGGCAATTGTTGCGCGCCATTCCCGGCGTGGAATTCGTGGAATTGCCGTACACGGAGATCTGCTGCGGCTCAGCGGGCGTGTACAACGTCACGCAGACGGAAGCGTCGCTCGAATTACTGGCGGAAAAGATGCGGCACGCCGCGAAAACGCGGGCGCAGGCGATTGTCACCGCCAATCCGGGCTGCTTGCTGCAGCTCCGCGCCGGGGTGGAGATGCACAAGACGGGCCAGGAAGTCCTGCACGTCGTGGAGCTGCTCGACCGCGCGCTGCGCTAGCTCGGAGCTACAAAAACAAGAGCGCCCTTTCCGCGGCTCGAGTTCTGCCGCGGAAAGGGCGCCTCGTCTTCAGGAGAGAAGCTCGCCGTGGCGGTGGCTATAAGTCCTGGTCGGGCGGCTGCGGCTGGTCGGTTCCTGGGCGCGGGCCGCGTTCGTCTCCCATGCCGCCTTCCATGCCGCCGCGCGGGCCGCGCCGCTGTCCGCGGCCGCGGAAGCGGCCCATCGGCCCTTGCGGAGCCTCTTTCACGGTGTAATCGGCCGGCACCTGGAAGAGCTTGGGGTCGGGTTCCTGGCGCTGGATGTTCGTAAGCTGATAGGTGGTGGCGCCGGTGCGCGGATCGTTGCGCTTGAGCAGCACCACGGCCTGCAACTCCTTGGAATACCAGACTTCATTGGTGATCTCGATGGGCTTCTCGTTGCCGATCTTGCCCGCCGCGATCACCCGCGTCGTGCGCTTGCCCTCCGCCGCTACTCCGGCGATGGTCTTCGTTCCCAGCGATTGGGTTTTGACTTCGCCGGAGGCTTCCAGTTTCTTGCGCATCTCCTCGATGCGCTGTTTTCTTTCCGCGCGCATGTCGGCTTGAGCCGGGGGCAGCTTGCGGGCGATCTTCCGCTCGGGCACGAGAACAAAGCCCGTTCCCGCGGCGGGATCGCGAATCACGATGAACGAGCGGGGATTTCCGGATTCCGCCAGCGGTCCGCCCACGGGGAGGGTCACTTCGCGGCGAAAGCGTCCTTCGGCGTCCCGGTACACCCCCGATTCCGTGGTCCGGCGAATGCGGTTTCCGTCGGCCAGCACGTGCGTTCTCTCGGTCACCGCTTTGGCGGAGTAGGGAGCGCCCTTCACGGCGCCTTCTCCGGGAGCTTCGCCGAAACCCAGCAGCTCAATCTCTTCGCCGGGCAGTTCGCCTTCCATCGGGCCTTCTCCCATGCCGGCATCCATCGGTCTGCCCGGCATGGGGCCGCCCGCGTTGCGCGGGATTTTTTGATCGCGGCCAGCCGCGGGCGGTTGCTGCGCGGCGGCCCCGGACACCAGCAGCGCGGCGAACAACAGATACAGCCAGTTCTTGTGTCGCATCTTCGTCGTTCCTCCTCTTCTCTCCTGATGCGCTGATTTGCTTCTTCATGCTGAGCAGCCGCAAAGCGGCCGGCTCAGCAAAATTCTTGCCGGGCCTTCAGCGCAGCAGGCGCACAGCCTGCGGCTGCCCATCCGCGCTGACCAGCAGATCCACCAGCACCCACTCGCCCGAAGCCTCTTCGTTCACCGGCAAACCCATCGCGCCCAGGGCCGCGCGCTGCAGCCGCACGCGCAGGATGGCGGAATCATCGCCGAGGTCCGGAAGGCCGCCGGGCAGGAGCACGAATTCACCGGCCACCGATGCGCTCTCGGCGGGCGTCTCCGCGGCGCCGGAAACTACCGGCGGGGGCGTGACCGGCGGAAGGGGCTGCACGCCCGCCACCGGCGCAGTGGGCCGCATCCAGTGGCGCACACCCGCTGCCGCCACGAGCGCCGCCGCGGCGGCCAGGATTGCGGCGGCGAAGGCGGTCTTGCGCCGCTCCCCGCGCCGCCGGTATCCCAGTAATTTCACCTGCCGCTGCAGCTGCATTTCCACCCGCGGGGGCGTCTGCGCCGCCCGGGTCTCCCCGGCCAGCGCGCACAGTTGCCCGCGCAGCAGGCGCAGCGATTCGCTCTCCGCGGCGCAGCGCGGACAGGCGCGGCGGTGCGTCTCCCAGGCGGCGCGCTGCAGCGCGCTCATCTGCGCCGCGCCGCGCTCGGCGTCCAGTCCCAGTTCCGCAAACTCTTCGCAGTTCATTTCGGGCATCTCGTTGCTCATCGAATTACCGCCTTGCGTGGCTGCTCGCGCAGGAGCTCCAGCCGGGCCAGCAGCAGCGCCCGTCCGCGATGCAGCCGCGAACGCACCGTTCCGAGGGGGCAGTCGAGCAGCCGCGCCGCCTCCTCGTAACTCAATTCCTCGAGATCGCACAGCACCACGGCTTCGCGGAACTCCTCGGGCAGATCGAGCACCGCGCGGCGCACGCGATCGGCCTGCTGGCGCTGCTCGGCCCAGGCCGCGGGGTTCATCGCGGCGCTGCCGTTCCCGGCGGCATCGAGCCTGGCTCCGGGGGGCAGCTCGCCCCCCGCATCCAGGGGAATTTCGTGGGGCCTGCGCGAGAACTGTTTCCGCAGGTGATTGCGCGCGATGCCGAAAAGGAAGGCGCCCAGCTCGCCGCGTGCGGGGTCGAAGGCGCCGGGTTGGCGAAGCAGCGTCAAAAAAACCTCCTGCACAATCTCTTCCGCCGTCCAGGTGCTGCCGGACATGCGCAGGGCGAAGCGGTAGAGCGTGGCCTGGTGCGCCCGGTAAATCTGGGCAAAAGCCTCTTGATCGCCCCGGACGGCGCGCCGCAGCAGATCGTCGTCTTCGGCGACCGCAAAGCGGTCGACCTCCCGTGGATGCGGTGCGATGGGCATCTCTCCTGTTTCGACGGTCCGTTGCGCTCTATCTGGTACTTGCCGGAATCGCGCCCAAAAGTTCCCGAACCGTTTCCGGATTCTCACTGTACTCCTCTCCGTCTCTTCTTGACCGCATTGCTTCCAATGCGTACCTTATTGCTCTGTTTCCGTCTCCGGAGGCCCCATGGCCGAGTTTGACCCGCACGTGCTGGAAGAGAAAGCCGTACTTCCTCCAGTGGAATTTTCCAGGCACGCGCGCGTGCGCTCCCTGGAGGAATACCGCGCGCTGTACCAGCGCGCCCAGGAAGACCCCGCGGGCTTCTGGAGCGAACAGGCCGAGCTGCTGCACTGGTTCACCCCGCCGACCGAGGTGCTGGTGTGGAACCCGCCGCACGCCCGCTGGTTTCACGACGGCACGCTGAATGTCAGCTACAACTGCCTCGACCGCCACGTCCAACTGCACCCCAAGAAGCCCGCGCTGCTCTGGGAAGCGGAAGACGGCAAGCGCCTGGCGCTCACCTACACCGACCTCTACGAAAAGACCTGCCGCTGCGCCAACGCCCTGAAGAAGCTCGGCGTGAAGTCCGGCGACTGCGTGACCATCTACATGCCCATGATTCCCGAGCTGGCGGTGGCCATGCTGGCCTGCGCGCGCATCGGGGCCATGCACTCCGTGGTCTTCGGGGGCTTCAGCGCCCCGGCGCTCTCCGACCGCATGCTGGACGCCAAGTCCCGCGTGCTGATCACCGCTGACGGCGGCTACCGCCGCGGCCGCATCATCCCGCTAAAAGAGACCGCCGACAGCGCCCTCGAGAAGTGCCCCGGCGTCGAGAAGGTCCTGGTGGTGCGCCGCACCGGTGAGAAGGTCAACTGGAACGAGGGCCGCGACGTCTGGTGGCACGAACTGGTCGACGCCTCTTCTTCGCTGGCCCCCGCCGAGCCCTTCCCGGCCGAGCATCCACTCTTCATCCTGTACACCAGCGGCACCACCGGAAAACCCAAAGGCGTCCTGCACACCTCCGCCGGCTACCTGATGCAGTGCATGTGGTCCACACGGATGGTTTTTGACCTGCGCGAGGAGGACGTTTACTGGTGCACCGCGGACATCGGGTGGGTCACCGGCCACAGTTACATCGTCTACGGGCCGCTGGCCAGCGGCGCCACGGTGGTGATGTACGAAGGCGCGCCGGACTATCCCGGGCGCGACCGTTTCTGGCAGATCATCGGCCGCTACAAGGTGAGCATCTTTTACAGCTCGGCCACCGCCGTGCGCGCCTTCATGTCCTGGGGCAACGCCTATCTGGAGAAGCACGACCTCTCGAGCCTGCGCCTGCTCGGCACGGTGGGCGAGCCCATCAATCCCGCGGCGTGGAAGTGGTACCACGCCATCGTGGGCAAGGGCCGCTGCCCCATCGTGGACACCTGGTGGCAGACGGAGACCGGCTCGATCCTGATCTCCCCGCTGCCCGGCGCCACGCCCGCCAAGGCCGGCTCGGCCACGCTGCCCCTGCCCGGGGTGATCGCCCGGGTGCTGCGCATGAACGGCGAAGAGGTTCCGCCGGGCGAGACCGGCTACCTGGTGATCGAGCAGCCCTGGCCCTCGATGATGCGCACCATCTACGGCGACGACGAGCGCTACCGCCGCGACTACTGGAACCGCATCCCCGGAAAATATTTCACCGGGGACGCCGCGCAGCGCGACCAGGACGGCTACATCTGGGTCCTGGGGCGCGTGGACGACGTCATCAAGGTCGCCGGGCACCGCCTCAGCTCCATGGAGATCGAGAGCGCGCTGGTGAGCCACGCGGCGGTCGCCGAAGCCGCCGTGGTCTCCCGCCCCGACGACATCAAGGGCGAAGCCATCGTGGTCTTCTGCACGCTGCGCTCGGGGCACGAGGCCTCCGAGGAGCTGCGCGTGCTGGTGTGCGAGCATGTCGCCAGCGTCATCGGCACCATCGCCCGCCCGGCGGAAGTGCGCTTCGCCGATCTCCTGCCCAAGACGCGCAGCGGCAAGATCATGCGCCGGCTGCTGCGCGAGCTGGCACAGAAGGGCAGCGTCAGCGGCGACACGACGACGCTGGAAGATTTCAGCTCGATTGAAAAGCTGGCCCAGGAAATCGGCCACGACGAGGAGTAAGTAGCACAGGCTTCAGCCTGTGCTACTTTTGCGGTTTGAACATGCCCGCGGCGATGCGGGTCACGAAGCGGCGCGGCGCCAGGCGCTGTCCGTGGGCGCCTAGATAGTTGCCCATGCCGGAGATGACGTAGCTCTTGCCGGCGGCCAGCGCGCGCAGCCCCGTGCGCGCCACTTTCTCGGCGGTTTCCCTTTTTTTCGAAGCCGCCAGATGCGCCTGCCCGGCCACGTCGTGGAACTCCGACTCGGTCGAGCCGGGGCACAGCGCGCAAACGCGCACGCCGTGCGGCTTCATCTCCTCCGCCAGCCCTTCGGCAAACAACAGATCGAACGCCTTGGTCGCCGCGTAGGTGGAGATGTACGGCACGGCCTGAAACGCCGCGGTGGAGGCCAGGATCAGGATGTCGCCGCGGCGCCGCGCGACCATCTCCGGGAGATAGAGCCGCGTCAGGTGCACCACCGCGCTGCAGTTCACCTGCAGCATCTCCAGCAGCCGCGGCAGCGCCACCGTGTGCAGCTCGCCGTACGCGCCAAAGCCCGCGTTGTTGATGAGCAACTCGACGGCGATGTCTTTCTTGCTGGTGAAGGCGTGGATGGCCTCCGGCGCGGCGGGGTCGGCCAGGTCCGCCACGAAAATCTCCACGCGCACGCCCTGGGCCGCGAGCTTGCCGGCCAGCTCTTCCAGGCGCTCGCGCCGGCGCGCCGTCAGCACCAGGTTCGTGCCGCCCGCCGCCAACTGCTCGGCCAGCGCCTTGCCGATTCCCGCGCTGGCCCCCGTCACCAGCGCCCATTTTCCCCGCCAGGTATCCATGATTCGCGTCTCCCGTGTTCTGTGCCAACGATCATCCCGCTGGAAGGCCACTTGCAATCGAACGCATGAGAATAGCTTTTTCCCTCGCCGAAGCAAAACGCAAAGACTATGTGGAATCGCGGTCTGCGGAGGAAATACCGCCCGCCGGGCCGCGCGGCGCGCGCCGTACGGCGTCGCGCATCCGGCCACCCTGCCGCTTGATGCGCTCCATGAGGCGGCGCGCCCAGACAAATTCCGCGGCCAACAGCCCCAGTCCCAGAAATATGGTCAGCCAGCCCGGCCCCGGGGTCACCAGCATCACCGCGCCGAGCGCCAACAACGTGAAGCCGAAGACAATGCGGAAGACGCGGCGAGCCTGTTCCAGGGTGCGCAGGATCATGGCGTATTCTACCGCGGGAGTTGCGCTGCGGGCAGAATTCGAATGGGAGGCGCGCCGCGGACGGCGCAAGCGGCGAAGTGGCGGAGAGGGTGGGATTCGAACCCACGGTAGGGTTCCCCCTACACTCGCTTTCGAGGCGAGCTCTTTCAACCGCTCAGACACCTCTCCGCCGCGCGGTCAACTTTCTAATCGTAGCAGACCCTTCCGTTTTTCAGCAATGCGCGCTGCGCCAAAGACTGCCTGGTCTTTTCCGGTGTGACCGCGAAGCGGTCAACTCACGTGTGACCGCAAAGCGGTCAACTCAGGTGTGATTGCGAAGCGGTCAACGGCACGCTTCTTCCGCAGCTTGCGGCAGCGCCGGCTTTCCGCGTGGTGGAGAATCTGCTGAATCGCCGCTACGCGGTGGGGCTCACGCCGGTTCCTACGCTGGGACCTCCGCTGCTGGCGCGTGTGGGCCTGCGCTACCAGTTTCGCGGCCGCTAGCGGCTAGCGGCGGGTGGCGAAGAAGGACTGCAGGACGGCGGCGCACTCCTCGGCCAGGACGCCGGGAGTGAATGCGACCTGGTGATTGAGCTTGGGGTTGCTGAGCACTTCGAAGCAGGAGCGCACGGCGCCGCCTTTGGGATCGTCGCAGCCGTAGACCAGGCGGGCGACGCGGGCCTGGATCATGGCCCCGGCGCACATGCTGCAGGGTTCCAGGGTGACGTAGAGCGTGGTATCCGCGAGGCGATAGTTGCCGAGCAGGCGCGCGGCCTCGCGCAGCACCACCATTTCGGCGTGGGCCGTGGGGTCGCAGTCGCGGATGGTACGGTTGCCGGAGCGCGCGATGACCTGGCCCTCGTGGACCAGCACGGCGCCGATGGGCACTTCGCCGGCGGCGGCCGCGGCGCGGGCTTCGGCGAGGGCTTGCTGCTGGAATGCGGTGTCGGCGTCCATCTTCAGCCAGAGAATACCATGCGCAAAGGAAGAAGCAGCGCGGAGAGCGCCGCGGCGGAAGGGAGGGGAATTAAGGAAAAGAAGAGGGCTGTGACGAGGCTGCTTGACAATTGCAGGGCCGCGAAACAAACTACCACGCATGCGAGAGCTTCTCGGCCGCATCTTCCAGTTGGACTTCCTGAAGGGGCTGGCGGTCACCTTCCGGTACCAGCATCCCAAGAACATCTACACCGAGCAGTATCCGCTGGAGCGGCCCATGATCGCGGAGCGCTACCGGGGCGCGCCGCGGCTGAACAAGAATCCGGAGACCGGCGAGACGCTGTGCATCGCCTGCAATCTGTGCTCGCTGGCGTGTCCGGAAAACCTGATCGTGGTCGGCTGGCAGCGCGACGACGCCACGCGCCGCAAGGTGCTCACGCACTTCACCTACGACACCTCCCGCTGCATGTTCTGCGGCCTGTGTGAGGACGCCTGCCCGACCGATTGCCTGGAGCTCACGCAGGATTTCGAACTGGCCTATTACAGCCGCGAGGGCGCCATCTGGGACCGGCATCGGCTCGAAGAGGGCCCCACGCCGGCGCGCTACACTCGCTGAAGACCGCGCATGGAAATCCGCAGAGATCCCATCACGCAAAGCTGGGTGGTTCTGGGGCAACGCGAAGAGCACCCGGAGAATGACCAGGTCTGCCCGCTGTGCAGCAAGGAGGCGGAGAAGCAGCCGGCCCTGCTGACCTGGCCGGAGCAGGGCCCCTGGCAGGTCCGCGTGGTCCCGCACATGACGCCGCTGTACCGCATCGAGGGGGAACTGGGCCGCCAGGCCGAAGGCATCTACGACAAGATGCAGCCCGTCGGCGCGCACGAAGTGATCGTGGAATCGCCGCAGCACGACAAGCGCCTGGGGCAGCTCAGCGACGAAGAGATCGAGCGCGTGCTGTGGGCCTACGGCGCGCGCATCGCGGACCTGAAGAAGGACCCGCGCTTCAAATACGTGGCGGTGTTCAAGAACCAGGGCGTGCTGGCCGGGGAAGAGTGGGCCCACCCGCATTCCCAGGTGACGGCCACGGCGTTCGTGCCGCGCCGCGTGAAGTACGAGCTGCACGCCTCGCGCGACTGGTTCAAGGAGAAAGAACGCTGCGTCTTCTGCGACATCGTGCGCCAGGAGGAGAAGCAGAGCAAGCGCATCGTGGATGTGCAGGGCGACTATTACGCGCTGTGTCCGTATGCCTCGCGCGTGCCCTACGAAATCTGGCTGCTGCACCGCCGGCACAACCATGCCTTCGAGCAGCCCCGCGCCGGCTCCAACCGCAGGAATCTCGCCGCGCTGCTGGGCCGCACGCTGCGCCGCCTGGAAAAATTCGCCCCAGCCTTCCACCTGGTGGTGCACACCTCGCCGAATACGCTCAGCAAGAAGGGCGAGCTCTCCGGCTACTGGAAGACCCTGGCCGACGATTTCCACTGGCACATCGAGATCCTGCCCATCGTGCAGACGCGCAGCAAGTCCTACAGCATCAAAGAGGTCTATTACAACGGAGTGCTGCCCGAAGAGGCCGCCGAATATCTGCGCAATCTGGACGCCAATTCATGAAGGACCAGCGCGGCGGCATCATCCTGCTGCTGATCTTTTTGCTGTTTCTGGCGGCGGTGTGCGGCGTGGCCTATCTTCTGCGCCGGCCCCTGCTGCAGTGGGCCGGGAACGCCTGGATGATCGAAGATCCGCTGGAACACGCCGATGCGCTGCTGGTGCTCAGCGACGACAATGTGGACGGGGAGCGCGCCGCGCACGCCGCGCTGCTCTATCAGCGGGGATTGGCGCCCGTGGTGGTGGGCAGCGGCCGGCGCCTGCGCCGCTATGCGGGGATCGCGGAGCTGATGGAGCACGATCTGGCGGCGCACGGCGTGCCCAAGGGCGCGATCATGCGCTACGCCCACGACGCGGAAAACACGCGCGAAGAAGCGGAGTCGCTGGAAAAGCTGGTGCGCGAACGGAAGTGGCGGCGGGTCATCGTGGTGACTTCCAACTATCACGCGCGGCGCGCGCGCTATATTTTCCGCCGCGTTTTTCCGCCGCAAGTGGAGGTGCGAGTGGCCGGCGCGCCGGACGAAGATTTCGATCCCGGGAAGTGGTGGGAGAAGCGCAGCGGGATCAAGCGCATGTTCCAGGAAACGATCGGGATGGCGGTGGCCATGTGGGAGTTGCGGGGGAAGAAGGAGGCGGAGGCGGAGCCGCAAGCCCTTGTAGGAGTAGCCCGGCTGAATCCACAACATATAGTGTAGAGCTTCAGGAAACACCCCAGATTTACGGTCCACCTTTCTTCTTTACACTCGCTAAGTGCTGTACTATCTTCAGTCTGCGACGTCGCGATTCCTAGCCCGCCCAGAAAAATCTGCGACCTGGTCGTGAAGATTCATCCCAGAGGTGTCGCGTGTGGCGGAAAGAAGACTCGAAGACACAAGCAGTTCCAGAGATTTCCACAAAGAATGTGAATTCCACAGGTACCTCAGCGGTTCCCGCCGCTCCCCTGCACGAAAAACCCACGCCTCCTCTCGCCGCGCGCGCCGCGGCCTGCATCAGCCGGGGCATTAAGATCCGCGGAGAAATCACCGGGAGCGAAGATCTTTTCGTGGACGGAGAAGTGGAAGGCAAACTGGCGCTGGACTCCGCCAGCGTTACCATCGGCCCCAACGGCAGCGTCCAGGCCGACGTGGTGGCGCGGGAAGTGATTGTGCGCGGCTGCGTGGAGGGTAAGGTGCGCGCTCACGAGCGCGTGCAGGTGTGGAGCACCGGGCAGGTGCACGGCGAGATTCAGGCCCGGGCGCTGGCGATCGAAGAAGGCGCGGTGCTGCGCGGGAAAGTGGAATCCGGCAAGCCCGCGGAGAAAACCGGCAATGCCCTTGCGGTGGCGCCGGCGGTGGTAGAAGAGAGTTCGGGTTCCGCGGAAATTCCGGCGACCCCGGCGGTGAATTAGACCATGAGCTTCCTGCACAAACTTGGACTTGTTGGCGTACGGCCATTCTCCCGCATGGCGCCGGTGAACCGTCATCCGCTGCACGGCAACGGAGTGCACGCAGCCGGGCCGGGATTCGCCCCGCTAAACTCCCCGCGCAGCGCGGAGATGCAGGAAATCACGCGCACGTCCAAAGGGCTGAAAGAGTTCCTGTGGAACCTCGAGGGGCTGGGCCGGGGCTCGCTGCTGGACCTGGGGCCCGTGTGGCAGACCACGCTGAGTTTTTTCATCGAGCGCGGATTCCGGGTCACGGCGGAAGACCTGCTCGGCGCCTGGAAAGACTTTTCCGGCGAGGAGGAGAAGCACCTGCAAGCGGCCTCGGGCGGCCCGCTGGATACCGCCGTGGACCGCACGCCGGAAGGGCGCGCGGTACGTTTCCTGGAGGGCAACCTGCGCTATCCCGCGGCGTCGTTTGACGCCGTGCTGATGTGGGATCTGCTCGATTATCTCGAGCCGCCTCTGGCGCGGCGGGTCGTTTCCGTGGTCAGCGAAGCGGTGCGTCCGGGCGGGGTGGTTTTCGCCATGTTCCACAGCCGGAAGCCCGCGACGTTTCACCGTTATCGCGTGGCCGACTCGATGACCCTGCAGATGCTGCCCGCGGCGGAGTTTGTTCCCGCGCAGCGCGTCTACCAGAACCGCGAAATCCAGGACCTCTTCGGACAGTACCGCTCCATGAAATCGCTGGTCAGCCGGGACCAGTTCCGGGAAGTCCTGTTCATCAAGTAATCCTGCGAAAATTAGAATACGGAAAGCCGGGAGTTTCCCGGCGCGGCCCTCTGCCTAGTCCTTCTTTCCTATTGCATATTCGAAAACGCGGGCGTACAAGGAGGCTAGAGCTCAAAGAGCTCCGGAGAGGCAGAATGACTCCACCGGACTCAGAGCTGTACGAAAGCTGAAAACACACCGCTTTTGCGGTGCGCGTCGCTGCGATAGAGTCGCACGGCCGGCGAAGCTTCGCAGACGATACAGCAAATTCGCACAAGGGGGAGCCGCCAGGCTCCCCCTTCTGCATTTAAAGCTGAAAAATTGCGCGCACCCGCGGATGACGGCGACGGACGCTTCGCCGTCATCCACGTTGCGTCAAAAGGGGCAGGATCTCGGACCAGTCGCCCCCGGCCGGCAGCGGAATGCTGCGCACCCGGCCGCCCGCCGCGGCCGGGGACTGCGCTGCGGTGGAGCGGCGGGTCAGCAGCAGGACGCGATCGCAGCCTTGCAAGCAATCCTCGAGCGCCTCCGGGGCGCCAAGGCCCACGGTGGCGGCATGGCCATGCAGGGCGCGGTCGTACAAGGCGCTGAGCTTCTTGATCGCCGGGCGCGGATCCGCGCCCACGGAAAGCGACCACAGCGGGGGAACTTCGCGCAGCACGAGCTTGCGCTGCTGGGCCTCCGCGCGAAAACGGCGGATGGCCTCCTCATCGGCTCCGGCCAGGAAGAACATCTCCTCGAAATCGCGCTGGCGGACGAGTTCCGCCTCGCGCGGCGGGAGGCCGGTATTCTGCGCCAGTTCCCGCGGGGAGAGCGAGCGCAGGGTGACCACCGGCACGCCGGTGGCTTCGCTCAGGGTTTCCAGCGCCTGCGCCGCGGCCGGCTGGGGTTGCGCGATGGGCAGGCAGACGAAGCGCCCCAGGCGCACCATGCGCTCCACGCGCAAATGAAAATAGTCTTCGGGCAGGTATACGCCGCTGCCGGATTCCGCGATGAAGGGATGGGCATGGCGCAGGCGGCGCACCGGCTCGTCCATCTGCAGGCGGCAGCGCGCCGTCATCAGGACCGCGGGGATGTCGTGCTCGCCCAGGGTCTCGAGAAATCCTGCCAAGCCGGGCTCCGCCTTACCGGTGACGGGCAAGAAAGCATCGATGGCCAAATAGACGACGACCGAAGTCTGTTTCAAAAGGCTCTCCGTGGAGCGCTCTTTGATTGTAGCGGAAAAGAGAGGGGAAGGCTTCGGGCTGTCGCCGCAGAAAGAAACAGGCGGGCAGCATCCGCTGCCCGCCTGTTTCGCCTGGCCACCGCTGTGGCCCGGGAAAGTAAGCCGGTTTAGCTGCCGGAACTGGAGCTGGGCTGGGTCTGCGGCTGCACATTGGCCTTGGGAATGCTCACATAGCCGCTGATCTGGTCCTTGGCCACTTTGTTGATGACCAGTTCCTGGGGAATGCGCGCGCCCGAGGTATAGAAGAAAATCGGCTCATTCAGGATGTGATTCTTCTTTTCGAAGCGCTTATCTTCGACCGTCACAGCCACGCTGAACAAGTTTTTCTTGACGTTTGCGCCGCGGAGCTCCACGGTTACGTTGCCCACCTTCTGCGACTTGTTCTTGCCGGCGATGGTGAACTCGACGTACTCGCGCTCACCCAGACGGCGCAGCTGGTCAATCTCCTCGTGGTTGCGGGCGATCAACGTTCCCAGTTCGCTGCGGGCCATCTTCAAGTCTTCGCGGGTGGCATCGAGATCGGTGCGCACGCCGCCGACCTTGGTATCCACGGTCTTGAGGTCGTTGGTGGTGGCCTTCGTGGCCAGTTCGCTCTTCACCGAAGTGTCCAGAGCGGTGAGTTGCTGCGCCGTCTCTTCGTGCACCTTGGTGGTTTCTTGCCGGGCGGCCTT
>JAIQEV010000092.1 GCA_020073585.1 Terriglobia bacterium
CAGGAAGAGCAGCGGCTGCAAGCGGAGCGCGCCCACCGGAAACGCAACAAGAGAAACGAAGAGACGGCGGAAAACTCCGGCGACTCGGATGCGCCCAAGGAATGGGAAGAAGAGGCCGGAGCGCACCCGGCGCTCTTCGGAATTTACGTGATGCCCAAGGCCAAGGAAGGTTTCGGCTCGGCGCTGGGCCGCTCGTTCAACTCCCGCGCATCCGCGAAACTCAAGTTCAAGACCGATTTTCAAAAGATGAAGCTGTTCTGCGGCAGCAAGGAAGTGCAGCCCATCCATCCGGGGCGGGTTCCGGTGACGGTGTCGGTGCGCAACCGGGCCGTCAAGATGGATGATTCCACCTACAAAGGCGTGTACCTGTACGCGCCGGACGCGGTAAGCCCGGAGTGCGGCGAAGTGAAGCTGGCGATCTATTCCTCGAAGAGCGATGAACCGGTGATCAAGGCCCTGGACGAGAAGAGCGTGCAGCACATCTGGGAGGATTTCGACGCCTACCGCCGGGCCGGGAGAGAGGCCGGGGCTTCGCAGGACAAGAAGCGCTGAATCTTGTGAGATAAAGACCGCCGTTTCGCAGGGAGTTCAACCGAAAATCGTCAGCGCTGCGGGCGGCCGAGGTCGTCGCTATGGTTCCGGCGCTTTTTGCGCTGGCCGGCGTCTTCCTGTTCCTGGCGCTCGAATTCAGCGAGCTCTTCCTCGGTATAGGCGTAGGAATCGCGCGCGGGAAACATGGAGTGGTTGGGGCTCGCGCCGTCCTTCTTCTTTCGCGGGCCGGAAAATTCCCGGCGCACCTGGCGGATGGGAGCTTCGATGGCTCCGATTTCGACGAGGAGGTCGCTGACCTTTTCGAGGAAATCGTGCAGGTGGACGGGGCGCAGGGCGAAGGGCAACTGGGCCCGCTCGAGAGCGGAGACAAACGCCTCGCCGCCCAGCGCCGGAAGCAGATAGAGAACGCGGACGCGGCCACCCCGGTGCGCGGGAACGCCGGCCAACTCGCGCAGGGTGTGGAAAGCCGGGCTGTCGGTTCCCGTCAGAGTGATGTCGGCGATGACCAGGGACCATTCCCCGGCGGCCAGTTCGCGGAGCAGGGCCCGTGCGTCGGGGGCGTGGCGCACGCGCCAGCCCTCGGCGTCGAGGATCTGGCGCAAGGCGCTCTGGCTCACCGGATCGTTATCCAGGATCAGGATGCCGACCTTGCGCTGCGGAAGGGGAGGCGTGGCCGCCATAGTCACCTCCGGGTTCGGGTTGCGCGCCGGCGTTTCGCGCCTGGGCTGGCGGCGAAGCGGCGCGCGAAATGCGGATCAGTGCGGACGCCAGACTTCGAATTCGGCGCGGCACCCGCGATCCACCCAGATGCCCTGGTTATCGTAACCCCAAGTCTGTCCATAGATACACTTGGCTTCGCTGTGCTGGCGGGTGAGCCGCGCGCCGCGGCGCGTATCGGCGGCACAGGCGTGGCGCCCCATGTCGTTGGAATCGCAGGACAGCGCGGCGGTGCTTCCGCCGGACTTCCAATCGCTGTGCAACTGAAACTCGGCGCTGCAGCCGCGGTCTACCCAGACGCCGTGGTCGTCGTAGCCCCAGGTACGGCCGAAGAAACACTCGGCTTCGCTGCGCTGGCGGAGGAGTTCGACGCCCTGGCGGGTGTTGGCGGCACAGGCGTGGCGCCGCTGGTCGTCGGAAGCGCAGTAGACGGAAGTGACGGCGCCGTCGTCCCCGCCGCCAATCTCGAAATCGGCTTTGCAGCCGCCGCCGACCCACACGCCGCGGGCATCGTAGCCCCAGGTATCCCACTGCACGCAGGGCTTCTTGCTGCGCTGGTTGACGAGGCGGACTCCGCCGGTGGTATCGGCGGGGCAATTGTGCAGGCCCTTGTCATCGGAGGCGCAGTAGAGGGTGGTGGTCTTGCCGCGCGCCGGCGGTTCGTTGCCGCCGACCTGGAAATCGGCGCGGCAGCCGCGATCCACCCAGATGTTGCGGTCGTCGTAGCCCCAGGACTGGTTGTAGACGCAAGGCGCTTCGCTGCGCTGCTGCAGCAAGCGCACGCCGTTGCGGGCATCTACGGGGCAGGCGTGCCACTTCATGTCATCGGATGCGCAGTAGAACGAAGCCGCCGGAGTCGTGGAGGTGACGGGCGGAACGGGCGCGGCGCTGACGGTGCCACCGGTCTGGAAATCGGCGCGGCAGCCGCGGTCCACCCAGATGTTGCGGTCGTCGTAGCCCCAGGTCTGTCCATACGTGCATTGCGCTTCGCTGCGCTGCTGCAGGAGGCGCACGCCGCCACGGGTATCGGCGGGGCAGGCGTGCCAGCCCATGTCATCGGAGGCGCAGTACAGCGTTGCGGAAACGCTGGTTTGCGCCGGGGTCTGAGTTCCGGCGCCCACGCGGAAATCGGCGCGGCAGCCGCGGTCCACCCAAATGCCGTGCTCGTCGTAGCCCCAGGTCTGGTTGTAGATGCATTGCGCTTCGCTGATCTGGCGGAGCAGACGCACGCCGTTGCGGGTGTTGGCCCAGCAGCGGTGGCGGCCCATGTCGTCGGAGGCGCAGTAGATGGACTGGATGTCCGGAGCGGAGGTGGGGTCATCTTCGTCGCCATCGCCATCGCCGGCGGCGATCTGGAAATCACCGCGGCAGCCGCGTTCCACCCAGATGCCGCGCTCATCGTAGCCCCAGGTGCGGCCGTAGACGCAGTCGGCGTCGCTGCGCTGGCGGATCAGGCGCACCCCGCGGCTGGTGTCGGCTTCGCAGTACTGGCGGCCCAGAATCGGGGAGGCGCAGTAGACGGACTGCGATTCCCCGCCGGCGGTCCAGCCGGCATTGCCGATTTCAAAGTCGGCGCGGCAGCCGTGGTCCACCCAGATGCCGCGGGGAGTGTAGCCCCAGGTGCGGCCGTAGAGGCAGTCGGTTTCGCTGCGCTGGCGCGCCAGGCGCACCCCATGATGCGTGTCGGTGGGGCAGAAATTGCGCTCCATGTCGTCCGAGGCGCAGAAGATCGTGAAGGTTTGCCCCCAGCCGCTCCAGCGGGCGGCGCCGATCTGGAAGTCGGCGCGGCAGCCGCGATCCACCCACAGGCCGCGGTCGTCGTAGCCCCAGGTCTGGTTGAAGACGCAGGGGGCTTCGCTGCGCTGGTGGAGGAGCTGCACGCCGCCGCGCGTATCCGCGGGACAGAGATTGCGGCGCATGTCGTCGGAGGCGCAATACAAGCTCACCTGCTCCTGCGGCGCAGGCGGAACGGGCCGCGGGCTGGCCGAACTGGTGCGCGCGAAAAAGCCGCCGGTGAGAACCACGGCCGCCAGTGCTGCCAGAAACAACCGGAAAAATAGCTTCATGGGAATAGGCCTCCAACGCACAGGGATGCTCGCCGCCAACTTTCCGGAGGTCCAGGGCCGGCTGCCGGGCACCGCTGAGGTTTCTCCTGTGATTAGAGCAGAGGCCGGGGAGGGGAACAAGGCGCGCGAGCGGGTGCTTTATCCGGAAGTGCACCGTCAGGAAGGACAGGCAAAGAAAATGCGAATGCGGGGAGGGGCGCTGCCCGCCACCTCGCGGGCGGCCGTTGCCGCGCAGCAGGCCCATGCGGTAGAGGACGAAGAGCAGGGCGAAGATCTCGGCGTCCTTTTATCCGCGGGACCGCCGAGCGGTCAACTATTCGTGCGACCGCTTCGCGGTCAACCATTTGTGTGACCGCATAGCGGTCAACGGCAGTGGCGGGGAAAAGAATGCCGGGCGCGCGGGGAAAAGACCGAGCGCGCCAGGCATTCCGCGAACTATTTTTTCCGGAGGCTACTTCAGGGATTCCGGATCCGAGAGATTTTTGGGCGACTTCTTGTTGAGCAGGGCGATGAGTTGCTGGCCGGAAGGAGGAGTGCGCGCGGCGCCCTTGCGGATAATGTCCTCGGCTGCGATCTTGCGCCCGTAGATTTTTTCGTTGGAGCGGTTGTCCTGGCGCAGGGTCGAGCCCTCGAGAGAGACGCCGGCGAAGAGGCCGCGCGAGCGGGAGTAGGTGAGCATCTCGGCGCGCATGGTGACATCGCTGGCGGCGGCGGCGTCGCGGCCTTTGGGACCGGCGGCCGCGGCGGCATCGGCGCCGAGCTTCACTTTGCTCTTGAGGAGGGACTTGGCGCCCCGCGGGTTCATCACCAGGATGACGAAGTCGGTGGCCTGGCCGCCGAGCTGGAAGCCGACGCCCACGCCTTCCAGGCGCATCATGGCCGGAGCGCTCCACGGCCCGGTGAAGTGTTCGCCGGTGCGGCAGGTCATGGCGCCCTTGCCGTAGTTGCCGCTGAAGCCGAAAGCGATCTTGACGACCGAGGGAATCACGATGACGCACTCGGCCTTGTCCAGCAGATCGCTGGGGATGTCGTCGGGAACATCGAGGATTTCCTTGAGAACGGTGCCGCAGTTGTCCAGCCGCTCGGTTTCCTTCTTTTCTTCGGCGGACAGCGGGAAGACAGTGAGTGCCAGGATAGTCAGGAGAGATAGGATGCGCTTGCTCACAATTCACCTCGTCGGTTTTCTCTGGGCAGATTCATCATAGGGGTTCTGCGAAGCGGGCGCAACGATGGTTTGCACCGCCAGCCTGCAGCTGGGCCTGCAACGGTAGGATGCCGGGGACGGGGGCGCGGTTGGCCCGCGGCCTGCTAGACTAGCCCTGGCCGGGGCGGTGCGGGAGGAAAGTGGAATGAGCGTGTTGCGAAGCTGGAGAGGCAGGGGAGCCGCGCTGGCGCTGGGCGCGTGGCTCGGCGGCGCCGACGCGGGGTATGCGCAGCAGCCGCCCGCTGCGGTGAAAGACGCGGCGCAGCCGGTCTACTGCGCAGCGCCGGGCGCCGCGGGCGCAGCCGCGTTCTCCCCGGAAGCGAAGAAGCGTTTCGCAGATGACGCCGAAAAATTGCTGGGCGCCGGGGCGGCCGGGAAAGCCGAGTGGGGGGTGCTGGCCGTGGACGCGCAGTCCGGGGAAACGCTTTACCAGCGCGCCGCGGAAAACTATTTCGTGCCGGCTTCCAACCTGAAGCTGTTCACCACCGCGCTGGCGCTGGCGCGGCTCGGGCCGGACTACCGCTTCCGCACCACGCTGGAGACGCGCGGCGCGCTTTCCGGGAAGGGCCGGCTGGCGGGCGACCTGGTGCTGGTGGGACGGGGCGACCCGAATCTTTCCAGCCGCAAATTTCCTTTCGTGAAAGAGGCGGAGTTCGACGGCGCGCCGGAGAAGGCGCTGGCGGAGCTGGCGAACCAGGCGGTGGCGCGGGGCCTGCGCGAGGTCCGCGGCGACGTGGTGGCCGACGACAGCTACTTTCCGCGCGAGCGCTATCCGAGCGGGTGGGAAGTGGACGACCTGGTGTGGTCGTACGGCGCGGCAGTCTCCGCGATCGTGGTGAACGACAACACGGTGACGCTGAGGCTGGCGCCGGGGGCGGCGGCGGGAAAGCCCGCGGCGGTAACCCTCGATCCGTGGACGCGGGACTTCAGCGTGCGCAACGAAGTGCGCACCTCGCCGCCGGGCACGAAGCCGGACCTGACGCTGACTCGCGAGCCCGGAGCGCCGCTGGTGGTGCTGCGCGGCAGCTATCCGCTGAAGGGCGAGCCGCGCAAGATGCTTTTGGCGATCGAGGAGCCCGCCGAACACGCCGCGGCGCTGCTGAAGCGCCTGCTGGAGGAGCGCGGGGTGCGCGTGCGCGGAACGGCGCGGGCGCAGCACGAGCCGGCAGCGTCCAATGGCGCCGCAGGATCGGCGCGCGAGCCCCTGGTGCTCGCCGAGCATCTCTCGGTGCCGCTGGCGGACGCCGTGCAGGCGGTGAACAAGATGAGCGAGAACCTGCACACGGAACTGTTGCTGCGCGCGGCGGCGCGGCAGAAAGGCCCGTGGAGCACGGCGGAGGATCTGGCGAAGTTTGCGGCGGAGTTTTACGCCGAGGCGGGCATTGCGGCCGGGGACGTGATCCAGACGGACGGCTCGGGGCTGTCGCGGCACGACCTAGTGACGCCGCGGGCGGTGGTCACGCTGCTGCAGTACGCGGCGCGCCAGCCGTGGTTCGCCGCGTACTACGCGTCGCTGCCGGTGGCGGGCGCGGACGGCACGCTGCTCGAGCGGCTGAAGAATACGCCGGCGGCGGGGCGCATCCACGCCAAGACCGGCTCGGTCGAGCACGTGCGCTCGCTCTCCGGGTTCGCGGAGCTGCCCGGGGGGCGGCAAGTGATCTTTTCGATCTTGTCGAACAATCAGGGCGCGAAGAATCACGAAGCCACGGCGGCGCTGGATGCGCTGTGCGTGGCCCTGGTGGAAGACCTGGGCCCGGCCGCGGCCGCGCAGTAGACGAGTTGCGCGTTTCGAATTTCGCGTTTCGGATTTCTTGGGCATAGCGGAAGAGAACATGTCGAGGACCGCGGTCGAGGTGCTGGAATTTGACGGGCTGCGCGAGCTGCTGCGGCGGAGGACGACGTGCGCGCCGGGACGCCGCGCGGTGGACGCGCTGGCTCCGGACGCGGAGCGCGCCGCGCTGGACGCGGCCTTCGCGCTGATCCGCGAGGCGCGGGAATGGCTGCGCGCCGGGCAGGAGCTGGGCTTCGGCGCGCTGGCCGATCCCCAGGCGTGGCTGGCGCTGCTGTCGCCGGAAGAAGCCGCGGCGGAGGCGGCGGCGGGCGCGATCCTCGATCCCGCGCAGCTGCTCGAGGCGGCGTCGCTGCTGGAGACGGCGGGCTGGCTGAAGCAGCAGTTTCCTGGGGAGACCGCGGAGAAATTCCCGCGGCTGGCGGAGCGCGCGGCCGCGGTCGCCGATTTTCGCGCGGCGCTCACGGCCATCCGGCGCTGCATCCTGCCGAACGGGGAGATCAGCGACGACGCTTCGCCGGCGCTGCGGCGCATCCGCGGGAGCGTGGTGCAGACGCGCGATGCGATCCAGAAATTGCTGAAGCAGATGCTGCGCGCGCGGGGGGCCGGGGCGGGCGAGGACTACGTCACGCTGCGCAACGACCGCTTCGTGATTCCGGTGCGCGCGGAACATCGCCGCGCCGTGCCCGGCGTGGTGCACGGCGCGAGCGCCACCGGGCAGACGCTCTTCCTCGAGCCGCTGGAAGCGCTGGACGCCAACAACCAGCTGGTGCAGCTGGCCGAAGAAGAGGCCGCGGAGATCACGCGCATCCTGCAGGAGCTGACGCGGCGGCTGCAGACGCAGCTTCCCGAGTTGCAGCACGCGACGCAGACCATCGCCGAGGTGGACAGCGTGTTCGCGCGGGCGCGCTTCGCGCGCGAATTCGACGCCGCGATTCCGGAGTTCAGTGATGCGCCCGCGCTGCAACTGGTGGAGGCGCGGCATCCGGTGCTGGAGGACAAGCTGCGGCGCGAGGGCCGCGCCATCGTGCCCATGACGCTGGCGCTCGGCGGGGAAGAGCGGGTGCTGGTGATCAGCGGGCCGAACACCGGCGGGAAAACCGTGGCGCTGAAGACCACGGGCATGGCCGCGCTGGCCGCGCAGTCCGGGATTCCAGTGACGGCGCAGCGCGCGGTGCTGCCGCTTTTCGACTGCGTGCTGGTGGATATCGGGGACGAGCAGTCGATTGCTGCGGACCTCTCGACGTTTTCGGCGCACATGTTCAACTTGAAAGCGATGCTGGAGGCGGCGACGCCGCGCTCGCTGGTGCTGGTGGACGAAATGGGCACGGGCACGGCGCCGGAAGAAGGCGCGGCGCTGGCCGTGGCGCTGCTCGACGAGTTTCGCGCGAAGAAGTGCATCGTGCTGGCGACCACGCACCACGACCGGCTGAAGAGCTACGCTTCGACCACGCCGGGCGTGGTGAACGCCGCAGTGGAGTTCGACGACGTGAACCTGCGGCCGACCTACCGGTTGATGGTGGGCGTGCCGGGCGGCTCGAGCGGCATCGCCATCGCGCAGCGGCTGGGCATCGGCGCGCCGATCATCGAGCGGGCGCGGGCGCTGCTGGCGCCGGAGACGCGCGAAGCCGCCGAGCTGATCGCCTACCTGCACCGCAGCCGCGACGAGCTGGACCGCATGCGCCAGCAGATGACCGACGAGCGGCACGCGCTCGAGCAGGAAAGGAAAAAGCTGCGCGGCGAGTGGGTCGAGCGCCAGCAGAAGCGCATCGCCGAGCTGGAGGCGAAATTCGCGGAGATGCAGAGGCGCTTCGACCACAACGTCGCCAGCGTGGTCGAGGCCGTGAAGGAGCGCGAACTGCGCGCGCAGATGGAGAAGAGCGCGCGGCGCAAGATGCAGGAAGCGCGCGGGGAGGCCAAGGAAGAGCTGAACGCCGCTGTGGTGCAAACGCTCTCGGAATCGCAGGCCGACCTGGGCCCGGGCGTGGCCCCGGCCGAAGCGGTCAGCGCGGAGCGGCTGGTGCCCGGCGCGCGACTCATCGTGAAAGGCTTTCGCCAGCCGGTGGTGCTGCGGCGTCTCGATGGCTCCTCCGCCGAAGTGGAAGCCGGCCCGCTGCGCATGAAGGTGGCCGTCGAGGACATTACCGGGGTCGAGGCGCCGCGCGCCCCCGGCAAGGCAGCGGCGCCAGCGAAACCGCGCGGCGTGACGGTTCACGCCGCGCCCGGCGAAGGCGCAGTTTCAAGTGAAATCAACGTCATTGGGATGACGGTGGAGCAGGCGACGGAGCGGGTAGATAAATTTCTGGACGAAGCGGTTCTTGCGAATCAGGTGCGCGTGCGGATTATTCACGGGCACGGCACCGGAGCGCTGCGCAAAGGGCTTGCCGAATTTCTTTCCAGCCATCCGCTGGTGGAGCGCTTCGCTTTCGAAGCGGAAGAGCGCGGCGGCAAAGCTATTACAGTTGTAGAATTGCGAGCATAGCCGACATGGCCGAAGCGGGATCATTCGCGGATCGCGTGAAGCAGCAGGCGGACATCGTCCGCGTGGTGGGGGAGTACGTCCGGCTGAAGAAGAGCGGGCAGAACTTCACCGGGCTGTGCCCGTTCCACTCGGAGAAGTCGCCGTCGTTCGCGGTGCATCCGGTGAAGCAGATCTATCACTGCTTTGGCTGCGGGGTGGGCGGGGACGTCTTCCAGTTCGTGATGGAGATGGAGAAGTGCGCGTTTCCGGAGGCGGTGCGCACGGTGGCGGAGAAGTGCGGCATCGCGGTTCCCGCGCCGCGGGAGCGCTCACCCGAGGAGCGCAAGGAAAATCAGCAGCGCGCGCAACTGGTGGAGATGCACCGCGAGGCCCAGACGTTCTTCGTGAAGTGCCTGGAAGGCACGGCGGAGGGCAAGGCGGCGCGGGCGTACCTGGAAGACCGCGGGCTGGATAAGGAAGCGATGGCGCGCTTCGGGCTGGGCTACGCGCCGAGCGGCGGCGACGTCCTGCTGCGCCACCTGAAGCCGCGCTATCCCGAAAAACTCATCCTGGAGTCCGGGCTGATCTCCCGCGATCAGAGCGGGCGGCTCTTCGACCGCTTCCGGCGGCGCATCATGTTCCCCATCGCCAACGAAGCGGGAAAGATCGTGGCCTTCGGCGGGCGGGC
>JAIQEV010000093.1 GCA_020073585.1 Terriglobia bacterium
CGCGACCAACTGGACATCGACTCCATGGACCTGCTCAACTTCGTCATCGCCCTGCACCAGGAATTGCACGTGGAAATCCCCGAGGCGGACTACCCCAAACTCGCCACTCTGCAGGGTTGTGTGGATTACCTCTTCGCGAACGGCCGCCAAGCGGCCGATGGCGGTCTCAGCGGTCGGTCGTAGCGGCTTGCGATTTCTCGGTGGGCGTCCCCTCATCCTCGTCCAGCAGCAGCAGCGAAGTGTCCACCTCGCGCAGCAGCAACTCGAGCGCATCCGGCTTGAAGAAGCGCGTCTTGCCCCCCAGCACCAGCACCCCGGCCTCTTCCGACTTGATGGTGCGTAGCAGCGCCGCTTCATCGCGCGGATCCGCCGCGCGGAAGCGCACCTGCAGCTTATTTTCTCTCAGCAGCCCGCCAGCCTGTTCCTTCAAGCGCCGTTCGCTCTCCGCGTCTTCCGCGAGCAGCAGCGCCGTCACGCGGCTGCATCCCGCCTTGGCCAGTTGCGCCGCCACGCGCACGGCGCGCTGTGTCGCCGCGGTCCCGTCGTAACAGACCAGCACCGGCAGGTCCAACTGCAGCCCGCGGTCCGAGAGCAGCAGCACCGGCATCGTCGTGGCCACCGCCGTCTGCGCCGTCGACCCGATCCGCGATTTCAGCGATGACGACCAGCCGCGCCGCCCCAGCGTCAGCAAATCCATTCCCGCGGCCGCCGCCAGCACTTCCACCGACACCTGCCCGCGCACGATCCGGAACGACCACTCCACCCGCGCCCCTTCCGCCGCCGCGGCCAGCGCCTTGCGCGCCTGCTCCGCCTGCGCCCGCAACTGCTGCTCCATCCTCGCGCGGTCCAGCGGCGCCTGCCGCGCCGTCAAATACTGCACCTCCCGCGCCAGCGGCGATTCCGCCAGCCGCAGCAGGTGTACGTCCTCCACGAACAGCCCCAGCAGCTCCGCTTCCATCCGCGCCGCCAGCTCCACCGCGGCGCGCAGCGCCGTCAGGCTGTGCGGCGAAGCATCCAGCGCCACGAGAATCCGCCGGATCGCCGCCCTGCTGTGCGCCTTGTTCACGCCTCGCCTTCCGTCTTTTGCCGGGCCGCCGCGGCCTGGCGTTTCTCCGCCAGTTCGATCAGCCGCGCTTCCACCCGCTGGTTTACGCTGCCCTCCGGAAATTTTCCGCTCGCGTCGCGCTCTCCCGCGGGAACTCCCGTGAGAATCTCCATCCCCTGATCGATGTTCTCCACCGCGTAGATCTGGAATTTCCCCGCGGCCGTCGCGTCCACCACCTCCTGCCGCAGCATCAGGTGCCGCACGTTCGACGCCGGGATCAGCACGCCTTGCTCCCCCGTGAGCCCCCGGGCTTTGCACAGATCGAAGAAGCCCTCGATCTTCTCGTTCACCCCGCCGATGGCCTGCACCTCCCCGTGCTGGTTCACCGATCCGGTCACCGCCAGCGCTTGCCGGATGGGCGCTCCCGAAAGCGCCGAGAGCAGCGCGTAGAGCTCCGCCGACGATGCGCTGTCCCCCTCCACCGCGCCGTAGGACTGCTCGAACACCAGGCTGGCCGAGAGCGACAGCGGCCGGTCTGGCGCATAGCGCGCCCCCAGAAATCCCGAAAGAATCAGCACGCCCTTGGAGTGAATCGGCCCGCCCAGCTCCACCTCCCGCTCGATGTCAATCACCTCGCCCTTGCCCAGCCGCACCCGCGCCGTGATGCGCGACGGATGCCCGAAGGCGTACTGCCCCATTTCGATCACCGACAGCCCGTTCACCTGTCCCGTGCGCTCCCCCGCCGTGTCGATCAGCAGCGTGCCCTTCAGCACCGCCTCCTGCAGCCGCTCGCGCACCCGGTCCGCGCGGTGTATCTGCGCGTCGATGGCCCGCTGCACGTCCGCGGCCCGCACCGCCGCCTGCCCCGCTTCCCGCGCCCAGTAGTCGGCTTCGCGCAGCAGGTCCTGCAGGCTGCGCCGCTGCGTCAACAGCTTCTCGCTGTCTCCCGCGGCGCGCGAACTGTGCTCCACCACCCGCGCCACCGCTCCCGCCGCGAACGGCAGCAGCTTCTCCTGCCGCGCGATCGTCCCGATCAGCCGCGCATACAGCTGATCGTTCCCCCCGCGCTCCATGTGCTCCTCGAAGTCCGCTCCTACCTTGAACAGCTCGTTGAATTCCGGGTCGTACGCGCTCAGCAGGTAGTACAGCAGCCGCTCCCCCATCAGCACGACCTTCACCTCCAGCGGTATCGGCTTGGGCTGCAGCGATACCGTGCTCATCAGGCTGAGCATTTGGCCCAGGGATTCGATGCGCATCTCCCCCGAACGCAGCGCGCGCTTCAGCCCTTCCCACGCATACGGCTGCAGCAGCACCTTGTAGGCGTCCAGGACCAGATACCCGCCGTTGGCCCGGTGCAGCGCCCCCGCTCGGATCAGATTGAAGTCCGTGGACAGCGCCCCCATCTGCGCCATGTATTCCACCTGCCCCACCAGGTTCTGATATGTAGGGTGATCCGGCGCCACCACCGGCGCACCGTGGTTGGCGCTGTGATCGATCAGCAGATTCACCTGGTAGCGCCGCAGAAACATCGAGCCCTTGCCCACGTGCGGCTGCGAGATCCCCATCAGCGCCGCCAGGGGGTGTTCCGGCGGGCTCAGGAACTGGTCCGCGTTCTGGATCACGTCCTGCTGCATGCCCTTCAGGTGACTCATCACTTCCGGCAGATCCACATAGTTCTTCTGCAATTCGTCCAGCAGATGCCCCACGGCGAAGATGGTCACTTCGCGGTTCAGTTCCCGGATCTTCTCCCGCCGTTCTTTCTCCCACACCGGCACCTGCCGCAGCACCACCTCCAGCTTCTCCTGCAACTTGGCGATCTGTTTTTCGATTCGCTCCAGCTCCGCTCCGGGTAGCCGCCGCACATCCTCCTCTCCCAGCACCTCGCCCTTGCGCGTCGGCGCCAGCACGATCCCCGTCGGCGTCCGCAGCACCGCTATGCCTTTGTTGTCGGCTTCGTGCTGGATTTCGTCGAAGGCCTTTTCCTGGCGCTCCTTGCTCTCCTGGTCGATCACCTGCTTTCGCGCCCGGTAGTTCTCGCTCTCGAACACCGAGGGAATCACCGACTGCAGGTCCTCCAGCAGCCGCTGCACATCCTGATGCAGCTTGGCTCCCCGCCCTGCTGGGAGCTGCAGCGCCCGCGGCTCTTCCGGATGCCCGAAATTGTTGACGTAGCACCAGTCCGGTGGCGTGGGCTCCTTGGCCGCCTGCTGCTCCAGAATCCGCCGCACCATCGAATACTCCCCCGTGCCCGGCGACCCCAGCAGGAAGAGATTGAAGCCCTGCCGCCGGATCCCGATCCCGAAGCGCACCGCTTCCAGCGCGCGCTCCTGCCCGATGATTTCGCTCAGTTCTTCGAGGTCGGCCGTCGTCTGAAAGGAAAATTGTTCGGGATCACAGCGGCGGAAAAGCAGGTTCGGGGGCAACGCTTGGGGGTTTTTCATCGCGCCATACCGTAGCAATAGGCTTTCTAGTATTGTCTCGCGCTGCTCCGGACTCGCCTGCAGCGCCTCCCGGAAGGAATCTTCCGAAGCTCAGGATGCGGGCCGGACCCTCTCCGGCCCGCACGCACTTCACCTCTCGCCGCGCCTCAGCTATGCACTGCCTGCGGCACCTGCCGCTGCGCGATGGCCTGAAATATATGCACCACTTCTTCGCTCGAGAGCTCCGGCCTCCTCCCGAACCCCGCCGACTCGGCGTGCAGCACCACATCGTCCATGGAAACCACTCCCACCAGCGTGCCATTCGCGCTGATCACCGGAAGACGCCGCACCCGCCCATCTTTCATTGCTTCCAGCGCCCGGTGAATGTCCTCCTCCGGCCTGCAGGATATGACCTGCCGCACCATCACTTCGCCCACGGTGATCTCCCCGGCCAGCTTCTCCCGCGTACCCAGGGCCATGCAGATGTCCCGGTCGGTGATCACCCCGGCCACTTTGCCGTCGCTTCCCACCACCGGAAGAAATCCGCAGTTCGCATTCCACATCAGTTCCGTCGCCGACCCCAGATTCGTCTCCGGCTGGCAGTAGTACGGCGTTCCCATCATTACGTCTTTCACTTTCATCGCAGTTCTCCTTTCTACTACGATTCACTTTGTAAGCTATGTTCCCGGATGACTTCCACCGAACAGCCTGCATGCAGGGCGACCGTCTCCGACACGCTTCCCATGGTCAGGCGGTCGAATCCCCCCTTCCCGTGGGAGCCCAGCACGATCATCCTGGCTTGCCACCTCTCCGCTTCGTTCAGAATCGCCTGGGAGGGCATCTCCCACAGCACGGGCACTTCCGTGCTCACCTTCAATCCCCGGCCGGAGAGAATCTCTTCCCCCTTGGCCACCGACGCCCGTGCCAATTCCATCTCCGACTTGTTGACCTCTTCGATCTCCGCGGCGTCGAAGTACGGAAACTCCTTCAGCGGCAGCACCAGTTCCGGCACCGCCAGCACTTTCACTTCGCTCCCTTTCGGCCACGGCCGGCTGGCCACCGAACGCAGCGCCGCCGCTGAAAACTGCGAGCCGTCCGTGGCCACCAGGATCTTCATCTTCCCGTCCTTCCCTCCGTCTCCCTCCTTTGCGCGCATCCGGACGATTTCCACCGAGCACGGCGCCCGTCGCAGTGCCGCCCGCGCCGTGCTTCCCAGTATCAAGCGCGCCATGTTGCCGTGCCCGTGCGATCCCACCATCAGCAGGTCCGCCTCCCAGCCCGCGGCGTATCCGCTGATCGCCCGCCGCGGATTTCCCAGGATCACGTCCGTGTTGCTTTTCCAGCCCGTGCCCTCCAGGCGCTCCGCCGCGCTCTGCAACTGGTCCCGCGCCGCGGCTTTCGCCTTTTCCAGCAGCAGCGGCGCTTTCGCAAACCCGTACGGATCCACCACCGTCAGCAGGGAAAAACTCGAGCCCGCGGGCCACGGCCGCGCCACTGCTTCCTGCAGGACTATCGCTGCCGACGGGGTTGCATCCAGTGCAATGAGGATTCTCATGAGGTTCACTCCCTGAAGCGTCGCGTGCGCTCTGCTCGCCGGCAGTCAGGGAATAGCCCGGCGGGAGCGGCACTGTTTCGGGCGGTGACCGGACGAAGGGCTGCGTTTTCCGGCGCTTTTTGCTTCGCGTATTGGCCGATTCGGCCTCGGCCATCCGCAGGGCTTTTCTTCCGCCGGTGGCGCTGGCGGACTGCTCCTGCGCGTCCATGTCGGGAATCCCGCGAATCGCAAGCTCGCGCATGGAGCTCGCTCTTGGTCTTCTCGGGACGGTACTGCGCAGGAAGGGGGCCCTCAGTTTACATCACTTCCCTCGGCAAATTCACCTATCTGCGGTCTTTATTATCGGTCGTCGCGGAACAAGGGTGCAGTGCGCTACGTCACCACTTCTCCCGCCGCGCATCACGAGGCTTGCCGCGCTTCCCTGCGGAAGCAGAGGCCAAGGACCGCGCAACGTCCGAAAGGGAGAACATACGCCCACCAAGTTGCACAATAATGCATTTTCGGTCAGCGGTCCCTTCAATTCCATATAAGCGGACCTCTATATCTTAAATAACTATATGTACGCTCTTTTACTTACAGCACATTTGTGAACCAGGAAAGTGGCCAGAAGCGAGCCCTTGCTTCTATTCCTTCTTGACTACATATCCCCCGACATGCATTATACTGCACGTTCGCTGCGACTCTATCTCTATGGCTACCAAACTCCATTCCACTGAACTGGCCGCGCACCTTGCTGCCCCACCCGATTCCGAAGCTGCCTTTCTCCTCCTCCTCGGCAAGCGCGTGCGCGCCGCGCGCGCCCGCCGCGGCATGACCCGCAAAATGGTGGCCAAGGAGGCTGGCGTTTCCGAGCGTCACCTGGCCCAACTGGAAGTCGGCGAAGGCAACGTCTCCGTCCTCCTCCTGCGCCGCATCGCCCTGGCTCTCAACCTCTCCCTCGTCGAGCTCTTCGCTCCCGAAACACAAGAGTTCTCCGAGAAGCGCATGATCCAGGACTTTCTCGAACATCTCCCGAAGCACCGCTTGGAGGAGATCCTCGGCCGGCTCACCCGCAGCATCCGCTTCGAAGAAAAACAGCGCAGCGAGCACATCGCCCTCATCGGCCTGCGCGGCGCCGGAAAATCGACCCTCGGCAGCAGACTTTCCCGAGAGCGCAACGTCCCCTTCATCGAGCTCGATCGCGAGATCGAAAAAGAGACGGGCATGCCGCTGGACGAAATCTTTTCCCTGTACGGGCAGGCCGGCTACCGCCGCATCGAAAAGCGCGCCTTGAAGCGCGTCCTGCAGGAGCAGCCCCGCGCGGTCCTCTCCGTTGGCGGCGGCGTGGTCTCCGAAAAAGAGACCTACGAGTATCTGCTCGCCCACTGCTACACGGTCTGGGTGCAGGCCCAGCCCGAAGAGCACATGGCGCGAGTCGTCGCCCAGGGCGATTTCCGGGCCATGGCCGAGAACGACGAAGCCATGGAGGATCTGCGCAGCATCCTCGACGCCCGCGAGCCTCTCTACCGCCGGGCCGATCTGCATCTCGACACTTCCGGGGATACCGTCGAACAGAGTTTCCAGAAATTGCAGCAGGCGCTGCAAACCGAGTTTGCCTAGGAGATTACCGTGGACGCAGCATTTGCTCAGGAAGCGCAGGCCAAATTCGATCCGGTGGACTACCGGACCGACCCCGCGCGCTACAAGCACTGGCGCCTGGCCTTCGACGGCCCCGTGGCCACCCTCACCATGGACGTCAACGAAGAGGGCGGCATCCGCCCGGGCTACAAGCTCAAGCTGAACTCCTACGACCTCGGCGTGGATATCGAGCTGCACGACGCTCTGCAGCGCATCCGCTTCGAGCATCCCGAGATCCGCTCCGTGGTCCTCACCAGCGCCAAGAACCGCATCTTCTGCTCCGGCGCCAATATCTACATGCTCGGCCTTTCCTCGCACGCCTGGAAAGTGAACTTCTGCAAATTCACCAACGAAACCCGCAACGGCATCGAAGACGCCAGCGCCCACTCCGGCTTCAAGTTCCTCGCCGCCTTGAACGGCACCACCGCCGGCGGCGGCTACGAGCTGGCCCTGGCCTGCGACGAAATCGTTCTGGTGGACGACCGCTCTTCCGCCGTCAGCCTCCCCGAGGTTCCCCTGCTGGGCGTTCTCCCCGGCACCGGCGGCCTCACCCGTGTCACCGACAAGCGCAAAGTCCGCCGGGACCATGCCGATATTTTCTCCACCACCCCGGACGGCCTGCGCGGCCAGCGCGCCAAGGACTGGCGCCTCGTCGACGATGTGGTCAAGACCCAGCAGTTCTCCGAGCACATCAAGCAGCGCGCCCTGCAGCTCGCGGCGCTCAGCGACCGCCCCGCGGACGCCCCAGGCGTCCCGCTCTCCCCGTTGCAGCGCACCGCCGATGCCGCCGGCCTGCACTATCAATATGTCGACGCTCAGATCGATCGCGAAAGCCGCACCGTCACCATCACCGTGCGCGCCCCCGAGCGCGTCCCCGCAGACACCGTCGAGCAGGCCCTTGCCGCGGGCGCTCGCTGGTGGCCCCTGCAGATGGCCCGCGAACTCGACGACGCCATCCTCAGCCTGCGCACCAACGAACTCGAGCTCGGCCTGTGGATCTTCAAGACCGCCGGAAATCCCGAAGCGGTCCTGGCCACCGACGATTTCCTCCTGAACCATCAGGATCACTGGTTCATCCGCGAGGTCCTGGGCATGATGCGCCGCACCTTCGCCCGCCTCGATGTCACCGCGCGTTCTCTCTTTGCCGTGGTCGAGCCCGGCTCCTGCTTCGCCGGCACTCTCTTCGAACTGGCGCTCGCCGCCGATCGCGTCTACATGCTCGATGCCCAGGAAGGCGACACCGCCTCGCTCACCCTCTCGCGCATCAATTTCGGCGCCCTGCCCATGGTCAATCACCTCGCGCGCCTGGCTGCGCGCTTCTACCAGGACGAACAGCACCTCACCGCTCTGCGCGCCCAGATCGGCAAAAAACTTTCCGCCCGCGAAGCCCTGGACGCCGGCCTGGTCACCGCCGCGCCCGACGATCTGGACTGGCAGGATGAGCTGCGCCTGGCCATCGAGTCCCGCGTCGCGCTCTCCCCCGACGCGCTCACCGGCCTCGAAGCCAATCTGCGCTTCGGCCTGCCCGAAACGCTCGAGACCCGCGTCTTCGGCCGCCTCTCCGCTTGGCAGAACTGGATCTTCATCCGCCCCAACGCCGTGGGCGCCAGCGGCGCGCTGAAAGTCTATGGCACCGGCGCCCCCGTGAAATTCAACTGGGAGCGGGTTTAAAAGGCTTCTGAAAGACCGTCATTTCGAGCGCAGCGAGAAATCTCTCTTCGCTCACCGGAAATTGAGAAGGAGATTGCGATGATCGACTACACCGAGAAGATTCCCAACAACGTGGACCTGGGCCGCGACCGCGTCCTGCAGCGCGCCCTCGAGCACTGGCAGCCCGCCTACATGGGCTGGTGGTTCGACATGGGCCCCAGCGAAAGCCACAAGCACGAAGTCTATCTGCGCACCGCCATTAGCGTCGAACCCGATGGCTGGGCCAAATTCGGCTACGTGCGCATGCCCGATTACCGCTGGGGCATCTTCCTGCAGCCCCGCGATCCCCAGCGCCTGGTCAATTTCGGCGCCCACAAGGGCGATCCCGCCTGGCAGGAAGTCCCCGGCGAATACCGCTCCGCGCTGCGCCGCATCATCGTCACCCAGGGCGACACCGAACCCGCTTCCGTCGAGCAGCAGCGCATGCTGGGCATGTGCTGCCCCTCGCTCTACGACCTGCGCAATATTTTTCAGGTCAACGTCGAGGAAGGCCGCCACCTCTGGGCCATGGTCTATCTCCTGCACCGCTACTTCGGCCGCGACGGCCGCGAGGAGGCCGAAGCCCTGCTCGACCGCCGCTCCGGCGACGCCGACAATCCGCGCATTCTCGGCGCCTTCAACGAGCCCACCCCGGACTGGCTGGCCTTCTACATGTTTACTTTTTTCACCGACCGCGACGGCAAGTTCCAGCTCAGCGCCCTCGCCGAATCCGGCTTCGATCCCCTCGCGCGCACCTGCCGCTTCATGCTCACCGAGGAAGCTCATCACATGTTCGTAGGCGAAACCGGCGTCGGCCGCATTCTCCAGCGCACCTGCGAAGTCATGCGCGAGCACAAGCTGGAATCTCCCGCGGACGTCCGCGCCATGGGCGTCATCGACCTGCAGACCATCCAGCGCTACCTCAACTTCCACTACAGCGTCACCATCGACCTCTTCGGCTCCGATGCCTCCTCCAATGCCGCCACCTACTTCACCTCCGGCCTCAAAGGCCGCTACGAAGAGACCAAGCTCACCGACGATCACGTCCTGAGCGATGCCGCCTACCCCATCTTCGAGGTCGTCGCGAACAAAATCGTCGAACGCCCGGTCCCCGCGCTGACCGCCATCAACGAGCGCCTGCGCGACGACTA
>JAIQEV010000032.1 GCA_020073585.1 Terriglobia bacterium
TCGCGGTGCTTGATGCGCCGGTTGAGGATCTCTTTCATCTCCGGGCGGCGCGGGTCGGCGACGATGCTGCGGTTGCCCAGCGCGCGCGGGCCCCATTCCGCGCGCCCCTGATACCAGCCCAGGATCTTCCCGTCGGCGATGATCTGCGCGGTGTGGCGCAGCAGCTCTTCTTCGGACAGTTCGCTCACCGCATAGCCGCCCCGCGACACTTCGCTCTTCTCGATCGCCGCGCCAATCTGCTCCTTGGAATACTCCGGCCCCCAATAGGCGTGATTCATCACGAAGGAGCGCGGGCGGCCGAGCGCCTGGTGCCAGACGTAGTACGCGGCGCCCACCGCCAGGCCGGCATCGCCCGCTGCGGGGTGCACGTAGACCTGCTCGAACGGCGTCTCGTCGAAAATCTTCCCGTTGGCCACGCAGTTGAACGCCACGCCGCCCGCCAGGCACACGGACTTGAGTCCCGTGCGTTCGGCCAGTCCGCGCAGCATGCCCAGGTAAACCTCTTCGAGGCGCGCTTGCAGCGACGCTGCGAGATTGTGGTGCCGTTGCTCGAGGGGAGCTTCGGGAGCGCGCGCCGGCCCGAGCCGCTTGGGCAGCGCGTCGGAATACATGCGCCCGAGTGTCGGCGTCTGGTCCGCCGCGGCCCAGCTCATCTCCGGGCCCGTACGGTGGTGCGTGAAGTACTCCAGGCCGAGGCGGAAGGCGGGGCCATGCGAGCGCACGATTTCGCGGAAGACTTCCATCTGTTCCGGGTGGCCGTACGCGGCCAGGCCCATCACCTTGTATTCGTCGCCGAATTTCAGGAAGCCGAGGTACTGCGTGAGCGCGGTGTAGTACAACCCCAGCGAATGGGGAAAAGCCACCGCGCCCTGAATGTTCATGCGCGGGCCGGCGCCCGTGCCCCACATGGTGCTGGCGAAGTCGCCCAGGCCGTCGGCGGAAAGCAGCGCGGCACGTTCGAAGGGCGAAACGAAGAACGCGCTCGCCAGGTGCGCCTGGTGGTGCTCGATGCGGTGGAATTGCGCCCGGATGCTGGCGGGTTCGGCGTCGAAGGCCTGCGCCAGGGCTTCGCGGATCCCCGTGAATTTCACCAGCACCTTGGCGCGCTCTCGGGCGAACGACGGCATGCGCAGCGCGTAGAGCAGCTTGGTGCCCAGGCGCGCGAAGGGATCACGCGGCACGGCGACGTGGTCGACATCCCCGAGCGTCAGCCTGGCGGCTTCCAGGCAGTAACGGATGGCCGCGGCCGGAAAGCCCGCGGCGTATTTCACGCGGTTGAAGCGTTCTTCTTCGACCGCGGCAACCAGCCGGCCGTCGCAGACGATGGCCGCCGAGGCGTTGCCGTGGTATGCATTGATCCCCAGGATGTTCATACGCAAGAGAAAGAGTGTACCTCAGCGCGGCGATTTGCGGCCGGAGAAGCGTGCTCTGCCGTTACAAGAAAACATCTCCGAGCTCTCCCGGTGTTCCGTCCGCTATCAGCTTTGCTTATAAGCGCAGTCGCTACCCGCCGCCTTGTCAGTCCATGGCTGCATCGCATAAACTTTGGTTTCTTTTTAGCGGCCTGATACGGACAAGGAGCATCATGTCTCATCGCATCCCCGCGAAGATCACCGGCGTGGCCGGCTACGTGCCTCCCCGCGTGATGACCAATGACGATTTCGCAAAGACCCTCGACACCAGCGACGCGTGGATTCGCGAGCGCACCGGCATTCGCGAGCGGCACATCGCCGAGAAGGGCGTGGCCAGTTCACACATGGCTACGGAAGCCGCGAAGCTGCTTCTCGCGCAGACCGGCACGGATCCCGCCGAGATCAACATGATCGTGGTGGGCAGCGTGACCCCGGACATGTTTTTCCCGGCCACCGCCTGCCTGGTGCAGGACCGCCTCGGCGCGAAAAAGGCTTGGGGCTTCGACCTCTCCGCGGCGTGCTCCGGTTTTGCCTACGCGCTGACCGTGGGCGCACAGTTCGTCGGCGCCGGCACCCATAAGAAGGTGCTGGTCATCGGCAGCGACAAGATGAGCGCCATCCTCGACTATAAGGACCGCGCCACCTGCGTGCTCTTCGGCGACGGCGCGGGCGCGGTGCTCCTCGAGCCAGCCGGCGCAAACGAGGGCATCCTCGATTTCCACCACGACGTGGACGGCTCCGGAGGGCAGTATCTCTATATGCCCGGGGGCGGCTCGCTCAATCCCTCCACGCACGAAACCGTGGACAAGAACATGCACGTGGTCCATCAGGAAGGCTCCAACGTTTTCAAATACGCGGTGCGCCGCATGGCCGAGGTAGCCGCGGAACTCGTGGAGCGCAACGGCTTCAAGAACGACGACCTGGCCCTGGTCGTGCCGCACCAGGCCAACCTGCGCATCATCCGCGCCATGCAGGATCGCCTCGGCTTGGACGATTCCAAGGTCATGGTGAATATCGACCGCTACGGCAACACCACCGCAGGGACGATCCCGCTGGGGTTGCGCGACGCGGTGGCTCAGGGCCGGCTGAAGAAGGGCGATCTGGTGCTGCTGATGGCCGTGGGTGCGGGCTTCACCACCGGCAGCATCCTCCTCCGCTGGGCGTATTAGAAGAGGCGTGGTCCGGAACTCGTGGCCGGAGTTTCGTGAGGAATGCTCCCGCCGCTAGGTTTGGGACGGCAGGTCGATCCGCGGCGTCCAGATCAATAGCAGGAAAATCGCTGTCGCAAAGAACGGTCCTCCCACGAACCAGCTCGCTCCGAGAAACTTCAAGACAAGTCCGAATAGGGCCACACTTTGCGCCAATGTGATACTGACGAGATTTCCCTCGCGCCACCGTCCCAGTGCCTGCGCATCGTCGGGATTCGAACGCAATGTTTCCATGCAGGGTGCCAGCAGGCGTGCGCGCAGAACCAGCGCCACTGCGATCTCCGCCGCACAGCAGACCGTGATGGCTTCGGGTATGACCGGAGAGAGATGGCCCTCGCTCGGATGAATCTGAAAAATCACGAGCATATAGAGCAGAACGGAAACCAGCATGACCCCATGAATGATGCGTAGGTCGCGGAGTGCCGTCTGCAACTTGTTCATCGCCCCTCTCTAGTTGTCGCGGGAAGACGGCTGGCATTGTGCCGTGTTCAGCGGGGTACCGCAGGGAGCGCCAGTGCGCCAGGGATTTTCAGGAGGAAAGGGATGCTTGGGGGAACGTCCGTGGCCGCCGCTCAGCAGGAGCGCAGCGAAGCGGCCAGGGCCAGATTTTCGCGCAGGCGGCGGTCCACCTGCACCGCGGTATAGAGGGCGCACACCGTGCGTTCGCGCTCGCTCCACTCGGCCAGGGCCGGGAACTTCTGGCCCGCCCACGCGCCGATCCCTTCCACCAGACGGTAATACACGGGGACAAAACCCAGGCCATTCTGGCCGGGGTGCAATTCCGGAGTCAGGGCGTGCAGCCCGGCGAGGGCATCGAAATCCCGCGAGGTGACGCGATTCTGGTTGATGCCGGCGGCCGCAAAGACGCGCTCGGAAACAGGCTGCGCCGCTACCCCCGCAAGAATCGCCCGCCAATAGTACAAGGCGAACTGCGCCAGCGCCGTTATGGAGAACGCAATAAGCATGGCGGAGAGCATGCGCTCAGCCTCTGCGAGAAAGTTTGCAGGAGAGAAAGGGACGGGCCAATAGTTCTGTGGTACCAGTGGCCCGAAACGCCAACAGGGGCCTCCTTCGCTAAAGCCTTACAATACAATCACATACCATATGGTAGATCCGAGGAAGGAACTAGTACGCACAATACCGGATCCAGCTCTTCTTTCTCCGCGCCGCCCGCTGGCGCTTCCCGGTTGACCTGCCTGCGCCAGGATGGTACTCATGAAGGGTTGTGCGGGCGGTCGTGGGGCGTCTCGATGACGGCGGCAGGCCGAGTCAACGTTCCCCGGGGCGTACGCATCTCACCGAAAACACAATGGCGCCGCGGTTTCTCCCGTCGCTCGCCGCAGGAAAAAG
Organism: Terriglobia bacterium; assembly: GCA_020073585.1. GTDB lineage: Bacteria > Acidobacteriota > Terriglobia > Acidiferrales > UBA7541 > Acidiferrum. The sequence goes on from JAIQEV010000032.1 coordinate 3,971, forward strand.
GAGTTTTGATGAAGCGGTCTCTGGCAGCGCTGGCGGTTGCGCTTGGCGCTCTGTTTACGACGGCAAGCTGCAACGATACGAACAATACGTTTCAGCCGAATACCGGCGCAGTGATCACATTCCTCTCGCCCGCGGATGCCTACGCCGGCCGCGCGGCTTTTACGCTGACCGTGAACGGCGGCGGCTTCGTGGCCCAGAGCGTGGTGCAGTGGAACGGCCAGAACCGCGCCACGACTTTCGTCAGCACGTCGCAGGTCACCGCCGCCATCACCGCCGCGGACATCGCCACGGCCGGTACGGTCTACGTCAACACCCTGAACCCCTCGACGAAATCCACCGACAACGGCCTCTCCAATTCCGTCGCCTTCATCATCCATCCGGGTCCGGTTGCCTCCCACGGCGCGACGGGCACGGTGGCTGCACCCCTTGCAGGAACGTCTGCGGCGCCCGCCGCCGTGCCCGCTGCCGTGGAAGATACCCCGGCCCTCAGCGCCGACGGGCGCTACGTCGCCTATGCGGGCACGCAAGGCGCCTCTGTGCAGATTTTCCTGCGCGACACCTGCACCGGCGCCGCCACCGACTGCCAGCCCAGCACACGGCTTCTCTCCGTGGCGCCGGACGGCACGCCGGCCAATGGCGACAGCCACTCGCCTGCGCTCAGTGCGGACGGCCGCTACGCCGCCTTCAGCTCCGCGGCCACCAATCTGGTTGTCGGCGCGCCGGCCGGCCGCCAGGTCTACCTGCGCGACACCTGTCTGGGCGCCGCTTTGTCCTGCACGCCTTCCACACAGCTCATCTCCACGGACCCCGCTGGCGGGTTGTTGGGCGCCGAGAGCATCCTCCCCTCGATCAGTTCCACGGGGCGCTTTGTGGCTTTCCTCGCGGTGACCCCGAGCAATGCTCCCGCTTCCTCCGCGCCGCCTTCTGGCGCGACAGGGATCAACAGTGGCTTCCGCCAGGTCTTCATCCGCGACACTTGCCTCGGCGTCGCCAACTGCACCCCCGCGACCACGCGCCTCTCCTTGCAGCCCGGCGATGTCCCGGTCGCCGGCGGCGTGCCGCCGGGTCCGGCGCTCAGCGCCGGCGGTCAGTTCGCCGCGCTCGCGGATGCCTCCATGATGACCCTCTTCACGCGCGCCGTTGCGGTCAGCGACGCCGTTTTCCTCGCGGCGGCGCAAAGCTCCCGCTAGTCCGCCGTTCCGCGGAAATCACAATCCTCGTAGGGGCACGGCACGCCGTGCCCGTCTTTTTCGGGTTCCTGCTGCTTTCGAGGATTAGTAGAACCGCACCTTCACGTCGGGGCGCTTTTCCAGATGCACGGAATCGACGAAGCGCACCTGGCGGTCGTCGTAGGTCAGGATAAGCGAGTGCGTGCGGATGCCCTCGCCGAAGAAATGCACGCCGCGCAGCAGGCTGCCCTCGGTCACCCCCGTGCAGGCGAAGATGATCTTTTTCCCGGGCGCCAGATCGTCGGTGTCGTAAATTCTCTTGCCGTCCTTGATGCCCATATTGGACAGGCGCTCCTCGTGCTCCGGCTTGCTCACCACCAGCCGCGCCAGGATCTGTCCGTTCAGGCAGCGCAGGGCCGCGGCGGTCAGCACGCCTTCCGGCGCGCCGCCAGTGCCCATAACCGCGTGCACTCCGGTACCCACCACGGCCGCGGAGATGCCCGCGGAGAGGTCGCCGTCGCCGATCAGCTTGATGCGCGCCCCGGCATCCCGAATGTCCTGAATGAGCTTCTCGTGGCGCGGGCGGTCGAGCACCACCACCACCAGGTCGTCCACCCCGCGGTCCAGCCGCCGGGCGATCGCTTTTAGGTTGTCCGCCACGGGTGCATCCAGATCCACCGCGCCCTTGCACGACGGTCCCACCACCAGCTTTTCCATGTACAGGTCGGGGGCGTGCAGCAGGCCCCCCTTTTCGCTGGCGGCCAGCACGGTGATGGCATTGGGGGAGCCGGTGGCGCAGAGGTTGGTGCCCTCGAGGGGATCCACGGCGATATCCACGGGGGGATAGAGGCCGCGGGGATTGTGCGCGGCGGCGCCGACCTTCTCGCCGATGTACAGCATGGGAGCCTCGTCGCGCTCGCCCTCGCCGATGACGATGGTGCCGTCCATCTGCACTTCATCCATGGTTTCGCGCATGGCGGTCACCGCGACTTCGTCGGCTTTGTTGCGGTCGCCGAAGCCCATGGTGCGGGCCGCGGCGATGGCCGCGTTTTCCACCACCCGGAGAAACTCGAGGCTCAGTTGTGTTTCCATGGCAGGCGTCCTCCTGGCAGGCGCGAACGAAGGAAAGTCAGCAATCGCCGGCGGAGAGTCGCGAGTATACCCGCGTTCTCCCTTGTTCCTGCCCGATTACTTTCGACTTTTAACTTTTAACTGTCAACTTCTCTCTCCGCCCGCGTCTAAAAATTGGCCCCGCCGCGCTGCAGCGGCTGGATCGTCGCGTTCACCAGATGCGGATCGTCGAACTCCGTCCGCTCACCCGGCCCCTTGCCGCTCACGGGCAGCAGCCGCGCCGCCAGCGGCTTGTGCCACTTGAAGGCCAGGCTGGCCATGTCCCCGACGATCAGCGCCAGCTGCTCCTCGGTCGTATTGCCCGGAAGCGGGATGGTGTCCAGGCCCGTCCCGCACACCGCGGAATAGGCGAGCAGGGCATCAAGCGAAATGTTCCCTTCGCTCCAGCGCTGCGCCAGCCGCGCATCCTCGAGCACCGGAAGCATCAGCCCGGAATAGCCCGTGCGCTTCACGGTAATCTCGCGCAGGGCCGCGGTGATCGTGGCTGCGGCGGTCAGCGTGCCGCTCGCCCCAAAGGGCTGCGCCGTCAAATTCTCGATGGCCGCGCCGATCGAGACGTTCTTCATGGGCGCGGGGGAAAGATCCATGCCCACATACGACCAGCCGGTATCCCGGTCCGCGCGCTCGGCGAGGTGCTGGATATCGAAGGCTTGCGCCGCGAGGTTGTCGGTGAGCTGGTGCTTGGCCGTTTCCAGGTCCGTGGCGTCGCGGAACGTTGCGGCCACCACGTTGGCCGACTCCAGGGCGATGGCGAACTGGTGGCCGAAGCCGCTGTGATACGACCCGGGATAAAACGGCGTGAGTGGCGGCACCATGGCGATGGCCGAAAAACGGAAATTGCCCTGGCTGTGCTTGGTAGTCTCCGCGAGCTTCTTCATCACCTGCGCCGCGGCCCCCACCGCCGGCCAGCGCACCCCGTCTTCGCCCGCGACCACCACGCTTCCGTTCAGCACGCTCGTCTGGCTCAGGATCTCGCCGAGCAGTTCGCCCTCCGCTGGCGAGGCGTCGGCCTCGAGCATGGCCGGGCCGATGGAGGCGTCGAAGCCCTCTTTCGCGGCCAGCGCGTCGTACTCGCGGAAAAAAGCCACGGCCTGCGCGGTCGTCAGGCCCTGCGTGTATTGCGGGAAGGGCTGCGTGGAGATGCGGATGGTTTGCACTTCGTAACCGCCGCTGCTCTCCAGGATGGTTCTGGCGCGGCGCAGAAAGGTCAGCGTCTCGGCGATCTCTTCGCGGTAGTTCTCCCGGTCCAGATTGATGAAGGCGGTGATGGCGCGGATCTTGGGTTTTTCCCCCGAGGCGGTGCCCGCGCGGCTTTCCGGCGGCGCGCTGCGCTGGGCTGCGCCGCCGGCCGCGCACAGCAGCAGCAGCGCCGCGGCGCAGAGTGTGCGGAGAGCGGAAACTCGGTACGGAGCGGACGCGTGGCGGCTCATCGGTGCTCCCTCCAGCGCTGGCGCCCCGGCCGGGGCGCCGGATCTAAACGTATGCGGCGATGCCGGTGATGCGCTCGCCAATCACCAGCTTGTGGATGTCGTTGGTGCCCTCGTAGGTGAACACCGATTCCAGGTTGTTCATGTGCCGCATGATGCAGTAGTCGTCCACGATGCCGTTGGCGCCCAGGATGTCGCGGGCCTTGCGCGCCGTTTCCAGCGCGATGCCCACGTTGTTCATCTTCAGCATGGAGATGTGCGAGGGATGCACCTTGCCCTGGTCCTTCAGCCGCCCGGCGTGCAGCGCCAGCAGCTGCCCCTTGGTGATCTCCGTGATCATCCAGGCCAGCTTCTCCTGCACCAGTTGGTGCGCCGCGATCGGTTTGTTCGCGAACTGCTTGCGCGTCTTGGCGTACTGCAGCGCCGTGTCGTAGCAGGCCATGGCCGCCCCCAGCGCCCCCCAGCCGATCCCGTAGCGCGCCTGGTTCAGGCAGCCCAGCGGCCCCTTCAAGCCCGCCACGCCGGGCAGCAGATTCTCTTCCGGGATTTCGCAGTCGCCGAACGACAGCCCGGAGGTCACCGAAGCGCGCAGCGACCATTTCCCGTGCACGTCCCAGGCCTTGAAGCCCCGCGTGCCTTTCTCCACCAGGAAGCCGCGCACCTTTTCGTCCTCGCACTTGGCCCACACCACCGCCACGTCGGCGATGGACCCGCTGGTGATCCACATCTTCTCGCCGTTCAGGACGTACTTGTTCCCCTTCTTCACCGCCCGCGTCAGCATCCCCCCGGGATTCGAGCCGAATTGCGGCTCGGTCAGCCCGAAGCAGCCGATGGCCTTGCCGGACTGCAGCGCCGGCAGCCACTTCTGTTTCTGCGCTTCGCTGCCGTAAGCGTGGATCGGATACATCACCAGCGCGCCCTGCACGGAGACGAAGCTGCGCAGCCCGGAATCCCCGCGCTCCAGCTCCTGCGTCATCAGCCCGTAGGCCACGTTGGACATCCCCGCGCAGCCGTAGCCCTGCAGGTTGGCCCCGAAGAAGCCCAGCTCGCCCAGTTGCGGCACCAGATGCCGCGGAAAGGTCGCTTCGCGGTTGTGCTTCTCGATGATGGGAATGATTTCGTTGTCCACGAACTGCCGCGCCGTCTGCCGCACCAGCTTCTCTTCATCGTTCAGCAGCGAATCAAACTCCATGAAATCCACTCCGGCAAATCCAGCCATGCTTGCTCCTCGTGCGCGGCGGTCCGCACCGCCTGCGCTGTGCCCGGCCTGTTCTGCTCCTGAGAAAGGCTGCGCGGGAATTGAAAAATCGCGTGCGCCGTTTCGCTTGCCTGTGTTCGGCCACGGCTTTTCTGGCGTCATTGTAGCAAGCTCGCGGAAGCCCCAGCAAGGAACTGCCCGCCGGTCCGGGCCGAGGCGAGTTCCATCTGGCAGCAGTGCAACCGCGCGCGCCGCAAAGAAGCCGGGCAGTTCCCGGGAAACCTCTTGAAAACGTGGTGGATAACGAAAACCGACCCGCTGTGCAGAGCGGAGCCAACTCTGCGCCTCAAGTCCCGAGCGGGATCAGCCGATTAACAGAGTAGGCGCTTAATGTTCTGGCGCCCGGCCCTCGCAAGAATCGGGAAGTCCGAATCATGAAACCACAAAGGAAAGCACGCGATCTGTTCCGCCGCAAATCCGAAGCGGGCACGACCCTGATTGAAACGCTCATTGCCCTCGCCGTGTTGTTCATCGTTTCGGTGAGCATGATGGCCCTGGCTGTGGCCGCCATCAAGACCACGGAAAACCAGGGACACCTGGCGTCCCGTACCGCGGAATACGCCTCCGATAAAATGGAACAACTCTTGGCGCTGGCCTATACCGATGCAGCCTCCAATACCGCCGTCTTTCCTACCGCCCCCGCGGGAGGACAGGGTCTGACGATTGGCGGCAGCGCCGATCCTAGCAGTCCGGTGGCGGGTTACGTGGACTATCTGGACGTCAACGGCAACCTCCTCCAGGTGAACGAAACGACCCCGGTGGGCAACTGGTATTACATCCGCGTCTGGCAGATTTCCGCGCCCGCCGGCACCACCCACTTGAAGCAGATCACCGTCACCTCGCGCGTGAGTTACATGATCGCCACGGGCGGGCTGTTCCCGCAGTCCACGGTGGTCACGCTGAAGTCGGATCCGCTCTGAACAGCCGGAAAAAGTCTGCGTGGATGTCGTACTGTCTCGGTGTCTTGCATCGGGCCTGAGGATTTCCTCTTTCAGAGTCTGCAATATTTCATGGAAGATCCTCCGGCGAAGCGGAGCGCTTCGCTTCGGCAAGACATGCGTGCATTTTTCGGGGTCCGGTGAACCGGCGGCGCAATCCCGTTGGAAAGAAGCCGCGAGAATTGCCTCCGCAGGCTTTGCGTAAGCGACGATTCATCTGCGCTATGGACTCCCCGATTTGTAACCTTTTCACCCGCCGCTCCTATAGATTCGGGATTATGGCTCCGCAATATGTTTATAACTCCTTGCTGTAGTTGCAGCTACGGCGCCTCGCGAATGGCCGCCGAATTGCCTATCAATGTCATGTTACCTGTCCGCAGAGGCAGGAGAAACACCGTACCGATTGGCCAGTTGAGTCCCGGACGGCGCAGCGGAGATCATGAGAGCGGCGTCCTCGGCGCGTGACAGGCAGAAAACCGGCAGTCCCGCTTCGGACGCGAATCTCAGTTGAGGCAGTGGAGAAATGATGAACGGAATGCACAAGAACAGACAACGCGGCTTTTCGATGATCGAGTTACTCATCGTCACCCTGATCGCTCTGGTCATTGCGGCTATGGCCGTCCCGGGTTTTCAGAGCATCGAACGCTACCTGCGCATTGCCGGAGATTGCCGCAATATTTTCAGCATCACTGCGCAGGCCAAGATGCAGGCCGCCTCGCAGTTCACGCATGCGCGGGCGCGAGTCGGCCTCGCCAGCAACATGTATGGCATCGAGATATGGGATAAGGCCAGTAACCAGTGGTCGCCGGTGGGCGGCCGTCAGACGTTCTCCCAGGGTGTCACACCGGGTTTCGGAACGGTCGCCAATCCGCCCCTCAATACGCAGGTCACGCTGGCCCAGGCGCCCCTGTGCGTAACCACCGCGCCTGGCTCCGCGTCCCCCTCGACCACCCCGAACGACGTGTGCATCGAGTTCAACTCCCGCGGCATCCCGGTGGACTACAGCGGAACTCCCGCCGGCAATGGCGCTTTCTACGTGACGGACGGGAACTCCGTCTACGGAGTCACGGTTTCCGTCTCCGGTTTGATCCAGAGCTGGTACATCAACAAGAATGACACCAACTGGCAGAGGCGTTAAGGCGAACTTATGAAACGACAAATAAAAACGCGCAACCTGCTCCGCCGCAAATCGCAGGCCGGCATGACCCTGATCGAAACCCTCATTGCCCTGGTCGTGCTCATGATCGTCGCCGTCAACGTCATGGCCCTGGCCATCGTTGCCATCTCCACCACCGAAAACCAGGGGCACCTCTCCGCGCGCACCGCCGAATATGCCCAGGACAAGATGGAACAGCTCATGGCTCTGGGCTACGGCGATCAGATTTCCAACACCACTGTTTTTCCCACGACCACCAGCCCGGCAGGAACGGGCTTGAGCATCGGCGGCAGCTCCAACCCCAACGCTCCGGTAGCGGGTTACGTGGACTATCTGGATGTCAGCGGCAACCTGGTCTCGTCCACCGCCAATTGGTATTACATTCGTGTTTGGCAGGTTTCTGCCGCGGGAAGCTCCGGCCAGTTGAAGCAGATCGCGGTCACCTCCCGCGTAAACGCCCTGGTTGGCGCCAATAGCGGTGTTCTGCCGCAGTCCACCGTGGTCGCATTGAAGTCGAACCCGTTCTGAGGAGGCGACGTGTTGCAGCTTGAAAGATCTCGCAAGGTTTTAGCCCCTCGCGGGCACAGGCAGGGCGGCTTCACGCTCATCGAGATGCTGATCGCCATGATGATCCTGCTGGCCGTCGCCGGCATCGTCATGTCCGGCATGGTGCAGATGATGTTCGTGCAAGGCTCGGTCGCCAACCGCTCGGAGATGCACAGCAGCGTGCGCAGCGCCACGGAATTGCTGCAGCAGGAGATCGGCCAGGCCGGCAGGGCCACCTTGCCCGCCCCGGTCACCATGAGCACGCCCGTGGTGATTCCTCCGGGCACTCAGGGCACGGGGGTTACGCAAACGGTGAGCGTCAGTTCCACCACCGGCATGTTCAACGGCGAATACCTGGTCGTGGACACCGGCGCGGACCAGGAAACCGTGCAGATTTCCGGCCTCACACCCACCACCTTCACCGCCACTTTCTACTATTCCCATCCCACCGTGGTGGGGGCGACGAGCTGGCCGGTGACCGTGCAGGGCGCGTTTATCACCGGCATCGTGCCCCCGGACAAAGTCAACACTTCCGTTGCGGGGCTGCCGCTGGTACCCAACACGAATGCTTCGGGCGTTCTGGTGGGTTCCACGGGCACGAAGCTGAAGCTCTACGGCGACATCAACGGCGACGGCAATATGGTCTATATCGAATACACCTGCGACACCTCCATCGTCCCCGGAAATCTCTACCGCAACGTCATCCCCGTACCCGCCGAGGGAGTGACCATCACTAAGCCCGGTGTGAACCCCTCGAAGATCGTGCTCTCCAACATTCTGGCCAATCCCCCCGATACGAATGGCAACGCGGTTCCCTGTTTCACCTATCAGGAAAAGCAGTTGGGCCAGAATGTTTTCGTTCTCAACGTGGCCGTCACCTTGACCGTTCAAACCCCTCTGCAGGATCCCAAGACCCACGTCTTTCAGACCGAGACCAAGGCCTTGTTGAACGTCTCCCCGCGCAATGTCTTTGAAGCCTGGCAATTGGTCAGCGGAAACTCCAGCAACCGCGCCCAGCCCATGCCTTCGAGCGTCGCGAATTTACTGTAGATCTGGAAAGAGAGAAACGATGATGAAACACGCAAACCAAAAAGGTTCGGCCCTGATTCTGGCCATGATCCTGGTCCTGGTGCTTTCCGTGATGGCCGCCTCCATGATGTTTCTCTCGCAGTCGGAGACCTGGTCCAGCATGAACTACCGGCTGATGACCCAGTCGCGCTATGGCGCGGAAGCCGGCCTCAACGCGGCTGCCAACTACCTCATCTACTCCTACGCGCCGCCGGGCACCGCCTTGGATCCGCTGAGCGCGTATGACACGACGCAATACCCGGTGGCCCTCGCCGGCACTAACACCGCCGTCATTCTCTCGACCTTCTACGATGATGCGGATGACGCCCAGACCTATCCGGTCGCCGCGGTGCAGACCGCCTTCAATTCCGCCGCCAAAGGCCCGCTCCAGGCCGGCACCACCCCCGTGACCTACGACGCCTCGGCCCAGTTAATCGCCATGCGCCAGGTCAGTGTGTACGGCTCGCCCACGCCGGTTACCGTGCAGACTTGGCGGATCACCGGGCGCGGCGGCATCGTCGGCCTGAGCAACGCCAGCGTGGAAGTTTCCGCCATCATGGAGCGCATGGTTTCGCCGTTGTTTGGCTATGCGGCCTTCGCCTCCTCGGCTGGCTGTGGCGCCCTGAATTTCGGCGGCGGCGGCACCACCAACAGTTATGATTCCGCCTCCCTCCTGGCCAACGGTGGAACACTTGCAGCGCCGGTATTCATGGCCAGCGGCGGCAACGTTGGCACCAACGGAAACCTGAACACAGTCGGCAGCACCACGGTGATTAACGGCACCCTTTCCACGCCGCGCGTGGGCACCGGCACCTGCAGTACCGGTAACTTGACTGCGTTTTCGGGTAGCGGTTCGGTGTCGGGCGGGCTCGTCGAATTGCCCCAGCCGGTAACCTATCCGACCCCCCCGGCGCCAAATCCCATGCCCCCCACGGGCAATCTGCGGCTGAACATGGGGACCTGCACTTATATTGGCTGCACCGGGACCGCCGGACTTTACGCGCTGGCTCCAGGTACGGCCCCTGGCACGCTCCCGGGCCCGGCGCTCTATCCCGACGTCATCGTCCAGGGTGTGGTCCATTTGTCGGCGGGCTATTACAATATGAATAGTTTGCAAGTTACCAGTGCTGGCGCAACCGTAATTATCGACTCCGGCCCGGTGGTCCTGAACGTTGCGGGTGTAGGCATTCCCGTTAGCCAGGCCGTCGTGGACTTCACCGGCGGAAGCCTCTCCAACCCGTCCCTGAACCCCTTGAATTTCCAGATTCAGTATGCGGGGACCGGGCTGATCAAACTGGCAGGCGGCGTGGCTTCCTCAACCGTCCTCTATGCTCCCAATTCCAGCGCCAGCATTACCGGCGGCAGTGATTTCTACGGCTCCATCATCACCGGCCAGTTGACGGACATGGGCGGCGCGGCCGTGCACTATGACCGCCGCTTGCAGGTCAGTAACTTCTACGTCGGCAACTGGATGCTCGATTCCTTCAGTTGGAGCAAATACTAATCCTCTCCGGCATCGCAGCTTGGACTGCCTGCCAGGCGGGGGCCGGGTGCCAACCCGGTCCCCGCCTTTCTTTTTCCGCGCGGCCTCTCTTCCGCGCGGCATGGTATCTTTATAGCGAGGAGAATTTACCCCGGTCGAAACAAGTTTGTTCCATCCGGCCCAGCCCCAGACCCATGAAACGCAGACTCGACCCGCAAATCCTCATCTTCGACGTTGACGGCGTCCTCGTGGACGTCCGCGGCACCTATTGGCGCTCGGCCATCGAGACGGTGCGCTTTCTCAGCGGCCGCCGCGTCACCTACAAGCAGCTCCATGAATGGAAAAGCCGCCCCGGCTTTAACGACGACTGGCGCATGACCGCCGCCTGGGTCACGCAGCTCGGCCGCCCCACCACCTACGAGCAGGCCCGCGCGGCCTTCAGCCGCTTCTACTGGGGCACGCGTGGCAAGCCCGGCAACGTGCGCAACGAAAAGCTGGTCGTCACCCCCCGGCTGATCGAGCGCTGGGCCCGCCGCTACGAGCTGAACATCTTCACCGGGCGCACCCGCCAGGAGTTTGGCCACACCTTCCGGCGCTGGCCCGCCACTCCGCACTTCCGTACCGTCATCACCATGGACGACGTGAAGCGCAAGAAACCGCACCCCGATGGCCTGCTGAAAATTCTCGGCAGGCGCGATCCCGCGCAGGCCCTCTACCTCGGCGACAACGTGGACGACGCCCTGGCCGCGCGCGATGCCGGCGTACCCTTTCTGGCCGTCCTGCCGCGCTCCGCCCACGCCTACCGCACGCAGGCCGCGCAGTTCCGCAAGCTCGGCGCCCTGGCCCTGCTCCAACGCGCCACCGAACTCACCCGCTGGCTCGCCTCGCCGCGCTAACGCCTTTGTAGCGGAGGCCGGTATTTGTTCCAAGCCGGTCGGAGGTCGCCTCCTCTTATTTTCCAGTGCAAGCCCGCCTACACTCGGCCGCTGCAAGCTTGCGCTGCGCTTCGGCCTTCTTTATCCTCGCCGTATTCGCTCGACGCCTTGTGGGAGGCATTCATGCGCACCGGCCAAGCACTTTCCGCCGCCCTGCTCTTGTTGCTCGTGGCCCTGTTCTCCGTATCCGCCCGGCGCGCTCGCGCTGCGCAGACAGCCGAGCCCCATGCCGCTTCCCGCCGGGACATCGAACAGCTCCTCCGCGAACAGCAGCAAGCCTGGAACCGCGGCGACATCGAAAAATTCGTGGACGGCTACTGGCGCTCCCCGGAGCTCACCTTCTCCGGCAGCAACGGCGTGCAGCGCGGCTGGGACGCGGTCTTGGCCCGCTACCGCCGCAGCTACCCGGATCGCGCAGCCATGGGCCAGCTCGATTTCACGGATCTCGAATTCCGTTTTCTCGCTCCGGATGCCGCCCTGGTCCTCGGCCGCTGGCGCCTCTCGCGCCCTCCGAACAACGATGCCGGCGGCGTCTTCTCCCTGGTGTTGCGGAAATTTCCAGAAGGCTGGCGCATCATCCACGACCACACCAGCGCCGTTGCCGAACCCCGGAACAAGTGACCCGTGCCCCGCGCGAAAAAACCAGCTATCCGTCACCCGGCAACCGTCGCGGACTCAGGTAGAATTCTCCGGTGCGCATTCTCCTCCTGAATCTCTACTATCCGCCGGACACCTCGGCCACCGCCAAAATGGCCGCGACGGTGGTGGGCGCTCTCGGCGCGCGCCACGACGTGACCGTGCTCTGCGGCCGCCCCTCTTACGACCCTTCCGCGCGCCGCCCCTGGCGTCTCTGGCAGAGCGAACCCGACACCGCCCCGCGGCGCGCCACCGTGCTGCGCGTGGGCTCCAGCGACTACCCGCGCTTCCGGATGAGCAAGCGCGTGCTGAACTATCTCAGCTATGTGGCACTGGCCGTGCCCCGCGCCCTCTTTGTGCCTTGCGAGATCGTCCTGGCCATGACCGATCCGCCCTTCGCAGGCATCGTCGGCGCCTTCGTCGCCCTGCTCCGGCGCAAGCCCTTCTTCTACAACATTCGCGACATGTACCCGGACATGGCTCTGGGCGGCTCGCTCCTCCCGCCGGGACGCCTGGGCCGCTTCTGGGAGCGCCTGCATCGCTGGGCGCTGCGCCGCGCCACGCGCGTGATCGTCCTCGGCGACGACATGCGCGAGCGCATCATCGCCAAGGGTGTGGACCCTTCGCGCGTGGTGATCGTCCGCGACGGCGCGGAGATCGCTCCGCCCGGCGCCCCGCCTCCTGCGCTCGATCCCCAGGTGCTCCGTGCGATTCGCGGCGGCTTCCGCTTTGTCCTTCTCCACGCCGGCAACCTCGGCTTCTACGGCGCCTGGGAGTCGCTGCTGGCGGCCGCGCGCCTCGTCGAGAACGACGGCATCGGCCTGGTGTTCGTTGGCGAAGGCGCGCAGCTCGGCGCGCTGCGGGCCGCCGCCGCGGATGCGAAAAATGTGCGCTTCCTGCCCTTTTTCCCGGCCGAAAAAATTCCCTCGGTTCTCGCCGCCGCGGACGTCCACGTCATCACCGTGAAGCGCGGGCTGGAAGGCGTGGTCGTTCCCAGCAAACTTTTCGGCATCCTCGCGGCCGGCAAACCCGTCCTGGCGGTGGCTCCGCCGGAATGCGATGCCGCGCGCATCGCCATCGCCCGCGGCTGCGGCGTTGCCGCCGACCCCGCGAATCCCGAAGAGGTCGCCGCGGCCGCGCGGGCGCTGGCCGCCGACCCCGAAAAATTGAAATACATGGGGGAATCCGCGCGTGTCGCGGCTCCTGCCTATGATAGATTGGGTGAATTGCAGCGCTTCGTTAAAATCGTCGAGGAGGCGGGACCCGCGTGAGAACCGGAGAGACATTCTGGACAGAGAAGCTGGTGTTGGTGACGGGTGGTGCGTCGTTTATCGGGTCGCATGTGGTGGACCAGTTGCTCGCGCGCGGCGCGAAAGTTCGCGTGGTGGATGATATGACCAGCGGGCGGCTGGATAATCTGCGCCCCCATCTCGGCAGCGCGAAACTCGATCTTCTGGAAACCGATCTGCGCGAGCCCGGCGTGACCCGTGCGGCCATGCACGGCGTGGACACCGTCTTTCACCTGGCCGCGGACCACGGCGGCCGCGGCTACGTCGAGCTCCATCAGGCCGGCCCGGCGTCCAATTTCTTTCTCGATGGGCTGGTCTTTGCCGAAGCCCTGAAGGCCAAGGTCAAGAAGGTCGTCTTCGCTTCTTCCGGCTGCGTCTATCCCAATTTCATGCAGGCCGATACCAGCCAGGTGCTGTACCTCACCGAGGATTTGACCAACGGTCCCAACGACGCCGACAACACCTACGGCTGGGCCAAGCTCATGGCCGAGTTCACTCTGAAAGCCTATGTCAAGGAGCACGGCCTGGGCGCGGCCTCCTGCCGCTACTTCACCGTGTATGGCCCGCGCGGCGTGGAAAATCACGCTGTGATCGCCATGATCGCCCGCGCCTTCCTCAAGCAGGATCCCTTCGAGGTCTGGGGCGACGGCACGCAGATCCGCAACTGGACCTACATTGACGACATCGTCTCCGGCACCATCCTCGCCGGCGAGAAGATCAGCGACGGCACCGCCGTGAACCTCGGCACCATGGAACGCATCCAGGTTCTCGACGCCGTGAAAATGGTTTTCGATTTCACCGGACATAAGGCCAAAATCAAGCTGCGCCCGGACATGCCCACGGGTCCGCTGAATCGCGTGGCGGAAAACTCTCTGGCCAAGAAGCTGCTGGGCTGGGAGCCCAAGGTGCCCTTCCGCGAGGGCCTCCAGCGCACCATCGACTGGTACTACAAAACCAAAGACCGCGAGGAAGTGCAGCGCATCTTCGCGCGCATGCTCACTTCCCGCTGAACTGGCCGTGCCCCGGGGCGGCCTGCGCCGCCCCGCGCTCCCGGTGTACCGCGAGCGCACGCGGCCTGCGTTTGCTGTTGAACCGCTCCCCCTTCCGGGTTATCGTCCTGTAGCTGCGTGGGGCAGCCATCTTCGGCATTCCGCCGCAAGAGCCGGGTGCCGCGTGTGCCCAGCGCCGCTGCATCTGGCTGTTTCCCGCGTTTTTCGAGGACGCATGTACATAGACATTCTTGCCTTTGTCGTTGCGCTCTTATCCTCCTTGATCCTGACCCTCCCGGTGAAAGCTCTTGCCCTGCGCGTGGGCATGGTGGATCTGCCGGGCCCGCGTAAGGTCCATCACGCGCCCATCCCCCTCCTCGGCGGCTTGGCCATCTACGCCGGCGTCATCCTGGCCTTTCTCTTCGTCATGAGTCCCGCGGCGCGCGCGCAGAGTGTGGGCATTCTTGCCGGCGCCACGCTGGTCGGGCTCGTCGGGGTGCTCGACGATCGCGGCTTGTTGCATCACCAGGTGAAACTCTTCCTCGGCATGCCCGTCGCGGCGCTCATCCTGCTCGCCAGCGGCATCCATTCGGGCATCTTGAGCTTGCTCATCGGCGGCCGCATCGGTTCCATTCTGGATGCCGTGCTCACGGTGATCTGGGTCGTGGGCATCACCGCGGCGTTCAGCATTCTGGACCACATGGACGGCCTGTGCGCGGGCGTTGCGGCCATGGCCTCTCTCTTCTTCGCCGTCTTTGCCGGCCTCAACGGCCAGCCCCTGGTGGCCACGCTGGCCGCCGCCGTCCTCGGGGCCTCCGTCGGTTTTCTGCGCTGGAATTTCAAGCCCGCGAAAATTTTCATGGGCGATGGCGGAGCCATGTTCCTGGGCTTCCTGATGGCCACCCTGGGACTGAAGCTGCGCCTCGCCGATGCCACTTCGGTGGCCGAATGGCTCGTGCCCTTGCTGATTCTTATTGTGCCCATCTTCGACACCACCCTGGTGACCATCTCGCGCTCGCGCCGCGGCCTTGTCCCCTTTACCACCCCGGGCAAGGACCATGCTGCGCATCGCCTGGTGAATCTGGGCCTCGGGCAGCGCGGCGGCGTACTGGCCCTCTACGCCCTCGGAGCCTTGGGCGGCAGCACCGCTCTCGTGGTCAGCCATTTCTCCGTGCGTGATACCTTGTTGACTGGCGGCGCCTGTGCCGTGGTTGTGCTCCTGGGCGTGGCGCTGTTCGAACGCGCTCCCTACCAGCGCCAGCAGAAGCCCTGAACTGTGGCGGTCTCTTCGGGACCGCATGCGCTGCTGGCCGCCCCATTGCTCTTCGCGCTCTCCGTTCGCGGCGTTTCTCTGTAATCCCCCTGTAACAAACGGTTTATTTTTCCGCGTGCTCCTTGCTTTGCCACTGTGCACGGTTTCGTTATAATTGCCCGGCGCCCTCTCACGCATCCGCATGCTGCATGCCCCACGCGTTGGGAGAATTGAATGAAGAGTTGATGCCGGGACACGGGCAATCCGGTGCTCCGGATTCCCGGCACTGCGTATCTGAAGATCGTTGACCGCTTCGCGGTCACAAAAATCGTTGACCGCTATGCGGTCACAGAAGTCACAGAAGAGAGTGTCCATGGCGGAACGAAAACCGGTGGGCAAGACCGCCGAAGCGGATGTTGTCGTCGTCGGGGGATCGGCGGCGGGCCTGTTCACCGCGGCGCTGCTGGCGCGCGGTGGCCGGTCCGTACGCGTGCTGGAAGCGGCTCCGGAACTCGGTCCGGCTCCGCGCACGCTCATCGTCACCCATCAGTTGCGCCCTTTGCTGGGCCCGGCCGCCGGCGCGGCCACGGTCAATGAAATCCGTCGTTTTGAGCTCTTCACCAACGGCCGCTCGGCCCAGGTGGCCCTGGCCAAGCCCGATCTGATCATCGAACGCACGAAATTGATCCGGGCCCTGGCCGCCGATGCCCAGCACGCCGGCGTCAAGATTGATTGCAGCACGCGCTTCCAGGGTGTCGCCGCCAATGCCCGCGGTCTCCGCCTGGAAGTGGAGTCCGGCGGAAAGCGCGAGGAGTTCCATGCCGCCAGCGTGGTCGGCGCGGACGGCGTCGCCAGCCGCGTGGCTCGCTCGGCCGGCTGGCCCCCCCTGCAAACCGTCTCCCTGTTGCAGGCCATCGTGCGCCTGCCCAAGGATTGCCCCCCGGACACGGTGCGGGTGTGGTTCGTCCCCGAAGATACTCCCTATTTCTACTGGCTCATTCCGGAATCCCCGCAACGCGCCGCCCTGGGCCTGATCGCCGCGGATTCCGCGGGGGCCATGGGCTGCCTCACGCGCTTCCTCGAGAAAAAAGGCATGGAGCCGCTGGAGTGGCAGGGCGCGCGCATTCCCGAGTACCGTCGCTGGATTCCGGTGCGCCGCCGCCTGGGGCGGGGCGACGTCTATCTGGTCGGTGATGCCGCGGCGCAGGTGAAGGTCACCACCGTCGGCGGGCTGGTTACCGGCTTCCGCGGCGCGCGCGGTGTGGCTGAGGCCATCCTGAACGGCGGACACAGCGCGGAACTTCGCGCCCTGCGCCGCGAACTGGGCGCGCATTGGCTGATCCGCCGGGCCCTGCACGATTTCGCGCAAGCCGATTATTGCCGGCTGGTGGACATGCTGAATGTTTCGGCGTGCAACGCCCTCGGCGCGATCTCCCGCGACGAAGCCGCGCGCCTTCTCTGGCAGACGGTCCGCCAGCAGCCCCGCCTGGTCTTGCTCGGCCTGCGCGGCCTGCTCCTGGGCCGCGGTGGTGCCCGCCCTGCCTGACCTTTACCGGTCTGCTCCCCAGGCGCTTGATCTTCCGTGTGCTCGCGCAACGGGCAAGTCGTACGGTTTGGCTTGCCCGCTGTTGTGCAACCCGCTGCACCGGCCCGGCAGATCACTTTTCCGGCGGTCTCCGATAGTGTAGAAAAGAGAGCAGTCATTGCGGGCATGCGGGACGCCCTTGGCCTAAACGGAGCGGAGGTCTTTTTGCGCATCTCGGTGATTGGTTGCGGGTACGTCGGTCTGGTGACCGGCGCGTGTCTGAGCGAAGCTGGCCACCAGGTCATCTGCACGGACATTGACGCCGCGCGCATTGCCCAGCTGCAAGCCGGCGAAGTCCCCATCTATGAGGAGCACCTCGGCGAATTGCTGGACTCCTGCCGCCGGGCCCAGCGCATCTCCTTCACCGCCGACGCCGCGGAAGCCATCCGCGCCAGCGACGCCATTTTTATCTGCGTGGGCACGCCCCCGAAGGAGTCCGGCGCCGCCGATCTTTCCGCCATCGACCACGTTGCCAGGCAGATCGCGCGGGAAGCGCGCACCCCCAAGCTGGTGGTGGAGAAGAGCACCGTGCCGGCGCGCACCGGGATCGAGCTGAGCCGCGCCCTCAAGGCTTACGGCAAGGACAGCGGCGTCCAGTTCCGCGTCGCTTCCAATCCCGAATTTCTCCGCGAGGGCACCGCGATCCTGGATTTCTTCCACCCCGACCGCATCGTCGTCGGCGTCGAGGACGAAATTGCCGCCGAGCAGTTGCGCGAGATCTACCGGCCGATCCTCGAGCGCAAATTCCACTGCCCCGTGCACGACGGCAAGTGCGGCGGCAATCCGCAAGCCACCTTTCTGGTCACCACCATCAACAGCGCCGAACTCATCAAGCACGCCTCCAACTCTTTCCTGGCCCTGAAGATCAGCTATGCCAACGTCATCGCCGATCTCTGCGAAAAAATCGGCGCCGACGTCGAAGAGGTCACCCGCGCCATGGGCCTCGATCCCCGCATCGGCGCGCCCTTTCTCAAGGCCGGCCTGGGCTTCGGCGGCTTCTGTTTTCCCAAGGACATTCAGGCCTTTATCCATCTGGCCGATTCGGTCGGCGTGGATTTCGAAATGCTCAAGGCCACCGAGCGCGTCAACAAACAGCGCCTCGACCGTTTTCTCGACAAGGTGCATAAGGCCCTGTGGGTGGTCAAAGGAAAGAAGATCGCCGTGCTCGGTCTGGCTTTCAAGGCCAATACCGACGATATCCGTTTCGCCCCGGCCCTCGAAGTCGTCAGCCGCCTGCTCGCCGAGGGCGCCGAAGTGCGCGCCTGCGATCCCCAGGCCATCGCCCGGACCCGGGCGCAATTCCCCCAGGTGAGCTACCACGAAGATCCCTACGAAGCGCTGCTCGATGCCGATGCCGCCCTGCTCTGCACGGAGTGGGACCTCTTCCGCACGATCGACTGGGCCCGCGCCGCGAAAATCATGGCCCGGCAACTGGTGATTGATGGGCGCAATCTCTACGCTCCGGCGAAGATGCGCGAACTGGGCTTCGAATACCACTGCTTCGGCCGCGCGGAATAACGAAGGCCGTTGACCGTCAAGCGTTGCAAATTTCATGCCGGTAAAAAAAAGAGCGGGCGCGCAAGCGCCCGCTCTTTTTCCTTTTAACTGGCGGCGGTTCGCTTTCCGCTGCGTTACGCGGACTTCCCCGCCGCAAACTGCTTCTTGAAATAATCCAGCGTCAACCCCAGCCCCTCTTCCAGATTCACCTTGGGTTCCCACTTCAGGATCCGCCGGGCCTTGCTGATGTCCGGGCAGCGCCGCTTCGGGTCGTCCTGCGGAAGCGGCTCGAAAATGATCGGTTTCGCGCCCGGAAAATGCGCGCGCACGCGTTCCGCGAATTCCAGGATGGTGATCTCCTGCGGATTGCCGATGTTCACGGGCAGGTGCTCGTCCGATAGCATCAGCCGGTAAATTCCTTCGATCAGGTCGGAGACGTAGCAGAAGCTGCGCGTCTGCTTGCCGTCCCCATACACCGTCAGCGGCTGCCCCGTCAGCGCCTGGTGCACGAAGTTCGGCAGCGCCCGCCCGTCGTTCAGCCGCATGCGCGGTCCGTAGGTGTTGAAGATCCGCACGATGTGCGTGTCCACCCCGTGCGCGCGGTGGTAGGCCATGGTCATGGCTTCCGCGAAGCGCTTGGCCTCGTCGTACACCCCGCGCGGCCCGATGGGGTTCACGTGGCCCCAGTATTCCTCGTGCTGCGGCGAAATCTCCGGATCGCCGTAGCATTCACTTGTGGAGGCCAGGAAAAACTTGGCCTTCTTGGCCAGCGCCAGCCCCAGCGCGTTATGCGTCCCCAGCGAGCCCACCTTCAGCGTCTGGATGGGCAGCTTCAGATAGTCCACCGGGCTGGCCGGGGAGGCGAAGTGCAGCACGTAATCCACGGGCCCCGCAACTTCGATATAGCGCGTGACGTCCGCCCGCGCCATCTGAAACCGCGGATTCCCCCGCAGGTGCGCCACGTTGCATTCCATCCCGGTGACCAGGTTGTCCAGCGCCAGCACTTCCCAGCCTTCGGCGAGGAGCCGGTCGCACAGATGCGACCCGAGAAAGCCCGCCCCGCCGGTGACCACTGCGCGCATGTTTCCCCCTGAGTTGACCGCTCTGCGGTCACACCTGAAATTGACCGCTCTGCGGTCACGCAAAAAGTCCGTGAAGGATTGTAGCCTGTGCCGCGTGGATTGACCACACACCCCGCCAACGTTAAGATGCTCGAACTCCTGGGGAACTCTGTATCGCTCGCATGCCCGAAACCGATAATCGGCCCTTGCCGCGCCGCCGCCCCTGTTGCTGGACGCTTCTCGTAATCGGCGTCCTCGCTTTTCTTTTTCTGCTGGCCGCCACCGCGGCGCTGTACCGCGCCGGCCGCTGGCTGCTCGTCCAGGATCCCCTGCAAAAAGCGGCCGCCATTGCCGTCCTCAGCGGGCGCATGCCCTTGCGCGCCGAGGAGGCCGCAGCCCTCTACCGGGACGGTTGGGCGCCGCAAGTCTGGATCACGCACGCCCCGGAACCAGGCAGGGAACTGCAGATCCTGGGCATTGATTTCGTCGGGGAGGACTTTTACAGCGTGCGCGTGCTTCTGCGCCTGGGCGTCCCGGCGGACGCCATCCGCGTGCTCCCTTCCGGCGCGGTGAACACCGCCGCCGAGTTGGACCTCCTCGCTAAGCAGCTCGAGCAGAGCGGCGGGCGCTCGCTCATCGTGGTTACTTCCAAATCGCACACCCGGCGCGTGCGCACTCTCTGGCGCATGCTCGCAAAACCCGGCCAGAGCCTGATCGTGCGTCCGGCGGCGGACGACCCCTTCGATCCGGCCCATTGGTGGCGCACCAGCGGCGACGCCCTGGAAGTCGTGCGCGAGCTCCTTGGCTTGGCCAATGCCTGGGCCGGCCTGCCCTTGCACGCCCGGCAATAACCGCGCGCGTTAGGGCCCGAAAGTTGCCGATGGAAAAGAACCGCGGCTGCCTGGCGGGAGAGTTGCTCCCCTCTGCCGCCTTCCCACTTTCTTTTCAGAAAAAGAAAAACCGCTTACGCCTCGCTGCCGGCCGCTTATCCGCCAGCGGCGGAACGTGCGGCAGCGCCTGCCCTTCCAGGGCCGCACGCGGATTGTCGCGGAACAGCGCCTGCGCCTTTTCCGCTCCGAACAATTCCGTGACCGCCCGGTAGCTCTTCTTCATCATCAGTGGCCGCCTCCGGGAATCGTGTGCGTCGCTGGCGGCGAAGTGCACCAGGCCCTCCGCGATCCAGGTTTCCGCAATGCGCCGCGGCGCCGATCCGAACGCCCCGATCAGCGCCCCCGCGGTCACTTGCGCGTAGCAGCCCTGCTCGATCCACTGCCGCAGCCGCTCCGGGTGGCTGTTGAGAATGCTGTTCCGCTCGGGATGCGTGATGATGGGTTGCAGACCGGCCAGTTGCAGGTCGTGCAGCGTCTGGTCCATCGACCGCGGTATCGAATAATCGCTGAATTCCACCAGCAGGTAGTTGTTCTGGTTGATGCAGAAGCGCTCCCGCCTGTCCTTCAGCGCCTGGAGATTTTCCGTGTTGAGATGGAAGTCGCACCCGGTCGCCAGCGTCAGCCGGTCTCCGACCAGGCCCTGCAGTTCGTCGCGCTCCCGGCGCACCCGCGCGTATTCGAAGGGGTACTCGCTGCTGGCGTGCGGCGTGGCCACGATATGCGTGATGCCCTGGGCGATGGCCGACTCCGCCATCGCCAGCGATTCCTCCATCGTTTCCGGACCGTCATCGACCCCGGGCAGGATATGGCAGTGAATATCGACCATGGATCGCGCCAGTCTCTTTCTTTAGTGGTGCCAGGCGGCGATCGCCTGCCACGCCCCCAGCACAAACATCGCCCCTGCAAATATCTGCCGCATCCGCCGCGGCTTCAAGCTCTCGGCGAGCCGGCTCCCGGCGATGCCGCCCAAAAAAATTCCCGGGATCAGCAGCAGCCCGACGCGCCAGGAAACGTCGCCCGCCTTCCAGTACGTCAGAAATGCCAGCAGGCCGGTTGGCGGCACCAGCGCGATCAGGCTCGTGCCCTGCGCCCGGTGCTGGCTGAAACCAAACAACAGGCCGAGCAGGGGCACGAGCAGGACTCCTCCGCCCGCTCCGAAGAGCCCCGCGGCAACGCCGCAGGCACAGGCCACGGCAAAGACCGCTGTCTGCCGCAGCACCGTATCAGGCACCGGACCTCACCGTAGGCGCGTCCGCCGTGTTAGGGGACGTTTGCAGGGTCTTGCGCCACAGCAGGAACGCGGAAACCATCACGAAACACCCGAATCCGCCCCGTAGATGGTTGGAAGCCATTGGGATGGCAATCCGGCTGCCCAGATACCCCCCCACGAGGATGCCCAGCGCGCTGAGAATCCCCGCGCGCAGATCCACGTCGCCCCGCTTCCAGTAATGGAACAGCGCTCCGAGTCCCAGCGGCGGCAACAAAATGAACAGGGAAGTGCCCTGCGCGAGGTGCTGGTCCATGCGCAGAAGATACACCAGCGCCGGCACGACCACGATGCCTCCGCCGATCCCGAACAGCCCGACCAGGAGGCCGACACCAAATCCGAAAAGGATGATCACCAGACTCATGGGCTCGCGTATTCTGAAGCGAAAACATCTTCGCCCGAATAGGCGGGTCTGGCAACTGGAATTGCTCTGCAAGCAAACGCCCCGGCGTCCCCCGCTTTTTCGCCGGGTCGATTCCCTGCTATAGTAAAGAGTCTTTGACCCGTCGATCGTGCGACTTTTGGGCCTTTGCAGAAGCCTTGAGGAGAGATACGGAGTTTATGGCCACAGACCGCAAACCCGAATTTTTCAAGGGCGCTCAGTTGAATGTTGGCATCATCGGCTGCGGCTATGTCGGTCTGCCGCTGGCTCTGCGTTTTGCCGAAGCCGGGCACCGCGTCACCGGCTTTGACAGCGATCCCGAAAAGGTGGCCAAGCTCAACGCCGGCAAGACCTATATCGAGCACATTCCGCAGACCAAGATCCAGCAGTTCGTCCACAGCCGGCATTTCTCCGCCACCACCGATTTCTCGCGCCTCAAGGGCATGGACGCCATCCTCATCTGCGTTCCCACGCCGCTCGATGAGCGCCGCGAGCCGGACCTCTCCTACGTCGAGGCCACCGTGCGTTCCATCCAGCCGCACCTGCAGAAGGGCCAGCTCGTCGTTCTCGAATCCACCACTTATCCGGGCACCACCGAGGAACTCGTCCTGCCCATCCTGGAAAAATCCGGCATGCGCTGCCCCATCGCCAAAGGTCCCGAGGCGGAAAAGCTGCCCGTGGATTTCTTCCTGGCCTTTTCCCCGGAACGCGAAGATCCCGGTAACAAGCAGTTCGGCCTGGCGCAGATCCCCAAGGTGGTCGGCGGCATCAATCCCGCCAGCGGGCAGGCCGCGCAGGCGCTCTACTCGCAGGTGGTGGCCCGCGTGGTGCCGGTCAGCACGGCGCGCGCCGCGGAAATGGCCAAGCTCCTCGAGAATATTTTCCGCTGCGTGAATATCGCCCTGGTGAACGAGCTGAAGCTTCTCAGCCTGCGCATGGGCATTGATATCTGGGAGGTCATCGACGCCGCGGCCACCAAGCCCTTCGGCTTCATGCCCTTCTATCCCGGGCCGGGCCTGGGCGGCCACTGCATCCCCGTGGACCCCTACTATCTCTCCTGGAAGGCCCGCGAGTACGACTTTTCCACGCGCTTTATCGAGCTGGCCGGCGAGGTCAATACCGCCATGCCTTATCACGTCGTGGACGCCATCGCCGCGGCCCTCAACCAGCGCGAAAAAAGCCTGAAGGGCGCCAAAGTCCTGCTGCTGGGCATGGCCTACAAGAAGGACGTGGACGACCTGCGCGAGTCGCCGACCTTGAAGATCATGCAGTTGCTGCACGAGCGCGGCGCCAAGCTCGACTACAACGACCCCTATTTCCCGAAGCTCCACAAAATGCGCCACTACGACTACAGCCACATGAAGAGCGTGGCCCTTGATCCCAAGACCATCGCCTCCTACGATTGCGTGGTCATCGCCACCGACCATTCCAGCTACGATTACGCCGCCATCGTGGACGCCGCCAAACTCGTCGTGGATACCCGCAACGCCACGCGCCGCCTCGTCCGCCACCGCGAGAAAATCGCCCTCTGCTGAGCCCCGGAAAACGAACATGCCGTCACACGCCGAAGAGATTCGCCGCCAGCTCGAGGAAAGTTGCCGCGTGAAACAAAGTTTTTCGCCGGAGCTCATCGCGCGCATCGCCGCCTTTGCCGAAAAATCCGCCGCGGCCTTGCGCGCCGGCGGCAAGCTGGTCTTCTTCGGTAACGGCGGCAGCGCTGCTGATGCCCAGCACCTCGCCGCCGAACTCGTGGTGCGCCTGCGCACCGACCGCCGCGGCCTGGCGGCCCTGGCGCTGACGGCCAACCCCTCCGTGCTCACCGCCGCCGGGAACGACTACGGCTTCGAGCACATCTTTTCCCGTCAGGTGGAATCCCTGCTCGCTCCCGCGGACGTCCTCGTGGCCCTTTCCACCAGCGGCGCCAGCCCCAACGTGGTCCGCGCCGTGCAAGCCGGGCGCGCCCGTGGCGCCTGCCTCGTGGCCTTCACCGGAGAAACCGGCGGCGCGCTCGCCGGCCAAGTCGACCTGCTCCTCAACGTCCCCTCGCGCGATCCCCAGCGCATTCAGGAAGCGCACCTCACCATCGGCCACATCGCCTGCGCCCTCATCGAGCAGTTGGCCACCGCCTGAATAGCCCATCATTAGACGTTTGAAGTGGAACGCAAGACTGGCCAGAAGTTCGTGCGTGGGGTTCTTTCGGCTCTTAACTGGCGGCTTTCAAAGGTTGCTGGTTCGTTTCCATCCGCTCACTGCGCCCGCAGCAGCTCCACCCGCGCCGTTCCCAGGGGCAGCACCGCTTCCAGCAGCACCGGCGTGCGCGCCGTCGTGTTCGCCAGATACACCGCGAGGTGCGTGTCCTTGCTCTCTGTGCCGTTCTCAAAAACGTGCAGCTCGATCTTCGACGCCGTAAATTCCCCCGCGGGAACCGTTACCTTCTCCGCGCTTCCGGCCAGCCGCGCGCGCACCTCGTACAGCTTGTGCCCGTCGAAAACCGGGCTGCGCGCCTCGGGGCTTTTCGCCCAGTTCACCGTGCGCAGATATTGCAGCATTCCCAGCGGATCGCGGGTGCCGGGCAGGACCCGCGCAGCCGTGGCATCCGCCGGCGCCGCCTCTTTGCCCGTGCTCATGCGCAGCACGGAATCCACCCGCTGCCCGCGCTCGTTCAGCCGCAGCTCGTATTGCAAGCTCGCCAGCGTTGCGGCGTCGCTGTAGGAGTCGAATTGGTCATCCAGCACGAAGACCATGCGCAGCGGGTTCTGCGTGTGCGCGAAGGCCTGCAGGTGCCACGCCGCGCGTCCCAGGAACATGCGCTGCTCCCCCGCGACAAAGCGCAGTGAGGCCACGTTGTTGATCTTGGCCACATGCGCCGTGAATTCCAGGGTTTCGCTCTGCGGGAGCAGGGAAGCGGCCTCCCGCTCCCCCGCGGGCTTCGCTTTCGTCGCGGGATGCTCCGCCGGCGCTCCCGTGCTCGCGCCCGGTGCGGCGGCGGCGGACGTTGTGCCAGGCAGTGGCCGCCGCGGCGCGCGCCCGTGCCACAGCAGGGCCGTGGCGGTGAGCCCCAGTAAAATGATGCCGGCGGCGCTCCAGTTGCGGATTGGGTGGTTCATGCCTCTTATGCGACGTCGCGCAAATTCCGAACGCTTCCCCGCGCGGATTCCGTCGTACAATATCCCTTCGTGGGGGGTGGGCCTCATCGCGCTGGGCCCGTATTCACCGTACAAGCGTAACAGAAAGGCGGGGGCAGCGTCCCCGTAGGCCTCAAACCAGCGCCGCCGCGCCGCGGCGCCTGCAGCGGATAAACTTTCCAAGGAGGCACTCCTCAATGCGTTACCTGGTGACGGGCGGCGCCGGTTTTATCGGCTCGAACACCGTCGACGAACTCGTCCGCCGCGGCCACAGCGTGGTGGTCCTGGACGACCTGTCTGCCGGCAAGGAAGAAAACCTCGCCGACGTCCGCGGCAAGATCACCTTCATGAAGGCCAGCATCACCGACCTCGAGGCCGTCCGCCGCGCCGTGCACGAGGCTGATTACGTCCTGCACCTCGCTGCGCGCACCTCCGTGCCCCGCTCGGTGAAGGACCCGCTCGAGACCAACCGCGTCAATATCGACGGCACGCTCAATGTTCTGGTGGCGGCCCGCGATGCCAAAGTCAAACGCATCGTCTTCGCCGCTTCCTCCTCGGCCTACGGCGAAACTCCCACCCTGCCCAAGGTCGAGACCATGCAGCCCGCCCCTATCTCTCCCTACGGCGTGACCAAGTACGTCGGCGAGCTCTACGCCCAGGTTTTCGGCCGCTGCTACGGCATCGAGAACGTTTGCCTGCGCTACTTCAACGTCTTCGGCCCGCGCCAGGATCCCAGCTCGCCCTATTCCGGCGTGCTCTCCAAATTCATCACCTGCTGCCTCGACGACACGCAGCCCACCGTCTTTGGCGATGGCGAGCAGTCCCGCGATTTCACCTACGTGGACAATGCCGTGCAGGCCAATCTCCTGGCCTGCGAAGCCCCCGGCGTTTCCGGCAAGGTTTTCAACGTGGGGACAGGGGCGCGCTACACCCTGAATCAGACCCTGCAACTCCTCGGCCAGATCGCCGGCAAACCCCTCGATGCCAAGTACGACCCGCCCCGCGAGGGCGACATCCGCGATTCTCAGGCCGACATCACCCTGGGCCGCAAGCTCCTCGCCTACGACCCCCAGGTCCACTTCGAAGAAGGACTGCGCCGCACCTTCGCCTGGTACCGCGCCGCCCAGCCCAAACCCGCCGAAAAGTAACCGTAACCGGCTGGCCTCCAAGAAATCAGGGCGTCCCGACCCGCTCGGGGCGCCCCGGCATCACTCACAAGTCACAAGTCACGAATCACGAGTCACGTCTTCTACGGCTGCACCGTCTTCCCGTAGCTCAGCGGCTCCCCGGCCTTGGGCTGGTCGTAGTTCCAGAAAAACAGCGGTTCCAGCTTCTTCTGCTCCGGCCACACCTGATCCAGCGTGTCGCCTTCGAAGAGTTCGCCGTTCTTCATCACCCAGTGAATCGTGTTCGTGTTGCGGATGTCCTCGAGCGGGTTCTTGTCCAGGATCACTAGATCGGCCAGCTTCCCCGGCTCGAGCGACCCCAGGTCCTGCGGCCGCCCGATGATCTTTGCTCCGTTCAGCGTGGCGCAGCGCAGGACTTCCAGCGGCGTCATCCCCCCGCTCGCCAGCATCCACAGCTCCCAGTGGTACCCCAGCCCCTGCAGCTGCCCGTGGCTGCCCACCCCGATCAGCCCGCCGGCCCGCGCGATCTTCGCCGTCTGCGCCGCCAGCTTCGCGAACGCGTACTCGTCCTTGCGGAACCACCCCTCCCGCCTCTTCGTCTTTTCGTCCAGGATGCGGTGCGGCGTGAAGTGGTTCAGCTTGGCGTTGTCGTGCACCTCGCTGTTCTCGTACCAGTAGTTCTCCCCGAACGGCCCTCCGTAATTCACGATCAGCGTCGGCGTCTCCGCGATCCCCGACTGCGCGAACAACTGGATCACGTCCTTGTACAGCGGCACGATGGGCAGCGAGTGCTCGTTGCCGTGGAAGCCGTCGATCACGTGCGTCAGGTCCAGCTTCAGGTCCAGCCCGCCCTCCGTCGTCGGCATCATCTCCAGCTCTTTCGCCGCCTGCACCATGTACTGCCGCTGCTTGCGGTTGCCCACGATGTAGCTCTTGATGTTGTGCGTGCCGTAATACTTCCGGTACTTGGTCAGCACGCCCTTTGCTTCTTCCGCCGATTGAAAATTATTGTCCGAGAACACTCCCGGCCCCGTCGAAAACGCCCGCAGCCCCAGAATCTCCCCGCTGTCCACCAGGTCCTCGTACGCGAACATGTCGTTCGTCGCCGTCTGCACGTCCAGTCCGGCGGTGACCCCGTAAGCCAGGTTGGCCAGGAAGTTCCAGTTCTGCGTGTCCAGGATGCCGCGCCGGATCTCGAACCAGTGCGCGTGGGTGTCGATGAACCCCGGCACGATCGTCTTCCCGCGCACATCGAACACCTTGGCCCCCGCCGGCACGCTGCCCCGCGCTCCCACGCTCTTAATCCGGTTGTTTTCCACGACGACGTCCGCGTTCTTCAGCACCTCGTCGCCCTTCATCGTCACCACCGTCGCCCCGCGCAGCACCACCGTGCCCTGCGGCTTCTTGCGCGGCACTTCCAGGTCCACGGCGATCTCTTCCACGCTCTTTTCCTGCTCCTTGAACTTCTCCGGCTTCTTCTCCGCGGCTTCGTCCTTCTTGCCTTCCTCTTTCTTTTCGCCGTTCTTCTTTTCCTCCTTGGGCGCCTCAAACGAGACGGCGCTCAGCGCCTGGCGGAAGAAGCTCGCGCCCACCGCCCAGGTAATCGTCTTGCCGTCATCGGCCCAGCCGAAATAGTCCGCCCCGATGTCCGTCAGGCGCTTCGCCGGAACCGACGCGCCCGTCACCAGCACCGTCGGCGCCTCTCCGCCCACCATCGGCATGGCCACCACGTACAGCTGGTTCATCACGTGCGCCAGCACCCAGTTGCCGTCCGGGCTGACCCGCACGTCATCCGCCGCCACCGGCTCGTCGAACGCATACAGCCCCTGCCCCTTCACCTGCAGGTGCGTGCGCCGGTCCGTCCCGTCGTAGCGCAGGGACACCAGCCCATTCGGTGTATACACGTACACGCGCTCCTTCTCGTGCGTGAAGTGCGGCTTGCCCGCGCCCCGCGCCGGTAGGATCAGGTTGGCCGCTCCGCCCTCCGCCGGAATCCACACCAGT
Source organism: Terriglobia bacterium (assembly GCA_020073585.1). Classification (GTDB taxonomy): domain Bacteria; phylum Acidobacteriota; class Terriglobia; order Acidiferrales; family UBA7541; genus Acidiferrum. Next base: position 32,186 of record JAIQEV010000032.1, read on the forward strand.
TCCGTGGCCGGAGTCTGTCCGAAGTCGTATTCGCTGTTCTCGTGGTCATAAGCATTGCCGCGCAACGCCACGATGCGCGTCCCGTCCGGCGACCACACCGGATCGCTGTAGAACGCGGTCACCTGCGTGAGCTGCTGCGGCGTTCCCCCCGCTGCCGCTACCTTCCAGATCTGCCCGCCTTCGGCCGACCACGTCACGTACGCCAGCGATTTCCCGTCCGGCGACCACGTCGGCTGGAATTCCCGCGCCGCTCCGCTGGTCACCCGCTGCGCTTTCCCGCCCGGAATCTCCATCACGTAGAGATGCGTCAGCGCCGAGAACGCCAGCTTCTTCCCGTCCGGTGATTCCACGGCATCCTGAATCAGCCGCACCTTCACCGGCCCGTCCTCCACGCGCTGCGGGAAATCCAGCTTCGGCCCCAGTTCCTGGGAAACCTGTGCGGTGAAGGGAATCACGCTTTCCTTGCCCGTGGCCAGTTCCAGCCGGCGGATCTTCCCGTCCTGGTTGTAGACGATCTCTTGGCCCCCGGGCAGAAATGCATAGCCGGGAAAGAGGTCGCGCGTGAAGCGCGATTCCTGATCGTCGCGCGTCACCGGATACTTCACCCAGCGGTCCTCCCCGCTCTGCAGATTTCGCAGCCGCAGTCCGCTCTCCGTCTCGTAGCGCGTCACGTACAGCAGTTGCGTCCCGTCCGGCGACAGCACCGGGCGGAAGCTGCTCTCCAGTTGCTCCAACAGCACGTCCTCGTCGCCGGTCTTGCGGTCGCGCCGCGCCACCTGCCACAGCGGGAACTTCGCGTTGTACTGGAAGCCGCCCTTGCGCATCGCGTAATACAGATAGCGCCCGTCCGGCGAAGCCACCACGCCGATGGCGTTGTTCCGCTCGCGCCGCGGCGTGGTTGGCGTCATCTTTGCCTTGGTGATCTGCACTCCCGTGCCGCCCTGCAGGTGGTACATCCACAGCTCGAACGTGGTGATCCCGAACCCCGCCTTGGACACGAAAATGTACTGCCCGTCCGGCGACCAGCTCGGCGAAGCGAACTCGTTGTTAGGGTCCTTCGAGACTTGCTTCGCGTCGCTCCCGTCCGGCTTCATGATCCAGATGTTTTCGCTGCCCTCCCGGTCGCTGAGAAACGCGATCCATTTCCCGTCCGGCGAAAATTTCGGCTGGCTGTCGAACGCCATGCCCCCGGAGATGAGCTTCGCCTGCCCGCCCTCCACCGGCAGCGTGTAGATGTCCCCGAGCAGCTCGAACACGATCGTCTTGCCGTCCGGCGCGGCGTCCAGCGACAGCCATGTACCTTCGTCCGTCGTGAACTCGATCTTGCGCGCGGATTTCAGCGACAGTCCCTTCTTCTCCTCTTTCTTCTCTTCCTTCTTTTCTTCTTTTTTCTCGTCCTTCGCCTGCGCCGCGCTCTCCTGCGGCTGCGCCATGCTGCGCGCCGCAAATCCCCCCAGGATCATCGCCCCCGCAACCAGCCATCCGGCCACACGGTGCCGCTTCACATGCTTCGCGTTCATGCGTCTCTCCTCTGTCGTTGCTCGCAATCGTGGAAACTGGATTCTTGCCGGGCCGCCAACCTCAGCGCTCCCCCCGGCCCTCGGACACACCCCTTATTGCCCTGTTTAGACGCACCGCGCCCGAAATCGTCTCGCCCAGTAGCACAGACTTCAGTCTGTGCTCTTCAGCTTTTGCCCGTCCCACACAAGCACAGACTTCCGTCTGCGCTCTTCGCTTTTGCCCTTCCACCCCTGCACAGTCTCCCTCGCCTGCGCTCGGGACAACTTCCGCCTGTGCTACCTCTCTGACTCCTCTTCTTCGTCCCCGCCGCCCGCCGCCGGGGCCCCCGCCGCAGCCACGATGTGCGGAATCCCCGCCTCGTTCATCTTCTTGTTCAGCGCCGGCAGATCCTCTTCCGCCAGCTTCTTCACCTGCGCCGAAGCCTCCGTCACCAGCGCCGCCAGCTCCGCCATCTTCTCCTTCTGTTGCCCCCCGGGTGTCGCGACGAAACTGTCCAGTCCCGCCAGCAGTTCCTGCACGCGATTCGGCAGCGGATCCGGTTTCCATTCCAGCGGCGGTCCCGCGCTGCCCAGGCCCTCGCGCGGCCGCAGATACTTCTCCGCCACCGCGTCCACCTTCTTCTGCAGCTCTTCTGCGGCTTTCTGGATCTCCTCCGGGATCTTCATCCCTCCCGCCTTGGCGGCCTCCTTCTTCCATTGCTCGCGCGCGGCGGTCAGCGCCTCCTTCATGCCGGAGATCGTCTGGCGGTCCTTCCCCGCGATTTTCGCTATTTCGTACAGCTTGCTGATCGCCTCCCGGCGCGCGGCGCGTTCCGCCGGCGTAACCTGCACCCGCGGATCCTCTTCGACCACCACCTTTTGCGCCGCTTCCTTGGCCCCCGCCTTGATCTTCACCGTGTATTCACCCGGCTCGGCCAGCGGCCCGCGCGGCCCCGCGGACCAGCCTCCAGCTATGGCTTCCAGCTCTTCCGGTCTCGGCTCCGTGGTGGCATTCCAGCGCAGATCCCAGTTGGTGCGGTTTACCCCCGCCGCGCCCGGCCCGTCCATCTCCCGGACCACCTTCCCATCCTTGTCCAGCACGGTGATCTTCACCTTGCCTTCTTTCTTCGCCGCCGCCTTCTCTTTGTCCTCCGCCCCGGCCTTCGCCGCCTCGGGCGCCACCGCCTCCTTCAGGTAATAGTTCAGCACCGCTCCGTACGGCGGATTCTTCGCCGTGAACATCTTCTGTCCCGCGCTCCAGCGCCGCTGCCGGTGACGGAAGCTCGTTGCCGGCCGCACCTCGAAGAACGTCAAGTCCGACGCCAGCACCTCCGCGTTCAGTTTCTCGATCGGCGTCAGGTCGTCGAAGACCCAGATCGATCTCCCGTGCGTTCCCACGATCAGGTCGTTTTCCCGCGGCTGAATGGCGATATCGTCCACCGGCACCGTCGGAAAATTGTTCTTCAGCGCCGTCCAGTTCCCCCCGCGGTCCCAGGAGACCCACAGCCCGAACTCCGTTCCGGCAAAGAGCAGATTCGGGTTCCGCGGATGCTCGCGCACCACGTGCACCGACCCCGCCGAGTTGGGTATCCCCGTGCGAATGGCCTTCCAGTTCTCCCCATAATCCGTGGTCATGAAGAGGTACACGCCGTAGTCGTTCCCGCGGTGCCCGTCGAACGCCGCGTACGCCGTGCCTTCCGCGTATTTCGACGCCACCACCCGGCTCACGTACGTTCCCTTGGGCACCCCGGGCGCCTTCCCCGCCACGTTCTTCCAGCTCTTCCCGCCATCCCGCGTTACTTGCAGGTTCCCGTCGTCCGTCCCCGCCCACAGCACGTTCGCCGTCAGCGGCGATTCGCTGATCGTCGTGATGCACGGATAGTCCTGAACGCCGTCGTGCCGCGAGAGCGTCTCCTTGTCCGGCACCTTGCCCAGGATCGGCAGCTTGTTGCGCTCCACCCCGGTGGTCAGGTCGCCGTCCAGCCGCGTCCAGGTGTCTCCGCGGTCCGTGGATTTGAAGAAAAAGTTTCCGCCATAGTAGATCGTGTTGTGGTCGTGCGCGGAGATGGCCACCGGAGAATTCCACTGAAACCGGTAGTGCGCCTCGCTCTCCTTGGCCTCCGGCATGACCTTGCGGTGCTGCATCGTGCGCAGGTCGAAGCGCGACAGCTCCCCGTCCTGCGATTCGTAATACACGGTCGCGGGATCCGCCGGGTCGGGCTGCACGTAGAAGCCGTCCCCGCTCGGAAACACCATCCAGTCGTCGTTGATGATCCCTTCGCGCGTCAGCGAATTGCTCGGCCCGCACCACGCTCCGTTGTCCTGCAGCCCCCCGCAGATGTGGTACGGCTTCTGCAGGTCGTAGCCCACTTCGTAGAACTGCCCGATGGCCAGGGTATTCACGAAGTCCCACGTCTTGCCCGCGTCGTAGCTCCAGTGAATGCCCCCATCCGACCCCGTGATCATGTGATTCGCATCCGCGGGATCGATCCACATGGCGTGGAAGTCCCCGTGGATGCTCTTCACCCGCTGCGTCGTGAACGTCTTTCCCCCGTCCTCCGAGTAGTACATGTTCGCGCCCAGCACCCAGATGCGCAGGTCGTTCGTCGGATCGATGCGGATCTGGCTGTAGTACGACGGCCGCGGGTCCGTGTCCCCCATCTTCTTCCACGTCTCGCCCTTGTCCTCGCTGCGGAACACCCCGCCCTTCTCGTGCTGCACCACGGCGTACACGATGTTGGAATTCCTGCGGTAGATGTCCAGCCCGATCCGCCCCACCTCTCCGCCGTTTTCATACGGCAGGCCCTTCGTCAGCTTCTTCCAGCTGGCCCCGCCGTCCGTCGTCTTGTAGATCGCCCCGCTCGTTCCCCCGCCGTTGAACCCGTACGCCGTGCGCCGCCTCTGGTACGCCGCCGCATACAGCGTCTCCGGGCTCTCCGGATCCAGCGCGATGTCCGCCACGCCGGTGTCTTCGTTGATCTTCAGCACCTGCGACCAGCTCTTCCCGCCGTCCGTCGTCTTGTACACCCCGCGCTCCGCATTCGCTCCCCACAGGTGCCCGAGCGCCGCAACGTACACCACATCCGGATTTTTCGGATGGATCACGATTCGCCCGATGTGCTGCGTCGCCTCCAGCCCCATCTTCTGCCACGTCTTCCCGCCGTCCAGCGACTTGTAGACTCCGTCGCCCCACGACGAGCTCTGCCGGTTGTTCGGCTCCCCGGTCCCCGCCCACACGATCGACGGGTCGGACGGCGCGATGGCCACGTCCCCGATTGTCGAGACGCCCTCTTTGTCGAAGACCGGCTCCCAGGTCGTCCCGCTGTTCGTGGTTTTCCACACTCCGCCTGAGGCCAGCCCCGCAAACACCACATTCGGAGTGCTCTCCACCACCGCAAAGTCGTCCACCCGCCCGCCCATCACCGCCGGCCCCAGCTCCCGGAATTCCAGATTCTTCAGCTTGTCCGCGGGATTCCCCTGATCGCCCCCCGGCGCCGCCCCTGCCGCGGCGGCCAGCAGCAGGCAGATCAGCATGGCGAGCATTGCTCTCGAGCTGTGCGATTTACGATTCATGGTATTTCCTCTCTGGTTGTTCCGGGTGTGCCACGCGCAGGCCAAAATCATACCGCCGCTGCCCCCTGCGCTGCATCCTTTGTTTCTGGAAATGGTGTTTGTTCCCGTTGAATACAGGACGTGCGGCGTTCCGCCCGCGTTTCACCCCGCGGGACAGGCAGTCCTGTTTCCCCTCTTTTGTGGCACAGCCATTCCTGGCTGTGCTCTTCATCCTCCCGCGGACATGCGCCGCCTCTCTTCCTTGACCCGCCCTCAACTCGCGCCCCGCGCTCCGCCCCCGCTACACAACCTCCACCCTGCGTGCTAGGCTAGCGGACTGTTTTGACTGGACCCATGGTGCGCGTGAACTCTTTCCCCCACACCCGGCTTCCGGCGCTCCCCCGCCCGGCCCTCCACGCGGCGCTGCGGCGCGCCGCGGGCGCCCTGCTCGTTCTCTTCTTGGCCGGGCTTCTTCTGCCGCGCCCCGCCCGCGCCGCCCAGCAGGTGCGCCTGCCCGCGGGCAAGGGCGGGATCGTCGAGCTTTCCGCCGCCGGGCCGCAGCGCCGCCAAGGTGAGCTTTTCACGGCCGATGACGACGTGCAGATCGCCTACCAGGGCATGCGCCTGCGCGCCGACCACGTCGAATTCAACTCCCGCACCTCCGAAGCCCTGGCCCGCGGCCACGTCCTCTTCGAGTTCGCCAACCAGCGCCTCGAAGCCGACGAAGCCCAGTACAACGTGCGCACCGGCCACGGCACTTTCCGCAACGTCCGCGGCACCGTCAAGATGGAGCGCCGCGCCAACCCCGCCGTGCTCCTCTCCGACAATCCTCTCTATTTCCAGGCCCGCGAAGTCGAGCGCCTCGAGAACGATCTCTATGTCGTGCGCCATGCCTGGGTCACCGTCTGCGATCCCGTCCGCCCCAAGTGGCAGTTCTTTGCGCCCCATGCGCGCATCCGCGTGGGCAAGACCGTGGCCCTGGTCAACGCCAATTTCCGCTTCTTCCGCGTGCCCTTGGTCTGGCTGCCCTACGCCAGCGCCCCCGCCGGGCGCAAGATCCGCCAGTCCGGCTTTCTTGTTCCGGACATCGGCAGCAGTACCCGCAAGGGCTTCATTCTCGGCGACGCCTTCTACTGGGCCCCCGCTCCGTGGATGGATGCCACCCTGGGCGCGCAATTCATGAGCCGCCGCGGTTTCAGCCAGCACGCCGACTTCCGCGCCACCCCCTCGGAGAACACCTCCTTCCATTACAGCTACTTCGGCGTCGTGGATCGTGGCCTCCCCGACTCTCTCGGCGTCCGCCACCCCCAGGGCGGCCATCAGCAGGAGTTCCAGTTCATCTCCCTCCTCCCCAGCGGCTGGCGCGCCGTCGCCGACATCAACCAGATCTCTTCGCTCACTTTCCGCCTCGCCTTCGCCGACAGTTTCGGCGAGGCCGTCAACTCCGAACTGCGCAGCGCCGGCTTCCTCACCAATAATTTCCGCGGCTTCAGCCTCAATTTCGCTGCCGTCAACGACCGCAGCTACCTCACCATTCAGCCCGAGACCAGCGTCGTCCTGCGCCGCGCGCCGGAGGCCCGCTTCAGCTCCGTCGAGCAGGCCCCCTGGAAAAACCTCCCCGTCTATTTCGGCTTTTCCGCCGTGGCCGGCGCCCTCCATCGCGACGATTCCACCCTCGACACTCCCTCCGCCGTGCAACGCTCGGAGTTCGCCCCCCGCGTCACCTTCCCCTTTCATTTCGGCCCCTGGCTCGGCGTCACCTCCACCGCGGCCATCCGCGTCACGCGCTACGGCGCTTCCCTCGATGGCTCCGGCGCTCTCTCCGCGCAATCCGTCACCCGCAATACCGGCGAGTTCACCCTCGACCTCCGCCCTCCCGCCTTCGAGCGCATCTTTTCCAGGCCTTCCTCGCGCCGCAAATGGAAGCACACCGTCGAGCCGGGCATCCTCTACCGCTATGTCACCGGCGTCCGCGATTTCAGCCGTTTCATCCGCTTCGATCAGGACTCCACTCTCTCCGACACCAGTGAAGTCGAATACGGCGTGACCCAGCGCCTCTTCCGCAAGGATGCCGGCGCCCAGTCCGAGGAGTTCCTCTCCTGGCGCGTCCTGCAAAAGCACTATTTCGACCCCACCTTCGGCGGCGCCATCGTTTCCGGCCAGCGCAACGTCCTGCAGGCCCTCAATTCCCTCACGCCCTTCGCCTTCGCCGACGGCCCCCGCCATTTCTCCCCCGTCGTCAGCGACCTCAAGGTCACCCCCGGCGGGCGCTACGACGCCGAGTCCATCCTCGAATACGACACCCAGCGGAGTAAGCTCACGGTCATCGGTTCGCTCCTCAAGATGCGCCCCTACGCCAATTTCTCCGCCACCCTGGCCCATTTCCGCGTCCAGGCCAATCCCTTGCTCCAGCCCTTTTCCAATCAGGTCCGCGCCCTCCTCGGCTACGGGGAGATGAACCGCCGCGGCTTCAACGCCGCCGGCGGCTTCACCTACGACATCACCCGCGGCTTCCTCCAGAACCAGATCGTGCAGGTAAGTTTCAACGGCGGCTGCTGCGGCATCGCCGTGGAATACCGCCGCATCGCCCTCGGCCAGGTGCGCACGGAGAACCAGTTCCGCGTCGCCCTCATCCTCGCCAACATCGGCACCTTCGGCAACCTGCGCCGCCGCGAAAAGATTTTCTAGCACTATGTTGAAAAGAGCATAAAACGCCGTCATTCCGAGCGGAGCGAGGAACCGCTGCCCCTTCGTCCGCGTAGTTGGCGGGCGAAGAATCTCTCTTCGAAGCGGCCAGGAAAATTCGGACAGGACAAGCCAATGAACGACACCGATCTCGCCTTCGCTTCCATCCCCCAGGTCGCCGCGCTCTTCCGCAAGCGCCGGCTCTCCCCCGTCGAGCTCACCGAGTTGATGCTCGCGCGCATCGCGCGCCTCAATCCCAGACTCAATGCCTACCTCACCCTTACCGCCGAACTCGCCCTCGCCCAGGCCAAAAAAGCCGAAGCCGAACTCTGCGCCCCGCGCGGTCGCAAGAGCCGCCGCGATCGCGGCCCCCTCCACGGCATCCCCATCTCCCTCAAGGACAACATCTACACCAAGGATGTCCGCACCACTGCCGGTTCCAGGATCCTGAAGGATTTCGTCCCCCTGCATGACGCGCAGGTTGTCCTCCAACTGAAAGAGGCCGGCGCCGTGATCCTCGGCAAGACCAACATGCACGAGTTCGCCTACGGCGTTACCTCCAACAATCCGCACTACGGCGCCGTCCGCAATCCCTGGGACACCGAGCGCATTTCCGGCGGCTCCAGCGGCGGCTCCGCCGCGGCCGTCGCCGCCGGCCTCTGCTACGCCAGCATCGGCACCGACACCGGCGGCTCCATCCGCATCCCCGCCGCCCTCTGCGGCATCGTCGGCCTCAAGCCCACCTTGGGCCGCGTGTCCGTGGAAGGGGTCATCCCGCTCTCTCCCCGCCTCGATTGCGTCGGGCCCCTGGCGCGCACCACCCAGGATGCCGCCATTCTTCTCGATTCCATTTTCCTGCGCGTGCCCGGCGAACCGCCTCTGCGTTCCCTGGGGAAACTCCCCGCGCCATCCCGCAAATTCCGTCTCGGCCTGCCCCGGGAATTTTTCTTTGACCGGGTCTCCGGCGAAATCCGGAATGTCTTCGAGGCCGCACTCCGCTCTTTCCGCGGACACGGCGCGGAAACGAAAGAAGTTTCCATCCCTCTATTGGAAGAAACGGAAGATGCCGGCAATCAGATCGCCTGGGCCGAGGCCACCCACTACCACCAGCAGTCGGGATGTTTCCCGGCCCGCGCGGCGCAGTACGGCGAAGATGTCCGCACCCGCCTGGAAATGGGAACTAAGGTTTCGGCAACGGTCTACTTGGAAGCGCTCGAGAGGCGCGATAAATTCATCCAGCAGCTCCACCTGGCGCTGGCCGACGCGCGCCTCGATACGCTTGTTGTTCCCACGACTCCGATCGCCGCGCCGCTCCTGGGCGAAGACGCCACCCGCATCGGGGAAAGGGATTATCCCACTCGTGCGCTGTTGCTTCGTCTGAACCGCCCCGCCAATCTCGCGGGCGTTCCGGCCATTTCCGTCCCCTGCGGCTTCACGCCCTCCGGCCTCCCCGTCGGCCTGCAACTCATTGGCGCCGTGACCGATGAGCCTCTTCTCCTGCCGCATCAGCTTCCCGCCCAGCCAGTAGCCCAGCGTCCCGGTGACAATGCCCCCGAAAATATCCACCATGTAGTGATACCGCCCGTACACCGTCGAGATGCACATGCTCACCACCAGCGGCAGAAACACCCAGAACACCCGCCGCCGGTGCGCCCACGCCCCCCACAGCGCCGCAAACGCTCCCGCCACGTGCTCCGAGGGAAACGCCGCCCCGCGCACCCGCCCGTAGTGCTCGATGAAACCGATCAGTGCCGTGAACGGCCCGCCGCGCAGTTCCGTGTGCCACGCTCCCGCCAGTTGAAACCACGGGCTCTGTATCGGGAACACCGCCGCGATCACGTACCCCATCGCGTACCCGGCCATCGAATACGTCATCACCGACCAGTAGCCCTGCCAGTCCCGCCGGTAATACAGAATCCCCCCCAGAATCAGCAGGTACGTGAAATACGTGATGTAGGCGAACTGCATGTACTCGTTCAGCACGGGATTCGCGAAGCGCTCCAGCCACAGCACCGGATTCACCCCGGTGATCCACGTATCCGCCGCGATCAGTTTCCCGTCGAACCAGCCCGGATGGACCATGTGCACGAGATACGCCAGCTCTTCGAAGCAAAAGAGGAAAAAGAGGTGCGGGTACCAGTGCCGCCAGAAATGCCAGAAGCGGCTCGCAAACGATCCCCCGTTCCGCGCCGCGCGTTCCGCCGACCGCGCGTAGATCCAGCACAGCCCCAGAACCGCCGCGGAGAGCAGCCCCTGCGTCGCCACCAGCCGCCCCGGATGCGCCAGGTTCCGCGCAAACACCGCGATCAGCGCCGACGACACCCCCAGGTAGCCCAGCGCCACCCATTCGTAGGCGCCGCACGCCTTCCACGCCGCGGTCAGTTCCCGTTGCACCCGCCCTGCGATGGTCTGCTCCCTTGCCGGCTCGCGCGCGCCCCAAGTTCCGCCGGGCCACGGCAGCGCCGCGCTGTTTTGCGAATATCTCGTTTCTTCCATTTTACTCACAGGTTCGACTCCCACCGGCTCTTCCTCCCTCCCGTTTCTCCCTGCACACGCCCTGCCCCGCTTCTCTCACAAGTGATCCCTCTGTAGGGGCGGACCTTGGTCCGCCCGCTGCTGCATCACCACCCCCCGCCCGCTTCGGCACCCGCCGCATCGTTCTCTCTGATTGCCCCGCCGCTTCTCCCCCGCGCCGCCTCTCCGCCTCCCGCTCCCAGCGCAAAATCGGCCACCCTTCGCGCCGGGCCCGCAGCGCCAACTTCCGCGCAGGATTCACGGCCACCGGCCGTCCCACCGCCTCCAGCATCCAGCGGTCCTCGCTGCTGTTTCCGTAGGCGTAGCACTCCTCCAGCGCGTAGCCTTCGCGCTCCGCAATCCCCTGTACCGCGCGGGCCTTCGCCGCGCCCGCCAGCGCTTCGTCCGCCAGCCGCCCCGTCCACCGCCCGCCCGCCTCTTCCAGCCGCGTCCCGCGCACGTGCACCATCGTCGCGCAGCCCCGCGCGCGCAGCTCCGCATCCAGCGCCCGCGCCGCCAGCATCGCCAGCGGCTGCAGCGTCCCGCTCACCAGCACCAGCGCGTGTCCCTGCCGCGCATGCCAGACCATCCGTTCGAGCCCTGCGGGAAAAAATGTTGCGCCCGCCGCCGCTCCCGCCCTGCTCGCGCGGCCGGCCTCTTCGCCGCATTCCGGATTTGCCTGGAACAGCATTCCCCGGAACGCCGTCGCCGCATCCGCGCGCACCCCCCGCAGATACATCTTGTTGCCGTGTCGCAGCGCGAACATCCCGCGCGGCGCCAGCCGCGCCGCCTCCGCCAGCCAGCTCAGCATCTGCCGCGCCCCGATCTCTCCGCGGTAGCGCAGCACCCGGTAAAACCGCATCTCCAGTGCCGGCCCTGGCAGCAGCGTGCCGTCCAGATCGAAAAACGCCGCGCTGCGCAGCGGCCGTAGCAGCAGGCTCATGCCGCCTCCTGTGCCGCGGATTTTCCCCCGCGCCCGCTCTGCACGCTCTTCGCGAAATACCGCCACCCTTCCAGCAGCACCGGCAGTCCACGCACCAGACAGAACGCCGCCGTCGTCCACGTAAGTATTTGCGCCCCGGCGCGAATCGCGCCCTGCGCCTCCGCGGCCAGCGTGCCCAGCAGCGCCACCGGCCCGCGCGCCAGCGCCAACTCCAGCCCCAGGTAGCAGAAGCAGATGCACTTCAGCGCCGCGTACACTCCGCGGCTCCACCGCGAAGCCACCAGCGCCTGCCCGATCCGCGTCTGCAGCATCGCATTGGCTCCCCATCCGCTGTGCCCGGCCCGCGCCGCCAGTCCGCGCAGAAAATCCGTAGCCGCCCCGCGCGCGAAGAAAAACACCGGCAGCCACAGCGACACCATCCCGACCACCGCAAAATACGTGAAGTACACGTTCTCGATCATCCGGTCGCCCAGGATGTCGATCTGCGCTCCCTCCGGTGTCGCCAGATTTTTCCGCCGCGCCAGGTGTCCATCCAGCGCGTCCAGCGCAATCGCCGCCACCGTCAGCCCCACCCCCGCCAGATTGGCCCACGCCCCCCGCCCAAAGAGACACACCGCCGCAAACCCCACCCCCACCCGCAACCCGTCACTTTATTCGGCGTCCAGCTCATAGCCCTATTGCCTGCCGAAGAGTGGAATGCAGGTCTTGTGCCACGGCTAATTTCCGTAATTTATTCTGAATGCAGCACTTACAGCCTTGTCAGCAGAGCGCCCCCACCCCCTCCCGCCGGATTATCCCGACACTGCCTGCTATTTCGTGCCATCTCCCACCTTGCACTCGTCCTCGCTCGCTCTGGAAGCTCGGCATCTCTTCCTAACCCATCCAACACCCGCCCACCGCTCGGAATCCCGCCTCCCTCTGCCGCTCGGCTATCGTCAGTTTGCTCGTTGCGTCTAATCAGCACATGCCACGTCTCGCCCCGGGCACAGCCTTCCCCGCGCAGCGCAAACTTTCCGGGGGCTTGCCCGCGCACCTGGCGCAGCTTCTTTCCCTGCGTTTGTGCGAAAATGAAATGTGCGCGCGGATCGCCCCGCTCTTCCGGCGAGGCCGAACGACAGGAGCATAGTTTGGGCATGACCGACGTTTCACTCGCAGCGGCTTTTCTGGCGGGACTGGTGTCTTTCCTCTCCCCCTGCGTCCTGCCCCTCGTCCCTGGCTACATCTCCATGCTCAGCGGCATTGGCATGGAGCAGTTGCGCCAGGGCGAATCGCCCAAAGCCGGGCTCTTTGCCTCTTCCCTGGCCTTCGTCGGCGGCTTTTCCCTGGTCTTCATCTCTTTCGGCGCTTCGGCCAGCGCCGTCGGCCAGTT